>NZ_JAUIZJ010000027.1:0-248914 GCF_030435535.1 Bradyrhizobium sp. WYCCWR 13022
TGAACGAAACGAGAATTGTGTTACCCATGTCGTCGGTTTGATCTGTTACCTATGTCGCCGGTTGCTCAACCGTCTCTGTGGCCGCTCTTCGCCCCTCACGTCCCGCGCAGCAGCTCGCTCGCCACCACCCAGTCGTTGCCGTCGAACTGGAGCATGTAGCCGTCCTTGATCGGGCGGAAATCCTGCGGCGTGGTGTTGAGGGTGATGCCGGGCAGCAGCAGCGACAGCGGCACCTTCTTCAGGTTGGAAGCCTGCGCCATGATGTTCTCGCGCGTCAGATTGTCCTTGCACTGTTTCAGCACGACCACCAGCGCCTCGGCGACCGTATAGCCGTAGAGCGCGGCGACGTTGTTGACGTCGGCATTGGGCAGGCGGCGCTTCATGAAGTCGATATAGGCCGACATCGCCGGATCGTCCTTCGGCTCGGCCGTGAACGGCTTGAGCGAGCCGAGCGACAGCACGCCCTTGCCGGCATCGAGGCCGGCCGGCGCCATCACGGTCGCCTTGTTGGCGCAGCCGGAGGCGAGGAAGCGCGTCGGCTGCCAGCCGACCTCATGGGCCTTGCGGATCGCCTGCGCGCAGGCGCGCGGCGTCACCGAGTAGATCATGAAGACGTCGGCCTTGGTGTTGGCCAGCGTCAGCACCTGGGAATCGACGGTGGGATCGGCGACCTCGAAGCTCGAGGCCATCGCGATCGCCTTGTCCGCGTCGGCACCGAGAGCTTCCTTCACACCGCGGAGATATTCCTTGCCGGCGTCGTCGTTCTGATAGAGCACGGCGAAACGCGCGTTGGGATTCTTGGCGCGGGCATAGGCGACGTCGATCGCGGCCTCGCTGGTGTAGTTCGGCGCCCAGGGCAGCGCCATCGACCACGGCATGTTGGCCGGATCGTTCCACTTCGAGGCCGAGCTGATCAGGAACAGCTGCGGCACCTTGTTGCTGTTGAGATATTTTGCGATCGCCGAGCTCGGCGCGGTTCCCATGGTCGCGAAGATGAAGGCGACGCCGTCGCCCTCGACCAGCCGCCGCGCCGCTTCCATGGTCTTGGGCGGCGAGAAGGCGTCGTCGAGCGAGAGCAGATTGAGCTTGCGGCCGTTGACGCCGCCCTTCTCGTTGATCTCCTCGAAATAGGCCGAGAGCACCCGCCCGGTGATGCCGAGCGGCGAGGCCGGCCCGCTATAGGGCATGGTGTTGCCGATCTTGATCTCGGTGTCGGTGACGCCGGGACCGTAAGTTTTTTGTGCGGAAGCAGGCGCGGACAGACAGGCGGCAGCCAGCGCTGCGGCCAGGGCCAAAGCGGCTTTCATGGTTTCTCCCCGATGATGATCGTCCGCGCGAGGCGACCGCACGGCGTGCTGCCTTTTGCCAGCACGTCAGCTCAGCGGAGTTCCGCAAGATGGTCTTGCGTCGAGTTGCTGATGGATCAGCTGCGCCGCTTCAAGCTCAAGCCGAGACTGATCCAGCCGGCGCCGGCCATGACCAGGTCGATGCCGAGGAACGGGCCGAGAATATAGACACTGTTGACCGGCCAGCGCGCCACGATCAACAGGCCGAGCAGCAGCGTGATGGCGCCCGACAGCGCCACCCACACCCACGGGCTCTCGCGCTTCATGCTGAAGGCGAGAAACAGCCTGACGGCGCCGGACGCGATCAGCGATGCGCCCAGGAACAGCGTCAGCAGCACTGCCGCGAACAGGGGATTGTCGAAGGTCAGGAAGCCGGCGATGACATAGAGCACGCCCAGCAGCATCCAGATCAGGAACCTGCCCCAGCTCTTCATCTGGAACGCGCCGATGATCTCGGCCGCGCCGGCGACGATCATCATCGCGCCGACCACGAGCACGCTCGCCACCGTCGCCATCACCATGCTGCCGAGCGCGACGAAGCCGGCGATGAGGTAGACGACGCCGAGGGCAACGATCCAGCCCCATTTGGCATGCAGCGCTGCGATGCCGGAGCCGAGACCGAGATGGGGAGAGGTATCCGAAGCGGATGTCATGACGCACCTCCTGCATGTGATGCCCCGGAGCACGTCTCAGGATAGCACGGCGCCGGACCACAGCCAGCAGAGCAGCCCGGCGACCGCCGGCGTTGACGCAGATCAAGGGCGCGACCGCTCCATCTCGAGCTCGGCCTTGAGATTGTCGAGATCGCGATAAATCGAGGCAACCGCGCGGACGCGGCCGTCCTTGCGGTATTTCAGCAGGCAGTCCCTGTCCTTGATGCTGCCGTCGACCGTGATGTCGTCGAAGCTTTCGGCGTGGCCGACATAGTTGATCGGCACGTCGTAATGCTGGCTCCAGAAGAACGGCACGGCGTCGAAGCGCTCGCGCTTGCCGAGCATGTTGCGGGCCGCGGTCTGGCCCTGCCGCTCCGCGACCACCCAATGCTCGACGCGGATGGTCTGCCGCGCATGGGGGTCGGGCCAGCGCGCGATGTCGCCGGCCGCGAAGATTCCGGCGACGCTGGTCTCCAGGAATTCGCTGACGCTGACGCCGCGATCGGCCGCAAGCCCGGCGTGCTCGGCGAGCGCGAGGCGCGGCCTGACGCCGATGCCGACCACGACGAGGTCGGCGTCGATCACGGCTCCGCTCTTCAGCATCGCGCGCGTGCCTTCCAGCTTCTCGACGGTGCCCCCGAGATGGAAGTTGACGCCGTTCTCCTCGTGCAGCGCGCGAATGAAGTCGCCCATGTCAGGGCCGAGCACTTTCTGCAACGGCCGCTCTTCCGGCGCGACAACATGGACCTCGATCTTGCGCGCGCGCAAGGACGCCGCCACTTCCAGGCCGATGAAGCTGGCGCCGATCACCAGCGCACGCCTGGCGCCGGCCGCCGCCTTGATGATGGCGCGACTGTCGGCAACGGAGCGCAGGGTATGGACGTGCGGCTGGTCGGCGCCTGATATCTGGAGCTTGACCGGCTCCGCGCCGGTCGCGAGCAGCAGGCGGTCGAACGGCAGCTTGTCGCCGTTGCCGAGCGTCACGCTGCGCGTCTTCGGATCGACCGCCGCAACGTTCGTGTTCAGGCGGAGATCGATGCCGGCATCCCGATAGTAGTCCTCGCCGCGCAGCGGCAGCCAGTCTTCCGGCGCATTGCCGGCGAGATAGTCCTTGGAAAGATTGGGCCGGTCGACCGGCATCGCGCCATCATCGCTGAGCATGGTGATGGCACCGGCAAAGCCCTCGCGGCGCAACGTCTCGGCCGCCGCGAAGCCGGCCGCGCCGCCGCCGACGATGACGAACTTTTCGCCCGTCGGCGCGCTGCGATGAGCCATCGACGGCTTCGGTGCCTCGCGCTTGCGCGCAACGGTGATCCTGTCGCGATCGCGCGTGACGTCCCACACCGCCAGCGCGTTCAGGGCCGGCGGTCGCGTCGCTTCGCCCGTGCGCATGGCGAAGCAGGCGTGATGCCAGGGGCAGCGGATGGTGTCGCCGACCACGAGACCCTCTGCGAGCGGGCCATGGTAGTGGCTGCAAAGCGGCTCGATCGCAAAGATCTCGCTGCCGGCCAGCACCAGCAGGACGTCCTCCTCGCCGACATGACCGAGCAGCTTGCCGTCCTTGAACTCGGCGAGTGCGACGCCCTTGGTCAGGTCGGGTCCGCTCGGCTTCTTGTCCTCGGTCATGGTCGTCTCCCTCGCAGCTCAACGTGCAACTCAGGATCTGGACGGCGCCGGCGACGAAAAGTTCCTGTGATCGCGAAAATCAGGGCTTTGCGGCCGCCTTGCGCACGTCGAGCACCGCCTGCGCCCATTCGGCCGGCCGTTCCTGCGGGAGGTTGTGGCCGGCGCCGGTGAAGACACGCCGCTCGAAGAAGCCTTCGAACTTGCGCGCGTGATGGGCAGTGCCGGGGTTGACGCCGTCGCTGTCGCCGTCGATCGCGATCGTGGGGACGCGGACCGGCGGCTGCGCGGCCAGCTTGGCCTCGATCGCCGCATAGGCGGGATCGCCTTCGACCAGCGCGTAGCGGTGGCGATAGGAGTGGATCACGACATCGACGAAATCGGGGTTGTCGAACGACACCGCGCTTCGATCGAAGGTGACGTCGTCGAATCGCCATGTCGGCGACCACATGGCCCAGAGCTGGCGGGCAAAGCCGCGGCGGTTGCGCTCCAGCGCGCTGCGGCCGCGTTCGTTGTGAAAGAGATACTGATACCAGAGCGCGGCCTCCTCCGGCGGCGAAGCCGGCTCCATGGAGCGGGCGATGTTCTGGATGTTGTAGGAATTGCCGGAGACGAGAGCGACGACGCGCTCGGGGTGCAGCACCGAGACGACGCAGGCCGCGCGCCCGCCCCAATCATAGCCGCCGACGATTGCGCGATCGATCTCGAGCGCATCCATGAAGGCCAGCAGGTCGGCGCCCAGCGCCGCCTGCTCGCCGGAGCGCAACGTCGAAGCTGAACGAAACCGCGTCGGCCCGTAGCCGCGCAACCACGGCACCAGCACCCGCGCGCCCGCCTGCGCCAGGATCTGCGCGGCCTCGGCATAGGCGTTCACGTCATACGGAAAACCATGGCCCATGATGCAGGGCCAGCCGTCCGGCGCGCCGTAGTCGAGATAGGCGATGTCGAGGACATCAGTCGTGACGGATTTGTGTTGCATGCCGCGCACCTCGCTGCCGGCGCCAGCGTAAATCGAACGTCTCCGGCAATCCATCCCCTCGCGCGGCTCGTTTCGCATGAAGCGCAACCGATCGAGGGGCCAACATGGCATATGTCTCAATGACCGGGTTTCGCCCGAAGGGCATCGCGCGGCTGCCGATGTTCTGGTGGCGGACGGTCCGTTCTTTCATGCAGGCGCGGCGCGCGCCGGGAAATCTGTTGACGACGGGCAGGATCGTCGGCGGCGTCCATCACACGATGACGGCGTGGTCGGACCTCGCCAGCATGCGAGGATTCGTGGCGAGCGGCGCCCACCTGGCGGCCATGAAGAACTTTCGGAAGCTTGGAACCGGGACGGTCTTCGGCTATTCCTGCGACGAAATTCCGGACTGGGACACAGTCTATGCGCTATGGAAGCTGCATGGCCGCGAGGTTTGACCCGGCAGTCCGGCCGGCCATGCGGCTCAAAATACCGCCGCTTGTCGCGCCTGGGCTGGGCCCCTAAAACAAAGCGATCGTGGAGTGATCCGGATGGCCGCGCCCGTCGTTATGGTCAGGACATCTCGACAGAGGCTCCATGACGACCGGTCTTCGCGCTGTGAGCAGGCCCTTGTGGCGCAGCAAGCCTGCGGCGGCTCCCCGGCGGGATCGGCCTCGAAGATCTTCAGGCGAAAGGCCCAAGGCGACCGTGGAATGGGCTGACTTGATCGGACGCGTCGCGGCCCATGGCGATCGGGACGCGTTCAGGCTGTTGTTCGAGCATTTTGCTCCGCGCGTGAAGGGATTCCTGGTCAAGGCCGGGATGACCGCCGACGCCGCGGAGGAAATCGCGCAGGCCACGCTGCTGACGGTATGGCGGAAGGCGGCCCAGTTCGACCCGGCGTCCGCAGGTGCGGCGGCATGGATCTTCACCATCGCGCGCAATCTGCGGATCGATTCCGCAAGGCAGGCGGCGCGGCGAGCCAGGACTGCGGAGAGCGCACAACGGGACGAGACGCCCGAGGTCGCGGATTCGCCGGAGACCATGATGGCGCGGAGCGACGACGTCTCGCGCGTGGAGGCAGCGCTGCAGCGATTGTCCGAGGAGCAATCCACGGTGATCCGGATGTCGTTTATCGAGGAGCAGCCGCACGGCGAGATCGCCGAACGGCTCGGACTTCCGCTCGGAACGGTGAAGTCTCGCATCAGGCTTGCCATGGTGCGGCTGAGGGATCTCTTGGACGACTGACATGACCATCAACCATCACCCACCTGAAGATCTCCTGGCCGATTTTGCCGCCGGCCGGCTCGACGAGGCCGATCGCCTCGTCATCGGCGTCCATGCCGCACAATGCCCGCGCTGCCGGCGTTTCATCGCCGCGATCGAGCAGCTTGCGGGTGCCGCGCTGGAACGGACCGCGCCGGTCGCCATGGCAGACGACGCGTTCGCGACCATCATGGCTGCGATCGACGCGCCGGAGGCGGCGACCGCGCCGGCGCAGGCCGGGTCGCAACCGGTGCCGCTGCTCGACGACGACCTGCCGGAAATCCTGCTGCGTTGCCGGTTCGGCAAGAGCCGGCGCGTGGCGCCGGGCGTCAAGATGCAACCGATCGTCCTGCCCGGTGCGGACAAGTCGCGCGCGTTCCTGCTGTGGTCGGCACCCGGCACGCGCATGCTGGAACATTCGCACACCGGGACCGAGCTGACCCTGGTGCTCAAGGGCAGCTTCAGCCATCAGGGCGGCGATTTCAGGCCGGGCGATTTCGATTTCGGCGACGGCGAGGTCGATCATCAGCCGATCGTCGGCGGCGACATGCCGTGCCTGTGCCTTGTCGCCATGAGCGGGGATTTGCAGATGCACGGCTGGCTCGGCCGGTTGATCTCGCCTTTCGTGCGGCTCTGAGCGTCCTGATGTGATCCAGTCGCGACGCGCAGTCGTTCTCCTGGCAAGCAATGCTGGAGGACGAGGCAATGAGCTGCGGCAGACTGACGGCCCGGGACCCGATGATCGAACGTTTGAGCGATCTTCTCGCCCGGGTCGGGCACGGCGACCAGCGCGCCTTCGCCGAGCTTTTCGCTGCGACGCGCAGCAAGCTGCGCAAGACCGCGCGTCCGATCGCGCCGGTCAGCGCCGATCTCGATGACCTGCTCCAGGACGCCTATCTGAAGATCTGGAAGCACGCCGCCAGCTTCGACCCGGCCCGCTCCTCACCGATCACCTGGATGTGCGCGATCGTGCGCAACACCGCGATCGATGCTGTCAGGCTCAAGCAGATGCCGCTGGCGGATTTCGACGAAGCGCTGTCAGTCGCTGAAATCTCCGAGTCCGAGGACGCGTTCGACTACGATTTCGTTCGACCGATCGCGGCCCGCGCCATCCAGCGGCTTCCCGATCAACGGCGGCAATTGCTGTCGCGGGCCTATCTCGATGGCGAAAGCCGGTCGATGCTTGCGCAGCGCTTCGGCGTCCCGGTCGGCACGATCAAGACCTGGCTGCGAAGGACGGTTGTCTCGCTGCGCGAGGAATGCCTGGCATGTACCCCGGGCGTGGTGGCCCCGCAGCCTCATCGGTGAACCGGCGCATGGGCCGGTCCGGCGAGCCGGAGCAAGAGGCCGGGAACCGCAAGCGCTTCGCCGGCAACGGCGGAATGAAGAACCAATACATCAATCCAGACCGCAAGGATGCGGTCGAGATGCGTGCGATGAGCAGCAGGCAGGGAGGATCGCGGAAGCCGCGACTCGGCCGCCCGTTCAATTGAGCATGACGATGCTGGCATTGAGCAAGGTGGCGAATGCGACCCAGGCAAGATAGGGCACGAACAGCCATGCCGCCGTCCGGTCCGTCAGCCAGCATTCGACGATGAAGCCGATGATCGCCAGCAGCATCGCGACGATGATGCCGAGTGCGAGGCCGGTACGATGCCACGTGAAGAAGACCGGCGACCAGGCGAAGTTGAGCAGCATCTGCGCAGCCCAGAGCAGCATGGCTACGCCGTACGGAGACTGCCCCCAGGTTCGCGCGCCGGCGAGCGCGATCAGCAGGTAGACGACCGACCACACCGGCGCGAAAACCCAGTTCGGCGGGTTGAACGGCGGCTTGATCAGCCCGGCATACCAGGGGCCAGGCAGGTTCGTGCTTCCGATCGCGAAGCCGGCTCCGAGCACGATGAGAACGAAAATGACGTGGGTCGTGAAGGATGTCCGCATGCCGGCTTCGCCGCGATGAGAGGGGCCCCTCACCCCTCAACGCGGCATCGTCAGGTTTGGATCACATGGATTATTTTTGCGGTCCGGACAGCGAGATGTCGCGCTCGGCGCGGAAGACGTTGCTGTAGAGATTGGCAATCCACTGCCGGCCGATCTCGGTCTTGTTGAGATAGCTGATCTCGGTCTGGATGTGCGGTGCGACGCTGTTCCAGTAGAATTGCGGATAGCGGTTCACAATGTCGGCGGGCGAGTCGTAGCCGAGTTGGCGGTTCATGCCGACCTCCTCGAACTCGTAGTAAAGCGCATTGGCCTTGCGCAGATAGTTGGGATCGCCGAGCTGGCCGATGAAGTCGGCGGCGCGCAGGATCGAGGCCTCGTCGTCATATTCCTGGCCCTGGCGGGCCGGGAAGCGCGTTCCCTCGATGGCCCTCGCGACGCGCTCAGAGTCCACGCCGCGGATCGGCGGCAGCCGGCGCCGCACGAAAAGCTTCGACCGGTCAACGTGATACATCATCAGACTGGCATCGGATGCGCCGCGCGGCAGCGACACCTTGGTGCCGGCATCGTCAATCAGGAAGCCGTCTTCGTCGTCCTCCTCGAACAGGCCGCGGACATAGCCGATGTCGTGTGCGAGACAGGCGATGAGGACGTGGAGGTAGTCGTCCGCCGCAAGGTGGGTGTGAAGATTCCGGCCCATCAGGATCGCCTGGGCCGCCAGCGTCACCAGCATCGTATGCTCGATGTTGTGGTAGAGCGCATCGCTGTTGCCGATGCATTCCAGCGCCGTGCGCGTCGATCCTTCCAGCACCCGGGCATAGGACTCGTCGAACCGCCGACGCATGAACGAGCCCAGCATCTTCTCCAGGGTCTCAGCGGCCAGTCGCGGTAACGTCATCATGGATGCAGCCCCGTCTGTCGGTGGTGTCCCACGGTAACTCCCGACGCCTCATTCTCGTCCTTGACGCAGGCTCAGCATAGCTCAATCTGGGGCGACTGACCAAATCCCGAAACAAAAATACGTAAATGTGTAACCCTGCCGCCCCGCAGCATCACGGTTGCGGTCACGGTTCGGCGCACCTTGTGATCAGCCTCTACGAGAGCTTCGCCAGCCGGCCAGTGGGACGTACGTGTGAGCGGACCGGGCCAGGACGCCTGCACCGCGCTGCGGACGGTGGCGTCAATTCCCTCGCGCGAAGCGCGCGAGCATCCCGTCGAACGCGAGCTTGATCCGGTTTACATACGGGTCCTTGTAAGGAAATTCCGGATTCTGGTCGTGCACCAGCATGGAGGCGTTGACCTCGAACACGACGAGACGGCCGTCTGGATCGAGGGAGCAATCGATGCCGAAATAGTCGAGACCAATGCGATCGCGAATGACTCGCAACGCCTGGGAATGGGCTGCGCCGAACACCTCTCCGGGCGCGCGCAGGAAACGCTCCTCCTCGTCCTGCATCCAGGCGTGTTGCGCCATATCGGTCGCGTCGCGATGGAGCTTCCAGTCGGCTCCAATGGCGAGATGATAGGGCAGGATCTCCTCGCCGACGAACAAGAACCGGTATTTTCGGAAGAAGCCATCGGCGGAGCGATAGTCGATATAGTCGATCACATAGCGATCATGGCCTTCATGTGCCGCAAGGAAGGCAGTCAGCGCCGCGGCATCGTCGAGCTTCTCGAAGACGTCGCCGCCATGCATGCCGGCCTGGCGCGCCAGCACCGGAAAAGCAAGATCGAGGCCGTCAGGGAGCCCCTTGCCGGTCGCGATGCGGATCGTGCGCGGCACACGGCAGCCCGCGACGTCGGCGAGTGCCAGAGCCGTGGCGTCGCGCGTGGTGTTCCGGATCCTTGCGGGATCGTTGACGACGGGCTTGCCGAGGCTTCGTGCGATGGCCATGGCGAGCGGAAGCACGTCCGCGCCCTCATCCGCGTCGGAGACAAGGTTGACGACGACATCGGCCTCGTGCGCCAGCAGGGCGATATCCGGCCGGCTGCCCGGCAGCAGCGACAGGATGCTGGTCTGGTAGGCGCAATCCTTGAAGAGAAATTCGACCGGCGTGTTGCCGACGAAGGGCGCAAACAGCGCCAGCGCACGAAACACCGGCGGCGATTGGGTCGCGGGCCTGCGCAGGATCGGATGCACTCGTGCGGCATGGGCGTAGGCGGCCTGCGCCGCCTCGAGCTCGCCGCGCGCCTGGCGGATCGCACCGACCCAGTAGAAGTTCTCGGCCTGTTCGGGCGCGCGCATCACGGCCTGCTCGAACTGCGCGACCGCATCTTCCGTTTCGCCGAGCTCGAAGCAGACCTTGCCGAGCCGGCTGCGGAGCTCGGCGTCTTCGGGCGTCTCCTCGAGCAATTCCAGCAGCAGCGTCCGCGCGATCGCGAACTGCCGCGTCGCTACCAGCGCCTGCACCAAATTCGTGCGCGAGGGCCGATGGCCTGGATTGCGCCGGAGCGCCTCGAGGTAGAGCGAAATTGCGTCCTGCATCTTGCCGCTGCGCTGGTGAACGATGCCGAGATTGCACCAGCAGGCGGCGAGATGCGGCGCGATGCGCAAGGCCGCCCTGTAGTTCTCGCCTGCAGAGCCGATGTCGTCGCACAGCATGAAGGCATTGGCGAGGGCCGCGTGCAGATCGGCGACGCCGTCGACCGCAACACCGATCGACATCGTAGCCGCGAGCGCGAGCCCGGCCTGAAACACCGCAATCGCCGGCCTGATCTCGCCGCGCCGGTAGTGCTCGCGCCCTGTGCGCAGCATGTCGGCAATGCCTGGCGTGTCACCGGAAGGCTGCGCGAGGGCCATCGATGAGGACGTCATGTATTCTCCGGAGGTGACGCCGTGAAGGTGACACCGTGCAGCTGCGGCGGGTATTGCTGCGGCCGCTCCAGGACAGCGCACAGCGCGGCGTCAGCGACGGCTCGCGCGCGCTCGGCCATGGCGTGAACGGTCACGCCGAAGCTGTCCGCGCGGTCATAGAGTGCGAAATGGGCCGGCGCCCAGCCTGGATAGGCCGGCGGACCCGGATGAAAATTGGAGGCGCCGCGGCCGAAGCGCGCGAGCAGATCGGGCGGCACGATGACGCCGGAGGCGAAGGCGACCGGACGAGACGCGGGCTCGATGTTGCCAGGCTCTTCCATATCGACCACCGGCCAGATCACGAGATCCGGCCTGAAACTTCGCAAGATCCGCAACAAGGCCACCTGCTCGGCGGCCTCCGTCAGCAATGCAAGTCCCTCGACCATCGGTTCGGCTTCGGCAGCGTTGATAGCGAGCCACTGTGTCGCGGGGTAGCGTTAACAGCGTGTTAATGAACGGACGCCTGGCACATCCGGGAAACACGGTGAAACAAATCTCCCGCACATGGACGCATTCGCTCACACAAGGGGAGCGGTGAAACCACGGTCACTCCACCAGCAGCACGTCCACGGCGACGCCGAGCTTCTGCTTCGGCGAGCCGACAATGATGCCGTCGATGGGGGACACATCGGAGAAGTCGCGGCCGACCGCCAGCGTGATGTGGTCATTGGCGACCAGCAGATCGTTGGTCGGATCGAAATCGATCCAGCCGAGCTCCGCCCCGCACCACAGCGATACCCAGGCATGGGTCGCGTCGGCGCCTTGCAAGCGCGGTTGGCCCGGCGGCGGAATGGTGCGCAGGTAACCGCTGACATAGGCCGCCGGCAGGCCGAGCCCGCGAAGGCCGGCGATCATCACGTGGGCGAAGTCCTGGCAGACGCCGTGGCGGTTGTCGAAGACCTCGTTGAGCGGCGTCGAGATCACCGTGGCCTTGGGGTCGTAGCGAAACTCGGTACGGATGCGATGCATGAGATCGACCGCACCGGCGAGAATGCCCGCGCCGCGCGCGAAGCTTGCCGCCGCGTAGGCGCTCACGGGGCGCAGCACCGGCACGAGCGGGCTCGCAAAGACATAGCCGACCGGCGAGGACGGCCCGAGGCTGGTCGCTTCGAAGGCGACGTCGCGGATGCTCTCCCAGGACGGGCTGGCGGCATCGCGCGCCGGCGGCTTCCGCTCCACGGCGACGCGCGAGCGCGAGTCGATGCGCAAATTACGATGCGCGGCTTCGATCACGACGCTTTCGGTCAGCGTGCCGAAGAAGTCGCGGCGGACATGGCGCTCGGACGGGCGCGGACGGATCTCGACCTTGTGCGAAATCAATTCCTGGCCGTTGCCGTCCTTCGGCTCGAGCCGCAGCGTGCAGCGGGCGAAGCTGACCGGGCTTTCGTATTCGTAGGTCGTGACGTGCCTGATGTCGTAGATCACGCCAGCCCCGTCAGCTTTTCCGGCCGGCTCGCATTGGGGCCGTGCGGGAAGTAGTGCAGGCCGATCGCCTCGGCGAGATTGAGCAGGTCCTGCTCCAGCGCGAACAGCGACTTGACCTCGAGCTTCTCGGCTTCGGCAGTCGCCAGCATCGCCTGCACCGCCACCGCGAGCCGCTGCGGCTTCTCGATCAGGCCGTGCTCCTTCAGGCTCGGCAATGCCGCGATATGCTCGTTCAAGGTCGCCACCTGGAACGCGACCGAGCGCGGGTTGTAGCTGTCGAGCACCGCCAGGTCGCGCACCGGCGCCAGGATCGGCGCCAGCAGATAGCGCGAGCGATAGGTGATCTGGGAATCCACCAGCGTCAGCAGGATATCGAGATCCTCGTCGCCGGCATCGTCATACGCAAACTGTCGAGCGAAACGTGTCGTGTTGATGGCGCGCTCGGTGCGGCGACCGATATCGAGAAAGCGCCAGCCGGCGGCGCGGTTCATGTTCTCCTGCGCAAGGCCCGCGAAACTCGCAAGCTCCTGCAAGGTCAGCTCGGCCGCGCTCAGCACGCTGTCGTCGTCCTCGACCTCGTAGGAGAGGCGCTCGGCCATCTCGGTGATGACCTGCCAGGCGTCAGGCGACAGCCGCTCGCGCAACGAGGTGGCCGTGCGCAGGGCTGAGCGCACCAGCGACAGCGCCGAGCCGAAACGCGCCTCGCTCTGCAAAGCTTCGGCGACGATGCGCCCCGGCGCGGCGCGCGAGGTCTGCGAGATCGCACCCCAGGTCACCAGCAGACGCTGGATCCGCTCGGCAGATTGCAGCGAGGCCGCGGTGCCCTTGTTGGGTCCGCTCGGCGAGCCCAGCGCGCGCACCAGCCGCAGCGTCGCTTCGGCGCGTTCGAGGTAGCGGCCGAGCCAGAACAGATTGTCCGCGGCGCGGCTCGGCAGCACGCCGGCGATGCGACGGATGCGAACCTTGTCGGTCGCCGGCAACAGCGACGCGGTCGAGACCTTCTTCTCCGAGACCACCCAGACGTCGGCGGCACGGGCGCCGTCGCCCATCGACACCGCGCGCGCGTCCGGCTGCTCGGCGATGCGGCAGAAGCCGCCGGGCATGATGGCCCAGCCATCCGGCGTTGCCGCCGCAAACACGCGCAGCACGAAAGGACGGGGCGTGAGCTGGCCCTGCTCCCACACCGGCATGGTGGACAGACGCACCACCTCCTGGCCGACATAGTCCATGCCGCGCGCGCTGATGGCATCGATCAGGCGCTGACGGCCGGCCGCGTCCAGCTCACTCGCCAGCACCGGGCCATTGCTGTCGAAGCCGGGTACGCCGCGCTGGTACGCACCTTCGATCGCGACCTCGTCGAGCCGCGACAGCACCTCGTCACGCGCCGATTTCTGGCCGCACCACCAGGTCGCGATGTGCGGCATCTTCAGCTCTTCGCCGAGCAGGCGGCGGCTGAGCGCCGGCAGGAAGCCGAGCAGCGCCCTCGCCTCCAGCACGCCCGAGCCCGGCATGTTGGCGACGACGACGCCGTCCTTACGCAGCACATCGATCAGGCCGGGCACACCGAGATGCGAGGACGCATCGAGCTCGAGCGGATCGAGCGAGTTGGAATCGACACGCCGCAGCAGCACATCGAGCCGCTTCAATCCTGCGACGGTGCGGATATGGATGCGATTGTCGCTGACGGCGAGATCGTCGCCCTCGACCAGGAGGAAGCCGAGATAACGCGCCAAGGTCGCGTGCTCGAAATAGGTTTCGCTGAAGCTGCCGGGCGAGAGCACGCCGATGCGCGGTTCGTCGCGATCGGCGCGCGCGCGAAGACTGTCGCGAAACGCCTCGAAGAACGGCGCGACGCGCGGCACGTTCATCGACTTGTAGAGATCGGAGAAGGCGCGCGAGAGCACCAGGCGGTTCTCCAGCGCATAGCCCGCGCCCGACGGCGCCTGGGTGCGGTCGCCGAGCACCCACCAGCGGCCGTCGGGGCCGCGACCGACATCGGCGGCATAGAGCGAGAGATAGCGGCCGCCCGGCGGCGGCACGCCGCAGACCGGGCGGAGATATTCGGGGCTGCCGGCGATTGCGCCAGCGGGCAGCGCGCCTTCCGCGACCAGCCGCCCCTCGCCATAGATGTCGCGCAGCACGAGCTCCAAGAGCTCGGCGCGCTGGGTGATGCCGGCGGAGAGCTGCTTCCAGTCGGCTTCATCGATCAGCAGCGGCAGATGGCTGAGCATCCAGGGCCGGTCGGCGCTGTCGCCAGGTGCGCGGTAGGTGACGCCGGCCTCGCGGAGGTGGCGGTCAGCCATGCCGAAGCGGCGCTCGACCTCGTCAGGCGCGAGCGCCCCGAAGGCATCGAAGAAGCGGCTCCAGACCGCGCGCGGGGCGCCGTCGGGCCCCAGGAATTCGTCAGGGATGCCGGGCAGCCGGCGATAATCGCGGACCCATTGCGCGAGGCGGCGCTGGCCGTCCCGCTGTCCTTGCGCCTTACCTGCCGTCCTGTCCTCTTCGGCTGCGCCCTCGCCCATGCGCCTCTCCCTGCCCCACCCTCATACTCATTGCAGGAGCGGGGTCCGCAAGTCGAGGGTCAGCGGAAATTCATTTGTGCGTTCCTCGGGCGGCGGCTGCATCGGCCCCGGCGTATGGCCGTGGTCCTGGAAGCGCGCCAGCCGCCGCGCCTCGGCCTCGTAGGTGTTGACGGGCTTGGTGTCGTAGTTGCGCCCGCCGGGATGGGCGACATGGTAGACGCAGCCGCCCAGCGAGCGGCCGTTCCAGCTATCTATGAGGTCGAAGGTCAGCGGCGCGTGGACCGGAATGGTCGGGTGCAGGCCGGAGGCCGGCTGCCAGGCCTTGAAGCGGACGCCGGCCACGGCTTCGGCCGAGCGGCCGGTCGATGTCATCGGCAGGCGGCGGCCGTTGCAGGTGATGATATGGCGACCCTCGACGAAGCCCTCGGCCTTGACCTGGAGCCGCTCGACCGAGCTGTCGACATAGCGCACAGTGCCGCCGGCCGAGCCTTCTTCGCCCAGGACGTGCCAGGGCTCCAGCGCCTGCCGCAGCTCCATCGTCACGCCGCCATGATGGATGCGGCCAAAGGCGGGGAAGCGGAATTCGAGCTGGGCCAGATACCATTCCGGCTCGAACGGATAGCCTGAGCTTTTCAGCTCGGACAGCACGTCCTGGAAATCTTCCCAGATGAAATGCGGCAGCATGAAGCGATCATGCAGCGCAGTGCCCCAGCGCACGAACTTGCCGCTTTGCGGCTCGCGCCAGAACTTTGCGATCAGCGCGCGGATCAGCAGCTGCTGCGCCAGCGACATGCGCGGATCCGGCGGCATTTCGAGCGCGCGAAATTCGACGAGGCCGAGCCGGCCGGTGGGACCGTCAGGCGAATAGAGCTTGTCGATACAGATTTCCGAGCGATGGGTGTTGCCGGTGATGTCGACCAGCAGATGCCTGAAGAAGCGGTCCACCAGCCACAGTGGCGTCTGGTAGCCCGGCGGCGGCACGTGCGAGAGCGCGATCTCCAGCTCGTAGATGCTGTCATGGCGCGCTTCGTCGATGCGCGGCGCCTGGCTGGTCGGGCCGATGAACAGGCCCGAGAAGAAATAGGACAGCGAGGGATGCCGCTGCCAGTACAGCACGAGACTCTTCAAGAGATCAGGCCGGCGCAGGAACGGCGAATCCTGCGGGCTCGAGCCACCGATCACGACGTGATTGCCGCCGCCGGTGCCAGTGTGGCGGCCATCGAGCAGAAAACGATTGGCGCCGAGACGCACCTTGCCGGCGTCCTCGTAGAGACCCGAGGTGATCTCGACCGCATCGCGCCAGCTCTGCGCCGGCTGGATGTTCACCTCGATGACGCCGGGGTCGGGCGTGACCTTGATGACCTCGATGCGGGGATCGAACGGCGGCGCATAGCCCTCGACATGGACCTGGAGCTGCATCTCTTCGGCCGTGGCTTCGACCGCCGCAACCAGTTCGAGATAATCCTCGATGCGCTCGACCGGCGGCATGAACGCGCAGATCACGCCGTCGCGGACTTCGATCGACAGCGCAGTCCGGACGGGGATGGACGTGTTGAGATATTCAGGCGCGACGCGCGGCGGTGTTTTCGGCCGCGCCGGCGGCGTGAACACCGGCAGCTTGTCGCGCATCTCCATCGGATCCTGCTCGACGATGTAGGGATATTGATTTGGCGGCACATAGCCGAGCGAGCCGATCGGCAGGCGCAGGCCGAGCGGTGAATCGCCCGGCGACAGGAACAGATGGCCGCGCCGGAGCTGCCAGCGCTCGCTGCGCCAGCGCGGCGGCGCATTCCAGCGCTGCACCGGCAGCACGAAGCCGCGCGGCGCGCGGAGGCCCTGATTGAAGACCCGCGCCATCCGCGCGCGCGCCTCGGGATCGGACAATTGCGAGTTGGAGGGATCGACGTTGATCGGAAGCTCGGCTTCCTTCTGCAGCCAGTAGACGGTATCCTCATAGGCCGGGATGATGTAGCCGGGATCGAGCCCGAGCCGCGCCGCCGTGCCCTCCATGAAGTCTTCGGCGTCCTCGGTCTGGGCACGCCTGGGATTCTCGATTTTTGCGATGAGATCGGCGTTCTTCCAGATCGGCACGCCGTCCTTGCGCCAGTACAAGCCGAAGGCCCAGCGCGGCAGGCTCTCGCCCGGATACCATTTTCCCTGGCCGTAATGCAGCAGACCGCCCGGGGCAAAGCGCGTCCGCAGGCGGCGGATCAGATCATCGCCGAGCGCGCGCTTGGTCGGACCGACGGCTTCCGTATTCCACTCCGCGGCCTCGAGATCATCCACGGACACGAAGGTCGGCTCGCCGCCCATGGTGAGCCGCACGTCCTGGCTTAGGAGATCACCGTCGACCTGCTCGCCGAGATCGTTGAGCCGTCCCCAGGACTCGTCGGAGAACGGCTTTGTGATACGCGGCGCTTCGCGAATCCGCCGCACGCTCATGTCGAAGGCGAATTCGACCTCGGCAAAGCCGGCGCCGCCTGAGATTGGAGCTGCCGAGCGATAATGCGGCGTGGCCGCCACGGGGATGTGCCCCTCGCCCGCGAGCATTCCGGACGTCGCATCGAAACCGATCCAGCCGGCGCCGGGCAGATAGACCTCGGCCCAGGCGTGCAGATCGGTAAAGTCGTTCTCGACCTCGGGTGGTCCCTCGATCGGATCGATGTCGGGACGAATCTGGATCAAATAGCCGGAGACGAAGCGCGCGGCGAGGCCGAGATGGCGGAAGGTCTGGATCAGGAGCCACGCGGAGTCGCGGCACGATCCCGCGCAGGAGGCCAGCGTCTCCTCCGGCGTCTGCACGCCGGGCTCCATGCGGATGATGTAGCTAATCTTCTTCTGCAGCTCGCGATTGAGATCGACCAGATAGTTGACCGTGTTCGGCGCCTCGCGCGGGATCGAGGCCAGATATTTTGCGAATTCGCGATCGGGCTTGATGGTCTCGAGATACGGCGCCAGCTCGGTCTTGAGATCTTTCGGATACTCGAACGGAAAGCTGTCGGCATAGGGCTCGACGAAGAAGTCGAACGGATTGACCGTCGTCATCTGCGCAGTGAAGTCGACCTCGAATTTCAGCTCGGTCGTCTTCTCCGGGAAGACGTAGCGGGCGAGCCAGTTGCCCTGCGGGTCCTGCTGCCAGTTCACGAAGTGGTTGGCCGGCGTGACCTTGAGCGAATAGCTCAGGATCGGCGTTCGCGTGTGCGGCGCCGGCCGCAGGCGGATGGTCTGCGGTCCCAGATCGATCGGGCGGTCGTATTTGTAGTGCGTGACGTGATGCAGTGCGACGTAGATCGACACGGGGTGCGGTGCTCCAGCAGCTTTTTTGAGCAGAACACCTGACGTGAATGCGATCAAGCACTAACAACGGGCAGCCCGTGCCTACGGCACGGGCTGCACGGTCGATCACATCGTCGCGCCAAGCACCCAGGGCGCGAACTCGGCACCGCCGAAATCGAAGCTCTCGCTTTTGGTGGGCTGGCCGGAGGCGGTCTTCAGGATGAGATCGAAGATGCGCTGGCCGCACTCCTGGACACTCTCCTCACCCTCGAGGATGGTGCCGCAATTGACGTCCATGTCCTCTTCCATGCGCTTGTACATGGGCGTGTTGGTGGCGAGCTTGATCGAGGGCGCGGGCTTGCAGCCGAACACGCTGCCGCGTCCCGTGGTGAAGCAGACGAGGTTGGCGCCGCCGGCGACCTGGCCGGTGGCCGCGACCGGGTCGTAGCCGGGCGTGTCCATGAAGACGAAGCCCTTCTTGGTCACGGGCTCGGCGTAGCGCAAAACATCGACGAGATTGGTGGTGCCGGCCTTGGCCATCGCGCCGAGCGATTTTTCCAGAATGGTGGTGAGACCGCCGGCCTTGTTGCCGGGGCTCGGATTGGCATTCATCTCGGCGCCTTCGCGCGTCGTGTATTCGTCCCACCAGCGCATGAGATCGACGAGCTTCTCGCCGACCTCGCGGCTGACGGCGCGGCGCGTGAGGAGATGCTCGGCGCCGTAGGTCTCCGGCGTCTCCGACAGAATGACAGTGCCGCCGTGGCGCACGATGAGATCGCTGGCAGCACCAAGCGCCGGATTCGCCGACACGCCGGAATAGCCGTCGGAGCCGCCGCATTGCAGCGCGACGGTGAGCTCGCTCGCGGGCACGGACTCGCGCTTGACCTTGTTGGAGTCAGTGAGCGCCTCGCGCACGAAGGCGATGCCGGCTTCCACCGTCTTGCGGGTGCCGCCGACCTCCTGGATGTCCATCGCGCGCAGGCGACCGGCGAGCTTCTGCTCTTCCATGAGCCCGCCGATCTGGTTCACCTCGCAGCCGAGGCCGAGCACGATGACATGAGAGAAGTTGACGTGACGCGCATAGCCGCCGAGCGTGCGGCGAAGCAGCGCGAGCGGCTCGTTCTGCGTCATGCCGCAACCGGTCTTGTGGGTCAGCGCGACCACGCCGTCGACATTGGGAAATTCGGCCAGCGGATTGTCGCCGGTGAACGGGTTCTTCTTGAAGACGTCGGCGACGAGGCTTGCGACATGCGCGCTGCAATTCACCGAGGTGAGGATGCCGATATAGTTGCGCGTGGCGACGCGGCCGTCGGGGCGGCGAATGCCTTCGAACGTCGCCGGCAGGTCGAAATTCGGTGTCGGCTTGACGTCGGCGCAATAGGCGTAGTCCTTGGCAAAGTCACCCATGCCGATGTTCTGCACGTGCACGTGCTGGCCCGGCGCGATGGCCTGCGTCGCAAAGCCGATGATCTGGCCGTAGCGGATCACGGGCTCGCCCACCGCGAACGGCTTGATCGCAACCTTGTGGCCGGAGGGAATGCGCTCGACCGTCGTCACGCCGTCGGCCACCACCGTCCCCGGCGGCAGGCTCGCGCGCGCGATCAGCACGCCATCATCGGGATGCAGGCGGATGACGAGGCTGATGGTCATGAGTATCTCCAAAAGCGAATAGTGAGTAGCGAGTTCCGAATGGAAAAGGGGAGCAGCATCGTTCGCCACTCCCCATTCGCCATTCGCGAGTTCTTAAGCCTTGCCGCCGGAATCCTTGCGGGTCGCGTTGACCTGCATCTTGGCGTAGGTGGTCATCAGGCCGACCTCGTTCGAGAGCGTCACCAGCTTGAAGCCCATGTTGATGGCGCGCGCCGCACCTTCGGCGCCGCTGCAATGGATGCCCGGGTTGAGGCCGCGCTTGCCGCATTCCTTGATGATCTTGTCGTAGATCGCGAGGATCTCGGGTTCGGAGCGATCGAGCTTCGGCTCGAGGCCGTAGGAGAAGCCGAGATCGGACGGACCGATATAGACGCCGTCGATGCCCTCGACGTCGAGGATCGCTTCCATGTTCTCGACCGCGGTCCTGGTCTCCATCATCGGCAGCAGGATGGTGTCGACATTCGCGGTCTTCTGGTAGGAGCCGGCGGTGCCGTACATGCCGGCGCGGATCGGCCCGTTGGAACGGACGCCCTGCGGCGGATATTTGGAGTAGGAGACGAGGTTCCTGGCCTCCTGCGCCGTATTGACCATCGGGCAGATCACGCCATAGGCGCCGCCATCGAGCACCTTGCCGATGATGCCGGGTTCGTTCCAGGGCACGCGGACCATCGGGGTGACCGGGTGCTTGTCCATGGCCTGGAAGCACTGCACCATCGACAGATAGTCCTGCACGCCGTGCTGCATGTCGACGGTGACGCTGTCGAAGCCGCATTGCGCGATCATCTCAGCCGAGAAGCCGGACGGAATGGCCAGCCACGCGTTGACCACGGCCTTGCCCGACTTCCAGATTTCCTTGACCTTGTTCGCCACGTTGCCTTCCTTCTTTGTTGTTTAGACCGTGTTGTCTGGACCTTCGTCGCCATGACGAGCGCCGCGACAGCGCGCTTCTGGTTTCCAGTGCCGATTTGGACGGATCAGCTTGGGCGGCACTTTGAGCGAAAAAACGCAGCAATGTCCATGGCTCTCGCCGCATCCAAGCGCATATCTGGTTTCACTCTCCTGCACTTGCCTCGTCGCCGGCGCCGAGCGCCGCAAGGCACGTCTCCAACTCTCCGAGCATCTCCTGCAACTCGGCAAGCTTGCGCGCGCCGAAGCGCTGCGTGATCTCGGCATAGATCGCCTCCGAGGACGGCGCGACCAGGGCCATCAGCTTCACGCCCTCCCTGGAGATCGAGACCATGCTGCGGCGCTGATCCATCTTCGCGGTCTTGCGCTCGATCAGATTGCGCGCCTCGAGATCGCGCAGGATGCGCGACAGGCTTGGTCCGAGGAGAAACGCAGTGCGCGCGAGTTCCGTAACCTCTGCAGCTTCGATGGCGGCGAGCGCGCGCAGGATGCGCCATTGCTGCTCGGTCAGGCCGTGTTCGCGCAGATTGGGACGAAATTGCCGCATCACCGCCTCTCGCGCCCGCAAGAGCGACATCGGCAGCGAGCGCGAGAAGTCCCGCATCGGCACCTGCCGCGCGGCAGGCGGGCTTGCGCTGGTCGGATCAGCCGGTCTTTTCGCCATGATACCCTTTCAGACCGCTAGCCGTTTGCAGTGCAGCAAACCCGAATTGTGTTTGACGCATTCACTTAACATGTTAAGTATCTCCGGGCACCACGATTTGTAAGCTCTCAGATGCCGCTATCCAAAGACGATATCCAGGCTTGCGCGAGCCGTCTGCACCGGGCGGAGAAGACCCGCGTGCAGATCCGGCAATTGTCGCAGGATTTCCCCGACATCACCATCGCCCATGCCTATGCGATTCAGAAGGCGTGGGTCGACATCAAGATCGCCGAGGGGCGGATCGTCAAAGGCCACAAGATCGGCCTGACCTCGAAGGCGATGCAGAGCGCGCTCAACATCGACGAGCCCGACTCCGGGGTGCTGCTCGACGACATGTTCTTCGCCGACGGCGGGATCATTCCGACCGAGCGCTTCATCGCGACGCGCGTCGAGGCCGAGCTTGCCTTCGTCATGAACAAGCGCCTGTCGGGGCCGGACTGTACGATGTTCGACGTGCTCAACGCCACCGACTTCGTCGTGCCGGCGCTGGAGATTCTGGATACGCGCATCGAGCGCGTCGATCCCGAGACCAAGGCCACACGAAAGATCTACGACACCATCGCCGACAACGCGGCGAATGCCGGCATCGTGCTCGGCGGACGGCCGATCCGTCCGCTAGAGGCGGACCTGCGCTGGATCGGCGCGCTGTGCTTCAAGAACGGCCAACTGGAAGAGACCGGCCTTGCCGCCGGCGTGCTCAATCATCCGGCCACCGCCGTCGCGTGGCTTGCCAACAAGATCGCGCCGCTCGGGCTTGCGCTCGAGCCCGGCCAGGTGGTGCTCGCCGGCTCCTTCATCCGTCCGATCGAGACCCGCAAGGGCGACACAATTCAGGCCGATTATGGCGCCTACGGCTCGGTGAGCTGCTACTTCGCCTGACCCATAAAATACAGGGAGTGAAACCGCCATGCCGCATTTCACGATCGAATATTCGGCCAATCTCGATGGCCGCCTCGACATCGGCACTGTGTGCGAGGTGGTGCGGAAAGCGGCGGTCGAGACCGGCATCTTCCCGCTCGGCGGCATCCGCGTGCGCGCTATCAGGTGCGAGCACTACGCGATCGCCGATGCGCGCAACGATTACGGTTTCCTCGACATGGTGCTACGCATCGGCGAGGGCCGCGACCTTCCGACGCGCCAGAAGGCCGGTGAGCATGTCTTTCAGGCGCTCTCAAAACACCTCGATCCCGTCTTCGCTGGCAGCAAGTTCGCTTTGTCATTCGATATGCAGATCAACGACAAGGACACCAGCTGGAAGCGCAACAACATCCACGACGCATTGAAAGTGGTCGCCGCCCATGGATAAGCCCACACCCAAAACCGACGCCTTCCAGACCAACCGCGACCGCGTCGCGGCGCTGCTGAAGAAGCTGAACGTCGACGGCATCGGCCATATGATCGACGGCAAGATCGTGCCGTCGATCTCGGGCCAGACCTTCGAGACCAAGTCTCCCGTCGATGGGGCAACACTCGCAAGCGTCGCGCGCGGCAACGCCGAAGACATCGACGCGGCAGCGACAGCCGCTGCCCTCGCCTTCAAGTCCTGGCGCGACATGGGTCCGGCGATGCGGAAGAAGCTGCTGCATCGGGTGGCCGACGCGATCGAGGACAACGCCGAAGACATCGCCGTGCTCGAATGCATCGACACCGGCCAGGCCTATCGCTTCATGGCCAAGGCCGCGATCCGCGCCGCCGAGAACTTCCGCTTCTTCGCCGACAAATGCGCCGAGGCGCGCGACGGCCTCAATACGCCAAGCGACGAGCACTGGAACGTTTCCACCCGCGTGCCGATCGGCCCCGTCGGCGTGATCACGCCGTGGAACACGCCGTTCATGCTGTCGACCTGGAAGATCGCGCCGGCGCTGGCCGCGGGCTGCACCGTCGTGCACAAGCCGGCCGAGTGGTCGCCGGTGACGGCCGCCATTCTGGCGAAGCTCGTCAAGGAAGCCGGCGTGCCCGACGGCGTGCTCAACACTGTGCACGGTTTCGGCGAAGAGGCCGGCAAGGCGCTGACCGAGCATCCCGCCATCAAGGCGATCGGCTTCGTCGGCGAGAGCGCGACGGGCTCGGCCATCATGGTCCAGGGCGCGCCGACCCTGAAGCGCGTGCATTTCGAGCTCGGCGGCAAGAATCCCGTGATCGTGTTCGACGATGCCGATCTCGAACGCGCGCTCGATGCCGTCGTGTTCATGATCTACTCGCTCAACGGCGAGCGCTGCACCTCGTCGAGCCGCCTGTTGATCCAGCAGAGCATCGCCGAGAAGTTCGTCGAGAAGCTGACCGCGCGCGTGAAGGCGCTGAAGGTCGGTCACCCGCTCGATCCCGCCACCGAGATCGGGCCGCTGATTCACGAGCGGCATCTGGCGAAGGTATGCTCCTATTTCGACGTCGCGCGGCAGGACGGCGCGACCATCGCGGTCGGCGGCAAGGCCTATGACGGCCCGGGTGGCGGACATTACGTCGAGCCGACGCTGGTGACGGGCGCGAGCGGCAAGATGCGCGTTGCGCAGGAGGAGGTGTTCGGCCCCTTCCTCACTGTGCTGCCGTTCAAGGACGAGGCCGACGCGATCGAGATCGCCAACGACATCCGCTACGGCCTGACCGGCTATGTCTGGACCAACGACGTCGGCCGAGCCTTGCGGGTTGCCGACGCGTTGGAGGCCGGCATGATCTGGCTGAACTCCGAAAACGTCCGCCATCTGCCGACGCCGTTCGGCGGCATGAAGGCCTCGGGCATCGGCCGCGACGGCGGCGACTACTCGTTCGACTTCTACATGGAAACCAAGCACGTCTCGCTGGCGCGGGGCACGCACAAGATCCAGAAACTGGGACTCTGACGCTCGCCATTCCCTGGGGAAACGCCAATGCCGGTACCGCAACACACCTTCGAGCCGCCGTTCAACATCATCCGCTCCAGCCACGTCGTGCTCGACGTGACCGATCTGAAGTTGAGCCGCGAGTTCTACGAGACCACCGTCGGACTGCATGTCGAGGATGCCGACGACAATGTCGTGTACTTGCGCGCCGCCGAAGAGCACCAGCATCACTCGCTGGTGCTGCGCAAGGCGGCAATGCCGGCCTGTAACAGGCTCGGCTTCAAGGTCGGCAATGACGGCGATCTCGACAAGGCCGCAAAGTTTCTCTCCGAGAATGGCCTTGGCTATGCGTTTTCCCATCAGCCCTTCCAGGGCCGGACGCTGCAATTCACCGACCCCTTCGGCTTCCAGATCGAGCTCTACGCTTCGATGGAGCGGCGGCCGCATCTGCTCCGCCGCTATGATCTCTACCGGGGGTGCCACCCGCAGCGGCTCGACCATTTCAACGTCTTCGCGGCCGAGGTGCAGGACACCGTCGACTTCTATGCGCGGCTCGGCTTCCGCCTCACCGAGTACGCCGAAGAGGACGGGCCGAATGGACGCATCGCTGCGGCCTGGATGCATCGCAAGGGCAACGTCCATGATTTCGCGATCACCAACGGCAAGGGCCCTCGCCTGCATCATTTCGCCTACTGGACGCCGACGGCGATGAATATCATCCATCTCTGCGACGTCATGGCCTCGCAGGGCTTTGTGAAGAACATCGAGCGCGGCCCCGGACGCCACGGCATCTCGAACGCGTTCTTCCTCTATGTCCGCGACCCCGATGGACATCGCCTCGAGCTCTACACCAGCGATTATTTCACGGGCGACCACGACCATGAGCCGCTGCGCTGGTCGCTGCGCGATCCCCGCCGCCAGACGCTGTGGGGCGCGCCGGCGCCGCGCTCCTGGTTCGAGCAAGGCTCGCCCTTCACGGGCCAGGCCGTGCGCGAGCCGAAGTTCGTGGCCGACGTGCTGGTGGCGGATTAAGCCATGAAGCTCCCTCGCCTCGCCACCTATTCCCTCAAGGGTGAAACCCGTTACGGCGCCGTCCTCGAAGGCGGCATCGTCGATCTCTCTGCGCGCCATGCCAAGGACTACCCGACATTGCGCGAGGCGATCGCGGCCGGGAAGCTCGTAAGCCTTGCCGAAGAAGCCGCCGGCCGCACGCCGGTTCACGCGCTCGGCGAGATCACATGGTTGCCGCCGGTGCCCGCGCCGGAAAAGATCATCTGCATCGGCGTCAACTATCCCGACCGCAATGCCGAATACAAGGACGGCCAGGATGCTCCGAAATATCCGAGCATGTTCATGCGCTCGCCCCGCTCCTTCGTCGGCCACGACACGCCGCTGGTGCGCCCGCGCGCATCCGCGCAGCTCGATTATGAAGGCGAGATCGTGCTGGTGATCGGCAAGCCCGGCCGGCACATCAAGGAGAGCGCCGCACTCGATCACATCGCAGCGCTGACGCTCTGCAACGAGGGCTCCGTGCGCGACTGGCTGCGCCACGCCAAGTTCAACGTCACTCAGGGCAAGAACTTCGATTCCAGCGGCAGTCTCGGGCCATGGCTCGTGCCCTACACGAAGGAAGCGCAGATCGCCGACATCAGGCTTACGACGCATGTCAACGGTGAGCTCAGGCAGGACGACCGCACCAGCCGGCTGATGTTTCCGTTCCGCTACCTCATCAGCTATATCTCGACTTTCGCGACGCTCGTGCCCGGCGATGTCATCGTCACGGGCACGCCGACCGGCGCTGGGGCGCGGTTCGATCCGCCGCGCTATCTGAAACCCGGTGACGTCATCGAGGTCGCCGCCGAGGGCATCGGCACTTTGCGCAACGGCGTCGTCGACGAAGCCTGAACAACAACGCGAAATGGAATGATGCAATGACCACCCTCACCGGCGGCGAAGCGATCGTAAGCGGGCTCGTCGCCCATGGCGTCGACACGGTGTTCGGCCTGCCCGGCGCGCAGGTCTACGGCCTGTTCGACGCCTTCCACCAGGCCCAGCTCAAGGTGATCGGCGCGCGGCACGAGCAGGCCTGCGGCTACATGGCGTTCGGCTATGCGCGCGCGAGCGGCAGGCCGGGCGTGTTCAGCGTCGTGCCCGGCCCCGGCGTCCTCAATGCCAGCGCAGCGCTGCTCACCGCCTTCGGCTGCAACGAGCCGGTGCTGTGCGTCACCGGCCAGGTGCCGACGCAGTTTCTCGGCAAGGGCCGCGGCCATCTGCACGAGATGCCGGACCAGCTCGCAACGCTTCGCACCTATGTGAAGTGGGCGGACCGCGTCGAGCATCCCGGCAATGCACCGACCACCATCGCGCGCGCCTTCCAGGAGATGACCTCAGGTCGACGCGGTCCCGCCTCGGTGGAGATGCCCTGGGACATCTTTACGCAGCGCGCGGATACGGCCGCTGCGCAGGTGCTGGAGCCCCTGCCTGCACCGCAACCCGATCCAGACATGTTCAAGCAGGCCGCCGCGCTGATCAAGGCCAGCAAGACGCCGATGATCTTCGTCGGCAGCGGCGCGATCCACGCGCGCGAGGAGATCCTCGAGCTCGCCGAGATGATCGACGCGCCCGTGGTCGCCTTCCGCAGCGGCCGCGGCATCGTCTCCAATGCACACGAACTCGGCTTGACCATGGCCGCGGCCTACAAGCTGTGGGCCAAGACTGATCTGATGATCGGCATCGGCACGCGGCTGGAATTGCCGACCATGTCGCGCTGGCCGTATCGCCCCGACGGACTGAAGAGCATCCGCATCGACATCGATCCGGTCGAGATGAGGCGATTCATTTCTGACACGGCGATCGTCGCCGACGCCAAGGCAGCGACTGCCGATCTCGCTGCTGCTGTGAGCAAGACCGGCTACAGCAAGACCGCCGGCCGCCGCGCCGCGATCCGCGAAGCCACCACGACGGCACAGCAGGAGATCCAGCGCATCCAGCCGCAGATGGCGTATCTCAACATCCTGCGCGAGGTGCTGCCGGCGAACGCGATCGTCACCGACGAGCTGTCGCAGTTCGGCTTTGCGTCCTGGTACGGCTTTCCGATCTACGAGCCGCGCACCTTCATCACCTCGGGCTATCAGGGCACGCTCGGCTCCGGTTTCCCGACTGCGCTCGGTGCCAAGGTCGCCAATCCCGACAAGCCTGTCGTCGCGATCACCGGCGACGGCGGCTTCATGTTCGGCGTGCAGGAGCTGGCCACCGCCGTGCAGTTCAACATCGGCGTGGTGACGCTGGTGTTCAACAACAACGCCTACGGCAATGTCCGCCGTGACCAGCGCGAGCGCTTTGACGGCCGCGTGGTGGCCTCCGATCTGGTCAATCCTGATTTCGTCAAGCTCGCCGAATCCTTCGGCGTTGCCTCCGCGCGCGTCACCGCTCCGGATCAGTTCAAGGCGGCGATGGAAAAGGCGCTCGCGCATGGAGGGCCGTATCTGATCTCGGTCGAGGTGACCCGGGATTCGGAAGTGAGCCCGTGGGCCTTCATTCACCCGCCGAAGCCGTAGTTTTCGTCATTCCGGGGCGCGCAAGAGCGCGAACCCGGAATCTCGAGGTTCTCAGGTGCACAATTGCGCACCATCGTTCGATGCTTCGCATCGTCCCGGAACGACCGCTCCTTCACCGCGTCCTTCGAAACGTCAGATTGATCCGCTTTCGCCCCAGCAGGGCATGCTCGCCGTCGGCGAGCGGCGCGACGCCGTGATAGGCGAGCCTGTTAGTTCCGCCCCAGACCACGACGTCGCCGTGGACGAGCCGGAAGCGGCGCGGCTTGTCGCTGCGTGCGAGACCACCGAAGAGGAAGGTCGCGGGCAGGCCGAGCGAGACCGAGACGATCGGCGCGGAATAGTCCAGCTCGTCCTTGTCTTGATGCAGCGACAGTCGCGTGCCGGGCTCGTAGCGGTTGACCAGGCACGCATCGGGCGCGAAATCTTGGAAACCGCCCTGCTCCGCCGCGTGGCGCGCCAGATCGCGCAGCACCGGCGGCATCGCCGGCCATGGCGCACCGGTCTTGGGGTCGATCGGATCATAGCGATAGCCGGTGTGATCGGTGATCCAGCCGCGCTTGCCGCAGTTTGTCATGGCCACCGACATCAAATGACCGCCCGGCGTGGTCATGCGGCGAAACGGCGACCGCGCGACGATGGCGCGCACCGATGCGATCAGCTCGCTCTCGATCGGCCTGACGAATCCACGCAGCAGCACGGCGCCATCGGCGATCTCCTCGCGCGGCGGCTGCGCTTCAGCGACGCTGTCGAACAAATCAGCCATCAATCGCACTGCTCATTTGGCATCGTGAAAGATCACACCCAGCGTGTGGCGCTGGCCGGACCTGATCCGGCTGACGCCATGGCGCAGGTTAACGCGGTAAGTGCCGCGTGTCCCTTGCACCGGGCGGTGATGCACAGCGAAAGCGACGGCATCGCCCTGCATCAGCGGAACCACTTCGGCGCGGGACTGCATACGCGGGCGCTGCTCGGTCAGCACGAATTCACCGCCGGTGAAGTCGCGCCCAGGTTCGGACAGGAGGACCGCGACCTGGAGGGGGAACACGTGCTCGCCATAGAGATCCTGGTGCAGGCAGTTGAAGTCACCAACCTCATATTGCAGCAGCAGCGGCGTCGGTCGCGCCTGCCCTGCTTCCTGGCAGCGCTTGAGAAACGCCGCATGCCCTGCGGGATAGCGAATGTCGATCCCCATCGCCTCGTTCCAGCTGTTGGCGATGCCTTGCAGGTGCGCGTAGAGCGCCGGACGCAACTGCGCGATGATATCAGGCAGCGGATAGGAAAAGTATTTGTACTCGCCGCGGCCAAAACCGTGGCGGCCCATGACGATGCGGCTGCGGAAGTGCGCGTCATCCGGGTAGAGGGCTGCAATGGCCTGGCACTGGTCCGGCGTGAGCAGGCCCTTCAGGACCGCGCAGCCCTGGGCGTCCAGCTCGGCGGTGATTTGAGGCCAGTCGAGGCTATCGACGTGGGAGGCAAGGTCGGTGGCGGTTGAGGCTGATTTTCGTGCGGTCATTGTCATACCAATCACCTTCGCAAAGCTCGCCCATCCGCCGCCACCCGATTTCCGACGACTATCCCCCGTCATTGCGAGCGAAGCGAAGCAATCCAGAGATCCCTCCGCAAAACCAATCTGGTTTGCTTCGTCGCAAGAGTGCAAAACTGCTTCGCAGTTTGTCGCGGGCTCCTCGCAATGACGCGGAGAGAGATCAGCCCCGCACCGGCAGCATCACCACATCGTAGCCGTGCCTGATCGTCCGCTTCAGCACGGGATCCTCAAGCTCGAAATCGAAGCGTTCCGCCGGGCGGATGCCGCCCTTGGCCGCGAAGGTGCCGCCGAACATGGCGCAACCGTCGGGGAATTTTCCGCCTTCGAAACCGCGCGCGATCAAATCAGCGACCGGCAGCATCGCGTCCAGCGTGCCCTCCTGGTAGAGCACGCGCTCACCCTTGATCGTGGCGTAGGAGCGCAGGATCATCTTGTCCCAATGGCCGATGACGTCCTCGAGCTCCCACAGCGTGGAAGCGATCGGCTTGTCGCACATCTGCTTGGAAACCGTGACGCTGTAGGCCTCGACCTTGCGATCGGTGTGGTCGGAGCCGCAGCCGACGAAGATGCGGCCCTGCCAGCCGATCAGCACGAACTCGACCTCACCGGAGGAGTCTCCGCCGGTGCATTCGATGCTGTCTTCCTGTGTCAGCCGCCGCGCCGCGCCGCGATAGTAGATCGGTGTCGAGGCCGGCGGGGCGATGCCCATCTCCTGCAGCTCGGCGATGTGCTTGTCGCGCGCGACGGGATCGCGGCCGGTCCAGCCGGCGATCACCATGTGGTCGATCGCCAGTGTCAGCGGCGTGGTGGTGTCCTGGGCGTCGACGGTGAAAGTCAGGTCAAACACGAATCACGGCCTCCATGCCAGCAGCAAGCTCGAAGATACGGCGATCGGAGCCGCCCGCCCCTGCCAGCATCAGGCCGACGGGAATGTCGCCCTCGCGATGCGCCGGCAGCGAGATGGCGCAGCCGTCGATCATGTTGATCAGGGTGCAGTTGCGCAGCGCGCGCAGGTTCTGCGTGGTGAATGCCTTGTCGTCGGCGAGATCTGCGATCTTCGGCGGCGTGTTGGCGGTGGTCGGCAACACCAAGGCGTCATAGGGCGCGATATGCGCATTGACGCGGGCGATCAGCGAGCGGCGCTCGTTGAGGAGATCGATGTAATCGGCCGCGCTCTGCGCCTCGCCGCGCATGATGCGGACGGAGACGCGGGGGTCGTAGACATCTCCCTTTGAGCTGATGAGATAGCGATGCCAGGCGTAGCTCTCGGACGCGGCAAAGCCGCCCTTGGCGTTCATCGGACCGATGTCGTGGAATTCAGCCATCTCGATACGCTCGATGATGGCACCATGATCGGCGAGCGACTTCAGTGCGCGCTCGAAAGTCGCAGACACCTCTGCATCGAGGTCGTCGAGCGCGATCGTGGTCGGCACGGCGAGCCGCATGCCCTTCACGGGACGCGGCTTGAGTGCGGCGATCGGCTCGTTGGCGAGTACCGCATCGAGAATGGCACAACAGCTGACCGATCGCGCCAAGGGGCCGATACTGTCGAGCGAGAACGACAGCGGCACGGAGCCATCGAGCGGCACGCGGCGCTGCGTCGGCTTGTAGCCGACGATGCCATTGAACGCTGCGGGAATGCGGCAGGAACCGCCGGTGTCGGTGCCGAGCGCGCCATGCGCCATGCCGTCGAGCACGGAAACTGCAGCGCCCGAGGACGAGCCGCCGGGCACGTGGCCCTCGGCCCGGTTCCAAACCCCCTTCGGCGTGCCGTAGTGCGGATTGATGCCGATGCCGGAATAGGCGAACTCGGTCATGTTGGTGCGCCCGATCACGACAAAGCCTGCCTTGCGCAGCCGCGCCACCGCGGCCGCATCCTGCTCGGCCGGCGAGGAGTCGTCGAGCGCGCGCGAGCCGGCGCGCGTCACCTGGCCCTTGATGTCGAACAGATCCTTGATCGAGATCGGGATACCGGCATAGCGCGATGGCGCGGCCTTGGCCTTGCGCAAGGCGTCCATCGCGTCGGCCGCCACAAGCGCGGCGTCCTTGTCGACATGGATAAAGGCGCGCTGGCCCTCGCCCGCGGGATCGGCAATCCTGGCGATGCACGCCTCGACCAGCTTTCGGGAGGTGGTGCGACCGCTTTCGAGGTCCTCGGCGAGCTTCGCCAGTGTCGGAAAATCGGGCATGTCTGTCTCACGGAATATTGGCGCGCGCAATCTATAGCGCCGCCTCAGTTCGACACAAGCATTGTGCGCATGATGGCATGCATGTGCATTGCTGGACCGTTGACGCGTCATGGTTGATTGTCGCATCAAGATCGAAACAGGCGGGCGCTAAACCTGCCCCAAGGCAAATAAATCTGGGAGGACTTTCCGAGATGGCCGAACCGCAGCGCGCGCGACCGAAACCGACGCCGGAAACCCAGCATTTCTGGGACGGCACCAAAGCCGGCGAACTCCGCCTGCAGCGCTGCGACGCCTGCGCGCATGTCTACTTCCCGCCGCGCCCGTTCTGCCCGTCCTGCGCCTCGCGCAAGGTCTCGGTGTTCAAGGCGAGCGGCAAGGGTTTCCTCTACAGCTATGTGATCAACCACCGCCCCGCCGCGCCCGGCTTCACGCCGCCTTACGCGATCGCCGTGGTCGAGCTCGCCGAAGGGCCGCGGATGATGAGCAACATCATCGACTGTCCACAGACGCCGGAGGCGCTCGAGCTCGACATGAAGCTGGAGGTCGCGTTCCAGGCGCTCGACGACAAGATCACCCTCCCCGTCTTCCGTCCGGCGAAGGGGTAAGCCATGCGCAAGAACCAGGTTGCCGTCGTCGGCGCCGCCGAGACCACCGAGCTCGGCGTCATTCCCAACGCCTCGCAGCTCCAGCTTCACGCGGACGCGGCGCTCAATGCCATCGCGGACGCCGGGCTGAAGCTGTCCGACATCGACGGCTTTGCCACCGCGGTCGAGACGCCGCAGCAGGTCTGCCACTATCTCGGCATCAAGCCGACCTGGGTGGACGGCACCTCGGTCGGCGGTTGCTCGTTCATGCTGCATGTTCGCCATGCCGCGGCAGCGATCGAGGCCGGCCTGTGCAAGACCGTGCTGATCACCCATGCCGAAAGCGGCAAGTCGATGATCGGCAAGCAGCCGCGCTTCACCGCGGCGGACAGCCTCAACGGCCAGTTCGAGGCGCCCTACGGCGTCTACGGTCCGCCCAGCATGTTCCCGATCCCCGTGCTGCGCTTCATGAAGACCTACGGCATCACGCATGAGCAGCTCGCCTCGGTTGCCGTCGTGCAGCGCGAATGGGCCGCAAAGAATCCGCGTGCGATGATGAAGGACCCGATCACGGTTGCCGACGTGCTCAACTCGCGCATGATCGCCTATCCGTTTCGCCTGCTGCAGTGCTGCCTCGTCACCGACGGCGGCGGCGCGCTGATCCTGACCTCGGCCGACCGCGCCAAGGACTTTCCGCGCAAGCCCGTCTACATCATGGGCACCGGCGAGAGCGTGGAAACGCCGATGGTCAGCCAGATGGAGACGTTCAACTCCTCGCGCGCGTTCAAGACTGCGGGGCCGCTCGCCTTCAAGGAGGCCGGCATCGCGCACGGGGACGTCGACCATCTCATGATCTACGATGCCTTTGCGCATCTGCCGCTGTTCGGGCTCGGCGATCTCGGCTTCATGCCGTACGAGGAGACCGGCAAGTTCATCGCCGACGGCAACACGCGGCCCGGGGGAAAACTGCCGCTCAACACCAATGGCGGCGGCCTCTCCTACATGCATTCGGGCATGTACGGCATGTACGCGCTCCAGGAGAGCGTGCGCCAGATGCGCGGAATCGCACCGGCACAGGTACCGAATGCGAAGATTTCCGTGTGCCACGGCGTCGGCGGCATGTTCGCCGCATCGGGCACGATCGTGTTTACGAACGAGAGGTAATCCACATGAGCAAGTCACTGCAGGACAAGGTCATCATCGTCACCGGCGCAGGCCGCGGCATCGGGCGCGAGATCGCACTGCTTTGCGCCGCGGAAGGCGCCAAGGTCGTCGTCAACGACCCCGGAGGAGCGGCCGACGGCGCCGGCTCGAGCGCCACGCCTGCCGAGGAGGTCGTGGAGGAGATCAAGAAGCGTGGCGGCACGGCGGTTGCCAATTTCGAGTCGGTCGCCGAAGCGATTCCTGCCAGCAGGATCGTGAAGACCGCGACCGATCATTTCGGCCGCCTCGACGGCGTCGTCAACAATGCCGGCATTTTGCGCGACATGATCTTCCACAAGATGAGCGTGGAGGCGTTCGAGGCCGTCATCAAGGTGCATCTGATGGGCTCGTTCTATGTCAGCCACGCCGCCGCGCGCATTTTCCGCGAGCAGGAGAGCGGCTCCTTCGTGCACTTTACCTCGACCTCGGGCCTGATCGGCAATTTCGGCCAGGCCAACTACGCCGCCGCCAAGCTCGGCATCGTCGGCCTGTCGAAATCGATTGCGCTCGACATGGGCCGCTTCAACGTTCGCTCGAACTGCGTCTCGCCGTTCGCCTGGACCCGCATGATCGGCACCATCCCGACCGAGACCGAAGCCGAGAAGGCGCGCGTCGAGAAGATCAAGCAGATGGGCCCGGAGAAGATCGCGCCGATCTGCGCTTATCTGCTCTCCGATGCCGCCAAGGATGTCTCCGGCCAGATCTTCGGCGCTCGCATGAACGAGCTGTTCCTGTTCAGCCAGAACCGCCCGCTGCGCTCGGTCCATCGCAGCGAAGGCTGGACGCCGCAGTCGATCGCGGAACACGGCATGCCGGCGCTGAAGGGTTCGTTCTACAAGCTCGACCGCTCCGCCGACATCTTCCCTTGGGATCCGGTGTGACCTGACTTCACCTCTCCCCGCCTGCGGGCGAGGGAGAGGACCTACCCCGTATTCCGCAAGCCCGCCGAGATGCCGTTGATGGTGAGCTGAATCCCGCGCAGCACCTGCTCGTCGGGGTTCTGCGCGCGGTGCTCCCGCAAGAGCTCGACCTGCACATGGTTGAGCGGGTCGAGATAGGGGAAGCGGTGACGCACGGAGCGCTCCAGCAGCGGGTTGCCTTGCAGCAGGCGGTCCTGGCCCATGATGTCGAGCAGCGTCTCGATGCAGGAATGCCATTCGCGGCGGATGCGCCCAAAAATCTTCTCGCGCAGCGCCTCGTCTGGTACCAGTTCGGCATAGCGCGAGGCGATCGCGATCGAACTTTTCGCCAGCACCATGTCCATGTTCGACAGCAGCATGCGGAAGAACGGCCATTCCTTGTAAAGCTCTTTCAGGAACGGCATGCCCTGTTGCGGATGCGCCGCGATCCATTGCTCGACCGCGCTACCAAAGCCATACCAGCCCGGCAGCATCAGGCGGCATTGCGCCCAGGAGAACACCCAGGGGATCGCGCGCAAATCCTCGATGGCGCGGGTCTTCTTGCGCGAGGCCGGACGGCTGCCGATGTTCAGCGTCGCGATCTCGTTGATCACGGTCGAGGACCAGAAATAATCGACAAAGCCGTCGGTCTCGTAGACCAGGCCGCGATAGGCCTTGAAGGCGAGATTTGAAAGCTCGTCCATCGCGGTCAGGTATTCGCGGCGCGGCGCACTCTGGCTCGGCTGCAGCAGGCTCGCATCCAGCGTCGCAGCCGCCAGGATCTCGAGATTGTTGCGGCCGACTTCGGCGTTGGAATATTTCGACGAGATGATCTCGCCCTGCTCGGTGATGCGGATCTGGCCGTTCACGGCCCCGCCGGGCTGGGCGACGATGGCGTCATAGCTCGGTCCGCCACCGCGACCGACCGAGCCGCCGCGGCCGTGGAACAGGCGCAGGCGCACGTGATGGCGCTCGAACACCTCGACGAGGCAGATCTCGGCCTTGTAGAGCTCCCAGCCCGAAGTGACGAAGCCGCCGTCCTTGTTCGAGTCGGAATAGCCGAGCATGACCTCCTGGACGCTGCCGCGGCTGTCGACGAGGCGGCGGTAATCGTGCAACGACAGCATGCGGTCCATGATGCCGGATGAGGCCTGCAAATCCTCGATGGTCTCGAACAGCGGCACGATGTTGACGGCGCTCCGCCCGGAGGGATGGACGAGGCCGACCTCCTTCAGCAGTACCGCGACCTCGAGCATGTCCGACATTCCCTTGCACATCGAGATGATGCATTGGGGAATCGAATCCGAGCCGAACTTCGCGTGCGCTTCCGCCGCGGCATGGAAAACGTTGAGTTCGCCCATGGTCTCGTCGCTGTACTTGACGAAAGGCGACACCAGCGCGCGCGTCGAGCGCAGTTCGTTGGTCAGGAGCGAGATGCGCGCCTCCTCGCCGAGCGCGAGATAGGACATGCCGGGGTTGGCGGCATCCATCAGCTCGGCAATGGTGCGTTCGTGAACGGCAGAGTTCTGGCGGATGTCGAGCCGCGCCAGGTGGAAGCCGAAGCAATCGACGGCGCGGCGCAATAGCCGTAGCCGACCGCGCGCGATGACGCGGGCATTGTTGGAGATCAGCGAGCGGTGCAGCACGTCGAGATCGGCCTGCAGCTCCTTGACGCTCTCGTAAGGCGCCCCCTTGCCGACCGGCCGGCGGGTGATTTCGACCTCGAGCTTCTCGGCGGTCGCAGTCAGGCGGGCATAGATGCCGGAGACCGCGAGGCGATAGGGCTCGCCGCTCCGGTGCGGCGAGGTGTCGGGCGAGCGCTCCGCGAGGTTCCGCAACTCCTCGGACACGTCGGCGAGATGCGCCGCGATCGACAATTCCGAGCCGAGCACGTGCAGCTCGTTCAGGTAAAACTGCATCACCCGGCTGGACTGGAGCCGCAGCGTGCCGCGCATCACGTCGGCGGTGACGAAGGGATTGCCATCGCGGTCGCCGCCGATCCAGCTGCCCATGCGCAGGAACGAGGCGAGCTCGCTGGCGGCCTGCTCGCCGCCCTCCTCGAGCCGGTCCTCCAGCGCATTGACCAGCCGCGGCACCTCGCGCAGGAAGGTGTAATCGTAGAACGACAGGCCGTTGGCGACCTCGTCGAGCACGGTGAGCTTGGTGCGGCGGAGCAGATTGGTCTGCCACAGCGTCAGCACCTCGCGCCGAAGCTGCTCGTCACTGGCAGCGGCCTCGTCCGCAGTCAAAGCAACCCGTTCGCGGCGGTCGAGCAGCGCAGCGACCTCCATCTCGCGATCCATGGTGCTCTTGCGGCGGACTTCGGTCGGATGGGCGGTCAGCACCGGGCTGACGAGCGCGCTCTTGAAGAAGCTGCGCAGCGCGTCGGTGCCGATACCAGCGGCCTTGGCCTTGGCGAGCGTCTCCGCCAACACGCCGGAGCCGCCATTCTTTCCGGCACGCATCTGGCGGATGTTGTTCTGGTCCTCGGCAATGTTGGCGAGGTGGGAAAAATAGCTGAAGGCGCGGACGATCCGCACCGTCTCGGATGTCGGCATGCTGTCGAGGATCTGTTCGAGCTCGCGGCGGGCAAGGCGGTCCTCGTCGCGGTGGAACCGGATCGAGGTCTGGCGGATGCGCTCGACCAGGTCGAACAATTCAGCCCCCTCCTGGTCGCGCACGGTGTCGCCCAGGATGCGCCCGAGCAGGCGGATATCGTCGCGCAGCCGCGCGTCCGCCTCGAGCGCCTGGACGTCCTCGGGACGGTTCGGGCGAAGATCGGCAGAGTCGGATGGTATGGTCTGGAGGGACATGGCTCGCTCCCCTTGTAGAGCTCCCTATGGCTCCCCGGCCTGCCGAGTGTGCGATATTTTTCTGCCGCAGTGCAAGATGAAGTTGGCGGCGGCGCGGCAACGGCGCCGATCTTGGGGGATATTCTCGGACTCGCGACGCATTCGCCCGAAGTTTTGCTGTCCGTTTCGCCCTTTATCGAGAACTAAAGGGCACAGGTCGGCACCCACGGCCCGCGCGCGAAAGACGCATGCTGGTGACCTCTAGTCTAGCCGGGCTGTTCGAACTGGGTCCAACCAAGACGTAAGCCAGCGCGAAAGAGCAAGTTCATGAGAGCATCCGAAGCTCTTCCACACCGACCGGCGGCCTGGCTCTCCAGCCGATCAGAAAAGCGCGTTTTGCGAGACCGTTCTGAACGCGAGCTATTTGCGTCCGTTCTTTATCAAGCCGAAGCCGCAGCAGAGAATCGCGGACTCCGGAGACAGCAAAGCTCTTGTTGATGACCCAGCCGTACGGTTCGATGTTCGCCCGCCGCAAATCTTGCTGAAGGGAAGCCGCCTCGGAAACCGGAGTCGTTTCCGGTAAGGTCACCAGGATCACCTTGGTGTGAGCCGGATCTTGGAGCCTCATCAGCGGAGTGACGATTCGTCCAGCAGCCGTCGGTGCAAGTTGGCTCGTCATCTGGCGATGATAGGCGCCGGTCGCGTCCAGCAATAGGAGTGTGTGGCCCGTCGGCGCCGTATCGAGGACAACGAAGGCGCTCCTGGCCTCCGCAACGACGTGCGAGAAGGCGTGGAACACGGCGACCTCCTCGGTGCATGGGGAAGCGAGGTCTTCGAGCAGCAGAGCCTTACCTTGCTCGTCCAGGTCCCGGCCCCGGCTCGCGAGGATCTTCGCGACATACCGCTCCGTCTCGACCCGCGGGTCGATCCGGTCGACCGTCAAGCCGGGCATGGCGCCATCGACGACGAAAGCTACGTGAGCTGCAGGATCGGTCGTGCTGAGATGGACGGCATGCCCCCGCTTGGCCAATCCCACCGCGATGGCAGCCGCAATCGTCGTCTTTCCGACGCCTCCTTTGCCCATCACCATGATGAGACCGTGCTTGTCCCGCGCGATGTCATCGACCAACCGTTCCAGGCCCGGCAGGTCGACCGGTTCTGCGCTTGACTGGCCCGAAACTGCTGACGGCTGATTGGCGGGCGCCAGCACTGCCCTTAGAGCCGTGAGCCCCACGATGTCGAACCCAAGCAAAGGGATTTCGTCTCGCGGCAGTCTTGCGAGCGACGCGGGCATTGCGGCCAAGGCCTCGTCCTGATCCCGTTCAAGCGCAACCGCGACGGCGTCGGTGAGATCGGTCGCGTGGAACCGTCCGTTGACCACCAGGAGTTGGTTCGAGAGATTGAGCACATCAAGCTCGCCCGATGTCCTGGTCGCTTCACGGATAGCGCCGTGATCCGGGCGGGTGACGAGGATAATGGTCGTCCGCCTGGAATCGCCCAGGGCCCGGAGCGCCTTTTGAAAGCGGTCCTCCTGCATCTTCAAGCCGGAATGCGGCCCGAGGCAGGATGCTCCCCGATCATTGCCCTTGAGAAAGCCGGTCCAAGCCTTTGGCAGGCTCAGGAGCCTTAGCGTGTGGCCGGTCGGGGCCGTATCGAATACAATGTGGTCGAACCCACCCATATCGCCGTCCAGCAATCCGACGAACTCGTCGAAGGCGGCGATTTCCGTTGTGCAAGCGCCGGAGAGTTGCTCGCGCACGGTCAATCGCTCGCCGGCGGTAACGTCTGGTCCGAGTCGTTCAAGGACACGGGCGCGATAACTCTCGGCGGCAGCCTCCGGATCGATATTCATTGCCGAAAGTCTGGTGACGTTTGGCACCGGGGTCGGGCGGTCGGTCAGAGTAACCTCGAGCATTTCGTCGAGGTTCGACGCAGGATCGGTACTCACAAGAAGCACACGCAGTCCGCGGTCGGCCAGGCCCACGGCCGTGGCGCACGCAAGAGATGTCTTACCCACGCCGCCCTTTCCAGTAAAAAACAGAAACGAGGTCGGAGCGGTCAGCGCGCGAAAGTGAAGCATTAGCTGTCTCGGGATTGGCCAATATCGTCCGGCACGCCGCCGCGCGCCGAAGGGCTCGCGCGGACGGGCTCAAATCATCGATTCAAGCGCAAGGGCAATTCCCTGACCGCCGCCGATGCAAAGAGTGACGATGCCTTTCTCGACACCGTCGCGCTTCATCGAGTGCAGCAATCGAGTGGTAAGCACTGCTCCCGAGGCGCCGATCGGATGACCGTGCGCGATCGCGCCGCCTTCCACGTTGACGATACTCGAGTCGAGACCGAGGTCGTTCGCGACCGCAATTGCGATCGCAGCGAAGGCCTCGTTGATCTCGATCCGTTGGATGTCTGAGGTTTTCCAGCCGGCCCGTTCGAGGGCCTGGTTGACGGCCGGAACCGGTCCCAATCCGAACATACCTGGTTCGACTGCGCCGATTCCGTAGGCGACCAGGCGTGCCATGGGCGTCAGGCCCTTCTTGTCGGCCCACGCGCGCTCCGCCACGATCATTGCCGACGCGCCGGTATTGAGTCCGGGCGCGTTGCCCGCCGTGATCGTACCCTCCTTGCGGAAAGCCGGTTTGAGCTTTGCAAGGCTTTCGATGGTGGTGTCTGGACGGTTGTGCTCGTCCTTGTCGAATTTTGCCGGACCCTTCCGGGAGGCAATTTCGACCGCCGCGATTTCCGAGGCGAACTTGCCGGAAGCCTGCGCCTCGGAAAAGCGCTTTTGCGAGCGTTCGGCCCAGCGGTCCTGTTCGTCACGGGTGATCTGATGCGAGGCCGCGAGATCCTCAGTGTGCCAACCGGAATGCTGACCGGAGAAGGCGTCGTTTAGACCGTCCATCAGCATCGCATCAAAAATCTTCGCGTCACCCATGCGATAGCCCCACCGTCCGGAGCCCATGAGATACGGTGCACGGTCCATGTTCTCCATGCCGCCGGCGACCGCGCTGTCAATGAACCCGAGCATCACCTCCTGAGCGGCGCTCGCGATCGCCTGCGCACCCGAGCCACAGACGCGGTTGACCGTCAGGGCCGGAACAGCGACGGGGACGCCGGCATTGATGGCAGCTTGCCGGGCCGGATTCATCTTGTTGCCAGCTTGGATCACGTTGCCCATGACGACGCTGCCGACATCATCGGGCGACAATTTCGCACGTTCGATCGATGCGCGGATTGCCACGGTACCGAGATCGACCGCGGGCAGATCCTTCAGCGTTCCGCCATAAGTGCCGATAGCGGTGCGTACAGGTGAACAGATCACGACTTGCCTGTTGGCCATCGGTCATCTCCGTTTCTCTCAGTTCCATCGACTTCCATTCGGATGTCTTCAGAAACTTGGTAATGCTGACCGCACGGAATTTCTTGCGATGGATCAAGGGACGCCCCTTGTCAGGAAATGAAATAGGCACGCCGAGGGTGCGGCATATGCCGCTCAACCCGAGAAGCCTGCTCCACGGCAGCTATGCGCCACAAGCTGCCAACTGCGAACAAAACCCGTGACTTCTGCTCTGCCGTCGGAAGCCGAAATTTATGGGTCCGCGCCCTAAGCCGGCACGATCACCTTGCCGATCGGCCAGAGCGCGATGCCCGCGAGCTTCAGATGGGCCCATGCGAAGGGAATGCCGATGATGGTGATGGCGTAGATCACGGCCGTCAGGACATGGCCGAGCGCCAGCCACCAGCCGGCCAGCACGAGCCAGATGATGTTGCCGATCACCCCAAGGGCGCCCGTGCCAATATCGCCCATGCCGGTGACCTCGTCGCGGCTGACCGCGCGCGAGCCGAACGGCAGCAGCGTGTAAATGGCGATGTTGAACGCCGCCCGCGCCCAGGGCAGGCCGATGATGGTGATCGCCATGATGACGGATGCCACCAGCCAGCCGAATGCCATCCAGGCACCGCCGATGAGTATCCAGATGATGTTGAGCAGGATCGAAACGGGGGCCATGGGACTACCCTGTGTAAATGACCCCAGCTGTATAGGCCCGAAAGCTGTCGTTGCGAAGACAGCTCCTATGCGCGGATTTCAGGCAGCCTACCGTCCCTCGAACTTGGGTTCGCGCTTCTCCATGAAGGCCTTCATGCCTTCGGCCATGTCCTGTGTCTTGAACAGCGGCAGCAGCTGGAGATAGACGTGATGGACGTGGTCGTGGAAGTTTTCGTTCAGGCCCATCCGCATCATGCGCTTGGAGGCTTGCACGGCGAGCGGCGCGTTCGCGGCGATTTCGCGGGCGATGGCGGTGGCGCGGTTCATTAGTTCTGCATCGGGCACGACTTCATTGGCGAGGCCCCAGTCGAGACATTCGCGCGCGCTGAGCGTGCGGCCGGTAAAGATCAGCTCGGAGGCCTTGGCCCAGCCGAGCATGCGCGGCAGCAGCCAGGTGCCGCCGGATTCCGGCACGACGCCGCGCTTGACGAAGGCAGCCGCGAGCTTCGAGGACTCCGCCATGATCCGAATGTCGCAGCCGAGGGCTGTGTCCATGCCATAACCGGCCGCGCCGCCGTTGACGGCGCAGATGGTCGGCTTGTCCATGGCTTGCAAAACCGTCGGCGGCGTGTTGCGGAGGTTGATCGTGGTCGGCGAGGATGCGGCACTGAGACCGTTTCCGTCACGCTCCTTGCGCAGATCGAGACCGGCGCAGAACGCCCTGCCCTTGCCGGTGAGGATCACGACGCGGACGTTCTTGTCCTCATTGGCTTCGGTCAGCAGCCGCGCCAGATCGTTCAGCATCGGGCCAGAGATCGTGTTCATGCGCTCCGGCGCGTTCAGAGTGATGGTCGCGATGTGGTCGGTGACCTCGTAGAGGACTTCCTTCGCCGCGTCGGTCATGTGTCGCTCCTCGAATTGTCAGATTTTTCGACCGGCCTGCTCCCAATAGGGGTCGCGCAGCCGGCGCTTGAAGATTTTCCCGGAGTCTTCGCGCGGCAGTCCGGTGCGGATCTCGATATGCTTCGGCACCTTGTAATCGGCGAGTGAGGTCTTCAGCCTTGAGCGCACATCGGCGGCATCGAGCGTGACGCCCGGCTGCGGCTCGACCACGGCCATCAAGGCCTCGCCGAACTCGGCATCGGGGATGCCGAACACCGCGCAATCATGCACGCCCGGAACGGCGTGCAGCACGGATTCAATCTCGGCAGGATAGATGTTGACGCCGCCTGATATCACCATGTCGCGCTTGCGGTCGCAGATGAAGACGTAGCCGTCCTCGTCGATATAGCCGACGTCGCCCGACGTGATGAAGCCGTCCCGGTCGATCTCGGCGCGTTTCTCCGGCTTGTTGTGGTAAGTAAAGTCCGCCATCTCCGGCATGCGGGAATAGATCTCGCCGATCTCGCCGACGCCGAGCACGCGGCCGTCATCGCCGATGAAGCGCAGCTCGGCGCCGGGCGAGATCTTGCCGACCGTGCCGGGCTTTTTCAGCGCATCCTCCGAGGTCGCGAAGGTGACGGCGCTGGATTCTGTCGAGCCGTAGAATTCGTAGATCACCGGCCCCCACCATTCGATCATGGCACGCTTGACGTCGGCCGGACATGGCGCGGCAGCGTGGATGATGTGGCGCAGCGAGGACACGTCGTATTTCTTGCGGATCGCCTCCGGCAGCTTCATCAGGCGGATGAACATGGTCGGCACCATGAAGATGGTGTCGATCCTGTAGCGCTCGATCAGCTCGAGAAACTCTTCCGCCTCGAAGCGTGGCATCAGAACCAGCGCGCCGCCGAGCTTGCCCGCGCGGATGCCGAACGAATTCGGCGCGGAATGATAGAGTGGACCCGGCAGGATCGCACGGGCGCCGGGCTTGAGGCCATAGATCATCGCGCGCATGCGCTCGCCCGCTGCTTGCTGATCCGGCGTCGGCGCATTGCGACGCACGCCCTTGGGATGGCCTGTCGTGCCCGAGGTGTAGATCATGTTCATCGGCTGCGGCACGACCGGGCCGTCATAGGGCTGGAATTGGGCGAGCCAGGATTCGAAATCGATGGCGAAGTCGGGTGTCTTCAAATGATTCGGATCGATCTTGTAATTCTTCAGGATCTCCGGCGGCGTCGGCACGCTGAGCACGATGACACCAGCGGGAATGGCATCACGCAGGGCGTACAGCATGTCCGTATGCCCGATCAGCACGGACGTGCCGGTATCGTTGAGGATGTAGTTGATCTCCTCCGGCTTGAAGTGCCAGTTGATCGGGACGCCATAGGCGCCCAGCCGCATCGCAGCGTAGGCAGCCTCGAGGAAGGCGATGTCGTTGCGCATCAGCATGCAGACGCAATCGCCTCGCTTGACACCGATCCTGGCGAGGCCGGATGCGATGCGGTCGGCACGATTGGCAACCTCAGCATGGGAACGACGGCGATCGCCGGAGACGATGCCGAGGAATGGGGACGTTTCGTTCATTTTTGTTGTCCGATCTTTCGTCGGGTTGAACACCATGGCCACAATCTCACTCGTCATTCCGGGATTCGCCGAAGGCGCAGGCCTGGAATCCATACTCCCGATCGTGGTTATGGATTCCGGGCTCGATGCTTCGCATCGCCCCGGAATGACGGTGGCTAATCCGCATACTTCGCCGCGCGCTTCTCCAGATTGGAGCGCACGGCTTCGGTCTGGTTCGGACTACCGATCAGCTTCTGCTGCTCGACTGATTCAGCCAGCAGTGCCGGCCCCGGATCGACCGAGAGATTGTTGAGCAGTCGCTTCGCCGCGCGGATCGCATCGGGACTCTTGCCGGCGATCTCGCGTGCGACTTCGAGCGCGGCGGCGCGCGGATCGTCACAGATGCGCGTAGCGAGGCCATACGTCATCGCCTCCTGCGCGGAGAAGATGCGGCCGGTGTAGGTGAGGTCGCGCAGGATGTCGTCGCGCACCAGCGAGGCCAGGATCGGCGTGCCCGCCATGTCAGGCACGAGCCCCCATTTGATTTCCATGATCGACATGCGCGCATCTGAGCTGAGAAAGCGCATGTCGGCGCCGAGCGAGAGCTGGAAGCCGCCACCGAAGGCGACGCCGTGCACCGCCGCGATCACAGGAACCGGAAGCTGGCGCCATCCCCATACCGCCTGTTGCGGGAAGTTCGCCTGCCCGTGAGTCCGCTTGGTGAGATCGCGATTTTCGCCACCCGGAATTCCGTTGCCGCCCTTCTCCTTCATGGCGGCAAAACGCCCCATGTCGAGGCCGGCGCAGAAGGCGCGGCCTTCGCCCGACAGCACGACAACGCGCACGCCCTTTTCCTTCGAAAGCCGCTCGGTTGCCGCGACGAGGGCCTCGAACATGGCCTGATCGAGCGCATTCATCTTGTCCGCGCGCACCAGGCGCACGTCGGCGACGCCTTCCGAGATCGAGATCGAGACGCGCTCTTCCATGGATGAATTCTCCCCTGTTCTTGTTCGGTGCCGCTTTACAGAAAGCCGACGGCCGGATTTAGTCAATCGACCAATTAACTGACGATACGTACGGGAGAAACAGCCATGTTCAAGGAAAATCTTCTGGCTGGGCGGCGCATTCTCGTGACCGGCGGAGGCACCGGCCTCGGCAAGTCGATGGCGGCGCGCTTCCTCCAGCTCGGCGCCGAGGTGCACATCTGCGGCCGGCGCAAGATCGTCTGCGACGAAACCGCGACCGAGCTGATGGATCAGTATGGCGGCCGCGTCACCAGCCACGGCGTCGATATCCGCAATTCGCTCGCGGTCGAAGAAATGGTCGAGAACATTTTTCGCGATGCGCCGCTGACCGATCTCATCAACAACGCCGCCGGCAATTTCATCTCGCGCACGGAAGAGCTCTCGCCGCGCGGCTTCGATGCCGTCGCCAACATCGTCATGCACGGCACGTTCTACGTGACGCATGCGGTCGGCAAGCGCTGGATCGCGTTGAAGCAACCCGGCAACGTCGTGTCGATCACCGTGACCTGGGTACGCAACGGCTCGCCTTACGTGGTGCCGTCGGCGATGAGCAAGTCGGCGATTCACGCGATGACGATGTCGCTCGCCACCGAATGGGGCCGCTATGGCATCCGCCTCAACACGATCGCACCGGGCGAGATCCCGACCGAAGGCATGAGCAAGCGCATCAAGCCCGGTGACGAAGCCGGTGCGCGCACCAAGGCGATGAACCCGATGGGCCGCGTTGGCACCATGGAGGAGCTGCAGAACCTCGCGGTATTCCTCATCTCCGGCGGCTGCAACTGGATCACCGGCGAGACCATCGCCATGGACGGCGCACAGGCGCTCGCCATGGGCGGCAACTTCTACCAGCTCCGCGACTGGAGCGACGACGACTGGAAGACCGCGCGGGAGAGCATCATGGCGCAAAACGAGAAGGACCGGGCGAAGCGGGGGTAGTTGCGCTCTCCGCAGTCGTCCTGGCTTTCGCCAGGATGACAGTGTTGAAGTAGCGACGCTTCAAGCACATCCACCTTGTCTTCAATCGCGGATGACGCCACACTCCGCGGCATAAAAGCAGAGCGCCAAGGGAGAAACATGTCCACACAGCCATTGGCTGACCTCGCCGACATGGTGCGCGAGCGCGCGGCGAGCCGCGGCAACGCCATCGCATACGAGTTCGAGGGCCGCGTCACCAGCTTCGCCGAGTTCGATACCAGGACCAACAAGGTCGCCAACGCGTTGATCGCGATGGGCGTGAAGAAGGGCGATCGCATCGCCTATCTCGGCAAGAACAGTGATTTCTATTTCGAGCTGTTGATGGGCGCGATGAAGGCCGGCGTGGTGATGGCGCCGGTGAACTGGCGGCTCGCTGGACCCGAGGTCGCGTTCATCGTTGCCGATTGCAAGGCCCCGGTGCTGTTCGTCGGGCCGGAGTTCATCACCCAGGTGCGCCAGATCAAGCATCAGCTCCCGGGCGTGCGCACCATCATCACGACCGAAGGCGGCGCGCCGGAATGGCAGGATTTTGCCGCGTGGCGCGATGCACAGAGCGGCGACGATCCGAAGGTACCCATTGATACGAAAGACATCGCGATCCAGCTCTACACGTCGGGCACGACGGGCAAGCCGAAGGGCGCGATGCTGAGCCACGCGAACTTCCTCAACCTCGTTCAGACAGGCAATGCCGAGGACAAGCCGGAATGGAACCGTTGGTCGACCGACGACGTGTCGCTGGTCGCGATGCCGATCTTCCATATCGGCGGCTCCGGCTGGGGCGTGATGGGGCTCTATCACGGCGCCCGCGGCGTGATCGCGCGCGAATTCGATCCGACCAGGGTCCTCGATTTCTTCGAGCAGTCCGGCATCACGAAACTCTTCATGGTGCCGGCGGCGATGCAGTTCGTGGTGCGGCAGCCACGCGCGAAGACGGTCGACTTCTCGCGGCTGAAATACATGCTGTACGGCGCCTCCCCCATTCCAGCGGCCCTGCTGAAGGAATGCATCGAGGTCTTCAAATGCGGTTTCGTGCAGATGTACGGCATGACCGAGACGACCGGCACGATCGTCGCGCTGCCGCCGGAGGATCACGTCGAGGGCCTGGAGCGGATGCGCTCGGCCGGCAAGGCCCTGCCCGGCGTGGAGATCGCGATCCTCGATGCCGATGGCAAACCCTTGCCGCCGCGTCAGGTCGGCGAGATCGCGACGCGCTCGGGTTCGAACATGGCAGGCTACTGGAACCTGCCGGAAGCGACCGCTTCGACGCTGCGCGGCGACGGCTGGCTGCGCACGGGCGATGCCGGCTACATGGACGAGGACGGCTATCTCTACATCCACGATCGTATCAAGGACATGATCATCTCCGGCGGCGAGAACATCTACCCCGCCGAGGTCGAGAGCGCGCTGTGCGATCATCCTGATGTCGCAGAGGCCGCCGTAATCGGCGTGCCCGACGACAAATGGGGCGAGGCGGTGAAAGCCGTCGTGGTGATGAAGCCGGGCAAAGAGGCGACCGCCACCGACATCATCAACTTCACCCGCGAGCGCATCGCCGGGTTCAAGACGCCGAAGAGCGTGGAGTTTTTGCCCGCCCTGCCGAGGAACCCGTCAGGCAAGATCTTGCGGCGGCAGTTGCGTGAGCCGTATTGGGCGGGGAAGGATCGGCGGGTGAATTGAATTTCGCCGTCGTCCTGGACAAGCGAAGCGCAGATCCAGGACCCCATCACCACTGGATTGAGTTTGGCGAAGACCGGTGATTACCGGTACGCCTCAAACTCCTTCTTGGGGTAATGGGTCCTGGCTTTCGCCAGGACGACATTGGGTCAATGCTTCCCCGGCCCCATATACCCGAACAGGAATCCCGCCACTTTCCGCATCTGGATCTCCTCGCTGCCTTCGGTGATGCGATACCGACGGTGGTGGCGGTAGATGTGCTCGAACGGCTTGTGGCGTGAGTAGCCCATGCCACCATGGACCTGCATGGCGCGGTCGGCGGATTCGCAGCAGAGGCGATTTGCCCAGTAGTTGCACATGGAGACGCGGTCGGAGAGCGTGCGCTCGATCTGCTCCTCGTTAAGCTGGTCCATCTCCCACGCGGTCTTGCGGATCAACAGGCGCAGCATCTCGGCCTGCGTGGCAAGCTCGACCAGCGGGAACTGGATCGCCTGGTTCTCGGCGAGTGCCTTGCCGAACGGCTTTCGCTCACGCGCGTACTTCACGCTCTCGTTGATGCAGTAGACCGCAGCGCCGAGCGAGCTTGCAGCCTGGCGGATGCGGTTCTGGTGCACGAAGCATTGCGCCAGCGACAGGCCGCGGCCGACCTCGCCGAACTGCGCATCCTCGGGCACGAACACATCCGTAAAGCTCACGCGCGGATGATCGGTCGGCATGTTGAAGGTCCACATGTATTCTTCGACCTTCACGCCGTGGCTCTTGGCCGGCACCAGGAAGCAGGTGATGCCGCGGGCATCGCCGTCATTGCCGCTGGTGCGCGCGAACAGCGCGCAATGTGTGGCGACGTGCATGCCGGTCGTCCACATCTTCTCGCCGTTGATGATCCAGCCCTTGACGTTGTCTCTGACAGCAGGCACCGCGCGCGTCTCCATGTGCGTCGCGTCCGAACCGTGATGCGGCTCCGTCAAACCAAAAGTGATGCGGTACTTGCCCTTGATCGAGCCGTCGATCATCGCCTTCTGGTCGTCGCGTCCGTAGCGGTCGAGCATGGTGACCACGGGAAAGTTGCCGACGATCGAATGCTCGTTCTGGAGGTCGTTGTGCAGGCCGAGGCCCTTCGCGGCAAAGTGCTCGCGGATCACGGCCATCCAGAGGTTGGAGCCGTCCTTGCCGCCATATTGCTTCGGCACCGGAAAGCGCAGATGGCCGGCGGCGTCGGCGAGATCCTTCGCCTTGCGCAGAAGCTGCTCCCATTCATGCCGCGGCAAGCCGCCATTCTCGAAATCGGTGCGGGCCCATTCGCGGCGATGATCGAAGAAGCGGATGTTGTCGTCGGCCTCCTCCAGCGGCTTGATCTCGCGCTCGATGAAACGGTCGAGCTCTCCGAGATAGGCGACGAGATCGGCAGGCAATGAGAAATCCACAGGTTCTCTCCCGGATGATTCTTCGTTTTGCGTTAAGGCGCTAGGCGCTTTTTGCTTCGCACGATTAAGGTGAGAAGAGCGCGCGCAAGTCAAGCAAGCCGAGGCGTGTAGGAAGCGCAAGCCGCACCCGCGCAATTTGGTGCTGCTCGTGCACGGGCGCGCGGTAGTATGACGCCAATATTCCAAGGGAAGAAAATGCGGGAGTGCGCGATGGATCTGAAATTCTCAAAGGTGGAACGCAAGGGGCCGATCACGATCGTCACGCTGTCGCGGCCCGAGGTTTACAACGCGCTGCACATCGACGCGCATTTCGAGCTCAACAAAGTGTTTGACGATTTCGCGGCCGATCCCGAACAGTGGGTCGCCGTCGTCACTGGCGCCGGCGACAAGGCGTTCTGCGCCGGGAACGATCTGAAGTGGCAGGCGGCGGGCGGCAAGCGCGGCTGGGACAAGGGCGGCTTCGCCGGCCTCACCGCGCGCTTCGACTGCGACAAGCCGGTCATCGCTGCGGTCAACGGCGTCGCCATGGGCGGCGGTTTCGAGATTGCACTCGCCTGCGACCTCATCATCGCCTCGGAGAATGCGACCTTCGCCCTGCCCGAGCCGCGCGTCGGCCTCGCCGCGCTCGCTGGCGGCCTGCACCGCCTGCCGCGCCAGATCGGCCTCAAGCGCGCCATGGGCATGATCCTCACCGCACGCCACGTCAGCGCCAAGGAGGGCCATGAACTCGGCTTCGTCAACGAAGTGGTGCCGCAAGGCGAAGCGCTTGCGGGCGCGCTGCGCTGGGCCGAGATGATCACCAAGAACTCGCCGATGTCGATCCGGGCATCGAAGCAGACCATCCGGAAGGGCCTCGCCGTCTCGCTGGAGCAGGCGATCGAGGAGCAACGCGAATATCCCGCGGTGAAGGCGATGGTGGCCTCGCAGGACTACATCGAAGGCCCGAAGGCGTTCTCGGAGAAGCGACCACCGAAATGGGTGGGGAAGTAGCGGGTCTCTCCGTCCGCCATTACGAGCGAAGCGAAGCTATCCAGATTGCCTCTGTGGATGCAGTCTGGATTGCTTACAAGGGCTCCTCGCAATGACAGAGATAGAGCGCCACCTACCCGCCTCGCGACAACTCGCGCTTGTACGACGCATAATTCGGCTGATCAACGGCGAGCTTGTCCATCGTCGTCTGCCAGAGATGCTCGGCGAGGCCCGGCGTTGCCAAATCAACCTCGCCCTTGGCGATACGCTCGGCGAGCACGCGGTTTAGATCAGTCACCGACCCGTCCATACCAAGCAGCGCGCGCAGACGCTCGACTTCCCTCGCATCGCTCCCTTCCTCCTGCGTAAGCTGTCGCGTCACAAGATCGAGAATGTTGATGGCGACCCGCAGCTTGAAAGCCTGATGGCCGGAGATCAGCGGGATGATGTCGTTACGGAGGAAATCGGAAACCGCTTTGGTCAACTCGATCGGTATCGGTTCGTCCTGCATGCCTAACCTCCCCGCGGCGCAAGCAGCCGTAGCAGATCGATCTCGGTCTCCGAGGCACGGCGGCCGATCATGGCACGTTCCATGGAATGATCCGGCCCTTCTCGGAACCGCTGCATCATGCCGCCGCACATGATGCCCCAGCGCAGCGTACCCATCACTTCCCAGAATTTCACCCGAGCCGGATCGCATTTGCGGCCCGCAGCCTCGTAGCCTGCGAACAGTTCCTCGCGCGAGCCGAACCCACCGACGGGCTTGTCGATCTCGCCAAACCGCCATGAGTTGACGCAGACCCAGCCGAGATCTTCCATGGGATCGCCGAGATGGGCGAGCTCCCAGTCGAGAACGGCGCGGACGCCGTCCGAACCGATGATGAGATTGCCGTTGCGGAAGTCACCATGAACCAGTGTCGTCTCGGCCGACGGACCGGGATCGTGGTCGCGCAGCCAGCGCAGCGCCAGCTCGAACACGGGCTTCGGCCAATCGAGGCTGCGATAGTCGCGATCGAACTCGGAGATCTCCTGCGTCGCCGATCTGCTGCGCAGCGCGGGCAGTCTGTCCCGCGGCAACCTGTGCAGGCCCGCGAGCACGCCGCCAATCTGCCGCGCCAGCAGTGGGCGCGCTGCCGCGAACTCGTCGTCGCGAAGAATCTTGCGGGCGATGGTCTCGCCCTCGACCCGCTGCATGATGAAGCCGGTGCCGAGATCCTCATCCGGCGTCAGCACATGCATCACGCGCGGCGACGGCACGCCGGCCTCATAGGCGAGCTGCATCAGTTGCGCTTCCGCAGCGAGTCCCGCTGCGCGCGTTGGCGCGGCGCCGTAGCCCTTCGGCGAGCGGCGCAGGATCGCGCCGATCGGTCCATCGGGATGCACGATGTCGAAGCGCCAGGTCTCCTGACTGGCGCCGCCGGACAGCTTTGCAGCACCGGTGACGCCGGTCGCGCCGCGACACCAGCGCTGGACGCTGCGAAAAAGCTCGGCCTCGATCATTTGCCTTTGAACTGCGCGGGCCGCTTCTCCAGGAAGGCACCGACGCCCTCGCGGAAATCCTGCGTATCGCCGGCGCGCAGCTGGCACTGGAATTCGAGGTTGAGCTGCTCCTCGAAAGAGTTTTCCGGGCTGTCCCAATAGAGCTTGCGGATCAGCGACAGCGCGATCGTCGGGCCACTGGCGAGATCGCGCGCGAGCTTCATCGCTTCCTCCATCAGCGCGCCGTCGTCGTAGACGCGGTTGACGAGGCCCCATTCCAGCGCCTTCTCGGCCGGCAGGCGCTCACCCATCAACGACAATTCGACCGAGCGCGCCTTGCCGATCAGGCGCGGCAAGAGCCAGGTCGAACCGCAATCCGGCACGAGGCCGATGCGGCGGAAGGCCTGCAGGAAATAGGACGAGCGGGCGCACAGGATCATGTCGCCGAGCAGCGCGAAGCTCATGCCGGCGCCGGCGGCCGGGCCGTTGACCGCGGTGACGATCGGACAGTGCAGGTTGCGGATGCGGCGCAAGAACGGATGAAAACCGGTTTCGAGCGTCAGGCCGGCCTTGGTTTTCCTCGACTGGTTGTTGCGCCCCTGCAGATTCGCACCGGTGCAGAACGCGCGGCCGGCGCCGGTCAACACGACGCAGCGCACCTCGTCCCTTTTCTCTTCGATCGTATCGAGCGCATCGGAAAGGCCGCCCAGCATGTCCACGGAGACGGCGTTCATCACCTCCTGATGATCGAGCCGGAGAATCGCGACCGAACCATCGAATTCGAGCGTGACGTGTTCGAACTGCATCGTTTCCTCGTCAGTTGCCGCCTGCGTCAGTTTCGCAGACCGGAATTACTTCTTGCCAGGCCACATATTTGATTTTTGGCGCGGTCTTGTCCATGGTGGCGAAAGCATACCCCACCGTCATATCGCATGATCTTGCGCGCACAGGCTGACGCGCGTCGTGACAAAAACAGGAAACGCGCCATGAACCTTTTCGATCTCACCGGCCGCGTCGCCGTGATCACCGGCGGCAATGGCGGTATCGGGCTCGGCATTGCACAAGCACTCGCTGGCCAGGGCTGCAACGTCTCGATCTGGGGCCGCAATCCTGACAAGAACAAGGTTGCTGCCGCGAGCATGGCGGGTCTGTCAGGCAAGATCGATGCCCGCGTCTGCGACGTCACCGATCCGAATTCCGTCAATGCCGCGATGAAGGCGACGCTCGACATTTTCGGCCGGGTCGACGGCTGCTTCGCCAATGCCGGCATCGGCGGCGGTGGCCGCAGGTCCTTCATCGAGCGCACCGAAGAGGAATGGCGCACGATGTTCGCGACCAATCTCGACGGAGTGTTCCACGCGTTCCAGGCGGCGGCAAGGCACATGACCGACCGCGCCAATGCGGGCGACCCCTTCGGCCGGCTGGTCGCGACCTCGAGCCTCGCCTCGATCTTCGGCACCGCGCGAAACGAGCATTATGCGGCGACCAAGGCCGCGATCAACGCGCTGGTCCGCGCCCTCGGCGTCGAGCTCGCCCGCCATGGCGTCACCGCGAATGCGATCCTGCCCGGCTGGATCAAAAGCGACATGACCGCGGGCATCATGGCCAACGAAAAGTTCGTCGCCAACGTGATGCCGCGGATTCCGATGCGTCGCTTCGGCGAGGCATCTGATTTCGGCGGCATCGCCGTGTATCTGATGAGCAAGGCCTCGTCGTATCACACCGCGGATACGTTCGTGATCGACGGCGGCTATACGGCGTTCTGAGTCTCGTAGCCCGGATGGAGCGAAGCGCAATCCGGGATGACCAAAAGCAAGACCCGGATTTCGCCAAGCTCCATCCGGGCTAAAATCGTAGTGAGGGGAACGGGCAAATGTTTTCACACATCATGATCGGCACCAACGACCTCGACAAAGCCAAGGCGTTCTATGACACGCTGCTTGGCACGCTCGAGGTGCGACCCGCGCGGGTCGACGGGCATCGCATCTTCTACATCACCAAGACCGGCGTGTTCTCGGTGACCAAGCCGATCAACGGCGAGCCGGCGACCTGTGCGAACGGCGGCACCATCGGCTTTGCTGCCAACTCGCCGGAACAGGTCGACAAGTGGCACGCCGCCGGCGTTGCCGCCGGCGGAACGCCGATCGAAAATCCGCCCGGCATCCGCGAGGGCGCGGGGAACAAGCTGTATCTCGCCTATCTGCGCGATCTCGACGGCAACAAGATCTGCGCGATGCATCGGATACCGAGCTGATCAAGCCGCAGCCGCCACTGTCATGCCCCGGCTTGACCGGGGCATGACGGGGCGCCGCGAACCAGCAGCCCCATTCAAACAACATTTCAAACGCTCCCTGCGAAATTCCATCGCATGGCATGGCTCGCGCGAGAAAATACGCGCTCGCACTTTCGCGGCGCTGCGACTATTCTCCCGGCCAACACGATCTCAGCGCCCCCGGGAGGAACAATGACAAAGCACGCCTACATTCCCCGCACCACCAACTACACCCTCAACCCCGGCGACGAGCTCAACGACCTCAGAATGTCGGATCAGGTCCGGCCGCTCTACGACCACGTCAAGAAGTTCATCCGCGAGACGGTCGAGCCGATGTCGATCGAATTCGCCAAGGCCGGCGAAGGCAAGGAAGACCGCTGGAGCTTCACCCCGAAGCAGCTCGAAGTGCTCGAGGTCGCCAAGAACAGGGCGAAGAAGGAAGGCCTCTGGAACTTCTTCCTGCCCGATGACGAGACCGGCCAGGGCCTGAAGAATCTCGACTACGCTTACATCGCTTCCGAGCTCGGCAAGAGCCCGCTGGCCTCCGAGACCATGAACTGCTCGGCGCCCGACACCGGCAACATGGAGGTGCTGGAGCGCGTCGGTACCAAGGAGCAGAAGGAGAAGTGGCTGAAGCCGTTGATGAACGGCGAGATCCGCTCGGCCTATGTCATGACCGAGCCGAACGTCGCCTCCTCCGACGCCAAGAACATTTCGACCACCGCCAAGCTCGTCGGCGACGAATGGGTCATCAACGGCGAGAAGTACTACATCTCCGGCCTCGGCGATCCCCGCTGCAAGATCCTCATCGTGATGGTCAAGACCAATCCGGACGCGGCGCCGAGCAAGCAGCAGTCGCAGATCCTGGTGCCGCGCGACACGCCCGGCGTCGAGGTGCTCGGCCCCATGTATGTGTTCGGCCAGGACCACGCGCCGCGCGGCCATATGCACATGCGCTTCAACAATGTCCGCGTGCCGAAGGAGAACATGCTGCTCGGCGAAGGCCGCGGCTTCGAGATCTCGCAGCTTCGCCTCGGGCCAGGCCGCATCCATCACTGCATGCGCACCATCGGCAAGGCCGAGAAGGCGCTCGATCTGATGGTGCAGCGTGGCCTCACCCGCGAAGCCTTCGGCAAGAAGATCGCCCATCTCGGCGGCAACATGCAGATCATCGCGCAGGCCCGCTGCGAGATCGAGGCGATGCGGCTGATGGTGCTGAAGGCGGCGAAGGCCATGGACGTGCTCGGCAACAAGGAGGCCCGCGTCTGGGTCTCCATGGTCAAGGCCATGGTGCCCGAGCGCGCCTGCAAGATCATCGACCAGTCGATCCAGATGCACGGCGCCACCGGCATCTCGCACTGGACCCCGCTGGCCGAGATGTACCAGGACGTCCGTCACCTGCGCTTTGCCGATGGTCCGGACGAGGTGCACTGGATGGTGGTCGGCCGTCACGAACTGAGCATGGCGTGATCCCTCTCGAATGCTGCAGGGCGGGTTCGCGATAGCGTAACCCGCCTCCGGCGGCCGAAGGCACCATGGGAAAATAGCCGACGCAGGGAACGAGAAGATGCCGGAAGCCTTTCGCGACAATGAGGAGCGCAGCCGGTTCGAGCTCGAGGCCGACGGGCCCGTTGCCTTCGTCACCTACCGCAAAAGCGACGGCGCGATCACGCTGGTGCACACCGAGGTGCCGCCTGAGCTAGGCGGCCGCGGCGTCGGCTCCAGGCTCGGCCGCGCCACGCTGCAGGCGGTGCGTGCACAGGGACGCAGGCTCTCCGTCGAGTGCGACTTCATCCGTAATTTCATGAGCAAGAATCCCGGCTACGACGATCTTCTAGCCGAGAGCGAAGACGCGCATCCGCAGCCCGTGGCAAACTACCGTGCGGGCTGCTTCTGCGGCGCCGTCGAGGTCGAGGTCACGGGCAAGCCGGTCTTCGCCGGCTATTGCCACTGCGTCGATTGTCAGGCCTGGTCGGCCGCACCGATCAATGCCTTCAGCCTGTGGAAGTCGGACGGCGTGCGCGTCACCAAGGGCGAAGCGGAGCTTGGGACCTTCAACAAGACCGAGCACTCCTATCGCAAGTTCTGCAGGCGCTGCGGTGGTCATGTCATGACCGAGCATCCGCGCATGCGGCTGATCGACGTCTACGCCAATCTTTTGAAGGGCTACGAGCACCAGCCGACACTGCATGCGAACTACGCGAGCAAGATGGTGTCGGTGAGGGATGGCCTGCCGAAATATGCCGATCTGCCGGCGGAGCTTGGTGGATCCGGGGCGATGTTGCCGGATTGATCGTGCGCCGTCGCCCCGCTTGCGGGGCGAGGCGAAGGAAGAGACCTGCTACGTCGCGGGCGCGAGCTTGTCCTGCGTCTTGGTCTCGAAATCGCTGGCGTCGTGGCGCTCGTGGAGCTGGCTGGCGGGATCGCCGGAGACACGGTTGACCATGCGGCCGCGCTTGACGGCGGGGCGCTTGGCGATCTCATCGGTCCAGCGCTGCACGTTCTTGTAGTCCTGCACCGACAGGAAATCGCCGGCGCCGTAGACCAGCCCCTTGGCGAGCGCGCCGTACCAGGGCCACACGGCCATGTCGGCAATCGTGTACTCCTTGCCGGCGAGATATTCGTTGTCGGCAAGGCGCCGGTCGAGCACGTCGAGCTGGCGCTTGACCTCCATCGCGAAGCGATCGATGGCGTATTCGATCTTGAACGGCGCATAAGCGTAGAAATGGCCGAAGCCACCGCCGAGATAGGGCGCGCTGCCCATCTGCCAGAACAGCCAGGACATCGCCTCGGTGCGGGCCTTGATGTCCTTCGGCAGAAAGGCGCCGAATTTCTCGGCGAGATAGAACAGGATCGAGCCTGATTCGAAGATCCGGATCGGCTCGGGGCCGGAGCGGTCCATCAACGCCGGGATTTTCGAGTTCGGATTGATGTCGACAAAGCCGCTGCCGAACTGGTCGCCGTTACCGATCTTGATCAGCCAGGCGTCGTATTCGGCGCCCTTATGACCGAGCGCCAGAAGCTCCTCCAGCATCACGGTGACCTTCACGCCGTTCGGGGTCGCCAGCGAATAGAGCTGCAACGGATGCTTGCCGACCGGCAGTTCCTTGTCGTGGGTGGGGCCGGCGATCGGCCGGTTGATGCTGGCGAACTGTCCGCCATTCTCTTTGTTCCAGGTCCAGACTTTGGGCGGCACGTAGGGGGCGTCGGTCATGCGAAGGGCTCCGGCAGAAAGATGCGCCTGCATTAATTAGCCCGCGAACCGCCGATGACAAGCCCTTCCGGCCCTGCGTCCGGCGCGGGCCTCAGGCCCGCGTCATGCGTTCGCCCCAGCCCGTCACCGCCCCACGCGGCCGAGCCTCGGCCTCCATCACAAATCCCTCATATCCCTTCGCGGCGACGTCATCGCAGATCCGGCGATAGACGCCGACGCCGCCGATATAGGGCATGAAGATGCGCGGCTTGCCGGGGATGTTGGCGCCCATGTACCAGGAATTGGCCTGCGGATAGAGCGTGCCGTGCGCGACTTCGTTGACGTGGGCAACCCACCTCTCCTCGGCATCCCCTCTCGCTTCCATCGTGGCGAGACCTTGCTTGCGTATGTGGGCGAGGCAATCGGCAATCCAGTCGACATGCTGCTCGATCGACACGATCATGTTCGAGAGGACCGACGGGCTGCCGGGGCCGGTGATGACGAAGAGGTTCGGAAAGCCCGCGCTCATCAAGCCGAGATAGGTTTTCGGCCCCTCCGCCCATTTCTGGTTCAGCGTCTGCCCGCCCCGGCCGCTGATATCGATCTTGGCGACCGATCCGGTCATGGCGTCGAAGCCCGTCGCCATCACCAGCGCGTCGACCTCGTGGTCCCGACCCGCGACGCGCACGGCATTAGGCGTGATCTCCTCGATCGGATCGGTCTTGATGTCGACCAGCGTGACATTGGGCCGGTTGAAGGTCGCGAAATAATCAGTGTCGATGCAGATGCGCTTGGTGCCGATGGGATGGCTGTTCGGCTGGAGCAGCTTTGCGGTCTCGGGGTCCTTCACGATCTCGGCGATCTTGCCGCGGACGAAATCGGCAGCCGTATCGTTGGCGGCTCGATCGAGACCGAGATTGTTGTAGACGTACATGAAGGTCAGCCCGCCGCGCTCCCAGCGGGAGGCGTATTTGCTGTTCCTGGCTTCATCGCTGTCGTCCAGCGCACCCCGATCGGGTTGCTCCGCATAGATTCCGTTGCGCGCGACCTCGCGGGCGAACTTGCGTATCTCAGGATATTTCTTCCGGAACGTATCGCGCTCCTCGCCGGTCAGCAGGGCATTGCGGGCGGGAATCGAGAAATTCGCCGTACGCTGGAATACAGTGAGATGTTTGGCCTGCGCGGCAATGATCGGCGCCGACTGTATGCCAGATGATCCGGTGCCGATCAGGCCGACGCGCAAGCCGGCAAAATCGACGTCTTCGTGCGGCCAGTTGCCGGTGTGATAGACGGGGCCCTTGAAGTTTTCGAGGCCCTTGATGTCCGGCTTGCGCGCGTTCGAGAGACAGCCGGTGGCGAGGACGACGAATTGCGCCTGAAAGGTCTTGCCGTCAGACGTCGTCACCGCCCAGCGTTGCGCGCGTTCGTCGAACACGGCGCCTTCGACGCGCGTATCGAACTGGATGTCGCGGCGCAGATCAAAGCGGTCGGCGACGTGGTTGGCGTATTTCAGAATCTCTGCTTGCGGCGCGTAGTGCTCGCTCCAGTCCCATTCCTGCTGGAGCTCTTCCGAGAACGAGTAGGAATATTGCATGCTCTCGACGTCGCAGCGCGCGCCGGGATAGCGATTCCAGTACCAGGTGCCGCCGACGCCGCCGCCCTGCTCAAGGACCCGCGCCGAGAAGCCGAGCCCGCGCAAGCGATGCAGCATGTACATGCCGGCAAAACCGGCGCCGACGACGACCACGTCGTAGGCCTCGGTAGCTTGAGCCTGGCTCGCTTGCGCTGGCGACATCAGATGGCGCTCCCTGATCTGTTTTCTGTTGTTGTAAGCCAGCATTCTCTGGCGGCCACCAAAGCGCAAGAGGCATGTCTGCGCCCTAATTTTGCGCGACGGAATGGCTCGACACTCTGCATGACGCCTGCACGCAAGATACGCGCGGGAATCCGGCATGGCATCGCCAATGACGATGGGCTAGCTTCGTCGAAGGCCGCCGGGAGAACACCATGAAATCGCCGATCTGCGACATGCTGGGAATCGAGTTCCCGCTGCTCGCCTTCAGCCATTGCCGCGATGTGGTTGCCGCCGTGAGCCGTGCCGGCGGTTTCGGCGTGCTGGGTGCCACCGTGCATACGCCTGATACGCTCGAACGCGAGCTGAAATGGATCGACGATCACGTCGACGGCAAGCCCTATGGTATCGACGTGTTGATCCCGGAAAACATCTCGACATCAGGCGAGAAGGACGTCACCTGGAAGAGCCTGGAAGCGCGCGTGCCGCAGGAGCACCGTAGATACACCAGAGATCTCCTGAAGAAATACGATATCGAGCTGACCACGACCGAGGTGGCCGCCAATCAGCCGCAGCCTTTCGACGCCGAGACTGCGCTGGAACTGCTCAGAGTCTCCTTCAACCATCCGATCCGGCTGATCGCCAACGCACTGGGCGTGCCGCCCAGGGCGATGATCGAGATGGGCAAGAAACACAACGTGCCGGTCGCCGCGCTGGTCGGCGCCAAGGAGCACGCGCTCCGCCAGGTCGCAGCCGGTGTCGACATCCTCGTGGTGCAGGGCACCGAGGCCGGCGGCCATTGCGGCGAGGTTTCGACCATGGTTCTGGTGCCTGAAGTGATCAAGGCGATCAAGCCGATCCGCGACGTACCGGTGCTCGCGGCGGGCGGCATCATGACAGGACGGCAGATGGCGGCCTGCATGGCCATGGGCGCGGCCGGCGCCTGGACCGGCTCGGTGTGGCTGGCAACGGTCGAGTCCGAGACCAGCGAAATCTTCCGCGAGAAAATGATCGCCGCTTCGTCCCGCGACGCGGTTCGCTCGAAGGGCCGCACCGGCAAGCCGGCGCGACAGCTCCGCTCGGTCTGGACCGATGCCTGGGACCGCGCGCCGGACAGTCCGGGCGCCCTGCCGATGCCGCTGCAGAGCATCATCAGCCGCGACGCCTTCAACTCCATCGACCGCGCCGCAGCCGCCGGCAACGCCAGGGCGCGCGATCTCGTCAGCTACTTTGTCGGCCAGGGTGTCGGCTTGATCGACAGCGTGAAGTCCGCCGGCGCCGTGGTGCAGGAGTTCAAGGAAGAGTTCGCCGAAGCCGTCGAGCACATGAATGCGCTGGTCGCGGAGTAGCTCCCACACCGTCATTGCGAGCGAAGCAAAGCAATCCAGACGGTCTCCGTGGATGCAGATCTGGATTGCTTTGCTTCGCTCGCAATGACGAAACAACTTAGATCGTGAATCGAGATTATGACTGACAAGACCACTATCCCCGAAGACCGTATCCCCGTCATCGTCGGCATCGGCGAGGTCGTCGACCGCCCCAGGGAGATCACCGAAGGGCTCGAGCCGCTCGATCTGCTTGAAAAGGCCTTGCGGCGCGCCGAAGCGGACTCCGGCGCAACGCTGCTCGGCGAGGTGCAGTCGCTCGACGTCGTCAACTTCCTGAGCTGGCGCTACCGTGATCCGGAGCAGTTGCTCGCGCAGCGCCTCGGCGTCACGCCTGCGCATTGCCATTACGGTCCGGTCGGCGGCGAGAGCCCGATCCGTTACATCCACGAGGCGGCCAAGCGCATCGCGCGCGGCGAATGCACCGTGGCGGCGGTCTGCGGCGCGGAGGCGCAGTCGACCGCGACCAAGGCGGAGCGGGCGGGCACCAAGCTGCCGTGGACGCCGTTTGCGCATGATGTCGAGGAGCCCAAGCGTGGCGCGGCGTTTCAGAAGCCGCTCGCCGTGAAGCTCGGCGTGTTCCGGCCGGTCACGGTCTATCCGTTCTACGAGGCCGCCTCCTCCGCCCATTGGGGCCAGACGCCGCGCGAGGCGATGGCGGAATCGGGCACACTGTGGTCGCGCTATTCCGAAGCCGCCGCGCAAAATCCAAACGCCTGGCTGAAGCGGCGTTATGCGCCGGAGGAAATCACGACGCCGACGGCGGACAACCGGCTCATCGCCTGGCCCTACAACAAGCTGATGGTCGCCAACCCCAGCGTCAACATGGGCGGCGCGCTGCTGCTCACCAGCCTTGCCAAGGCGCGTGCCCTCGGGATCGCCGAGGACAAGCTGGTCTATCCGCTCGGCGGCGTGTCAGCCGAGGAGCCGCGCGATTATCTATTGCGCGACCAGTTTTTCGAAAGCCATCCCCAGAATGCGGTGCTGAAGGCGGTGATGAACCTTGCCGGCGGCAACGGCAAGAAGTTCGACGCGATCGAGCTCTATAGCTGCTTTCCCTGCGTACCCAAGATGGCGCGGCGGACGCTGGGCTTGGGCGCCGACGTGCAGCCCACCGTGACCGGCGGGCTCACCTTCTTCGGCGCACCCCTCAACACCTATATGACGCATGCAGCTTGCGCGATGGTGCGGCGGTTGCGCGGTGGCGACAAGCTCGGCCTGCTCTATGGACAGGGCGGATTCGTGACCAAGCATCATGCGCTGGTGGTTTCGAAGACAGCGCCGCGCGAGGCGCTGGCGCAGGAGACGAGCGTGCAAGGCGAGGCTGACCGCAACAAGCGTGCGGTTCCGGAGTTCGTCGATCAAGCCAGCGGCAAGGGTAAGGTGGAGAGCTTTACCGTGCTCTATGGCCGTGGCGGCGACGTCGAGCACGGCGTGGTGATGCTGCGCACTGCGGATGACCGGCGCACGCTGGCGCGGATTCCGGCGGATGATGGTCCGACGCTGGCACACCTCTTGAACATGGATCATACGCCGGTAGGCTCGCACGGCGAGATCACGATGGCCGCCGATAGCGTGCCGGAGTGGCGCGTAGCCTAGCTCTTCGGTGCCTGCTTCTCCGACGCCGTCGCCGGCTTGCCGCCGGCACCAACCACGCGCACCTGGTCGCCGTTGGACAGGCCGTCCGGCGGCGCGGTGATGACGCGGTCGTCGGGCGCAATTCCCGAAGCGAGCTCGATCTCCTTGCCGAGATCTCGGGCGATGGTCACGGTCTTGAACTGAACTTTGTCCTCAGCACCGACGGTCGCAACGCGCAGGCCGCTGCCGTTGAAGATCAGGGCGCTGGCGGGAATGCTGAGCGGCGCGGAATCGCGCTGGAGGCTCAGCTTTACGCTGGCATAGCCGCCGGGCATCAGTTCGCCCGAGGAATTGTCGAGACCGAGCTGCATGCGCGTGGTGCCCGAGGCGACGTCGACGGCCTGCGAGGATGCTTCCACCGTCGCCTGGAAGGTCCGGTTCGGATATTCCGGCAGCGAGATGGTGGCCTTGGCGCCGATCTTGATCGCCGGTACGTAGTTCTGGGGCACGTTGACGTAGACGCGCAGCTTGGTGATGTCGGAGACCACGAACATTGCCGGCCCCGAGCCCCCGCCGGCGTTGATCAGTGCACCGACATCGGTGTCACGCGAGGTCACCACACCATCGAACGGCACCGTGATCTTCTTGTAGCCGGCGAGCGCTTCGAGCCGCTCGACATTGGCCTGGCCGGATTTGACTGCCGCGTTCTTGTTGGAGAGATCGGCGGTACGCTCGTCGATCTCCTGCGCGGAGACGAAATTCGAGGCGACCAGCGTCTTGCGCCGGTTGAGCGTTGCTTCCGACAGTCTCGCGCTGGCCTGCTGGCTGGCAAGGTCGGCGCGGGCCTGCAACAGCTGCTGGTCGAGGTCGGGGGCCTCGATTTCGGCGATCACCTGGCCGGCCTTGACGCGGGCACCGATGTCCACGCTCCAGCTTTTCAGATAGCCTGAGACGCGCGCGAAAATCGGAGCGCGGTAATAGGCCTCGAGCCGGCCCGGCAGGTCGATCGTGGAACTGAGCGCCTTGGCGTTGGGGAGCGTCACCGCAACACTCGGAATGGCCTGATCGTCCGTCCACTCCTTCAGCTTGGAGCCCTGGTCCTCGCGAGCCCGGATGCCCGAGCCGACCACGAGGCCTGCCGCAATCAGCGCCACCACGCTGAAAATGCCCAGTTTCCGGTGCGACACCGGCGAGCGGGGTTCAGTGGGCGACATGCGGGGTCTCCAATGGGGCGGCGGCCTTGGCGCCTTGTTTCTTGTGTACCATACTGAACACCACGGGAACAAACATCAGCGTGGCGAAAGTCGCAAAGATCAGGCCGCCTATGACGGCGCGGCCTAGTGGCGCATTCTGCTCGCCACCCTCGCCGAGTCCCAGGGCCATCGGCGCCATGCCGATGATCATGGCGAGCGCGGTCATCAGCACCGGCCGGAACCGGACGAAGCCGGCTTCCAGCGCCGCGGCGATGGGGTCACCGAGTTCCTCGTAGCGCTCGCGGGCAAACGAAATCACGAGCACGCTGTTGGCGGTGGCGACGCCCATGCACATGATGGCGCCGGTCAGCGCCGGCACCGACAGCGTGGTCTGGGTCGTGAACAGCATCCAGACGATGCCCGCGAGCGCCGCGGGCAGCGCAGTGATGATGACGAACGGATCGGACCAGGACTGGAAGTTCACCACGATGAGGAAGTAGATCAGCACGACGGCCCCCAACAGGCCGAACAAGAGACCCGTGAAAGCGCTGTTCATGGTCTGCACCTGGCCGAGCAACACCACGGACGAGCCCTTCGGCACCTCCTTGGCGGTGTCGGCGATTGCCTGGCGGATATCGTTGGACACCGCGCCGAGATCGCGGCCAGACGTGGTCGCGAAAATCTGCACCATCGACTGGATGTCGTATTGCGACACCACCGCGCTCGATACCGAGCGCTTGATGTCGGCGATGCCGCCGAGAATCGGCGACTGCGAATTGCCGGCCGCGGTGATCGGCAGCGTCTGGAGCGCGCTGAGGGAATCGATCTGGTATTGGGGCGTCTGCATCACGATCGAATAGGACACGCCGTTCTCGGGGTTGAGATAGTAGGTCGGCGCGACCTGCGAGGAGCCGGCGAGATTGACCACCAGGCTGTTGGTGACGTCGCGCTCCGTCAGGCCGACATATTGCGCGCGGGTGCGATCGACGTCGATGTTGAAGGTCGGGTTGCTCGGCGATTGCTGGATGCGCGCATCGGCAACCCCGGGAATCCGGCGGACCCTGGCCAGCAGATTGTTGGCATACGCGAAGTTCGCGCTGAGATTGGCGCCGCGGATCTGCAGGTCGATCGGCGCCGGCGCGCCGAAGTTCAGGATCTGGCTGACGATGTCGGCCGGCAGAAACGCGAAGCTGACGCCCGGGAACAGCCGCGGCAACTGCTCGCGCAACACCTTCACGTGCTCCTCGGTCGGCTTGTGGCCCTCCCTGAGCTTGATCTGGATGTCGCCGTCCTGCGGGCCGATAACCCCGGTGTTGTTGTAGGTCATGTTGATGCCGGAGATCGGCATGCCGATGTTGTCGGTCATGGTCTCGATCTCGCCAGGGATCAGCTTGCGGACCGCCTTCTGCACGTCGGCGAGCTGGTTGGCGGTCTCCTCGACGCGGGTGCCGACCTGAGTGCGGACATGCATCAGGATGTTACCGGCATCGACCGCGGGGAAGAAGTTGCGACCCAGGAACGGCACCAGCGCAAAGGACGCGCCGACCACACAGAGGAAGCCAGCGACGAACACCAGGCGATGCGCCAGCGCGAGGCCCAGGAGATCGTGATAGCCGCCGCGAATGCGCTCGAACCTGACCTCGAAACCACGCTGGAACCAGACGAACGGATTACGCGATTTCGGCGGCTTCCCCTCGTGATGGACATGCGCTTGCAGCAGATAATTCGCCATGGTCGGCACCAGCGTGCGCGACAGGATGAACGACCAGATCATCGCGAACATCACGGCTTCCGCCATCGGCACGAACAGGAAGCGCGCGACGCCGGTGAGGAAGAACATCGGCACGAACACGATGCAGATGCAGAGCAGCGAGACGAAGGCCGGCGTCACGATCTGGTTGGCGCCGTCGAGGATCGACTGCTCGACCGGCTTGCCCTGCTCGAGATGGTAATTGATGTTCTCGATGGTCACCGTGGCGTCGTCGACGAGGATGCCTACCGCGAGCGCAAGACCGCCGAGCGTCATGATATTCAGCGTCTCGCCGATCGCCGACAGCATGACGATGGCACCAAGCACCGACAGCGGGATCGAGACCGCGATGATGATGGTCGAGCGCCAACTGCCGAGGAACAGCAGGATCATGACGCTGGTGAGCAGCGCGGCGATCACGCCTTCGAAGGCGACGCCCTCGATCGCACCGCGAACGAATACCGACTGGTCTCCGATGAACCCGATCTTCAGAGCATCCGGCAGCTGATCCTTTACGTCGATGACTTTCTGCTTGATGCCGGCGATGATATCGAGCGTCGAAGTCGCGCCCGCCTTCAGCACCATCATCAACACCGAGCGGTTGCCGTCGACATGGACGATGTTGGTCTGCGGCGGATTGCCGTCGCGCACGGTCGCGACGTCGCGCACATAGACCATCGCACCGTTGATGGTCCTGATGGGCAGATTGCCGAGCTCGTCGATCTTGAGTGGCGAGTTGTTCAGCTGGATGTTGTATTCGAAGGTGCCGATCTTCTGGGTGCCGACCGGCGTGATCAGGTTTTGCGCGGCGAGCGCATTGGCGACGTCCTGGCCCGACAGGCCCCGGGCTTGAAGCGCAGTCGGGTCGAGGTCGATCTGGACCTGGCGCAGCTTGCCGCCGAACGGATACGGGATCGCCGCGCCGGGCACGGTAACCAGCGGGGTGCGAAGCTGGTTGATGCCGATGTCGGCGAGATTCTGTTCGGTCAGCCCATCGCCCGACAGCGCCACCTGGATGATCGGTACGGTCGAGGCGGAGTAATTCAGGATCAGGGGCGGCGTCGCGCCCGGCGGCATCTGCTTGATCAGCGTCTGCGAAATCGCCGTCACCTGCGCATTGGCGGTGCGGATGTCGACATTGGGCTGGAAGAATATCTTGATGATGCCGAAGCCGTTGTAGGAATTGGCGGTGATGTGCTCGATGTCGTTGACGGTCGTCGTCAGCGCCCGCTGGAACGGCGTGGTGATGCGGCCGGACATCTGGTCCGGCGGCAGGCCGGTGTACTGCCAGACCACGCCGATCACGGGGATTCTGATGTCCGGAAAGATATCGGTCGGCGTCCGCAGCGCCGCCAACGGTCCGATGATCAGAAGCAGGAGCGCCAGCACGACAAACGTGTACGGCCGGCTCAGGGCAATACGGACCAGAGCAATCATTCGTCAGGTAATTCCAAAAGGGGGATAGGGAACACGCCCCCACGGTTCCTATCGCTCATTTACCCGAACACCGCCGAAATGGCCAACGACTGCGGCTCACGCGCGGTCACTTCCCTGCTATCGCACAGCGAAATCGCATTTCAGATATGCAGGCTCGGCGCGGAAAATGGCGGGGCTGGCCTTGAGCCACGTAAAAAGCGGCGCCCGGAGGCGCCGCTTTGAAACTGGCATCGTCTCCGGACTTACGCCGCGCGGACCGAGCCCAGGAACTTGCCGACCTCGAGCTTGAGCCGGCTCGAATCGCGCGACAGCATCTGCGCCGCCGACAGCACCTGGGACGACGCCGAGCCGGTCTCCGTGGCGCCGCGCTGGACGTCACCGACATTGGACGAGACCTGCTCGGTGCCCTGGGCTGCTTGCTGCACGTTGCGCGCGATTTCCTGGGTCGCTGCTCCCTGCTGCTCCACGGCCGCGGCTATCGCGGAAGATATCTCCGACAGGCGCGCGATGGTGCCGCTGATTTCGCCGATGGCAGCGACCGACTCATGAGTCGCTGCCTGGATGCCGCCGACCTGCTGGCCGATCTCGCCGGTGGCCTTGGCCGTCTGCTCGGCCAGCGCCTTCACTTCGGACGCGACCACTGCGAAGCCGCGGCCGGCCTCGCCGGCTCGCGCGGCCTCGATCGTCGCGTTTAACGCCAGCAAGTTGGTCTGGCCAGCGATGGCATTGATGAGTTCGACAACGTCGCCGATCCGTGATGCGGCCCGCGACAGTTCACTGACGCGGTCAGTGGTCGCCTGAGCCTGACTGACCGCTTCGCCGGCGATCCTGGAGGAGTCCTGTACTTGCCGGCTGATCTCACGCACGGAGGACGACATCTCCTCTGCGGCTGACGCCACTGAATGAACATTGGCAGATGCCTCTTCGGAGCCTGCAGCAACGGCGACTGACAATTCCTGCGCCCGGCCCGCGGTCGAGGACAGTGTCGATGCCGAAGCTTCGAGCTCAGTCGCCGCCGAGGACACAGTCTCGACGATCTCGCCGATCGCGGCCTCGAAGCCGTCGGCAAGCTTGGTCATCTCGACCTTGCGCTGCGCTTCTGCGCGGCGCTGCACCGCCTGCACCTCGTCGCGGCTGAAACGGATGATGGTCTGCACGGTCTGCAGGTTGCGCAGTGCCTCGCCGATCTCGTCGTCGCGCTCGATCAGGATACGGTTGTCGAGCTTGTCCTGCACGAGATTGAGCATGGTGTCGTTGAGATGCCGCATCGGCTCGCCGATCGCGCGCTTGGTTGCAAGGCCTACGAAGCCGCCGATCGCCGCGCCGACGACAGCCAGCAGCGACAGTATCACGCTCGCCGAGCCCGCGGAGGACATCGCGCCGCCGATGCCCAGCGCCAGCATGAAAAGCGTCTGGACCGACATCATCGTCGTCAGCCGGGCCCCCAGCGTCCGCGTGAAGACGTTGAAATGATCGAGCAGCGAACGACGGCGGATGATACCGGCGTCGATGCGATAGCCGTGCGGCTTCTTCTCGCGGATTGCGGCGTAGACCTCTTCGGCCAGCTTGCGCTGGTCGGCCGGGAGCCTGGTGCGGATCGAGGTGAAGCCCGTGACCTGGCCGTTCGCGCGGATCGGCGAGGCCGTCGCCAGCACCCAGTAGAAATCGCCGTTCTTGCGGCGGTTCTTCACCGCACCAAGCCATGGCTTGCCGGCCTTCAGCGTATCCCAGAGGTTCTGAAAGGCCTCCGGCGGCATATCTGGATGACGGACGATATTGTGCGGTTGCCCCATCAACTCGCCGGACGTGAAGCCCGCAGCGGCGATGAAGTCCTCGTTGAAGTAGGTGAGCTTGCCCTTGAGATCGGTCCGCGAGACGATCAACGTCTCATCGCTTACGGGGTATTCAGTCTCAGTGACAGGAAAATTCTTGCGCATCGCGGGCTCCCGGCCAATCTCCTCAGGCGTTCATTTTCGGCGAAGGCGTCTCGCGGGGGCGCCGTCCTCACAATCCTCGAAAGCCGAATTTAACCACCGATAAAACCAGCCCCCCGTATGATTACGGGTAGTTCCCCATGATGCTACCTATGCGCGCCATCATGCTACCGGCGGTAGAAAAAAGGGCGGCGCTTGCGGCGCCGCCCCTTCGTCGATCGCTGGTCTGCGCGAAACTCAGGCCGCGCGGACGTTTGTCAGGAACTTGCTGACTTCGGTCTTCAACCGGCTCGAGTCGTTGGACAGCATCTGGGCCGCCGAGAGCACCTGCGAGGAGGCCGTTCCGGTCTCGGTCGCGCCGCGCTGCACGTCGGTGATGTTGGAGGAGACCTGCTGGGTGCCCTGGGCCGCCTGCTGCACGTTGCGGGCGATTTCCTGGGTTGCAGCGCCCTGCTCTTCCACCGCGGCCGCGATGGCCGAGGATATTTCCGAGAGCCGCTCGATGGTCGAGGAGATTTCCTTGATCGCGCCGACCGAGTCGTTGGTAGCCGCCTGGATGCCGGAGATCTGCTGGCCGATCTCACCGGTCGCCTTGGCGGTCTGTTCGGCGAGCGCCTTCACCTCGGAGGCGACCACCGCGAAGCCGCGGCCGGCTTCACCGGCGCGCGCCGCCTCGATGGTTGCGTTCAGCGCCAAGAGGTTGGTCTGGCCGGCAATGGTGTTGATCAGCTCGACGACGTCGCCGATGCGGGAGGCCGCCTTCGACAGCTCGCTGACGCGCTCGGTGGTGGCACGGGCCTGGCCGACGGCGTCGCCCGCCATCCGCGCCGATTCTTGCACCTGACGGCTGATCTCGCCGACCGAGGAGGCCATCTCTTCGGTCGCGGATGCCACCGACTGCACGTTGGTGGAGGCTTCTTCCGAGGCCGCGGCGACCGTGGTTGCCATCCGCTGCGAGCGATCGGCGGTCGAGGTCAGCGTCGAGGCGGACGCCTCTAACTGGGTCGAGGCCGACGACACGGTCTGGACGATCTCGCCGATCATCGTCTCGAACTCGCGGGTGATGTTGTCGACGCGACGTCCGCGCTCGATCTTGGCCTCGGCGTCGGCCGCAGCGGTCTCGTCGGCCGCCTTCTTGGCGATCAGCGCCTCCTTGAAGATCTGAAGTACGTCCGCCATCGCACCGATCTCGGTCTTCTCGCCGCGGTGCGGGACATCAGCGGAGAGGTCGCCGCGACCCAACGCCTGCATTGGCTGGATGATCGAGTTGATGCCGGCGGACACGTCCTGAACCAGGTAGAAGCCGACGCCGATGCCGGCAATGACGGCAGCGCCGAGAATGATCGCGACCAGCATGAAGGCGTAATAGAAAGTGTCGGCGGCGTCCGCGGCAGCCTGATCACCGCCCTTGGTGTTGAGCTCGATGTCCCTGGTCAGGATCTCATCCGCAGCCAGACCGATCTTGTTCACCTTGGTCGTGTTCAGCTCCTGCGCCTCGTGCGGCACCTTGCCGGCTTCCTTGCGCGACAGCGTGAAGACGTCCTCGGTGCCCTTCTTGTAATCGTCCCAAAGCTTGGACCAATCACCGTACAGCTTCTGCTCCTCCGCAGAGGTGATCATCGTCTCGTACTTCTTGCGCGATTTGGCCAGCGCTTCGAGCACGGTCGCCGCGACCTTCTCGGTCGCAAGCTTGTCCTCGAGGCTTTCGGCCAGCATGTGCTGGCGGACGACGTTGCGGTAGGTGATGACGGCGGCGCGCAAATCGCCGATCACGCGCACGCTCGGCATCCAGTTCGTGGTGATGTCGACGGTGTTGGCGTTGATCGTCCGCATCTTCATGACGGCGAGCAGACCCATGCCCGCCATTGCGACCAGCAGGAACGACACGACACTGATGATCTTGGCGCGAATGGAAATCTTGGCGAACATAGAGGTCTCTTTGCGTTGGCGCGGCGGCGCGTCCTGGAATTACGGATCAACCAAAAGCAGCGGCGCCGGCACCAACAACAAAGCGACCTGGGCAGTTGTCAACTACGACTCCGTACGAGTACGGAACCTCAAAGAAGTGAATGAGGAACTAAAAATGCTCTGCGCTCAGCGCATGAGCCTCATCGCGTCCGAGAAGAATTCCGCGCCACCGAAATTTCCCGACTTCAACGCAAGCAGCATGTCGCCGCCTGCGTATCCCACAGTGCGCAAGACCGGAACGCCCGCAGCAATCTCTGCGCCCACCAAAAATCCGGGAATCTCCAGTCGATCAACGACAGCGCCAGAGGTCTCGCCACCTGCGACTATCAGGCGCTGCACGCCTGATTTCACGAGACTTTCAGCGATATCCGCCATTGTCTGCTCGATGGCATGGCCGGCTGCGTCACGGCCGTGACGCGCCTGGAGAGCCGCGACGTCAGCCGGAGTCGCGCTCGATGCAATCAGCACGGGACCATCTGCCAGTCGCGGTCTTGCCCAGTCGAGCGCACGCTGCGCCTCACCCGTCCCCGTAAGAATACGCTGGGTGTCGAGATGTAACACCGGCATGACGCGTTCGGCGTTGGCGATCTGCTGAAGAGTGGCCTGCGAGCAGCTTCCGGCAAGGCATGCGACCTGTCCGCCGACGGCGGCGCCCTGCTCGCTGCTTGCCGCGGCAGGCTTGACCCTGCCGGTCGACACCAGCGCTCGCGCCAGCCCAAGGCCAATGCCGGAGGCGCCGACCGACAATCGATGACCGGCCGCGACGAGGCCGATGGTCTCGAGGTCGCGGTCGAACACGGCGTCGATGATCGCGGCGCCGATGCCCTTACCGGATAGGTCAGCAAGCCGGGCCCGCACGGCGTCAGCCCCGCGCGCGAGGGTCGCAAGGTCGACGAGTCCGATCTGGGTGTTGCTCTGGCGCGCGAGTACACGCACCAGGTTGGAATCGTGCATCGGGTTGAGCGGATGGTCCTTCAGCGGGCTCTCGTTCAGCGGCACGGCGCCGACGAACAGATTGCCCTGGTAGACGGTGCGGCCGGTCTCCGGGAACGCCGGCGTCACCAGCACGATCGCCTCGCCGCAATCGGCGCGCAGCGCGTCCATTACCGGGCCGATGTTGCCGGCATCGGTGGAATCGAAGGTCGAGCAGATCTTGAACAGCACGTGGCTCGCGCCGCGGCCGCGCAGCCATTTCTCGGCCGCGCGTGAACGCGACACCGCGAGCCCGGCCTCGATCGAACGGCTCTTCAGCGACACCACGACGGCGTCGACGTCGGGCAACTTCAGATCGTCGGCCGGCACGCCGATCGTCTGCACGGTGCGCAAGCCTGCACGCGTCAGGGTGTTGGCGAGATCGGAGGCGCCGGTGTAGTCGTCGGCGATGCAGCCCAGCGCGAGGGTCACGACTTCACTCCCGCATAGGGCTTGAACCAGGCGAGGCCGTCGGTGGTCTTGCCGCGCGGATTGTATTCGCAGCCGACGAAGCCGGCATAGCCGAGCCGATCGAGCTCTTCGAACAGGAACGGATAGTTCAGCTCCTCGCCATCGGGCTCGTTGCGCGACGGAATGCTGGCGATCTGGATGTGACCGATGATCGGCATCATCTCGCGCAGCCGCATCGTGACGTCGCCGTGGATGATCTGGCAGTGATAGATGTCGAACTGGAGCTTCAGGTTCGGAAGCCGCAACTCCTGGATCAGATCGCGCGCAAAGCCGAAATCATTGAGGAAGTAGCCGGGCACGTTGCGCGCATTGATCGGCTCGAGCACGATGTCGATGCCGTGGGCTGCGAAGAATTCGGCGGCCCACGCCACCGATTTGTAGAACGCCTCGATCGCAACGCGCTCGCCGCGATTGGCGATGCCGGCCATCAGATGCAGCCGCTTGACACCGGTGGCCTTGGCGTAAGGCAGCGCCGTCTCGAGGCTCGCCTTGAGATCGTCGAACCGCGAGGGGAGCGCCGCAAAACCCTTCTCGCCGGCGTTCCAGTCGCCCGGCGGCAGGTTGAACAATGCCTGCGTCAGGCCGTTGCGCTTGAGCCGCTCGCCGACTGCTTCCACCGGGTGGTCGTAAGGGAAGAGAAATTCGACGGCGGTGAAGCCGGCCTGCGCGGCGGCGTCGAAGCGGTCGAGGAACGGTACCTCGGTGAACATCATCGAGAGGTTGGCGGCGAAACGGGGCATCGGAGATCCTCTTTTACTTGTCGCCGGGAAGTTTGACGCCGGTGACTTGCGCATACATCCGCGCCACCGAGGCATCGTCGTCGCGACCCATGCCGGCGGCCGACGTCATCAGGAACATCTGGAGCGCGGCAGCGGAGACCGGCACCGGGAATCTGGCGGTGCGCGCCATGTCCTGGATGATGCCGAGGTCCTTGACGAATATCTCGACCGCACTGCGCGGCGTGTAATCTCCGTCGAGCACGTGCGGCATGCGGTTCTCGAACATCCAGGAATTGCCGGCGGAGGCTGTGATCACCTCATAGACCTTGCGGATGTCGAGGCCCTGCTTGGCCGCGAACGCCATCGCTTCCGATGCGGCCGCAATGTGCACGCCGGCGAGTAGCTGGTTGATCATCTTGAACGCGGCGCCCTGACCCGCGGCATCGCCGAGCTCGTAGAGCTTTGCCGCCATGGCATCGAGCGCAGGCCGCGCCTTGGCGAAAGCAGCCGGGCTGCCGGAGGCGAGGATCGTCAGCTCGCCCTGCGCGGCGCGCTGGGCGCCGCCGGAGATCGGCGCGTCGAGATAATGCCGGCCGGTTGCCTCGAGCTGCTTTGCCAGACGCCGCGCCACGTCAGGGTCCATGGTGGCGGAGGAGATGAAGACGCCGTCCTTCGGCAGGGTCTCGGCGACGCCGTCCTTGCCGAACAGGATCGTCTCGGTCTGGGCGGCATTGACGACCACGCTGACGACGGTATCGGCGCCCTTGGCCGCCTCGGCCGGCGTTGTTGCGCCGGCGCCGCCGTCCTTGACGAAGCGCGCGACCGCGTCGGCTGAAACGTCGCAGCCGGTCACGGTATGGCCCGCCCGCTTCAACGAGGTCGCCATGCCATATCCCATCGAGCCAAGCCCGATGACGGCGATGCGCTGGTTTTGAGACGTGGAGGCGGACATGCAACTGAACCCTTCAACTTATTCTTGCGAACGTTTCCTGGACGGCCGGCCTTCGCGACGGCTCACGATCTCGAATAACACGGCTTGGCCGCGCTGCCAAAGCGTGAGACAAGCGGGCATGACGGCCAAGAGCACTGAAACCAGCAATGAAACAAGGCTGCGCGAGGATATCTGCCGCTTCGGACGGTCCTTGTTCGAGCGCGGGCTGACGCCGGGCTCTTCGGGCAATATCAGCGTCCGCCTGGACGGCGGCGGGTGGCTGGTGACGCCGACCAATGCTTCGCTCGGTTTCCTCGATCCCGCAAAGCTGTCGCGGCTGGACGAGCATGGCCACCTGGTTTCGGGCGATGCGCCGACCAAGGAAGTTCCGCTGCACACGGCGCTCTACGACACGCGCGGCAGTGCCCGCGCGATTGTGCACCTGCACTCGACGCATTCGGTCGCGCTCTCGATGCTCCCCGAGATCGATCCGCGCGCAGCGCTGCCGGCTATGACGGCCTATTATCTCATGAAATGCGGCGCCACCGCGCTCGTGCCCTATTTCCGCCCCGGCGATCCCGCGGTCGCCGATGCGATCAAGGGGCTGGCGGGGAAATATTCGTCCGTGCTGCTCGCCAATCACGGCCCGGTCGTTGCCGGCGACACGCTGGAAGCGGCCGTATTCGCGACGGAGGAGCTGGAGGAGACGGCGAAGCTGTATCTGCTGCTGCGCGGGATGAACCCGCGATATCTGTCGCCGGAGCAAGTCGCAGATTTGGTGAAAGTGTTCGGGGTGACGTTGCCGGAGCATGGGCACGAGCATTAGCATCATGCTGTCATAGGCGGACAAACGCCGCCTCACCCACCACTGTCATTCCCCCGTGAAAGCGGGGAATCGAGTACGCCGCGGCTTATCCGTATTTCTCTGACGTCTCGGCGTACCGGATCGCCCGATCAAGTCGGGCGATGACACCGAATATGTGGGGCGAGCTTACTCCCACACTTCACGCCTACAGTCCCAGATACGCCTTCCGCACGTCCGGATTGCCCCTGATCTCCGCCGCCGGGCCCTGCATCAGCACGCGGCCGGTCTGCAGGATGTAGGCGCGGTCGGCGATCTCCAGACACTCGGCCATGCGCTGCTCGACGATCAGCACCGTCATGCCGGAGTCTCGGATGAGCTTCACCGCCTGAAAAATCTCATCGACCAGCTTGGGCATGATGCCCTGCGAAGGCTCGTCCAGCATCAATAGCCGGGGACGCGTCATCAGCGCGCGGCCGATGGCGAGCATCTGCTGCTCGCCGCCGGACAGCGTCTCGGCGCGCTGCTCGAGGCGCTCGGAGAGGCGCGGAAACAGCTTGAAGACGAGATCGAGCGGCCCCTCGCGATCCGCCTGTCCTCGATAGAGATAGCTGCCGAGGCGGAGATTGTCACGCACGGACAGGCGCGGAAACAGGCGGCGGTTTTCCGGCACATAGGCGATGCCGGCCGCCGTGATGTGGTGCTGCGCCATGCCGTTGAGCCTCTTGCCGTCGAAAGTCACAGTGCCCGAGCGCGGACGCTCGGCACCTGCGATCGACTTCAGCAGCGTCGACTTGCCCGCGCCGTTGGCGCCGGCGACACATACTATCTCGCCCTTGGTGACCTCTATACTGATCGCGGAGATCGCGACCAGGCCCTGATAGGCGGTCGTGACTTCATGCACCGACAGCATGACGATCTCCCAGATATGCCTTGATTACCTTGGCATCGCGGACGACGTCCGCGGGCTTGCCTTCGACCAGCACCTTGCCGAGGTCGAGCACGATGGCGCGATCGACCAGCGGCATCACGATTTCCATGACATGCTCGACCATCAGCACGGTAATGCCGGCATCGCGCACCTTGCGCACCAGCGCAACGCCGGTCTGCGCCTCGGTCGGCGTGAGGCCGGTGAGGACTTCGTCGAGCAGAAGCAGCTTCGGTTCGGTCGCGAGCGCACGCGCGACTTCGAGGCGGCGTTTCTCGGCCGGCACGAGATCGCTTGCGAGCACGTCGGCGCGCGCAGCGAGGCCGGTGAACTCCAGCACCTCATACGCCTTGCGGCGTGCCACGCGCATCACGGTGTTGCGGACGAGAGCACCGACGATGACGTTGTCGATGACAGTCATGGTCTCGAAGCTCTTGACGACCTGGAAGGTGCGCCCGACACCGCGCTGGCAGCGCTCGGCGGCCGGCAGGTTGGTGACATCCTCACCGTCGAACCAGATCGAGCCTTGCGTCGGCGGCAACACGCCGGCGATCAGATTGAACAGCGTCGACTTGCCGGCGCCGTTCGGACCGATCAGGCCGACGATCTCGCCGCGGCCGACCGAGATCGAGACGTCGCTGTTGGCGACGAGACCGCCGAACCGCTGCCAGACGCCGCGGGTTTCAAGGAGCGCGGTCATCGCGTGGCTCCCTTCGCTTTGGAGCGGGAGAACAGGCTGACCAGGCCCTGCGGCAAGGCCAGCGAGATCAAGACGATCAGCGTGCCGTAGACGATGAGATCGACGCCGCGACCGGAGCCACCGATATAGGAGCGCGTCAGTTCCGTCATCGGGATGAGGATGGTCGCACCTAACACTGGCCCCCAGAGAGTCCCGATACCGCCTAGCACCGCCGGGAGCGCCATCAGCAGCGAGAACTGGAAGCCCATCACGCTTTCAGGATCGATATAGGCGAGGAACTGCGCATAGAAGGCACCGCCGACGGCAACGAGAAACGCAGAGACCGCTGCCGCCCCCATCTTGGAATTGAACACGACGACGCCCAGGCTCTCGGCGGCTTCCGGATTGTCCTTCACCGCGCGCCACCAAAAGCCCCATTTGGAATCCTCCAGCCACCAGGTGACGAACCAGGCGAGGCAGCACAGCGCCAGCGCGAAATAGAAATACGGGAGCTTGCTGCGCATGAACTGGAATTTCAGCCAGCTGTCGCCGCGGACGGGTATGGTGATCCCCATCGCGGCTCCCGCCCAATCCCAATTCTGGAACAGCAGCAAGCCGATCTCGGCGATGACGATGGTCGCGATCACGAAGTAATGGCCGCGCAGGCGGAAGAAGGGATAGCCGAGCCCCATCGCGATGAGTGCCGCGATCCCGCCGCCGGCGAGCATCCCGAACCAGGGCAATACGCCGAACTTCGTGAACAGAAGCTCGGTGGTGTAGGCACCGATGCCGAAATAGAGCGCGTGGCCCAGCGAGATCTGTCCGCAATAACCGGAGAGGATGTTCCAGCTCTGCGACAGCGCTGCATACATCAGGGTCAGGACCAGGATGTTCTGGATGTAGACGTTCTTGACGAACAGCGGCGCGAGGGCGGCAAGCACGGCCAGCACTGCGGCGACGATGAGATCGCGGCGACGCCGCGCGGCAAAATTCTTGTCCATCACATCGACCCGAACAGGCCACGCGGCCGAATGAAGACGACGAGCAAGTACACCGCATAAATGCCGACCGACTTCAGCGAGGGCGGCAGCATCAGGGCTGTGACCGCTTCAACCAGGCCGACGATGATGCCGCCGGCAAAGGCGCCGAACACGCTGCCGAACCCGCCGAGCGCCACCGTGACATAGGCAATCAGCGCAAAGGACGCACCAACGTCGGGGTAGATGTAGAAGAACACCGCCATGATCGCGCCGGCGAGACCGACGAGCGCGGCGCCAAGGCCCCAGCCGAACGCGAACACGCGGTTCTTGTCGATGCCGACCAGCGCGACCGCACCGGGATCTTCACGGGTGGCTTCGAGCGCACGGCCGAAATCGGTGCGGTGGATGAAGAAGTAGAGGCCGACGAAGGCGGCGATCGAGACCAGCGCACCGACCAGCTGTGGCTCCGGCAGGAAGATGCCTGCAATCGAGACGGTCTTGCCGCCGAGCCAGGACTGCGGAATGCTGCGATAGTCCGGCGTGAAGAACAGCTGGGCGAGGCCCCGCATGACGATGGCGAGGCCAAAGGTCGAGAAGATCTGCACCATGCCGGCGTTGGCCTTGGCCCTCATCGCGAAGCGCACAATCAGCAGATAGACGATCGCACCGAACACGAACAGCGCCGCCGCGACCAACGGCGCCGATAGCAAGGGGTCGATGGCGAAGAACGTGAACAGGAAGAAGGACGCGTACATCGCGATCATCAGGAATTCGCCATGGGCGAAGTTCGTGACGTCCATCAGGCCGAAGATCAGCGCGAGGCCGACGGCGATCAGTCCGTAGAGCAGGCCCATCAGCAGGCCGCTCGCGAGACTTTGGACAATTGTTTCGACTGTCAGCAACTTGTCCCCCAGAAAAAACCCTCGTCCCGAGGGGCGTCATCGAGCATGCATCGCAAAGGGAGAGCCCGCCCTCGTCTTTCCCGACGTGGCCCTCCGCCTTGATCCGCAGCATCAGGATCGGGAGCCCCGAGCTCCCGAACCCGTCCTCACTTCATCGGCCAGACAGCTTCGGCCACCGCCGCCTGCGCCGGGAAGATGGTGACGAACTTGCCGCCGATATATTGCAGCAGCACTGGATCGGCGTCGTTGTTCTGGCCCATTTCGTCGAACTTGACCCGCCTCCAGGGCATGATGGTCTGCTCGCCCGGAATGTCGGTTGCGGCCATCGCGTCGCGGATCTTCTCGCCGTCGGTCGACTTGGCGCGGTTGATGGCGTCCGCGATCACGATCATCGCCATGAACTGGCGCGAGGTGTTGTCGTTGAGGTCCTTGCCCGACTTCGCCTTGAACAGATCGTTGATCTTGCCGACCATCGGCCGCTTGGCGGCGAGATCGAGCGAGAAGCTGCCGCGGGTAATCGCGCCTTCGAGCTTGTCGCCGACGGCGTCGTAAAGCGCCTTTTCGGAGAAGCCGGCTGCCTGGGCCAGGATCGCGTTCGGCTTGTAGCCGAGCTCAGCCATGGTCTTGACCAGCAGGATGCCGTCCGTGGTGTAGCTCGAGGGCATCAGCACGTCCGCATTGGCGGCCTTGAGCTGCTGGACTTCGGCCGACAAGGACGGCGAGTTGGCGCGGTACTTGATGTCGGAGACGATCTTGTAGCCGCGCTCGGTCGCGAGCTTGGTCTGGGCGTTGGCGGAGTCGGTGCCGAAGATCGTATCTTCGTGGAACAGCGCCAGCGTATCGGCCTTGACGCCCTTCTTCTTCTTCATCGCGTCGAGGAAATCGAACATCGCGGTGGAAAACATCTCGTCATGCGGCGAAGCGCGGAAATAGTACTTCAGTCCGCGGCGGTGCAGGCTGGGCGAGGAATTGTCCGCCGACAGGAACGGGACCTGGTAACGCTCGCAGATCTGGCTGACCGTGACCGCGACCGCGCTCTGATAGGAGCCGAGCACGGCGCAGACCTTCTCCTGGGTGATCAGCCGCTCGGCTTCGGCGCGCCCCTTCTGCGGATCGCCCTGGTGGTCGGCGTACACCATGCGAATCTTGGCACCACCGAGACCGGGGAGGCCGACGCCCTTCGCCAGCGGAAGATCGAAGTCCTGATCATTGTTGATGATGTCGACCGCGGTCTCGAACGCGCGCTGCGCATCGACGCCGACCTGGGCGCCGGCACCCGACAGGGGATAGGTCGCACCGATCACGACCTCGGAAGTTTGGGCGCGTGCGGCTAGCGGCAGCAGCGCAGCGGCGGCGGTGGCTCCGAGTAGAACGTCGCGGCGAGTGATCGTCATTGGCAAAGTCCCCTGTTATTCGAATTTTGCGCGTATCGAATGAAACGATTGGCAAACTGCGTAAAGCCCGAAGAAGCAGCAAACGCTGCCTACTAAATCACGGCCATGTTCCTGTTCTTCAGATCCGTCACCAGCATCAGGCCAGGCGAATGCGTGATTGCGAACGGCACCTTGGCGGCGTTGATCACCGATTGCGGCGTCACGCCGCAGGCCCAGAACACCGGGATCTCGTCGTCGGCGACAGATACGGGATCACCATAGTCAGGCTTGGCGATGTCCTTGATGCCGATCAGATGGGGATGGCCCAGATGCACGGGCGCGCCGTGCACGGCCGGATAGCGCGAGGTGATCTGCACCGCGCGGATCGCGTCAGCCGGCTTGAACGGACGCATCGAGACGACCATCGGCCCCGCGAACGGACCTGACACGCCGCAAGCAATATTGGTGCGATACATCGGCACGCGCACATTCTCCTCGATGTGACGGATCGGCATGCCCTCGTCGAGCAGCGCCTCCTCGAACGAGAACGAGCAGCCGAGCACGAAGGTCACGAGATCGTCGCGCCAGTAGCCGGTGACGTCGGTCGGCTCGTCCACGACTTCGCCGTCGCGCCAGACACGGTAGCGCGGCACGTCCGTACGGATGTCGAGATCGGCGCCGAGCGCAGGGATGTGCGGGCTGCCGACGTCGGACATGCCGATGATCGGACACGGCTTTGGATTGAGCTGGCAGAATCGGTGGAAGGCGCCGGCATATTCGGCCGGCAGGATCGCCAGATTACCCTGGACGAAGCCGGGGGCGATCCCCGCGGTCGAGCCGACCTCACCACCGCGATAAGCGAGCCGCGCCTGGAGGCTCGGAAGCGTGTCGGGCGTTTCAGTTTGCTGCGCTGCCACCAAAACAGTCATGCGATCGACCTGCCTATAAACTCGACAAAGACAGCCAACACCAAGCGTGCTATAAAGTCTAATCTTCCTTTCTAATCGATATCGATAAATCTGATTTATCGTTTGGGAAAATCCTTCCAATGCTGGACTTCAGGTCGATCGAAACCTTCCTCTGGGTTGTGAAGCTCGGCAGCTTCCGGGGGGCTGCGGCACGGCTCAATACGACCCAGCCAGCGATCTCCCAGCGCATCGCCCAGCTCGAACGTGAGATGGGCGTGAAGCTCCTGAACCGCGATCATCGCGTGGCCTCGCCGACCCCGAGCGGGCGGCAGATGATGGTCTACGCCGAGAAGCTGATTGGCCTGCGGGCCCAGATGATGGCCGAGATCGGCGACCGCTCCGCAATGCGCGGCGTAATGCGGCTCGGCGTCGCCGAGACCATCGTGCACACCTGGCTCCCGCGGTTGGTGAAGAGCGTCAACGAGATCTATCCGAATCTGTCGCTGGAGATCGAGGTCGACATCACACCGAATCTCACCGCGCGCCTGCTCGCACAGGAGATCGAGCTTGCATTCGTGGTCGGACCGCTGTCGGCCTCGGGCGTGCACAACCGCAAGCTCGCCGACTATCCAATCGGCTTTCTCGCAAGTCCATCACTCGGGCTCGGTCATGGCCCGGTGACTTCAGCCGATATCGCGCGGTTTCCGATCATCACCTTCCCACGCAAGACCAGGCCCTACGAGGTTGTGCGCGAAGTGTTCGACCGGCCGGAGCTGCCGCCGATCCGCCTCCATGCGTCGGCTTCGCTCGCGACCGTCATCCACATGGCAATCGAAGGCCTCGGCATCGCCGTGATTCCCGACGCCATCGTCGAGAACGAGCTCGCCGACGGCCGGCTGCAATTGCTCGACACTGATCTGGCGATCGCACCGCTGACATTCACGGCGAGCTGGCTCGCCTCGCCCGACGTCGTCGCGGTGCAGCGCGTCGCCGAGCTTGCCTGCCAGATTGCGCAGTGCAGCCTCGCGGTTGACGCGCCCGTCCCGGCGCGTCATTGAAAAAGGCGCCGGACAACACGAGAGACTGAACGCATGAGCCGAGCCGCGACCAACCTGCAAATCGACTCCGCCCGCCTCTGGGGATCCATCCACGAGACCGCGAAATTCGGCGGGACAGCCAAAGGCGGTGTGCGGCGGCTGACGCTGAGCAGCGAAGACAAGCAGGTGCGCGACTGGTTCCGGAAAGCCTGTGAGGACGCCGGGCTCGAGGTTCACACCGATGCGCTCGGCTCGCAGTTCGGGCTGCGCAAGGGCCGCGACATGTCGAAGCTGCCCGTCGGCATCGGCTCGCATCTCGACACCCAGCCGACCGGCGGCAAGTATGACGGCATTCTGGGAACGCTCGGCGCGCTGGAAGTCATCCGCACGCTGAACGACGCCGGCATCGAGACCGAGGCGCCGATCTGCGTCGTCAACTGGACCAACGAGGAAGGCTCGCGTTTTGCGCCGGCCATGATGGCGTCCGCCGCCTACGTCGGCGATTTCACCACCGACGACATTCTCTCACGCAAGGACATCGACGGGACCACGGTCGGCCAGGCGCTCGACAGCATCGGCTATCGCGGCGACAAGCCGGTCGGCTTTCAGAAGCTCGGCTGCTTCGTCGAGCTGCACATCGAGCAGGGCCCGATCCTCGAAGCTGAAGGCAAAACCATCGGCGTGGTCGATTCCGGCCAGGGCGTGCTGTGGTACGACGGAAAGATTTCCGGTTTCGAGAGCCATGCGGGCTCGACGCCGATGCCGCTGCGGCGCGATGCGCTGGCGGCGCTCTCCGAGATCGTGCTGGCGATGGAGGCCATCGCGAAGAAACACGGGCCGAACGCGGTCGGCACCATCGGCGAGGCCGTGATCGCCAATCCCTCGCGCAACGTCATTCCCGGCGAGATCGCCTTCACCATGGATTGCCGCAGCGCCGATGGCGCCATCATGGATGCGCTGGATCGTGATTTGCGCGCCGCGATTAGCGAGATCGCGGCCCGTCGCAAGGTCGATGTGAAAATTGACCTCGTCTGGCGCAAGCCGCCAACGCATTTCGATCCCAAGCTGATCGCAGCCGTCGAGAATGCCGCGAAGACGCTCGGTTATTCCTCGCGTCGCATCACCTCCGGCGCCGGTCACGACGCCTGCAACCTCAACACGGTCATGCCCGCGGCGATGGTGTTCGTGCCCTGCAAGGACGGCATCAGCCATAACGAGCTGGAAGATGCGACGCAACCCGACTGCGCTGCAGGCACCAACGTGCTGATGCACACCGTGCTGGCGATCGCCGGCGTCGCTTCCTGATCGGAGACAGACATGCGTGGAGTATTCGTCGACGCCAACGAGGCGCTTGCCCTGATCATGGAGCGGCTGGAAAAGGCCGGCGATCCCAAGGTACGGATCCACAGGGATCCTGACATCAAGCCCGAGCAATATCCTGAAATCCTCGACGGCGCGGAGATCGCCATCGTCGACCACACGGCGCTTCCGACCGAAGTGGCGAAGAAGTGCGGAGGATTGAAGCACGTCGTGTTCCTCGGCACGGGCGCGCGGAGCTACATGAACCCGGAGGAACTCGCCGAACTCGGCATTTCCGTGCATCTGATCAAGGGCTATGGCGACACCGCAGTGGCAGAGTCGGCGATCGCGCTGATGTGGGCCTCGGCCCGCGTCATAGCGATGATGGACCGCGAGATGCGCGCCGGTAACTGGCTGCGCGAGGATGGCATGCAACTCACCGGCAAGACCCTCGGCCTGATCGGATTCGGCGGCATAGCCGCGGAGGTCGCGCGCATCGCGTCCGGCAGCGGCATGAAGGTGATCGCCTGGAACCGCTCGCCGAAGAGCCGTCCGGGCGTTGAATTCACCGATCTCGATACGCTGCTGGCGAAGAGCGATGTCGTATCGCTGCACCTGCTGCTCAACGACGAAACGCGCGGCATGATCACGCGCGAGAAGATCGGCCGGATGAAACCGGGCGTCGTCCTCATCAACACCGCGCGCGGCGCCATCGTCGACGAGCAGGCCATGATCGATGCGCTGAAGTCGGGCCATATCCGTCATGCCGGCCTCGACGTCTTCAACATCGAGCCGCTGCCGGCGGACCATCCGCTGACCAGGATTCCGAACGTGACGCTGTCGGCGCATTCCGCCTTCCGTACGCCGGAAGCCAGTGAAAACCTGATTGAGGCGGCATGGGTCCATTGCCGCCGGATCGTGAAAGGATAAGAGCAACAACAATGGCCGACTATCGCAACATCAAGGCAGAGCCGCTCACCAACGCCATCCGCGCCATCGTCAGGGCCGGCGGCTCCTCGGACCGAGAGGCAGAGCTCGTGTCCACCAATCTCGTCGAGGCCAATCTCAAAGGGCATGACTCCCACGGAGTCGGCATGATCCCGCGCTATGTCCAGAGCGTCATCAACGGCGGCCTCGCCGTGAACGCGCACGTCAAGACCGTGCTCGACACCGGCCCGCTTCTGACCCTCGACGGCCTCACCGGCTACGGCCAGGTGATTGGCCATGAAGCGATGGAGCTTGCGGCAGCGCGCGCCAAGCAAAACGGCGTTTGCCTCGTCGGTCTCTCCAACGCGCACCACATCGGCCGCATCGGCCACTGGGCCGAGCAGTGCATCGACCACGGGCTGGTCTCGATCCACTTCGTCAACGTGATCTCGCGCCCGATCGTGGCGCCCTGGGGCGGCAGCGATGCGCGTCACGGCACCAACCCGTTCTGCGTCGGCATTCCGCGCCGGGGCAAGGACCCCATCGTGCTCGACTTCGCCACCAGCAGGATCGCGCAGGGCAAGACCCGCGTCGCCCACAACAAAGGCGTCCAGCTCGAACCCGGCACCATCATCGACAACGAGGGCAAGCCGACCACCAACCCTCGCTACACCGTGATCCCGCCGCACGGCGCCATCCTGCCGTTCGGCGAGCACAAGGGTTCGGGGCTCGCCCTGGTATGCGAGATCCTCGGCGGCGCGCTGTCCGGCGGACAAGTGGTCAAGGGCCCGTCGGACGGCAAGTACAACGTCCTCAACGGCATGCTCTCGATCGTCATCGATCCAGGCAAGCTCGGCACCGGCGAAAACCTGGCGCGCGAAGTCGAAAGCTTCGTCGCCTGGCACACCGGCTCGCCGCCCGCTCCCGGCGTCGACAAGGTGAAGATCGCCGGCGAGCCCGAGCGCGAGACCAAGAAGAAACGTCTCGCCGAAGGCATTCCGGTCGATCCGACCACCTGGCAGGAAATTGTCGAGGCCGGGAAGAAGTTCGGGCTGGATCAGGCGACGATCGAGCAGATCGTCGGATAAGCCGTCATCACGTCGTCCCGGCGAAGACCGGGACGACGTCTTCTGTAGAAGATCGCCTTAGTCCACCATATCCGCGACGGCCTTGCCGCAAGCCGTCGTGTCGGCGTTGCCGCCGAGATCCTTGGTGCGCAGCGTGCGCTCGGCCAGCGTACGCTCGATCGCATCGACGATCGACTTGCCTGCGACCTTCTCGCCGAGATGATCGAGCATCATCGCGCCCGACCAGATCGCACCGATCGGGTTGGCTATGCCCTGCCCCGCGATGTCGGGTGCCGAACCATGCACGGGCTCGAACACCGAGGGGAAGTCGCCCTCAGGATTGATGTTGCCCGACGGCGCAATGCCGATCGTGCCGGTGCAGGCCGGACCGAGGTCGGACAGGATGTCACCGAACAGGTTGGAGCCGACGACGACGTCGAACCAGTCCGGATGCAGCACGAAGTTCGCGGTGAGAATGTCGATGTGGTACTTGTCCCACTTCACGCCCGGGAACTTCCTGGCCATCGCCTCCACGCGCTCGTCCCAATAAGGCATGGTGATGGAGATGCCGTTCGACTTTGTCGCCGACGTCAGATGCTTCTTCGGCCGCGACTGGGCGAGTTCGAAAGCGAACTTCAGGATGCGGTCGACACCGGTGCGGGTCATCACCGTCTGCTGGGTGACGAACTCGCGGTCGGTGTCCGGGAACATGCGGCCGCCGACGGAGGAATATTCGCCTTCGGTGTTCTCGCGCACCACCCAGAAATCGATATCGCCGGGCTTGCGATTGGCGAGCGGCGACGGCACGCCGGGCATCAGGCGCACCGGGCGCAAATTCACATATTGATCGAACTCGCGGCGGAATTTGATCAGCGAGCCCCACAGCGAGACGTGATCCGGAATTTTTGCCGGCCAGCCGACCGCGCCGAAATAGATCGCGTCGTGCTTGCCGATCTTCTCCTTCCAGTCGTCCGGCATCATCTGGCCGTGCTTCTCGTAATAGTCCCAGGACGAGAAGTCGAAATGATCGAAATGCAGGGACACGCCGTGCTTCTTCGCGGCGGCCTCCAGAACGCGCAGGCCTTCGGGCATCACTTCCTTGCCGATGCCGTCGCCGGGAATGACTGCGATCCGGTATTGTTTCTTGCTCATCGAGAACGTCCTTGGTTGGTCCGGCAGCCGCCGTCTTTTTGACCGCACTGCAATGGACCAAAGTCGGCGGCAGTGCAACGCTGCACTGCAATGTTGACCATGGCGCAGCCGGGCGCCTACTGATTTCATTCCGTTCCCATCCTGCGAGTACCTCTCATGGATCTGCATCTGCGTGGCAAGCGCGTCCTGATCACGGGCGCGTCCAAGGGCATTGGCGCCGCCGCCGCCGAGGCGTTTGCCGAGGAAGGCGCAAACCTCCTGCTCGCCGCCCGCAGCGGCGATCAGCTCAAGGCGCTGGCCGACCGCCTGCGCTCGGCACACCAGATCGATGCCGCGACGAGCATCGTCGACCTACGCAAGGCGGAGGACATCGCGCGGCTCGCGAAGGAAGCCGCCGACATCGACGTGCTCGTGAACAATGCCGGCGATATCCCCGGCGGCTCGATCGACAAGATCGACGAAGCGACCTGGCGCCACGCCTGGGAACTGAAGGTGTTCGGCTATATCAACCTCACGCGGCAGATCTATGCGCAGATGAAAGCCAAAGGCGGCGGCGTTATCGTCAACGACATCGGCGCGGCCGGCGAGAAATTCGACGCCAATTACATCTGCGGCAGCGCCGGCAATGCCGCACTGATGGCTTTCACCCGCGCGCTCGGCGGAAAAAGCCTCGCCGACAACATCCGCGTGGTCGGCATCAATCCCGGCCCCGTCGGCACCGATCGTCACGTCACGCTGCTGAAGACGCGGGCAAAGCACCAGTTCGGCGACGAGAGCCGCTACAAGGAATTCCAGAAAGGCCTGCCGCTCGGCCGCCCCGCGCATGCGCGCGAGATCGGCGACCTCATGGCATTCCTGGCGTCCGATCGCGCCGGCTATACGTCTGGCGTGATCTACACGGTGGATGGCGGTATCAGCGCCGGGTGGGCTTAGATTTTTTCTATCAGAGCGAACCAAGCCTAGCTTAGGAGTAAGATAGTTGTCTCAAGAGTTGATCCGCGAAACCGCCTGCACCGTCGTCGACAAGCTGCGCTCCGGCGACGTTTCTCCGCTTGAACTGCTCGATGTGGTGGAGAAGCGCGTCAGGGAGGTCGACGGCAAGGTCAACGCGCTGCCGACGCTGTGCTTCGATCGCGCGCGAACCCATGCAAAGGCCCTGATGCAGAAGCCTGCTGGTGCGCGCGGGCTGCTGGCGGGCTTGCCGCTGCCGATCAAGGATCTCACTGACGTCGCCGGCGTGCTGAACACGCAGGGCTCGCCAATTTTCAAAGACAACATTTCCGCGACGTCCGACCTCATGGTCGAGAACCTCGAAGCCAACGGCGCGGTCGTCTATGCAAAATCCAACACGCCGGAATTCGGCGCCGGCGCCAACACCTTCAACGAAGTCTTCGGCGCGACGCTCAATCCCTGGGATACGTCCAAATCGGCCGCGGGTTCATCGGGCGGTGCTGCGGTCGCGCTCGCAACGGGCATGGCATGGCTCGCTCAGGGGTCCGACATGGGTGGATCGCTGCGCAGCCCCGCGGCCTTCTGCGGCGTCGTCGGCATGCGGCCGAGCATCGGACGCGTCGCGCACACGCCCAAATCGGGCATCGACCGCAATCTCGGCGTCGTCGGCCCGATGGCCCGCAACGTCGAGGATCTCGCGCTGCTGCTCGATGCCATGAGCGGCGACTATGCCGACGATCCGCTGTCGTTGCCGGCGCCGACAACCTCGTTCCTTTCTGCTGCTCAATCGGGCAAGAAGCCGAAGCGAGTTGCCTATTCGCCCGATCTCGGCATCACGCCCGTCGATCCCGAGGTCAAGGCGATCACGCGCAAGGCCGCCGAACGTTTCGCCGAGGCCGGCGCCATCGTCGAGGACGCGCATCCCGACTGGCGCGAGGCGCATGAATGCTTCCACGTGCTGCGCGCCTTCGACTTTGCGATCACCAAGGCCAATCTTCTCCGCACCAAGCGCGACCTTCTCAAGCCGGAGGTGATCTGGAACATCGAGGAGGGTCTCAAGCTCACCGTCGAGCAGCTCGCGCGCGCCGAGGCGCAGCGCGTCGGCATGACCGCGCGCGCGATCGAGTTCTTCAAGACGTATGATCTGCTGCTGACGCCAACGACGATCGTACCGCCCTTCCCGATCGAGCACCGCTACGTCGCGGAATGCGCCGGCAAGAGATTCGAGAACTACGTCGAATGGCTCGGCATCGTCTACGCCATCACCCTCGCCTGCTGCCCGTCGCTGTCGTTGCCCTGCGGCTTCACGGCGTCGGGCCTGCCGGTCGGCGTGCAGGTCGTCGGCGCGCCCCGCGCGGATGCGCAGGTGATCGCCGGCGCGAAGGTGCTGGAGGATATTCTGGGCCTGCGCGGGCGGACGCCGATTGATCCCAAGGTGAAGAACTAAGGCTTCTGGTGTCCCGGACGCGGCGCGTCCGGGACTTGGGCCCTCACCTTCCGCCCGTCGCCTCCAGGCTCCGGCTGTAGCGCGACATGGCGAAGCAGAAGACGAAATAGATCGCGGCAACGAAGATATAGACCTCGACCGAAAATTGCTGCCACGCGGGATCGATGATCGCGGTCTTGGCCGTCGTCAGCAGGTCGAAGATACCGATGATCAGCACCAGGCTGGTGTCCTTGAAAAAGGCAATGAAGGTGTTGACCAGCGGCGGGATGACGTGGCGGATCGCCTGCGGCAAAACGACCAGCCGGTGCTTGCGCCAGTACGACAGCCCCAGCGCATCGGCGGCCTCATATTGGCCGCGCGGCACGGCCTGGAGGCCGCCGCGGATCACTTCGGCCAGATAAGCGCCCGCGAACAGGATGATCGCGATCTGCGCCCGCAGCAGCTTGTCGATGTTGAATCCGGCAGGCATGAACAGCGGAAACATCACGCTCGCCATGAACAGGAGGCTGACCAGCGGCACGCCGCGGATCAGTTCGACATAGAACACCGAGAGCGAGCGGATCGCCGGCAGCTTCGAGCGCCGGCCGAGGGCGACCAGAATTCCGAGCGGGAAACCGAACGCCAGTCCGAACGTCGCCAGGATCAGCGTCACCGGCAGGCCTCCCCAACGGTCTTGCGAGACGAAGGACAACCCGAACACGCCACCCCACATCAGCACGCTGATCAGCGCCAGCGCGCCGATCCAGAGGAAAGCAAGTTCGCGCCGCCATAGCGCACGGCGCGTGGAGAGGAAGAACAGCGCGATGAACAGCACGACCGACAGCGCCGGCCGCCACTGCTCGTCGAACGGATAGGTGCCGAACAGGATGAACCGGTACTTTTCGGGAATGATGGCCCAACAGGCGCCCAGGCCGCGCATTGCCTTGCAGGCGCTGGAATCGTTGGCCGGTGTGAGCCAGACCGCGTTGGCAATGCCCCACTGCACGAAACTGAATACGCCTTTCCCCAGCACCGCCAGCAGAACGACCGTGAGGATGCCGTTGGGAATCGACGAGAACAGATTGGTGCGCAACCAGCGCAGCACCGGGTTGCCGATTTGCGGGCGGCGGGCGGCACGCGGCAGGTCGGGCATGTCGGTGATCGCAGTCATGCTCAGCGCTCCGCCAGCGCGATGCGTGCATTGTACCAGTTCATGAAGAAGCTGATGCCAAGGCTGATTGTGAGGAAGACGGCCATGATCAGTGCGATCGCCTCGATCGCCTGCCCGGTCTGGTTCAGCGTGGTGTTGGCGATCGAGACCACGTCCTGGTAGCCGATCGCCACCGCGAGCGAGGAATTCTTGGTCAAGTTGAGATACTGACTCGTCATCGGCGGCACGATCACGCGCAGCGCCTGCGGAAGGATGATCTGGCGCAGCATGAAGCTGCGTCGCAGGCCGAGTGCACTGGCGGCATCCCACTGGCCGCGCGGCACCGACTGGATGCCGCTACGCACGATCTCGGCGATGAAGGCCGACGTATACGTGACGAGCGCGATCAGCAGCGCGAAATATTCCGGTGCGAGCGTCAGCCCGCCGACGAAATTGAAGCCGCGCAGCTCCGGCCATTCGATCTTCCAGGACACACCAAGCAGCAGCGATACCGCCGCCGGCAGCACGACAATGAGGCCGAGCGCAAAGGGCCAGGCCGGCCGTGGCTTGCCGTCACGCATCTGCTGCGCGAGCAGCCAGCGCTGAATGACAAAGAATGCAGCGCAGCCCAGCAGGGCCGCGCCGAGCACCCGGAGTTGCGGCGCCCCGATCGGGATCGCCGGCAGGATCAGACCGCGATTGGAGAGGAACACGCCCTCGACCGGCCGCCACGCGGCGCGGGCAGCAGGAAGAGCCTGCATCAATACGTACCAAAACAAGAGCTGGAGCAGCAACGGGATGTCGCGCAGGACTTCGACATAGACTGCCGCGAGTCGCGACAACAGCCAGTTCGCCGACAGCCGCGAGATTCCGATCAGCGTGCCCAGGATGGTCGCGAGCACGATGCCGATCACGGCGACGCGCAACGTGTTGGCGACACCGACGACGAAAGCCCAGAGGTAGCTGTCTCTCGGATTGTAGGCGAGCAGGCTGTCGGCGATCGGCATTCCGGCCTCTCGACCGAGAAAGGCAAAGCCGGTGGTGATGCGGCGGGCCGAGAGGTTGGTCACGGTGTTGGACCAGAGGAAGGCGACAACGGCGACGGCAACGCCGACCACCAGCACCTGCCAGAACACGCCCTTCAACTCGTTTGGTCCGAGCGCTCCGAAGAAGCTGCGGCGCGGCGGCGGCCTGGGATCATCTGACGTCACAGCACAAAAATCCTTCTCGAAAACAGCGATTTCCGGCGGCGCGCATCAACTGTTGCACCAAAATCTTATCTATGCAACAAATGTTTCATGGCCGAGCCCGCGAAATCCTCGCCGCTGAGCGAACTGCGCATTGCGTTGCCATCGCTCCCCCTGCGCCTGCAGGAGGTCGGTCGTTTTGTCGCGGCCAACGACTACGACGCCACCACCCGTTCGATGCGCGATCTCGCAGCGGAGGCCGGCGCCGATCCCGCCGCGTTCACGCGGCTTGCCAAGGCGATCGGCTATTCCGGCTGGGACGAATTGCGCGCCGCGCTCACGGAGGCACGGCGGCCGTCGCCGACGTCGCCCTTCTCCGGCCGCGCCAAGAGCCGACGCCACGGGCCGAATGCCGATGTCGCGCTCGTCACCGACAAGCTTGAAGCCGAAGCCGCGGGGCTGCCGCGCATTTCGGCCCACGCGATCGCCGATGCGGCCCGTGCGCTGCACGATGCAACGCGGATCTGGATCACCGGCTACCGCAGCTGTCGTAGCGTTGCGGAATTGCTCAATTACGAGCTCAGGCTTTTCCGGCCCGAACAGGTCCAGATCGTCGGCGCCTCCGGCCCCGACGATCTCGATCTCTGCGCGTTCCGCCCCGGTGAGGCCGTGATCGTGATCGGCTTCGTGCCCTACACCAACGCCAGTGTCCGCGTTGCACAGGCCGCTTATCACGCCGGCGCGACGCTGATCGCAATCGCGGACAGCGTGGCTGCGCCGATGGCCGAAGGCGCCGACCATGTCTTGCTGTTCGAAGCGGCCTCCTCGCCGGGCTTCTTCCCGAGCCTGACCGGCGCGCTTGCGATTGCGCAATCGCTGGCGGCAGTGACGTTCTCGCTCGGCGGCACGGCGGCAAAGAAGCGCCTTCAGGATACCGAAGCGCGGCTCGCTGCGGCCTCCACCTATGTCTCAGAGAAAGGTTGACCCATGAGCACCCGCACCAGCCGCGTGCTGCATCGCTCATTGCGCGAGACGCCGCCCAAGGCGATCGGCGGCGAGGGCGTCTATCTGTTTGCCGAGGACGGGCGGCGCGTGATCGACGCTTCGGGTGGCGCGGCGGTCTCCTGCCTCGGCCACCAGCATCCGCGCGTGATCGCAGCCATGGCGAAGCAGGCTTCGACCCTTGCCTATGCGCACACCGCCTTCTTCACCTCCGAGCCGGCCGAGGCACTCGCCGAGACGCTCGTCGGCCACGAGCCCGGCGGTCTCGCCTACGCTTATTTCGTCAGTGGCGGATCGGAAGCGATCGAAGCCAGCATCAAGCTGGCGCGACAGTATTTCATCGAGCGCGGCGAGCCGCAGCGGCAGCATTTCATCGCACGGCGGCAGAGCTACCATGGCAATACGCTCGGCGCGCTGGCCGCGGGCGGCAATGCCTGGCGCCGCGCCCCCTATGCGCCGCTGCTCTCGGCCGCCTTCAGCCATGTGACGCCGGCCTTTGCCTATCACGAGAAGCATGACGGCGAGACGGAGGCCCAGTTCGTTGCGCGCCTGGCCGCCGAGCTTGAAACGGAATTCCAGCGGCTCGGTCCCAACAGCGTTGCCGCGTTCCTCGCCGAACCCGTCGTCGGGGCCACTGCCGGCGCGGTGACGGCGCCAGACGGCTACTTCAAAGCGGTGCGCGAGATCTGCGATCGGCATGGCGCCCTGCTCATCCTCGATGAGGTCATGTGCGGCATGGGCCGCACCGGCACTACGCATGCCTGGCAGCAGGAAGGCGTCGCGCCCGATATCCAGGCGATCGCAAAGGGCCTCGGCGGCGGCTACCAGCCGATCGGCGCCATGCTCGCGAGCGGCAAGATCATCGACACCATCCGCTCCCGCTCCGGCGCGTTCCAGCACGGCCATACCTACCTCGCGCACCCCCTCGCTTGCGCCGCTGCGCTCGCGGTGCAGGACGTGATCCGGGAAGACAATCTGCTTGAACGAGTGAAGCAGCGTGGCAAGCAGCTCGAGCAGCGGCTGACCGAGCGTTTCGGCAATCACCGCCATGTCGGCGACATCAGGGGCCGCGGCCTGTTCTGGGCGATCGAGCTCGTCGCTGATCGCGCCAGCCGCACTTCGTTCGATCCGGCGCTCAAACTCAATCAGAAGATCAAGGCGGAGGCCTTTGCCAACGGGCTCGGCTGTTATCCCGGCGGTGGCACCGTGGACGGCGTCCGCGGCGACCACGTGCTGCTGGCGCCGCCCTACATCGCGTCCACCGACGAGATCGATCAGATCGTCGACAAGCTTGGCACGGCCGTCGACGATGTGTTGCGTAGTGTCAATCACTGAGGGGAGAGTAGCATGATGAGGAAAGTGGTTATCGCGGCGAGCATGCTCGCCGCATCGGCGGTGGTCGCCCAGGCGGCGACGCTCGACACGGTCAAAAGCCGCGGCACCTTGGTGTGCGGCGTCAGCGCCGGTTTTGCCGGCTTCTCGGCGCCGGACTCGCAAGGCAACTACAAGGGTCTCGACGTCGATTATTGCCGCGCGCTTGCGGCCGGTGTGCTTGGCGACCCCAACAAGGTGCGCTACGTCGCGCTGACCGCGCAGAACCGCTTCACGGCGCTGCAGTCCGGCGAGATCGACGTACTCTACCGCAACTCGACCGAGACTTATTTGCGCGGCGTCACGCTCGGCCTCCGCCAGGGTCCGATCAACTTCTACGACGGCCAGGGCTTCGTCGTGAAAAAGGACCTCGGCGTGAAGGAGCTGAAGGACCTCAAGGGCGCCACCGTTTGCGTCGCGCAGGGCACCACCCATGAGGTCACGCTCGGCGATTACGGCCGCGCCAACGGCATCGACTGGAAGCCGCTGGTGTTCGACCGCGTCGACACCATGTACCAGACCTTCTTCGGCGGTCGCTGCGATGCCATGACCCAGGACGCTTCCGCGCTCGCGGGTGCGGTCACGACGGCCGCGCCGAACCCGGCCGACTACGTCGTGCTGCCGCAGACCATCAGCAAGGAGCCGCTCGGCCCCTTCACCCGCAACGGCGACGAGGTCTGGAGCGACATCATCACCTGGCTGCATTACGGCCTGATCGAGGCCGAGGAACTCGGCGTGACGCAGGCCAATGTCGAAGAGATGACGAAGTCGCAGACGCCGGCGATCCAGCGCCTGCTCGGCGCCTCCGGCGACCTCGGCTCGCGCCTCGGACTCGACAACAAATGGCTGGTCACGGCACTCAAGGCCACCGGCAATTACGGCGAGATCTATGAGCGCAATGTCGGCAAGGCGAGCCCGCTCAAGCTCGAGCGCGGCCTCAATGGCCTCTGGACCAAGGGCGGCTTGATGTACGCGGTACCGTTCAAGTAAACGGTGCCTCACCTCTCCCGCTTGCGATCCCGCAAGCGGGAGAGGGAGACGACTGCCGATGCCGCGGCGTCGTGCACACAATATGCGATTGCCCTGCCGCAAGGCGGCGAGGGAGAAGAGACACCCATGCGCATCGCACTGATCCACGCCCTCAAGCACTCCATTACCCCGATCGAGGCGGCGTTCGCCAAGGCGTGGCCGGAAGCGCGGCTGATGAATTTGCTCGACGACAGCCTGTCGGCGGATCTCGCACGCGACGGCAAGCTCAACGAAGCCATGACCGATCGCTTCCTCGCGCTCGGCGACTACGCGGTTGCGACCGGGGCGAACGCCATCCTGTTCACCTGCTCGGCCTTCGGCCCCTGCATCGAAGCCGTTGCGCGGGCACATGCGCCGATGCCGGTCCTGAAGCCGAACGAGGCGATGATCGAACGCGCCGTGACCATGGGTAAGCGCATCGGCCTGCTGTCGACCTTCCCGCCAACGCTGGTGTCGATGCCGCCGGAGTTTCCGGCCTCGGCCCAGGTCGTGCCGAAACTGGCCGAGGGAGCGCTGGCGGCACTCGACCGCGGCGATCGCGCCACGCATGACCGGTTGATCGTCGAGGCATCGAAGGGCCTGCGCGACTGCGACGTCGTTGCCCTGGCGCAATTCAGCATCGCTTCAACCGCACCGCTGGTCGCGGAAGCGACCGGCCGTCCGGTCGTGACGACGCCGGACAGCGCGGTCGAGAAGCTGATGCGGCTGCTGAAAGCGAAGGCCTAAGCGCCGGCCTTTTTCTGACGCTGCGCTTCCTTGATCGCGACCGCGAGCGCGGCCTTGGTTTCGTTGACAAAGTCCTCCACCAGTTCCTCGCGCGTGGCATGCGCAGCCTCGCCGGTGAACAGGCCCTGCTCGGCCAGCATCACGACCCCATGCAGCGCCGCCCAGATCTTGAGGGCCTGCCGCTCGCGCAGATAGCCGACCGCCGGCGCTTCCAGCGCTTCGATCACGAGCTCGAACGTCTCCCGCGTCGCCTCATGTAGTTCGCTATCTTTTGCCGCGCAGGAAACGGTGCGTGATGCAAACATCAGGCGATAGATGCCGTTGCGCCGCAGGCCGAAATCGAGCGTCGCCTGCGCCAGTCGCGACAATTTTGATTGCCTCGATGGCTTCGCCATCGCCTCGCGCAACATCGCGCTGAACTGCCGGAACGCCTCAGCCGTGACCGCGGCAAGCAACGCCTCACGATCGGCGAAATGGCGGTACGGCGCCGGCTGCGAGACCCCGAGTTGCTTTGCCAGCGCCTTGATGCTGATCGCCTCGGCTCCCCCTTGTTCCGCCTCGCGCAACGCGGCCTTGATCAAGGCGTCGCGGAGATCGCCATGGTGGTAGGTGTTTCCGGGCTTCCGAGCGAGTTGTGAACGCATGTTACGGCGAAGCCTATAAGTTTGCGCTTGACAGGGGAAGCCTGCCGCGAATGTAATAGCATATAACTTAGAACAAGCGGCAAATGCCGCGGACAAGATCGACATGAGGAACGCGCCGCCCTTCGGGCCACGCGCATACGACCGAGGGAGCCGCAATGGCAGAACGACTGAAAGTTCACGTCGATCCCGACAAATGTCAGGGCCACGCGCGCTGCAAGGCGCTGGCGCCGGAGCTGTTCGAGCTCGACGAATACGGCAACGCCCACGCGGCCGGCGACGGCACGGTTCCGCCGGGCCTCGAAGACAAGGCCTGGCTTGCCAAATCCAACTGCCCTGAAATCGCGATCGATGTGATCGAGGAGTAGCGCGGCCCCTGCCCGCGCACCTTGCCTGCCTTCAGCGAACACGAGCCCCAAGGGATTTCTAGAGATGTCCGACGTCAGCCAGCCTGCCGCCCATCCGCCCGTGACCGACTGGGTCAACGATTTCGACCACACGGACCCGCAATGGACTGATGACCCCTTCCCGATCTGGGAGGAGCTACGCGCCGCGAGCCCGGTCGTGCATACCGAGCGCTTCCTCGGCTGCTACATGCCGACGACCTATGAAGCGGTGCGCGAAATCGCCAACGACACCGAGCATTTTTCGTCGCGCCGCATCATCGTTCGCGACGTCCGCCCCGAGATCGCCAGGAACGCGGCCCCGCCGATCACGTCCGATCCGCCCGTGCACAAGCCGGCCAAGCAATTGCTGCTGCCGCCGTTCACGCCGGACGCGATGAAGAAGCTCGAGCCGCGCATGCGTGCGATCTGCAACGAGCTGATCGACGGCTTCATCGCCGACGGCAAGGTCGACGCAGCCGCGCGCTACAGCAAATATATCCCGGTTCAAGCCGTCGCGCACATGCTCGGCATTCCCGAGAGCGACAGCGATCTCTTCATCAACTGGATCCACATGATCCTGGAGCTCGGTATCAAGGACGAGAGCAAGCTGCTCCAGGCCGTGCAGGAGATGAGCGACTATTTCAGGGCGCATATCGAGGAGCGAAGATCGAAGCCGACTGACGACCTGATCTCCTATCTGATGAATGCCAAGGACAAGGAAGGTCAACCGCTGGAGGAATCCCACGTGCTGGGCTCGCTGCGGCTGCTCCTGATCGCCGGTATCGACACGACCTGGAGCGCGATCGGGTCCTCGCTCTGGCATCTTGCCAGGACGCCGGCCGACCGTGAACGTCTGATCGCCGAGCCATCACTGATCCCGACCGCCGTGGAGGAACTGCTGCGTGCCTATTCGCCGGTGACGATGGCGCGCGAGGTTGTCAAAGAGACCACGATCTCGGGCTGCCCGGTCAAGACGGGCAACATGGTGCTGCTGTCCTTCCCGGCAGCCAATCGCGACCCGAAGATGTTTCCGGACGCTGACAAAGTCGTGATCGACCGCCGGGAGAATCGCCACGCTGCCTTTGGCCTCGGCATCCACCGCTGTGTCGGCTCCAACCTTGCGCGGATGGAGATGCAGGTTGCGCTGGAGGAATGGCTGAAGCGAATTCCGGACTTCGTCCTCGATCCTGCCGGGACCGTGACCTGGTCGCAGGGTACGGTGAGAGGCCCCCGGCAGTTGCCAATTCTGTTTGGAAGGGCGATGTAACCTCCCAGGCAGCGGATTTCTGGGAGGCCGGACGTGACAGAGCAATCAATCCAACCGGCCTCCGACCATTTCGACATCGCCGACGCCGAGCGGCGGATCAAGGCAATCTTCATCGGCTCCGTCGGCAATCTCGTCGAGTGGTACGATTTCTACGCCTATACCGCGTTCGCGCTCTATTTCGCCCCGGCCTTCTTTCCCGGCAGCGATCCCGTGGTGCAGCAATTGAACGCCGCAGTGGTGTTCGCTGCGACCTTCCTGATGCGCCCGCTGGGCGGCTGGTTTTTCGGCTACCTGGCCGACCATTTCGGTCGCCGCATTTCGCTGACCCTGTCGGTCGTGTTCATGTGCTTCGGCTCGCTGATCATCGCGCTGACGCCGACCTATGCCACGATCGGATTCGCCGCGCCGGTGATCCTGGCGCTGGCCCGCGTCATCGAGGGCCTGAGTCTCGGCGGCGAATATGGCGCCAGCGCCACGTATCTAAGCGAGGTCGCCGATCCCAAACACCGCGGCTTTTATTCGAGCTTTCAATACGTCACGCTGATCGGCGGCCAGCTCACCGCGATCATCGTGCTGCTGCTCCTGCAAAAGGTGTTCCTCACGCCCGACCAGCTCAAGGCCTGGGGCTGGCGCATTCCGTTTGCGATCGGCGCGGCGCTCGCGATCTTCGCCGCTGTGATGCGGCGCGGCCTGCATGAGACCGAGGCGTTCGAGGAAGCCAAGAAGAAAGTTCAGCCGACCGGCTCACTGACCAACCTGCTGCGCTATCCGCGCGAGCTGTTGCTGGTCGTCGGCCTGACCGCCGGCGGCACCGCGGCGTTCTACACCTTCACCACCTACATGCAGACCTTCGTCAAGCTTTCGGTCGGGCTGACCGAGGATCAGACCACCTTCGTGATCTTCGGCACGCTGATCTTCGCGACCATCCTCCAGCCGATCTATGGCGCCATCTCCGACAAGATCGGGCGCAAACCGCTCTTGATCTTCTTCGGCGTCGCCGGCACGCTCGCCACCGTACCGCTGCTGATGACGTTGAAGGAGACCAAGTCGCCGTTCATGGCGTTCGTCCTGATCTGCTGCGCCTGGCTGTTCGTTGCCGGCTACACCTCTATCAACGCGGTGGTGAAAGCCGAGCTGTTCCCGACCAATGTCCGCGCGCTCGGCGTCGGCCTGCCCTACGCCATCACGGTCTCGATCTTCGGCGGCACCGCGCCGGCGATCGCGCTCTATTTCAAGACCATCGGGCACGAGCAGTGGTTCTACTACTATCTCGCCGGCGTCATCTTCCTGTCGCTGATCATCTATTCCACCATGCGCGATACCAAGCACACCTCCGCGATGCACCGTCACGAGTAGCCCATTCACGAGTAGCCCATGGCCGACGAGACGCCATCCGACAGCAAGCTGACGCGCACCAAGGAGAGATGGGCGCGTGAGGGCCGCTTTCTCACGGGCAAGGTGACGCGTCCGGAGGACCAGCGGCTGCCGCCGGGCCAGCATCTGACCCAGGACTGGCCGGTGCTCGATCTCGGTGTCGTGCCTCCGGTGTCGCGCGAGCGCTGGCGACTTGACGTCTATGGCGCCATCGAGAAACCGGTGTTCTGGACTTTTGCGGAGTTCATCGCGCAGAAGCAGGACCGGTTCACGTCCGACATCCACTGCGTGACGACCTGGTCGCGGTACGACAACGAGTGGGAAGGGCTTGCGACCCGCGAACTGCTCGCGGCCTGCCAGCCGCGCGAGGATGCGCGGTTCGTCGTGCTGCATTCCCATGATGGATACACCACCAATCTCGCGCTGGACGACTTCGCCGCCGAAGACGCCCTGCTCGCCCATAGCTGGTCGGGCCAGCCGCTGTCGGACGAGCATGGCGGCCCGGTGCGGCTGGTCGTGCCGCATCTGTATTTCTGGAAGAGCGCCAAATGGCTCCAGGCCATCGAATTCACGACCGAAGATGCGCCGGGTTTCTGGGAAGTCCGCGGCTACCATAACCGTGGCGATCCCTGGGCCGAACAGCGCTATTCAGGCGATTAGGGTCAAGCAAACACGGGGAAAGCTCATGCCGACGGAACGCTTTCAATTCACCGGGGAAGGCGACCATCAGCTCGCAGCCGCGCTGGAGCTGCCCGACGGCGAGCCCGCGGCCTACGCGCTGTTCGCGCATTGTTTTACTTGCGGCAAGGACACGCTGGCCGCGAAGCGCATCTCGGTTGCGCTCGCCGCCAAGGGCATCGCCGTGCTGCGCTTCGACTTCACCGGGCTCGGCTCCAGCGAAGGCGATTTCGCCAATTCGACGTTCTCCTCGAACGTCGCCGATCTCGTGCACGCAGCGGATCACCTGCGCGCGACCCGCAAGGCGCCGTCGATCCTGATCGGCCACAGCCTGGGCGGCGCGGCGATCCTGGCCGCCGCCGGCAAGATTCCCGAGGCCAAGGCTGTCGCGACCATCGCGGCGCCGTCCGACCCGGCCCATGTCACCGGTCTTTTCAAGGAACATATCGACGGCATCCGCGCTCAGGGTGCGGTCGAAGTCTCGCTCGCGGGCCGCCCGTTCCGGATCAAGCGCGAATTCCTCGATGATATCGTCGAGCACGAGTTGATGAAGGACGTGACCGGCCTGCACAAGGCGCTGCTGGTGATGCAGTCGCCGGTCGACGATACCGTCGGCATCGACAATGCGACCAAGATCTTCGTTGCAGCAAGGCACCCCAAGAGCTTCGTCTCGCTCGACCACGCCGATCACCTGCTGACCAAGCCGGCCGACGCGCTCTATGCGGCCGATGTGATCGCCGCCTGGGCAAGCCGCTACATCGACACGCCAGAGCCGGCGAAAACGATCGATCTAGCCGAGGAACCGCGCAGGGTCGTGGTGCAGGAGACCCGGAAGAGCAAGTTCAACCAGCTCGTCACCGTCGGGCCGCATCATCTGGTGGCGGACGAGCCGAAAGCTGCCGGCGGCGAGGATGCCGGCCCCGGTCCCTACGATTTCCTCCTCGCCGGTCTCGGCGCCTGCACCTCCATGACCATGCGCCTCTATGCCGACCGCAAGTCGCTGCCGCTCGACCGCGTCACCGTCACGCTGAAACACTCCAAGATCTACGCGAAGGACTGCGCGGAATGCGAGACGCGCGACGGCATGCTCGACCAGATCGAGCGCGACATCTCAATGGACGGCACGCTCGACACCGAACAGCGCAAGAAGCTGATGGAGATCGCCGACAAGTGTCCGGTGCACCGGACGCTGACCTCGGAGATCCGCATCGTGACCAAGGCTGTCGACTAGCCGCGCGAGAAGCACGACGCCATTGTCCGCACTGCAGCGCTGATCTCGCTCTCGCGCCAGGCCGCAAAGCCGAGCAGCAGGCCGTGATCGCGCGGCTTGCCGAGCGCCAGGCTCGACAAGGCGCGCGTTTCGACGCCTGCCTCGACCAGCCGCTTCACCGCCGCCTGATCGGCGTGACCTCGTTTGAGACGGGCGACCAGCTGGATGCCGCCCGAGGGCACTTCGACCGAGAGTACCTCGCCAAGACGACGCTCCAGTCCTTCGACGAGGTGATCGCGCCTGAGGTGATAGAGCCGGCGCATCCGGCGCAGATGCGCAAGGAAATGCCCTTCGGCGATGAACTCGGCGAGTGCTTCCTGGATGTGGCTCGACGCGATCAAGCCGATGTGCCGCTGCGCGATCTCGAATGTGCCGATCAGTGCCGGCGGCACGACGAGATAGCCGAGCCGGATATCCGACGTCATCGCCTTCGAGAAGGTGCCGACATAGAGCACACGACCGTGGACATCGAGGCCTTGCAGGGCAGGCACCGGTCGGCTGTCATAGTGGAACTCGCCGTCGTAATCGTCCTCCACGATCCAGGTCCTGCCTGACATGCTCCACCTGAGAAACTCGGTGCGGCGGGCGAGCGACATCAGCCGTCCGGTGGGATGCTGGTGCGACGGCGTCATGAAGATGAGCTTCGGCGCGGCCATTCCCGGCATCCGCTGCATGCCCTGCTGGTCCAGTCCCATGCCGGTCACGCGCGCGCCGGATGCACGGAAAGCCGCCGCGGCGCCGGGATAGCCGGGATCCTCGACCCGGACGTCGTCGCCGGGTGTCGTCAGGACAGCCGCGATCAGGGTCAGCGCGGCCTGCGCACTCGGCAGGATCATGATCTGGTCCGTCGTGGCGCGAACGCCTCTGCTTGTCGCCAGATAATGTGCCAGCGCCTCACGCAGGCGCGTGCGGTTGACCGGACCAGGCTCGCGCCTGGCGGCGCGCACGGCGCTGCGGCGCAAGCAGCGTGCCCAGATCTCGTTCGGAAACTCGCGCGCATCTCCATGTCCCGGACGCAACGGTTTCAGCAAGGCCTGATAAGACATCGGCCAATCCGTCCGCTTGAGCTTCGACGCCCAAGGCGAGAGCCGCGGCTTGGCAGACGGCGCGTTAGATGCGGCGGCACCCGACCCTTCGAAACGCTCACCGCCGTCGACCGTCACCACGGGACGACGTCCGTGCGACGCCGCGAGGTATCCTTCGGCGGCGAGTTGCTCGAATGCATAGGTGACGGTGTTGCGGGAGACGCCGAGATCGCTCGCAAGCTGGCGGCTCGACGGCAGCGTGCGGCCTTTGGCGAGCCGGCCAACCGCGATCAGGCTTCGGAGCTGGCTCGTCAGCTGCGCAACCAAGCCCTCATCGCCGGCCCGATCGAGGTCGATCAGCGCGGAGATCATGCTTTCTAAAACTGGCACTCCACTTCACTCCAATCTGGCACTTTTTAAGGTACCAGAGCGGATGCTATCCACGAGATCGGACTGCTTCAAGGTACTTTGCAATGAACACTTCCCTCTCGTCTCGCGCGGCCGTCGGCCTGTTCCTCATCGTCGTGCTGGCCTGGGGCGTGAACTGGTCGGTGACGAAGCAGCTCGTTCAGTTCCTGCCGCCGCTATGGGCGTCGGCGATCCGGAGCTGGATCGCGCTGGCTGGACTATTCGTGATCCTCGGACTGAGCAACAATCTGGTGATCCCGGAGCGACGTGACATTCCGGTCGTCCTCAGCGTCGCGCTGCTGCACATGACGATATTCTCCGTCCTGGTTGCAGCCGGTGTGCGCTTCCTGCCTGCGAGCAAGGCCATCGTGCTCGGATACACCACACCGCTCTGGGTCGCGATCGCCGCGCCCTTGCTCGGGAAGGATAAGCTCACCGCGCCAAAGCTCGCCGGCGCCCTGCTCGGCCTGGTCGGGCTTGCCGTGATCCTGAATCCAACGTCGATCGACTGGACCAACACGAACGCCCTGCTCGGCGCCGGCATGGTGATCCTGGCCGCGATCTCCTGGGCCGCGAACATCATCTATATCCGCGCGCATCGCTGGATCGCTTCGCCGCTCCAGCTCCTGATCTGGCAGGTGCTGGTGGCGACCCTGATTCTGACTGCCTCGGCGGCGGTTACCGACGGCCTGCCGCATGCGCAATGGTCGTGGAAGCTCGTCCTGCTGTTTCTGTATTCCGGCCTGATCGGGACGGCACTGGCCTATTGGGCGATGTCGATGGTCAACAGGAGCATCTCGGCGCTCACGACCTCGCTGGGCACCACCGGGACTCCGCTCGTCGGCATCGCCGCCGCCGCGGTCCTGCTGGGTGAGCCAATTGACAGAAGCCTTGTCATCGCGGCGGCGCTCATCGTGACCGGCATCGGCCTTGCGACTCTGGGCGACCGGCTGCTGCGCCGTCAGGCCACCGCGAGCGGCTGAACCCGCAACGCGCCGCACAGGCCCGCCGTCGTGCCGAGCAGGATGCCGGCGACCGCAACGAACGAACCAAGCGCGAGCGTCGACAGGCCAGTCAGCCCCTGCCCGATCGAGCAGCCGAACGCCATCACGCCGCCGATGCCCATCAGCGCCGCGCCGCCGGCCGAGCGCAGCATATGGCGTGGCGAGGAATAGCCTTCGAGGTGGAATCGGCCCGTGACGAGCGCAGTGATCAAGCTGCCGGCGAAAACTCCACCAACGGTCGCGACGCCGAAGTTCAGCGTCAGGCCGGTCGAGAGCATCGCGTATTGCAGGCTATCGGCGATCGGCGCGATGAAGGTGAGCGAGGTCACCGGGACTGGATTGAAATCGTCGGCGCCGAGATAGCCGGTGACATACCAGCCACCTGCGACGAGAAGGCCGACGACGACGCCCGCCGCGATCTGGCCCGGCGAGCGGCGAAACGGCGAGTGCGCGAAGGCGAACAGGAGCAGTGCAACGACGATTGCGGCGGCGGCAAGCGCGCGCGAAACTGCGTCGGCGACACCGAGCGTCGTCAGCATCAACGGCAGCGAGCTCGCATTGACAGTCGTCTGCGACGCCTGAACCAGCGCAATGCGCGCCGGTGCAATCAGGCCCTTCAGCGTCATCTGCGCGGCAATGGCGAGCACGATCACGACGACGAAAGAGCGCAGATTGCCGCGCCCAAGCAGCACCAGCGCGCGTGAGCCGCAGCCGTTCGACAACACCATGCCGTAACCGAACAGCAGGCCGCCGAAGAACAGGGTCGGCACCGAGAAGGTCGGTTGCAGGTAGATCGACTTGCCGAGATCGACCATGCCCTTGCCGGCGAGGAGCTGGCTCGCGGCGATCGCGACCGCAATAGCCAGCGCATAGGACCGCACCAGCCGGCCGTCCCCCTCCGCCAGCCACCCGCGCATGCTGCTCATCAGGCAGAAGCCGCTGAGCAGGCCGACGGAGCCGTAAACCAGGCCGATGATGAGGCCGACGAGGATGACGAGTTGGGTGGATTCCATGGTTACGGCCGCAGGATCACACGGTCGCGCGACGAGCCCGCAACGGCGAGATACGCCTCCTTCGCACGCTCCAGCGGATAGACCGCATTCGCCTTGATCGGGAACGGCTTGAGATGACCACTCGCAAAGCCCGGACCGAGATCGCACAGCACCGCGCCTGTGGCCGCCGACGACAGGCCGAGCGTGTCGATACCGACATAGGTGTGCTGTCCACGATAGAATTCCAGAATGTTGAACTGCACGATACGATCGATCGCCGCGATCAGGATCTGGCGGCCGCGCAGCGCGAGCGATTTGTGCGCAGCTTGAAAGTAGGGATCGCCGACCGTGTTGAAGACGATGTCAGCGCCCTTGCCGCCAGTCAGCTCGCGCACGCGCGCGGCGACGTCGGTCGTGGACGCGTCGATGACTTCGATCGGTGCGTTGCTGTGGCCTTCATAGGCTTCCGCCTTGCGCACAACACCGATGACGCGCGCGCCCTGCCAGGTCGCGATCTGCACCGCAGCCTGGCCGACCTTGCCGTTGACGCCGAGCACCAGCACCGTCTCGCCTTGCTTTGGAAGGCCGGCACGGCGAAACCCTTCCATCGCGGTCACGAAGGGCACGCCGATTCCGGCGGCCTCCTCCCACGACACCGTCGTTGGCTTCTCCACCACGGCGTCGACTTCGACCACGAGATGGCTTGCGTGCGTGCCGTCGCGGCGGATGCCGAGATCGCCGGAGGAGCCGAACACTTCGCGGCCGACCGTGCCGGCCGGTCCGTCGATCACCACGCCGGCGTAGTCGCGGCCCGGCGTGCGCGGGAACACGGCATAGGGCATCAGCCCCGTCGCAGCCTTGACGTCGGACGGGTTGACGGCAGCAGCCTTGACCTCGATCAGGAGGTCGTTCGGGCCGCGCGCGAGCACATGACGCTCGACGCTGGGCGCAACCACAGCGGCGTTGTCCGCCTTGGCATTGAGGCGGACGCAACGCGCCTCGACGGTTTTGGTATCGGCTGGCGACATCAGAAAGACCCGCGATTTCTCGCGGGCCTTGTCGCCTTTGGGGGCAGCCAAGTCAATCCGTCAAGTCAATCCGTCAAGTCAGTCCTTGGTCAGTCCTTGATCAATCCTTGGGCCGCTTGTCGTAGAGCCGCTTGGCCTTGCCGAGCGAGCGTTCCAGCGTGGCCGGCGCGACGACTTGCACCCGCGAGCTGACGCCGATGGTGTTCTTGATATGGGTCGAGATCCGGTCGGCATGGTCGACCAGCCCCCTGCCGTCCCAGCTTTCAGGCCGTGCCTCGGCGATGATGGTCAGTTCGTCCATCCGGCCCTCGCGGGTCAGCTCCAGGATGAAGTGGCCGCCGCACCAATCGGTCGCAAGCAGCACCTCCTCGATCTGGGTCGGGAACAGGTTGACGCCGCGCAGGATGATCATGTCGTCCGATCGCCCCGTCACTTTCTCCATGCGACGCATGCCCGGCCGCGCCGTGCCCGGCAGCAGCCGGGTCAGGTCGCGGGTGCGATAGCGGATCACCGGGAAGGCTTCCTTGGTGAGCGAGGTGAACACCAACTCGCCCTTCTCGCCATCGGGCAGCACGGCGCCGGTCTGCGGGTCGATCACCTCAGGATAGAAATGGTCTTCCCAGATATGCAGCCCGTCCTTGGTCTCGATGCACTCCTGCGCGACGCCAGGGCCGATCACCTCGGAGAGGCCATAGATGTCGGTCGCATCCATGTCGAAGGCGTCCTCGATCTCGCTGCGCATCGCATTGGTCCAGGGCTCGGCGCCGAAGATGCCGACCTTGAGCGAGCACTGGCGCGGATCGAGCTTCTGGCGCTTGAACTCGTCGAGGATCGCCAGCATGTAGCTCGGCGTCACCGTGATGATGTCGGGCCGGAAGTCGTTGATGAGCTGCACCTGCCGCTCGGTCATGCCGCCTGAAATCGGCACCACCGTGCAGCCGAGCTTTTCGGCACCGTAGTGCACGCCAAGTCCGCCGGTGAAGAGGCCATAACCATAGGCGTTATGAATGATCATGCCGGTGCGCCCACCGGCAGCGCGGATCGAGCGGGCCATGACGTCCGACCAGGTGTCGATATCGGCTTGCGTATAGCCGACAACGATCGGCTTGCCCGTCGTGCCGGAGGAGGCATGCACGCGCACCAGTTTCTCGCGGGGTACGGCGAACATGTTGAAGGGATAGTTGTCGCGAAGATCCGTCTTCACCGTGAACGGAAATTTTGCGAGATCGGAGAGTTCGCGAAAGTCGGATGGATGCACGCCGGCCTCGTCGAAGGCCTTGCGATAATGCGCGACGTTGTCGTAGGCGTGCTTCAGCGACCAGGCCAGCCGCTGCTTCTGCAGCGCCATGATCTCGTCGCGTGACGCGCGCTCATGCGCATCCAGCTCGGCGCTATAGGCGTGGCCGCCTGCCTTCAGCTTCGTCGAAGCCATACTCGTTTCCCCACATCGATGTGTTCTTGTATTTATTGATCTTGCGTCGGCAGCCACGTGCCGGGAATGACACGCGAATGCCCACGGAATTCGGCAATGACGGTGTCGCCGGCGGTAACCCGCACGTCATAAATGCCGGAGCGTCCGCCACGAGTGACTTCTCGCGCCTTCGCGACGAGGCGGTCACCGAGCTTGCCCGGCTTGATGAACGTGATCTGGCCTTGCGCCGCCACAACGCGATCGTTGTGCGAGTTGCAGGCAAAAGCGAAGGCGGAATCGGCGAGCGTGAAGATGAAACCGCCATGGGCGATGCGCTGGCCGTTGACCATGTCCGGCCGCACCGTCATCGCCAGCGTCGCAAAGCCCGGACCGGCCTCAATGATCTCCATGCCGAGCCCCTTGGAGGCATCGTCCTCCGCCCACATGGCGTCGGCGCAGGCGCGGGCAACATCCTCAGGCGACAGGGCGGCTTTGACGTTCACGCGCTTCTCCCGGCGAAATGCTTTTTCATGATGTTCTGCTGGTTGGCCTGAGCTGTCAAACAATGCGACGCATTTGCATCATCGGGGTCTGATCCGCCGGATCAGACATGGTCGTAATCGACCACGACCCGCTCCGACGACGGCTTGGCCTGACAGGTCAGAACGAACCCGGCTTTCAGCTCCCAGGGTTCCAGCGAATAATTGAGGTCCATCGGCGCCTCGCCCTCGACCAGCTTGGCGCGGCAGGTCGAGCACATGCCCCCCTTGCAGGCGAAGGGCAGGTCGACGCCGGCGCGCAACGCGGCATCGAGGATGGCTTCATCCTCGGCGACCGGCACATCGCGGCGCTTGCCGTCGATGATCAGCGACGCGATCGCCTTCGGCGGCGCGTCGGGCGCAACGACCTTCTTCGGCCGCGGCTTGCCGCCGAACTCGGAGACGAAGCGCTCGACATGAATGCGATCATCGGCGATGCCGATGTCACGGCAGGTCGCCTCGATCTCCTCGCTCATGCCCGACGGACCGCAGATGAAGACATGATCGACACTTTCGGCCGGCACCAGCGAGCGCAACAACACCCTCACCTTGTCGCCGTCGAGCCGGCCATGCAGGATCGGGATGTCCTGCTCCTCGCCGGAGATGACGTGGAAGATCGAGAGGCGATCGATGAAGCGGTCCTTCAGCTCCTCGAGCGCCTCCAGGAACATGATGTTGTCGGTCGCCCGGTTGCCATAGAACAGGAAGAAGCGACTGTCCGGCTCGCGCGCGAGGATGCCTTTTACGATCGACAGGATCGGCGTGATGCCGGAGCCTGCGGCAAAGCCGACATGGATGCGCCCAGATTCAGCCGGCTCAATCACGCCAAAGCGTCCGGTCGGCGTCATCACGTCGAGCTCGTCGCCACGCTTCAACTCGTCGGCGGCCCAGCTCGAGAACGCGCCGCCATCGACCTTCTTCACGGCAATGCGGATCTCGCCGTCGTCGGGGCCGGAGCAGATCGAATAGGAGCGACGCACCTCTTCGCCATCGAGCATGGCGCGGAGCGTGAGATATTGGCCAGGGCTGAAGGCATAGTCGTCCGCGAGCTCGCGCGGGATGGCAAAGGTCATCGAAACGGCGTCGGACGCCTCGCGGCGGAGATCGTTGACGGCCAGGCGATGGAAGCGCGGTGCGGCTGCTGACATGGTCAATGACACTTGAAATAATCGAAGGGTTCGCGGCAGGTCTTGCAGCGCCACAGCGCCTTGCAGGAGGTCGAGCCGAATTCAGACAAGAGCTCGGTCTTGTCGGAGCCGCATTGCGGGCACGCGACGGCCTGCTCGCCGAACAGCGCGCGGCGTGAGTGAGAGGCTTGCGGCGGTGCGATGCCGTAGGCCGTCAGCTTCCGGCGCCCCTCCTCGCTCATCCAGTCGGTGGTCCAGGCCGGCGACAGCACCGTTCGCACCTTCGGGCGATGGAAGCCGGCGCGTTCCAGCGCGATCTCGATTTCGAGTGCGATCATGTTCATCGCCGGGCAGCCCGAATAGGTCGGCGTGATCGCGACCTCGACCTGGTCGCCGTCGAGAACGACATCACGGAGCACGCCGAGATCGGCGATGGTCAGCACCGGGATCTCCGGATCGACCACGCCCGCCGCAGCGTCCCAGGCACGCTGGCGGAGCTCGCTGTCGCGATCGAGCACCGTCACCATGCCTGCCCCGGAAACGTGCGCTGCATCGATTGCAGCTCGGACAGGAGATGGCCGAGATGCTCGCTGTGGCGGCCGGCGCGGCCGCCCTGCTGCATCCAGTCGTTCTGCGGCAACGTGAGCGTTGCTTCGCTGACGACATCTGAGAGCGTCGCCAGCCAGCGGCCACGCAAGGTGCCGGGATCGATGGCGATGCCCGCGTGGATCAGGGCACGTTCTCCGTCGTCAACGGTGAACATCTCGCCGGTGAAAGCCCAGAGGTGGTCGATCGCGGATTGCGCGCGCGCGTGGCTTTCGTCAGTGCCGTCGCCGAGCCGGATGATCCATTCCGAGGCGTGACGCAAATGGTAGGCGCTCTCCTTCTCAGACTTCGCGGCGACAGCGGCGAGAGTCGTATCGCACGAGGCCATCATTGCGCGCCAGTAGAGGTCGGCGAAGGCGGAATAAAAGAACTGTCGCACCAGGGTCTGGGCGAAGTCGCCGTTCGGCTGCTCGACCAGCAGCAGGTTGCGGTACTGCCTGACGTCGCGCAGATAAGCGAGCTTGTCCTCGTCGTTGTCCTTGCCCTCGGCCTTGGCGGCATAGGTGTAGAGCTCGCGCGCCTGGCCGATCAGGTCGAGCGCGATGTTGGAGAGCGCCATGTCCTCCTCCAGCATCGGCGCATGTCCGCACCATTCCGACAGCCTGTGACCGAGGATCAGCGCGTCGTCGGCACGGCGCAGCGCGTAGAGCACCAGCGGCGTTTCGGAGACCAGAATGTTGGCAGCGGGCATCACATGTGCCCCACTTCTTCGGGCACCTCGTAGAACGTCGGATGCCGGTAGATCTTCGATTCGGCCGGTTCGAACATCATGCCCTTCTCGGCGGGATCGCTCGCGGTGATCGCGGTCGACGGCACCACCCAGATCGACAGGCCTTCACCGCGGCGGGTGTAGATGTCGCGGGCGGCCTGCAGGGCCATCGTCGCATCGCTCGCGTGCAGCGAGCCCACATGCTTGTGCGCGAGCCCGTTGCGGCTGCGAATGAAAACTTCCCACAGCGGCGTGTTCGGCGTGCTCATCTTTAGTCTCCCTATTCCGCGGCTTGCGCGGTCTGGCGCCGTGCGCGCTTGGCGGCAAACACGGTGGCTGCCTCGCGCACCCAGGCGCCTTCATCGTGCGCCTTGCGGCGCGCGGCCATGCGGTCGCGATTGCAGGGGCCGTTGCCGGCGAGCACCTGCTTGAACTCGGTCCAGTCGATCTCGCTGTAGCGCCAATGCCCGTCGGCATCCTGCGTCATGCCGGGATCCGGAATGGTGAGGCCGAGATATTGCGCCTGCGGCACGGTGGCGTCGACGAATTTCTGGCGCAGCTCGTCATTGGAGAAGCGCTTGATCTTCCACTTCGTCGAGGTGTCGCTGTGCTGGCTCGTCGCATCCGGCGGGCCGAACATCATCAGCACCGGCCACCACCACCTGTTCAGCGCATCCTGCGCCATCGCCTTCTGCTCGTCCGAGCCGCGGCACAGCGTCAGCATGATCTCGTAGCCCTGGCGCTGGTGGAAGGACTCTTCCTTGCAGACGCGGATCATCGCGCGCGCATAGGGGCCATAGGAGCAGCGGCACAACGGGATCTGGTTCATGATCGCGGCGCCATCGACCAGCCAGCCGATGGTGCCGATGTCGGCCCAGGTTAGCGTCGGATAGTTGAAGATGGAGGAATATTTGGCCTTGCCCGCGAGCATGGCGTCGACCAGCTCTTCCCGCGAACTGCCGAGCGTCTCGGCCGCCGCATAGAGATAGAGCCCGTGGCCGCACTCGTCCTGCACCTTGGCGAGCAGCGCGGCCTTGCGTCGCAAGGTCGGCGCGCGCGTGATCCAGTTGCCTTCCGGCAGCATGCCGACGATTTCGGAATGGGCGTGCTGGGAGATCTGGCGGGTGAGCGTCTTGCGATAGGCCGCGGGCATCCAGTCGTTCGGCTCGATGCGCTCCTCGGCATCGATGCGGGCCTGGAACTGCGCAGCCTTTGCGGCGTCCTCCAGACCGCGATCGTCGGTCTCGGCCGTGTTCAGCGCCTGGGTGTACATGCGCGTTCCTCCCGTTTATTGGGAGACAACATATAACAAAAATTAGATCATGCAAGATATTTCTGTAACATATTAATCAGGCGCCAAACCTCCTTTCCAGCAGCTTTCGCGCGGGCGGCAATGGCCCCTTCTCGTTGGTTCCATGGCCATCAAGCCATTGTTCTGACGCAGCAAGCAGCGCGCGATAAATCTCGCCGCAGAGCTCACGGGCTGCCCTGCCCGGCCAATCCGCCGGGAGCAGGCTCTCGGGAAGCAGCGGATCGCGCAGCACGACGCGGCGGTAGTAGTGGATCAGCAGGATGCGCGCCGTGAAGGCGTCGGCGTCGGACAGATCCGTGCCGCGCGCGAGCGCAGCGCGCAGCGGCTCGAACGTCTTCATGAATTTCAGATAGGCATCCGCAGTTCGCTCCAGCGGCCAGCTCGCGCTGAGCAGACGACGCCCGCTGTCGTCCTCGGCCGAGACTTCGAGGCGGATCGCGCCCGCAGCCTCCTCCGGCACCGGCACACCTGACGGCGCGACCCACACGCCCGGCAAGGGACTGCCGAAGCCGGCATTGCGCAGCGCCTCGCGCGAGGCGTCGCGATCCCAGCCATTGCCGATCAGCAACAGCTCGAAGCGGCCGGTCCAGTCGGACGGCGGCGGATCGTAGATGTGACGTGTCGCGGCTTCGAACGTCTCACGGCCCTTCTCGGCCAGACGATAGAAGCTGTTACGGCCCACCTTCTCGCGCGTCAGCCAGCCATCTGCAGCGAGCCGCGACATCGCCGTGCGCACCACACTGCCATCGATGTCGAGACCCTCGAAGAATTCCAGCAGCGTCCCGAGCCACACAGAACCGCCGCGTGGCACGATGGCATCGCCGAACATGGTGATGACGATAGAGCCCGTGCGTGACGGCTCTCGCTTGAGCTGATCGATGATGCGGGAAAGCGGATGCGCCATGCGCGAGGCATAGCGCGTTTGGTGCGGGCGGGACAATGGATGGGAGCGACGGTCGCCTCTTCTCCTTCTCCCCGCTTGCGGGGGGAAGGTCGGGATGAGGGGGAGTCTCCGCGAATTCGGTGAGAGCTGGAATCGCGGAGAGTCCCCCTCACCCGGAATCTTCTATTCGCAAATTCCGGCCTCTCCCCGCAGGCGGGGAGAGGCGAAGAAACCTACCGATGCGGATCGGGATAGGCCAGGCTGCGCCAGCCGCTGCGGTCGAACGGGCGCCACTGGCCTTCCTTCTGTGCGAGGCGGTCGGCCACCGCATAGACGACGGCGGGATGGTGGCCCATGCCGCAATGGCTGCTCTCGACCTCGATGCTCTCGGTCTGCGCGCCTGATTTCTCCATGCAGCCCTGCCAGGCGCAGACGCCGTCGGTGCGGCTGAAGATGGCGGTGGTCGGCACCGGCGGCGGCACGGCGAGTTCGCCACCGAACTCCGGATCGACCTCGTCGGACTTCCGTCCGCTCGCCCATTCATAGACGCGCCAGGCATTGGTCGAGCGGGGATCGCCGGCGAAGGGGCTGCCGAGCGTGATCACCTGGCGGACACGCGCGGGCATCATCTTGGCGAGCTGGCGCGCATAGAGGCCGCCGAGGCTCCAGCCGACCAGGCTGATCTTGCGGCCATGCTTGTCGCTGAGCTCCTCGACCAGATCGACCATCGCATGCTGGACCCCGTCGCGCAGGCCGTAATTGCGGCCCTGGCGCCAGCCGCTGACCGCGTAGCCCTTGCCGGTCAGAAAAGTTCGCAGCGCGCGCGTGGAGACGTCCGAAGCCACAAGGCCGGGCAGCACCAGCACCGGATGCCCGTCGCCGCGCGGTGCGAGGCTCAGCAGCGGCAGCGCGCCGAGAAATGCGCCGAACTCGTGGATCGCGCGCCCTTCCAGAAACATCAGGGTACGGGACGGCGGACGCAGCGTCTGGGCAGTAGCGGTCATCAATGGATCCCCTCGGGAGGCGCCGGTCGCGATGCCGGCAATGGGCATGAATTCCAATACGCCGGCTTCTTGAACGTTCCGCAGCGCAACATGAATCAGCTAGGCGGCCGGTTCCACACATTCAAGCGGGAGAGACGCGAGGCGACAATAGGCCCGCGCGTTAATGCTAATGGCCGTGATGGAAAAGTCACAGCAATCGAAGCAGGAATTCTACGGAGTAGAGCACAAGGCCGGCGAGCCCGCCGATCAGCGAGCCGTTGAAGCGTATGTATTGCAGGTCGCGCCCGATGTTGATTTCGATCAGCGAAATCAGCTGCGCCATGTCCCAGGCCTTGACCTGGTCGGAGATGAAGGTCGAGACCCCGCTCTTCTGGTCGGCCACGAAGCTGCGCAGCACCGTCACCAGGCCCTTGTTGATCTCGCCGCGCAGCTCGGCATCGCCGGCGAGCGCCTCGCCCGCCGAAACGAACATGCCGGCGAGATGATGCTGAAGCACCTGCGTCTCGCCGCTCGCACTGCGCTCGATGAATGACCGCATATTGGCCCAGACGGTGCGGGCGAGATCGGCAAGCTCCGGCCTTGCGAGGAGATCGCGCTTCAAGCCGTCGATGCGGTCGATATAGGCCTGGTCGGTGCCGAGCCGGTCGACGAAGCTCAGCACCATGCGATCGAACTCGCCGCGGAACGGATGCTTGGGATCGCTGCGCACCTCGTTGAAGAACGCGGTGGCGGACGCGACGATCTTGTTCACCAGAAACTTGTCGGCACGATAGAGATTGAGCAGGCTCGGCAATTCCGCGCGCACCTTCTCGCGGATCATCGCCATGGTCTCTTTCTGGTTCAGCGTCTCGTGCATCACGCGCAAGAGATCGTCGAACAGGATCTGGTGCCGCCCCTCCGCCACGAAGCCGCGCAGCGTGCCGGCCGCGAGCGGCGCAAGATCGATCGCTTGAATCTGCGAGGACATGCGGCGGATGATGAAGGTCATCAGACCCGAGCTTTCCGTCGCAGACACGGCCTCCGGCAAAAGACGCAGCGCGAAGCGCGCGAGATCGTCGCTGCGCTTGCGGTCGCGCAGCCAATCGGCAACGAACGAGCCGAAATCGATCTCGTTCAGCTTGGCCTCGACCGGGCCGGCCTCGAGGAAATGCACCTGGATGAACTCGCCGAGCTTGTCGGCGATGCGGGCCTGATTGCTCTGGATGATCGCAGTGTGCGGGATCGGCAGGCCCAGTGGCCGCTTGAACAGCGCAACGACCGCATACCAGTCGGCGAGCCCGCCGATGGTCGCGGCCTCCGCGAAGGCGGCAATGAAGCCAAACAGGGGATGCACCGGCAGCAGCCATTTCGCCACGACGAACAGCAGAAGCGTCGAGACCAGCACCAGCGTCGCCAGCGCCTTGACGCGGCGAAGGTCCGCCGCGCGTTCGGCATCGGCAGGCGTGTCGAAGGAGAAGGTGGCGGGTGCGTTCATGGCGAATGGGAGACTACGTCATTCCGGAGCGATGCGAAGCATCGAACTATGGTGCGCAATTGCGCGCCCGAGAATCTCGAGATTCCGCGCTCGCCCTTCGGGCGCCCCGGAATGACAAGTGGTGGTGACCGGGGCAAAAAAACAAAAGGCCCGCCGAAGCGGGCCTCAAATTTCAGTTTTTACTCGGGGCGCCGGATCAGGCGGTCTTGTTGTAGACCTTGGCGAAGTTGTCCTGAGCGGACTTGGCACCGTTGGCGGCGAGCTTGCCGAGATAGTCGGCGGTCGCCTTGGTGCGCGAGACGAACGCTTCGCCACGGGCGCGGAGCAGGCTCGACTGGATCTCGACGGCTTCGCTGAACGACTTGGCAGACGCGAGCTGGTCGATACCGGCGAAGAACGCCTGGGCGTCGTCATAGATCGCCTGCTGGATGTTGCGGCTGATCTTGCCGGCTTCAGTGACGGACTCGGTCACCGCGTTCTCGACGGCGGCGGTCACGCGCTCGGAGCCAGCGAACACCTCGGCAGCACGGTCCTTGGCGGTGTTGGCGGTCTTCTTGACGAATTCGCGGGCAGCCTCGGGAACTTCCAGGTTCTGGATGTTCTTGAAAGCGTCTTTGAAGCCCTCGAAGGCGGTGTTGGTTTCGGTGGTCATGGGGTTCTCTCCATCCTCATTGGGTTGAGCTATGGGCTCACCCCGTCCGTGATGGCCCGGGGCACGGCTTATATGGCACGGTTAATTGTGCGATGCAATATCCATGTTGCATCGCGATATCACGAAATCGTGAACAGCCTTAACGGGAGGCAACCTGCTGCATTCCTGGCCGGTTACCTACTGTGCATGGGGTTGTTTTCCAGTTTTTGGTACCCGGGATGGCACCCCAGTGCCGGGCGGCGCTTTTCAATGCTGGACGGCGCCTTTTAATGCTGGACGGCGCCTTTTAATGCTGAACGGCGCCTGGCAGCCCGTAGGCCTCCATCTGGGCCTGGACCTGCGCGATGTTGTGACCGAGCACGACGATGTCGTGGGTCTTGCCACCGACATCCCGGACATGGTCCCGGAGCAGGGCCTCGGCCTTGAAGCCGAGGCTCTCGAACAGCGCGATCGCCGCCTGCTGGTCGACCGTCATCTGGACCGAGAGCTTCTCCAGCCCCGCCCCCAGCGCGAGCGCAAAGGTCTCCTGCGAGAGCGCCTTCCCGACCCCCTTCCCGCGGACCTCAAGCGACACCACCATGCGGAGCTCGCCGACATGGGGCGACCAGGAATGCGGATCGCGCACCAGGGTGCCGCAGCCGACGACCTTGCCGTCCTTCACCGCGAGCAGGCTCTGGATCGCGCCGCGCTCGATCTCCTTGACCCAGGCGGACAGCACCTTCGGCTCGCTGATGTTGCGCGGCAGGAACAGCAGGTCATGGGTCGGCAGGCCCCTGCCGAAGGCCAGCACGGCGGCTTCATCCGCAGGCGACATCAGGCGGATCTCGATATCGCCCGCGTCGGTCCTGACGTGACGCGGATAGGAACGCTGCTCACTCATGTCGATCTTGTCCCCAGCCAGGAATCCAGTTTCGGCCACAGCCGCTTCACTGCGTTGGCGCCGGCGACCAACGAGACGTGACCGCCTTTCAGCATCACCTCTTCCTTGTCCGCGGAGCCGATCTTCGCGATCAGATGTTTGGCCGCGTCATAGGGCACGATGTGATCGTGCTCGGCGACCGCGTGCAGGAGCGGTACCTTGATGTTCTCGAGCTTCGCGGCGCGCCCACCAACCGACATGGTATCGTTGAACAGCTTGTTGTCCCACATCAGGTCCTTGGTGATGGCACGGAAATATTCGCCCGCCAGCGGCAGCGTGTCGGTCGCCCAGCGGTCGAACATCCGGTACGACTTCACGAACTCGTCGTTCCAGATGTTTTCCCAGAGCTGGATCTGGCTCACCGTGCGCGAGGCCGGACGCAGCATCTCGAACGAGGACAGGATCATCTCCGGCGGCACGTTGCCGACGCTGTCGACGAGACGGTCGACGTCGAAATAGCGGCGGTCGGAGAAATTCGAGAACAGCTTCATCTCGCGGAAGTCGATCGGCGTGGTGAAGCAGATCAAATTCTTCATCGGCCCGTCCGGAAAGATCGAGCCGTAGAGCAGCGACAGCACCCCGCCGAAGCAATAGCCGATGACGGAGACGTCCTGCTCGCCGGAATCCGCCTGCACGCGGCGGACGCAGTCCGGGATGAAGTCGAGGACATAGTCCTCCATGCGCAGGCTTCTCTCCTCGGGCCGCGGTGCACTCCAGTCCAGCATGTAGACGTCGTAGCCGCGCCGCAGCAGGAACTCGATGAAGCTCTGGCCGGGCACGAGGTCGAGGATATAGCCGCGATTGGTGGTCGCCATCACGATCAGCACCGGCACGCGGTAGATCTCGTCCGACATCGGCCGATAGTGATAGAGGCTCATCGTGCCGCGCGAATGCAGCACGTCTTTCGAGGTCGATCCGAGTGTCGGGCCGGAGGTCGAGAAATATTCGACGCCCTTGATGCTGCGCTGTATGGCGCGTTGCACCTCGGCCTGGATACGCTCCGGGATGGCGGCGAAATCAAGTCCCGTCGGCGCGTTCATTTTGGCGCTCCACCTTCGGATGGCGGACGTTTTGTGCGCGGCGGCCGCGGTGCGGCATCGATCGGCGATCCGCCTGATGCCGCAGACATCTGGTTCAGCATCGACCTGATCTCGCCGATCTGACCCTCGATGGCTTGCAGACGCTCGGCGATGCCGGTCATCTGTTCGCGGCTCGGCAGGTTCATCGAGAGAAGATATTTCTCCATGAGATCGCCGAACTGCTTCTGAGCACCTGCAGCAGCGCCGCCGGCCCGGTTCATGGCCTGCGAGAATTCGGGCGTCTCCATCGCCTTGGTGGCGAACGAGTTGAAGCCCTTCTCCATCTCGCCAACCATCTTCTGCCACAGGGCGACAGGGTCGGTGATCTTGTCGGTCATCGGCGTCCTCCAGGTCACGAGGGCTTCTTGCGCCCTTCTTTTGTCGCCATACCACACCGTTGCGACGGGCCGGTCAACGGCTAAGCGACAGGGCGATGTCGCACGCACGGCTTCTTTGCGACGGCAAACCGTGCGATACATTTCCTGCCTCGAAGCCAAGGGAACACACCGGTGAACGCCTCCACGCATCAACCGCCGCAGACCGTCCGCGCCAACGGCATCGACATCTGCTACGAGATTTTCGGTAACGACCATGCGGAGCCGCTGCTGCTGATCATGGGGCTCGGGGCGCAGATGATCCACTGGGACGATGCGTTCTGCGAGCAGCTCGCCGCACATGGCTTTCGCGTGATCCGGTTCGACAATCGCGACATCGGCAAGTCGAGCCATCTTACCGGCGGCAAGCGCCTGACGCCGCTCGAGCTGCTGAAGCTGCGCTTCCTCAGGATTCCAGTCGCCGCGACGTACAAGCTGATCGACATGGCAAAGGACACCGTCGGCCTGATGGATGCGCTCGGCATCAAGTCGGCGCACCTGGTCGGGGCCTCGATGGGCGGCATGATCGCACAGGAAGTCACACTGTCATTTCCGCAGCGCGTGCGCTCACTGACCTCGATCATGTCGACGACAGGCAATCCGCGCGTGCCGCCGCCGACGCGGGAGGCTGCCGCGATGCTGATGGCGCCGCCGCCGCGCAGCAAGGAAGAGTACGTCGTCCGCTTCGGCGAGACTTGGAAAGTCTTGCGCGGCGGCTCGTTTCCGGAGGAAGAAGCGCTCGACCCAGGCCGCGCGGAACGCGTCTTCGCCCGTGGGCTCAATCCGGCGGGGGTCGGGCGACAGCTCCGCGCCGTGCTGGCATCCGGCAGCCGCAAGGAGCGGCTGCATCACGTGAAGACGCCGACGCTGGTTATTCACGGCACGGTTGATCCACTGGTACGCCCCGAAGGCGGCAAGGACACCGCAGAGTCAATTCCAGGCGCAAAGCTGTTGATGATCGAAGGCATGGGCCACGCGCTGCCGGCGCGGTTCTGGCCCGAGATCATCGGCGCCATCGACAAGCACGCCCATGGCGCCGCGGCACGGGCGGCCTAAGCCTTCTTCGCAATCCAGATCACGTGGCGCGCGCCCCCACCTCGGCCGGTGGCGCGGACAGCGACTTCATTGACGTCGAAGCCGGCGCGGGCGAGGCGCTTCGTAAACGCGGGATTGGGTCCGGACGACCAGACCGCAAGCACGCCTCCGGCCCGAAGTGCCGCCTTTGCCGCCGTCAGCCCGCCGGCGCTGTAGAGCGCATCGTTGCCCTTGCGGGTTAGGCCTTCCGGCCCGTTGTCGACGTCGAGCAGAATCGCGTCGAAGGCCGAGCTCTTCGCCCGGATAATTTCGCCAACATCGGTCTCCCGGATGCTCACCCTGGCATCGTCGAGGCTGTCGCCGAAGACCTCCGCCATCGGCCCGCGCGCCCAGGTGACAACCGCAGGCACGAGCTCGCAGACCACGATCTTCGCCTTGGCTCCGAGCACAGCGAGTGCCGCGCGCAACGTAAAGCCCATGCCGAGGCCGCCGATCAGAACGGCCGGCTTTGCGACCTTCTCGATCTGCTTCGCTGCAAGCGTTGCAAGTGCGGCCTCGGAGCCCGAGAGACGGTTGTTCATCAGCTCGTTGGTGCCGAGCTTGATCGAAAACTCCCTGCCCCGCCGCATCAGGCGGAGTTCCTCGTCGGAGCCGGGGATTTTGGCGGTGTCGAGTTTTTCCCAGGGAATCATGCCTGACGTTTAGCACGATTGGGCTGGCGGTCACCCGCCGGCCCAGACGTCCAGCACGTAACGATTCTTCGCACCCATCTCCTCGATCCAGCGGGCGCCCGCAGTCGCATCGCTGCCGCTCTTCTCGCGATAGATCGCAACCAGCGCCGCCTTCACGTCGGGCTCCATCCTGCTGCCGTCGCCGCAGACATAGATGATCGCGCCCTGCTCGATCAGCGGCCAGACCTTGTCTTTCTCCGCGGCGAGGACGTGCTGGACATAGGTCTTAGGTCCATCCGCGCGCGAGAATGCGGTGAAGAGCTCGGTGATGCCACTGCCAGCCAGTGCCTGCAGCTCATCCGCGTAGAGAAAATCCTGATCGGGATGGCGGCAGCCGAAGAACAACATGGAGGGACCGAGGCCGGCGCCCTTCGCCTTGCGCGCGGCGCGTTCCTGGAGGAAACCGCGGAACGGCGCCAATCCAGTGCCAGGGCCGATCATGATGATCGGCACCGATGGATCGTCGGGTAGCCGGAATCCGGCCTTGGTTTCGCGCACGGTCGCGTAGATCGTGTCGCCTGCGCGGCGGTTGGCGAGATAGTTGGAGCAGATGCCCTTGTAGGTGCCGCGCCCCGACGCTGCCGGCCCTTCGACCACACCGACCGTGACGCTACAGAGCGTTGGATCGACCGACGGCGAAGACGAGATCGAGTAGTAGCGCGGTGCCAGCAGTGAGAGCATTTCCAGATAGACGTGGAACGGCAATTCACAAGCGGGATATTCGAGCAGCAGATCGAACACTGACTTGCGCTTCGCCAGAATCTCGCCGCGATAGCGCTCGAGCGTTTCAGGCTCCTCGCCGACGAACGCGAGCAGCTTCGGCTTGGTGACGGGACACCGAGTGTGCTCGGTCATGGTCTGGATCTGTTTGCGCGTTGCCACTTGCTGCAACTCGACGAACTCGCTGAGCAGGCGTCCGACCGATACGGCATTGCCGACCGGCAATTGCGCGCGCCGGCCCTCAGCGACCTGAAGCCGGATCTGGTCGGCTGGCAGGAAACCGAAGCGACGGGCGACGGAATCCACCAGCGTCGGATCGTTGCGCGGAACGACGCTCAAATGATCGCCGACGCGATAGGTGATGTTGGACGGAAGTTGCACCTCGATATGGCGCGTCGAGCGCTCCGACGGAATCGCGCCGGACTTGTTCTGGAGCTCGTCATTGACCAGCACCTTCATCGCGACGGCGCCACCCTGGGCGACGATGGTGTTGACCGTGGTCACCGCGACCGGCTCGATCGCATAGAGCGGGTCGTCTTCCGCGGTACGGGTGAAATTCCAGTCGATGCCGAATTCCTTGGTCGCGACCTGGGCCGCGGCCGGGAACCATTTCTGGAACTGGCCGTCGAGATCGCTGCGCGCATCGCCCTCACCGCGCGGATAGACCGCGCGCGCGCCGTGCCTGGACAATTGCTCGTCAATGAAGCGCGGCACGGATTGATAGGTCGCGGCCCAGTCGCTGTTGCCGCAGCCGAACACGGCGTAACGCACATTGGCGAAGGCATCCTTCGGCAGATCCTCGCCGAGCCATTTGACGAACTGCGTCGCATTGTCGGGCGGCGCGCCGTTGTAGGAGGCGCAGATGATCAGCACGCCGCCATCCTGCGGCAGCTTGCCGACGTAGTCGTCGAGCGGGCCGAGATGCACGGCAAAGCCGTTGATCTCCGCGAGATCGGCCATGCGCGTCGCGAGCTCCTCGGCGGTACCAAGGTTCGAGCCGTAAAGAACCAGCATCGGCGTGTTATGGCCCGGGCGCGTTGTCGGCTGACGCGGCGCTCTCGGCGCGGAGACCGCAGCCGCGACAGGCCCGCCATAGGCACCGCGCTCGCGATCGGCGCGCGGACGCACCTTGATCTTGAAGCCTTCCGGCTTCATCGTCAGCGTTTCCTTCAGATGCATTTGGTAGCGCTGATGGTCGATCAGCTTGAAGCGCTGCAGGATCATGCCGAGCGCGAGCGCGGCCTCGTGCATGGCGAAGCCACGGCCGATGCAGGCGCGCTGGCCGTTGCCGAACGGCTTCCAGGCATTGATCGGCCGCTTGGCCTCGGCTTCCTTGCTGAAATTCTCGGGATCGAACGCATCCGGGTTCGGGCCCCAGACCGAGGGATCGCGATGCAGCGCGGTCACCAGGATCGTGGTGAAGGTGCCCTTGCGGAGCTTGTATTTGCCGCCGCCGATGGTTTCGTCGTTCAGCGGCGAGATGCCGTAGGCCGGCGCCGGCGGCCACAGTCGCAGCGCTTCCTTCAGAATCTGCGTGATGTAGGCGAGCTGGGTCACCTGCTGGTAGGTCGGCTTGGCGTTGACGTCGGGGCCGAAGACGCGGTCGACCTCATCATAGGCCTTCTTGAGAACGTCCGGGTGCTTGAGCAGCGCATAGAGCGTGTAGGACAAGAGACCGCTGGTGGTCTCGTGGCCCGCGATCAGGAAGGTATTGATCTGGTAGCGGATGTTGACGTCGTCGAGCTGCTCGCCGGTCGAGCGGTCGACACCGGTCATCATTGCCGCGAGCATGTCCTTCTTGTCGTCGATGCCTTCCGCGCTCTTGCGGCGCTCGGCAATGATCTCGTCGACCATCTTGTTCATGAAGGCGACGTCTTCTGCCAGCGTCTTTCGCCGCTTCTGCATCCAGAGCTGCTCGAACGGCAGGCCGCGCGTCATCATGATGGTTTCGAGCGAGCGCACCAGCGACTCGACGAAGGGATGGTAGTCGCGCCGGTAGAACGAATTGAAGCGGTAGTCGAAGCCACACAACCCGATCGTGTCGAGCGTCAGCGCCGTCATGTCGTGGACCACGTCGATTTCGTCGTCGGCGTTGAGCCGCTCCCATTTCTGGACGAGCTGCTCGGCGATGTCGACCATGCTCGGATGATAGGACTGCATGGCGCGGTTGCCGAAGGGTTGCAGCAGGATGTTGTGCGCCTTGCTCCAGTTCGGCTCCTTGGTGTCCGCCGTGAACAGGCCGTCGCCACCGACCGCGCGCACCCGCCGCAGCGCACCGCGCACCGTCTTGTCGAAGCGCTTTTCGTCGGAGAGCTCGTCGACGAGATCATGGCCTGACACGACGACGATCGGCGAGCCCATCATGTCGAGCCAGAAGATCGGGCCGAGCTCCTTGGTAAGCCGCGTCAAGTGTTGCACGGGCGCGGCCGAGTCGAGCGACAGCATGTTGCCGACCACCGGCTTGGTCGGCGGATGCGGAATCGGCTCCAGGCGGTTCTTGGATGACATTGCTACGTTTCCCCCGCTCGCAATGACGAGCTAACCAAACCGTCTTCTACGCCATTCGATCAAGATGGAGCTGACCTCTTCCGGCTTCTCCTGCTGCGTCCAATGGCCGCTGTCCTTCACCAGATATTTCTCGAGGTCAGCCACCAGTCTCTCCATGCCGTCGGCCGCGGACGGCGGCAGCACGGCGTCGTTCTCTGCCATGATCATCAACGATGGCACGCCGATGTGATGGTCGAGCCCCTTCGAGCGCTCCCAGTTGCGAGTGAAATTGCGGTACCAGTTGATGCCACCGGTGAAGCCGGTTGTCGTAAAGGTGTCAACGAAGACCTTCTTCTCGTCCGGCGACAGGATCGGCGTGCGCGGATCGACCTTGGCATCATAGGCCGCGATCATCTGCGGAAACGCCAGATTGGTCTTCGACGAAGCGCCGACGCCTGCGATCGGCGCCTCTCCTGATTTCTCCGCCGGCCGTAGCAGCGGCTTACGCATGAACGCGTCAAACGTCTGCTCGACGCGGCTGGCAAAGATCCTGTCCGGCTCGCGCGCGGGATCCTGGAACTGGACGATATACATCTGGTCGCCAAAGCGCTGGCGGAACAGTGCGATCGGGTCCATCGGCGCGCGGTCCCAATGCGGCGTGTTGACACCGACCACACCGGCGACGCGTGTGGGGTGCCGCAGCGGCATCTGCCAGACCACGAAGCCACCCCAGTCGTGGCCGACGAAGATCGCCTTCTCGATGTCGAGATGATCGAGCAGCCCGACGAGATCGCCGGTCAAATGCTCCATGTCATAGGCCTCGACCGGCTCAGGCCGGTCGGTTGCCCCATAGCCGCGCTGGTCCGGCGCGATCACGCGGATGCCGGCCTCGCTGAGAGCCTTGATCTGATGGCGCCAGGAGAAGGCGAGCTCCGGCCAGCCATGGCACAGCACCACCGGCGGCTTGTCGGTGACAGGGCCCGCCTCGTAATAGCCCATGCGGATTCCGTTCGTCTGCGCGAACTTGAGCGGAGGCATTTCGATCATAGCAAATGTCCTGAAAATTTCTTATTCGGCCGCGCCCTTGATGTCGGACGCAGGCGGCGCGTAGGCCGCTTCGAGCGCGGCAAACTCCTCCGGCAGCATGTCGCACATCACTTGCACATGCGGAATGATGTTGGCGCCGACGATGAAGCCGAAATCGAGCTGGTCGCGGTAGCTCTGCACGGTGATGTTCAGTGCCTGCCCATGAGTAGAGATCGACACCGGGAAGATATGCAGCAGCTCGGCGCCTGCCGCATAGAGCGTCTGCCGCGGTCCCGGCACGTTGGAGACGGTGATGTTGGCCGCCGGCGGCAACACGTCCGACAGGTCCGAGCGGCTGTAGAGCAGCGCCAGGATCTGCACGATGATCGGGGCACCCAGCATCGAGATGTTGGACACCTGCGGCATCAAGGCCCGCAGTGGATGCGACATCTCCTTGGACTTGGTCGACTGCGCGATGATGGCCTCGAGCCGCGCCTTGGGATCCGCGATATTTGTCGCAATCGAGCAGATCATGCCGAAGACCTGGTTGTTGGCTTCGGTGTTGCCTTCCTCGCGCAGCGAGATCGGCACGGCGGCGGTCAGCGATTTCGCCGGCAGTGTGCCATATTGCAGGAGATAGCGCCGGACCACGCCGGAGGCGAGCGCCAGCACGACGTCGTTGAGCTTGCCGCCGGCCAGCTTGGCCAGCGCCTTCGATCGTGACAGCGAGATCGACACGCCAGCAAAGCTCCGCTCAGACGAGATCGTCTTGTTGAGCATGGTCGGCGGCGACACCATGCTGGCGAGGCTCTCGCGCGACTTCGGATCGGAGATCTTGCCGAGCACGTCGGAGACGCTTTTGACCATGGTCGGGATGTTGCCGGCAAAGCGCACCGCGCTCTCGATCTGGTACATCGCGTTGTCGAACAGGATCGACCCGATGTCGCTCTTGCCGGTCCGCGGCAGTTGCAGATTCTTCGCGGCCGCCGAGGCTTCGAGCGGCTGGCTGAAAAGCTGCTGATAGGAATCGAGCAGGTTTGCCGCGATGTCGCGCGGCTCCTGCCCGGGCTTTGTCCCGCCCGTCGGCGGCTCGACCTTCCGCGGGATCGGCGAGATATCGTAGATCATGTTGGTCAGGGCCGCACCGGCGCCGCCGTCGATTGCGGCATGGTGCATCTTGGAATAGAGCCCGACCTCGTTGTCCTTCATGCCCTCGAACACGTAGAATTCCCAGAGCGGGCGAGCCCGGTTCAGGAGCTTGGCATGCATCCAGCCGACGATGCGCTCGAGCGTGGCGCGATCGCGCGGCGCCGGCAGGCTGGCGCGGAAGATGTGACGGTCGATGTCGAACTGGTCGTCCTCAACCCAGGTCGGATGATCGATGTCGAGCGGCGCCTTCTCCAGGCGCGCCTTCAGGATCGGCGCGATGTGCAGCCGAGAGACGATCATCGCCTTGAAGTCTTCGAAGAAGTCGCCCTTGTAGTCGTCGGGCAGGCGAAAGATCGCCATGCTGCCGACATGCATCGGCATCTCAGGTGTTTCCAGATAGAGAAACGACGCATCCAGCGACGACAGCTTCTTACCGTCAGCCATAGTTCCCTCCGCTTGTATTTGACGGGCGTCTTTTGGCGCTTCTCGTCAGGCCGATACTGCCCGCTCCGGCGGGGCATATGCAATGGCAAACGGCCCGCCCCGGTCAAATGGCCAGAACTCTCCCTCCGGTTGCGCGAGGCGATCCGCCACGGCCCACAGCGCAGCCGGGTTCACCCCGAGCCCGATATGGCTTGCCAAATGTACCTCGATATTCTCGGCGCGGTCATTGGGGCGCAGCAGGCAGGTCCGCCAGTTCACGACGCCGTCCGAGCGCGAATAGATCGACGTCGCAGGCACCTTGAGGTCGCCGGCGATCGCCTCGCGCACTTCGGCAAAATCCTCGACCTTCTCACCGGACAGCGCCTCGTAGAGGGCCGTCGCATTGGTCGCCCGTACATCGTTGGCGAAGGGGCTGCCGAGCGTAATGACATAGCGGACCATCTCGGGCGCCTGGAGCGCGAGATCGCGGGCATAGACACCGCCGAGGCTCCATCCGACCAGGCTGACCTTGCGACCGCTTGCGGCGTGGATTTCGGCCAGACGGGCGCGCAGGGCCTCCCTCATCCGCGCCAGGCCGCCGAGATTGCGGCCCATCCGCCAGGCATGCGCCTCATGGCCGAGCTCGCCGAGATAGCGCCGCATCGGTACCATCGAGAGATCGCTGGCGAGAAAGCCCGGCAACGCCAGCACCGGATGGCCGTCGCCTTTGGGCGCGCGCATCAGCAGCGGTGATAGCAGGACACTGGCGTTGAGCTCGAACAGGCCGCGCGCCTCCGCGAGCAGCAGGCCGAGGGCCGGCGGACGAAGGCGGCCCGAGCCCGACGCTCCGTCGCGCGCTTCAGGCATTACTTCTTCTTGTCGCCGCTACGCGGGCTGCCGAGACCTGCCATGGTCACGAACATGTCCTGAAACCGCTCCGCGATCTTTGGATCGAAGGTGAACCAGCTCTGGATCAACGATTCCGGCGAGACTTTCTCGATGTTGCTCAGGACCTGCTGCTGGAGCTTGTCCATCACCGCCGTCTGCATCGGCGCCACGTCAGGCAATCCGAAGAACTGGCGGGCCTCGAGAGGGGTGCAGTCGATTTCGATATTAACTTTCATGTCCCCTCCGGATGAGATTCGAGCGGCGTCACACAGTATCGCCGCGACATGGTGTGCGACGCAAGCGACCTGAGCCGGGGGCCGGGCGCCGGCGTTCGCAATCGGCGGATATGGTCAATCAACTTGTCGGCGCAAACGGGCACCGGCCGACCGCTTCCGCGGTCATTTCGAGGCCTCACCGGCCGAAAGTCCAATGTCGCCAGCACGCCTTTCGCCCATAAATTGTTGGTCAGCATTGCTGCACAGCGGTGCAACTTGGCGCGTTCCTTGCTGGAATGGCGCTTGCACGGGTCGAGAACTCTGGGCAACATGGATCGATCAGCCCCGCCGAACAATCAAAAATCACGGCGCGGGCGAGTGGAGAGGGTCAAGAATGTCAGTCGGACGAAGTCTGTTTGCGGCGACGCTCGCCGGTGCGCTCGCGTTGGCGGTGTCGCCGGCGTCGAGCCAGACGCTGCGCTATGCCAACCAGGGTGAGCTGAAATCGCTCGACCCCTATACGCTGAACGAGTCGACCACCAGTGCGCATCTCGGTCATGTCTATGAGGGCCTGGTTGCCCGCGACAAGAACCTGAAGATCATCCCGGCGCTCGCCGAGAGCTGGGAGACCCCGGAGCCGACACGCTGGCGCTTTCACCTGCGCAAGGGCGTCAAATTCCACAACGGCGACCCCTTCACCGCCGACGACGTCGTGTTCTCGGCCGACCGCGTGCGAGCGAAAGGTTCGAATTTTCAGAGCCGCATTCCCGCCGATGCAAAGGTCGTCAAGATCGACGATTACACCGTCGATTTCGTCCTGACCTCGCCCAATCCCATCCTGACCGCGCTGTGGGCGACCTGGTACATCATGGACAAGAAATGGGCAGAGGCGAACGATGCGGTGGCACCGACGCCGGCCGCGGCCACGACCCCGAGCTACGCCTCTCTCCATGAAAACGGCACCGGCCCCTTCACGATCGAGAGCCATCAGCCGGGCGTGAAGACCGTCTTCAAAGCCTATCCGAATTGGTGGCGCAAGCCGGAACATAATCTGAAGGAGATCATCTTTACGCCGATTGCCAACCCCGCCACGCGTGTTGCGGCGCTGTTGTCCGGCGAGGTCGACGTGATCGAGCCGGTTCCGGTCCAGGACATCGAGCGCGTCAAAGCAAGCCCCAACGCCACCGTGCTGACGGGACCTGAACTCCGCACCATCTTTGTCGGCATGGACCAGGCGCGTGACGAGCTCTTGTACTCCAACGTCAAGGGCAAGAACCCGTTCAAGGACGTGCGCGTCCGCGAAGCGGTCTACCGGGCGATCGATGTCGACCTGATCAAGAACCGCGTCATGCGCGGACTGTCCACGCCGTCCGCGTTGATGGTCGCACCTGAGATCTTTCCGCTGTCGAAAGACTTCACCCGGCCGAAGTTCGATCCCGACACCTCCAAGAAGCTCCTGGCGGACGCCGGTTACCCCGACGGTTTCGAGGTGACCATGGATTGCCCGAACGATCGCTACGTCAACGACGCGGCGATCTGTCAAGCCGTCGTCGGCATGCTCGCCCGCATCAACATCAAGGTGGATCTGCTGGCACAGCCAAAGGCCCAGTATTTCGCCAAGGTGCTGAAGCCCGGCGGCTACAAGACTTCGCTGTTCTTGCTGGGCTGGACACCGGATACGCTCGACTCCCACAACGTGCTCCACGACATCATGGGCTGCCGGGACGATCCCAAGGATCCCAACCGCGGCGAAGCTAATCTCGCCGGTTATTGCAACAAGCAGTTCGACGAACTCGCGGACAAGGTTCTTCTGGAGCCCGACCCGACCAAGCGTGATCAACTGATCAAGCAGGCATTCGAGCTCTCGATGAAGGACTGGGCCTATATCCCGCTGCATCAGCAGGCCCTCGCCTGGGGCGTGTCGAAGAAGGTGAAGCTGACCCAGCGCGCGGACAACCAGGTCCTGCTCTACTGGGCGACCAAGCAGGACGAATAGGTGTCGACATCTTGTGAAGTCCCGGAAGCTCTGGCTTCCGGGACTTGCCGTTTCGGGCTAACGCAATGATGCGTGCTGCTGAAGAGATGTGAAAGGAACAGATGCTCGCTTTCACACTGCGCCGGGCCATCCAGGCCATCGGTGTCATGATCGCCGTCGGCGTCATCGCGTTCTCGATGTTTCGCTTCGCCGGCGATCCCGTGAACCAGATGGTCGGGATGGATACCTCGGGCGCCGAACGCGCCGCGATCCGCAAATCGCTCGGGCTCGACGATCCCGTGATCGTGCAATTCGGCCGCTACGTCGGCAACGCCGCGCAATTCAAGTTCGGCGTGTCCTACCAATTCCGCCTGCCGGTCACGAACCTGCTGATGGAGCGGATGCCCGCAACGCTGGAGCTTGCGATCTGCGCCACCATCTTCGCGATGATCAGCGGCATCCTGATGGGGGTCTATTCGGCGCTGCGCCGTGACAGCTGGCTCGCGCACATCTTCCAGGCCGTCTCGCTGATCGGCATTTCGCTGCCGACCTTCCTGATCGGCATTCTCATGATCTACCTGTTCTCGGTGACGCTCGGCTGGCTGCCCTCGTTCGGCCGCGGCGACGTCGTGCATATCGGCTGGTGGACGACGGGGCTCCTGACGCTGTCCGGCCTGAAGGCGCTGATCATGCCGTCGATCACGCTTGGCCTGTTCCAGATGACGCTGATCATGCGCCTGGTCCGCGCGGAGATGCTGGAGGTGTTGCGCACCGACTACATCCGCTTCGCCCGCGCGCGTGGGCTCACCACACGGGCAATTCATTTCGGCCATGCCCTGCGCAACACGCTGGTTCCCGTCATCACCGTGGCCGGTCTGCAATTTGGCTCGGTCATTGCTTTCGCGATCATCACCGAGACCGTGTTCCAATGGCCGGGCATGGGGCTCCTGTTCGTTCAGGCCGTTCAGAACGTCGATATCCCGATCATGGCGGCCTATTTGATGATGGTGTCCCTGATCTTCGTCACCATCAATCTCGTGGTTGATATTCTCTACACCATCGTCGATCCGCGGCTGCGCTCGACGGTCAGCCGGGCGCACTGACATGAGCGAGGCCGTCGTTCCCCACACCACCGAGAAGCGTCCCGCGACAGCACCTGGCTGGTTCAAGCGCGCGCTCGACAGCGACGTGTTTTATTCGTTTCGCCGCTCCAAGATCACCATGATCGCGGCGGGTGTGACGCTGCTGTTCTTTCTGATCGCGATTTTTGCCTCCGTGCTGTCGGTGCAAAATCCGTTCGACCCGGCACAGCTCCAGTTGATGAATTCGCGCATCCCGCCGCTCTGGACCGCAGACGGACAGAGCCCGTTCCTGCTCGGCACCGACGAACAGGGGCGCGACGTGCTGTCCGCTATCCTCTACGGCCTGCGCATCTCGCTGCTCGTCGGCGTCCTCGGCGTCGTCCTCTCCGGCGCGATCGGTATCCTGCTCGGGCTGACGGCTGGCTATTTCGGCGGCGCCGTCGATGGGCTGATCATGCGCATCGCCGACGTGCAGCTCTCGTTTCCGGCCATCCTGATTGCACTGCTGATCAACGGCATCGCCAAATCGGTCTTTGGCAACAAGCTCGACGAGATGAGCATGCTGGCGGTGCTGGTCTTTGCGATCGGCCTGAGCTTCTGGGTGCAATACGCGCGCACGGTGCGTGGCTCGGTCCTGGTCGAGAAGAACAAGGACTATGTTGCAGCCGCGCAATTGATCGGCCTACCCGCCCCCGTCATCATGCTGCGCCATGTGCTGCCGAACACCACCGGGCCGATCCTCGTGATCGCCACCATCAACCTCGCACTCGCCATCATCACCGAGGCAACGCTGTCGTTCCTCGGCTCGGGCATGCCCGAGACCATGCCGTCGCTCGGCACGTTGATCCGCATCGGCAACGGCTATCTGTTCGCAGGCGAATGGTGGATCGTCGCCTTCCCCGGGATTGCGCTCGCAGCGCTGATCCTGTCGATCAATCTGCTCGGCGACTGGCTGCGCGACGCGCTCAACCCCAAACTCCGATGAGTATGCAGCGTTCATGACCGAACCCGTTCTCTCCGTCCGCAATCTCCGGGTCGAGTTCGCCTCCCGTCGCGGCACGTTGCGCGCCATCGATGGCGTCTCCTTCGACATCGCCAAGGGCGAAGTGCTAGGCGTCGTCGGCGAATCCGGCGCCGGCAAGTCCGTCACGGGGCTTTCGGTGATCGGCCTGATCGATCCGCCCGGCCGCATCGCCGGCGGTGAGATCCGTCTCGCCGGCACGCGTATCGACAATCTGCCGCCGGAGGAAATGCGCCGTATCCGGGGAAAGCGCATCGGCATGATCTTCCAGGATCCGCTGACTTCGCTCAATCCGCTGTACAAGGTCGGCGACCAGATCGTCGAGACGATCCGGACCCATCTCAATCTCTCCGAACAGGCCGCGCGCCGCCGCGCCATCGACCTGCTTGCCGAAGTCGGCATTCCCGCTCCGGAAAAGCGCATCGACGGCTATCCCCACGAATTCTCGGGCGGCATGCGCCAGCGTGTGGTGATTGCGCTTGCGATCTGCGCCGAGCCGGAACTGATCATCGCGGACGAGCCAACCACCGCGCTCGACGTCTCCGTGCAGGCGCAGATCATCTCGCTGATCAAGCGGCTCGGCCGCGACCACGGCACCGCCGTGATGCTGGTGACCCACGACATGGGCGTGATCGCCGAGACTTCAGACCGCGTCGCGGTGATGTATGCCGGCCGCGTCGCCGAAATCGGCCCGGTGCAGGACGTCGTCAGGAACCCGCTGCATCCCTATGCCAAGGGCCTGATGGGTGCGATCCCGACGCTTGCCGGCGATGACAAGCGTCTGGTGCAGATTCCAGGCTCGATGCCCCGCCTGTCGGCGATCCCGCCCGGCTGCTCATTCAATCCGCGCTGCGCTTCCGCGTTCGACCGCTGCCGGGTTGAACGGCCGGAACCGCTGTCCCACGGTGCGCAATCCGTCGCCTGCCATCTCTATGACACCGCGCCGGCGGAGACCGCGGCATGAGCGTCCCCTTCGTCCAGGCCACAAATCTGCGCCGCGTCTTCGATGTCTCGAAGCCCTGGCTCAACCGCGTGCTCGAGGGTGGCCATCTCGAATATCTCAAGGCTGTCGACGGTGTCACCTTCGACATCAAGAAGGGCGAGACCTTTGCGCTGGTCGGCGAGTCCGGCTCCGGCAAGACCACGGTGGCCCGGATGGTGGTCGGCCTGTTGCCGCCGAGCTCCGGCGATGTCCTGATCGACGGCGTCTCGATGACCGATCCGCGGCAAGGCCAGGCGCGACGAAAGCTGCGCCGCCGTATCCAGATGATTTTCCAGGATCCCTATGCGAGCCTGAACCCGCGCTTCCGGGTCGATGCCATCATCTCTGAGCCGATCCGCGCCTTCGACCTGATCCAGGGCGAGCGCGACATCCAGGCCCGCGTCGGTGAGTTGCTCAGCCTCGTCGGCCTGCATCCCGACGATCGGCTGAAGTTCCCGCATGAATTTTCCGGCGGCCAGCGCCAGCGCATCGCAATCGCGCGGGCGCTCGCCTCCGACGCCGAGTTCATCGTCTGCGACGAGCCGACCTCTGCGCTCGACGTCTCCGTGCAGGCGCAAATCCTGAATCTGATGCGCGATCTCCAGGACAAGTTCGGCCTGACCTACATGTTCATCAGCCACAACCTCGCCGTGGTCCGCCACATGGCGAGCCGGGTCGGCGTAATGTATCTCGGCCGCATCGTCGAGATCGCGGAAGGGCGCGAATTGTTTGCCAGCCCGCGCATGCCCTACACCAAGATGCTGCTGGGCGCCGTGCCTGATCTTGCCATGAGCGGCCGCCAGCGCATTCCGGTGAAGGGCGAGATCCCGAACCCGATCAATCCGCCGCCCGGCTGCGCCTTCAACCCGCGCTGCCCGCTGGCGTTCGACCTCTGCCGCAAGGAAGCTCCAAAACTGATTGACGGCGTCGCCTGCCATGCCGTTAACACCGCGCCGGTCCCGGCATAACGCGCGCGTGCCATGCGGCCTGTGCATTTGGCATTCCAGCACCTGATGTGATCAATTGCGCGCGCCGTAAATGAGGTAGTCCATGGCCAGCAACGTCAATCCGGATCCGTTCACGACGCGTCCCGAGATCGAGGGCACATTCGGGGTCGTTGCCACCACGCACTGGATCGCAACCGCGGTCGGCATGGCCATCCTGGAAAAGGGTGGCAACGCGTTTGATGCCGGCGTCGCCACCGCCTTCACGCTCCAGGTTGTCGAGCCGCATCTGAATGGTCCTGGCGGCGATGTGCCCGTCATCGTGCATGACGTGAAGCGCGGACGCACCGAAGTGATCTGCGGCCAGGGCCCAGCCCCGGCGCGCGCGACCATCGCACATTACAAGAGCGAGGGCCTCGACATGGTGCCTGGCACGGGCCTGCTCGCGGCCTGCGTTCCCGGCACGTTCGAATCCTGGATGATGTTGCTGCGCGACTACGGCACGATGCGTGTCCGTGACGTACTGGAGCCGGCGATCTCCTATGCCCGTGACGGCTATCCGCTGGTCGAGCGCGCTTGCGCCACGATCCAGACCGTCGAGCAATTGTTCCGCAAGCACTGGCCGACCTCGGCCGCGGTGTATCTTCCGAACGGCGAGGTGCCGAAACCCGGCACGATCTTCACCAACAAGACGCTGGCCGCGACCTACACGCGCATTCTCAGCGAGGCCGAGAGCGGCGGCGGTGGTCGCGACGCCGAGATCGAGCGCGCACGCAAAGCCTGGTCGCAAGGCTTCGTTGCGGAAGCCATCGACAAGTTCTGCCGCACACAAGAAGTCATGGACGTCAGCGGCTCGCCGCATCGCGGCGTTCTTTCCGCTGACGACATGGCGCGCTGGCAGCCGACGGTCGAGGCGCCCCTGACTTACGATTACGGCCGCTACACCGTTTGCAAGGCCGGCGTCTGGAGCCAGGGCCCGGTAACGCTGCAGCAGCTCGCACTGCTGAAAGGTTTTGCACTCGACGGCCTCGATCCGACCGGACCTGAGTTCATCCATCTCCAGATCGAATGCGCCAAGCTTGCCTTCGCCGACCGCGAAAAGTTCTACGGCGACCCGAAGTTCTCCGAGATTCCGATCTCGACACTGTTGTCAGATGCCTATAACGACCAGCGCCGCAAGCTCGTCACCGAGAAGGCATCGCTCGATTTCGTGCCCGGCACCGTCGAAGGCTTCGGCGGCGTGGTCAAGCTGCGCCGTGCCGAGGGCCAGCGCGAGGCGGTCGGTGCGCTCGGCGCCGGCGAGCCGACGGTAGGACGCTTCGGCGAGGTGCGCGGCGACACCGTGCATTTCGACATCATCGACAAGGCCGGCAACATGGTGTCCTCGACACCGTCGGGTGGCTGGCTGCAATCCTCGCCTGTCATTCCCGAGCTTGGCTTCTGCCTCGGCAGCCGCGCCCAGATGTTCTGGCTGGAGGAAAACCATCCTGGCTCGCTCGCACCGGGCAAGCGACCCCGCACCACGCTGTCGCCGACCATGGCGCTGCGCGACGGTGAGCCGTATCTTGCCTGGGGCTCGCCCGGCGGCGACCAGCAGGACCAATGGATCACCCAGTTCTTCCTGCGCCACGTCCATTGCAACCTCAATCTCCAGGAAGCGATCGATGCGCCGGCCTGGCACTCCGAGCACTTCCCGATCTCGTTCTGGCCGCGCACCGCGCGCCCCGGTGTGCTCGTGGTCGAGAACCGCGTGCCGAAGGCGACGATCGAGAACCTTCGCGAGCGCGGACATATCGTCGAGGTCGGCCCCGACTGGTCGGAAGGCCGCCTCACCGCGGCCTCGCGCGTCGGCGTGCGTCGGCGCGCCGCCGCCAATCCGCGCGGCATGCAGGGTTACGCCGCGGGACGGTAAAGGCAACACATGACCTGGTCGATCATCGCGCGAGATCCAGCCACCGGCCAGTTCGGTATCGCGGTTGCGACCCGCTTCTTCGCCGTCGGCGCCCGCGTGCCCTACATTTCGGCCGGCCTCGGCGCCATTGCGACCCAGGCTTTCGTCAATCCCTATTACGGGATCGACGGCGTCAAGCTGCTCCGGGAAGGCCTCAACGTCCATGACATCCTCGCCACGCTGCTCGCGGCCGATGATGGCCGCGAGAGCCGCCAGGTCCACATCATGGATGCGAGCGGCGCGATCGCCGCGCATACCGGACGCGATTGCATCGACTGGTGCGGACATATTGCCGGCAGCGGCTTTTCGATCGCAGGCAACATGCTGGCGGGCGCCGACGTCCTTGCCGAGACCGCGAAGACCTATATCGCCAATGACAGCCTGCCCTTCCCGCGCCGGCTGCTTGCCGCGATGCGCGCAGGCGAAGCCGCCGGCGGCGACAAGCGCGGCAAGCAATCGGCGGCGCTGCTGATCCACGGCGAGGAGGAATGGCCGGCGCTGGATATCCGCGCGGACGACCATCCTGATCCGCTCGACGAGCTCGATCGGCTCGAACGCGTCAGCCACGAGCTCTGGGTCCACTTCCGCCCGTCCATGCCGACCCGGCAGAACCCGGCCGGCAACACCGATCGCAGCGTCATCGACGCCAGCATCAAAGCGGCGCAGGCAAGGCAAGCATGAGCGCGAGCCCTCTCATCGAGATCAGGGACCTGCGCATCCGTTTTCACGGCGACGACGGCCGCATCACCCACGCGGTCGACAGCGTCGATCTCAGTGTCGCCAATGGCGCCACGCTGGGACTCGTCGGCGAGTCCGGCTGCGGCAAGAGCGTGACCTCGCTTGCGATCATGGGGCTGCTGCCGAAGCAGACAACGGAGATATCAGGCGCGATTCGCTTCGACGGTTTCGACCTGCTGAAGACCGCGGATCAGACGTTGCGCGACCTGCGCGGCAACCGGCTCGCGATGATCTTCCAGGAGCCGATGACGTCGCTCAATCCGAGTTTTACGATCGGCGACCAGATCATCGAGACCATCTTGCGTCACCGTGGCGTTTCACGGAAGACCGCGCGCGAACGGGCAGTCGAGCTCTTGCGTCGCGTCCACATCCCCTCGCCCGAGCGGCGGATCGACGAATATCCGCACAAGCTTTCCGGCGGCATGCGCCAGCGCGTGATGATCGCGATGGCGCTGGCCTGCGATCCGCAGCTCCTGATCGCGGACGAGCCGACCACCGCGCTCGACGTCACGCTGCAGGCGCAGATCCTGGAGCTGATGCGCGAGCTGAAGGCCGCAAGCGGCGCCGCCATCATTCTGATCACCCACGATCTCGGCGTCGTGGCAGAGGTCTGCGACGAGGTCGCGGTGATGTATGCCGGCGAGATCGTCGAGCGCGCGCCGGTCGATGAATTGTTCTCAACGCCACAGCATCCCTACACGGTCGGCCTGCTCGGCTCCATCCCGCGGCTCGACCATCGCGCCGAGCAACTGGCGACGATCGAAGGCATGGTGCCGAACATGGCGCAGCCACCGGCCGGCTGCCGTTTCGCCGCGCGCTGTCCGTTCGTGCTGGAGGCCTGCAGCAAGGCGCCGCCGCCGCTGGTGGACGTCAGCCCCGGCCATGCCTCGCGCTGCATCCGCGCGCCGCTCGAACGTCTGGTGTCGTGATGGCGCTGCTCGAGGTCGAAGGCCTGGTCAAGCATTTCGTCGCCAAGCGATCGCTGTTCGGCCAGGCGCGCGCGCATGTCAAAGCCGTCGATGGCGTATCCTTTTCGCTCGAAGCCGGCAAGACGCTCGCGTTGGTCGGCGAATCCGGTTGCGGCAAATCCACCGTCAGCCGCCTGGTGCTGCGGCTGATCGAGCCCGATGCAGGCAGCGTACGCTTCGACGGCCGCGACCTCCTCTCTCTCGATGCCGATGCGCTGCGAAAATTCCGGCGCGAGGCGCAGATCATCTTCCAGGACCCCTACGCTTCGCTCAATCCGCGCATGACCGTGGGCCAGATCCTGACCGAGCCGCTCTCGCTGCACGATCTCGTACCACCTGCGCAGCGGCGCGAGCGCGTCGCTGAGATCCTGCGGCTGGTCGGCCTCGAGCCGCGGCTGGCGCGGCGCTATCCGCACGAGTTCTCCGGCGGCCAGCGCCAGCGCATCGCCATCGCGCGTGCGCTCGCGGTCGAGCCGAAACTGATCATCTGCGACGAGCCCGTCTCGGCGCTCGACGTCTCGATCCGCTCGCAGATCCTCAACTTGCTGCGCGAGTTGCAGGACCGGCTCGGCCTTGCTTATATCTTCGTCTCGCACGACCTCGCCGTGGTCAAGCACATCGCCGACCGCGTCGCGGTGATGAACCTCGGCCAGATCGTCGAAGAGGCTGATGCGGACGAGTTGTTCGCCCGTCCCCGCCATCCCTACAGCCGCGCGTTGCTGTCAGCGATCCCCTTGCCGCAGCCGCACGCCAAGCGCGCGAAGGTCGTGCTGCAAGGCGACATCCCGAGCGCACTCAATCCGCCGGCCGGCTGTCGCTTCCATACCCGCTGCCCCTTCGTGATCGACCGCTGCCGCACTGAGGCGCCAGCCCTGGTGGATAACGGTGCAAGCCACGCCACCGCCTGCCATCGCGTCAACGATCTGCCCCCGGCCGACACGATTCTGCCCGCAGCGGCCGGATTTTCGCCGGCACTGGCGAAATTAGTCGCGGCATTCAGCCGAAAGACGGAAGGCGCGAGCCAGCCCGGTGTTGGTATACTGAGTGCAAGGTCTACGACGACGTAGCCTGAGCAATGGGGACTGTCCGATGAAGATACTTCGCCTGGCCGCAGCGGCGGCCGCGTTCCTGCTATCGCTTGGAGCCGCCCAGGCCCAGACCACGCTGCGCATTGGCCTTGCCGAGGATCCCGATATCCTCGATCCCACGATGGCGCGGACCTATGTCGGCCGCATCGTGTTCGCCGCGTTCTGCGACAAGCTGTTCGACATCGACGAGAAGCTCAACATCGTGCCGCAACTCGCGCTGTCGAGCGAGACGGTCGACGACGGCAAGGGCCTCATCATAAAGCTGCGTCCCGGTGTGAAATTTCACGATGGCGAACCGTTCGATGCGGAAGCCGCAAAATTCTCGCTGGAGCGCCACCTGACGCTGCCTGGCTCCTTCCGCAAGCCGGAGCTCGCCTCGGTCGACCACATCGAAGTCGTCGCCCCCCTCACCATCAAGCTGGTGTTGAAGTCGCCGTTCTCGCCGCTGCTCGCCCAGCTCACCGATCGCGCCGGCATGATGGTTTCGCCGAAGGCGGCAAAGGAAGAAGGCGACAAGTTCGGCCTGCACCCGGTCTGCGCCGGCCCCTACAAGTTCGTCGAGCGCGTGCAGCAGGACCGCATCGTGTTCGAGAAGTTCGCCGACTATTGGAATAAGGACAACGTCTTCATCGACAAGATCGTGTTCCAGCCCATCGTCGATGCCACCGTGCGGCTGGCAAATCTGAAATCGGGCGGCCTCGATCTGATCGAGCGCGTGCTCGCCACCGATCTCAAGGAGGTGCGTGGCGATTCACGGCTGAAGGTCGCGACCGCCATCGAACTCGGCTATCAAGGCATCACGCTCAACATCGGCAAGGACAAGGCCAAGGGCCCGCTCAGCCAATCCGCCAAGGTGCGGCAGGCGCTCGACCTTGCCATCGACCGCGAAGCGATCAACCAGGTCGTATTCAACGGCGAGTTCCAGGTCGGCAATCAATGGGTCAATCCCGATCATCCCTACTACCAGAAGAGCCTTCCAGTCCGCGCCCGCAATGTCGAGAGGGCCAAGGCCCTGCTGAAGGAAGCCGGTGTGAAGCTGCCGGTCAGCGTCGATTTCCTGGTGCCAAAGGGCGCGGAGACGGAGACACCGGCGCAGGTGATCCAGGCGATGGCAGCGGAAGCCGGCTTCGACATGAAGATCCGCGTCACCGAATTCGCGACTGGACTGAAGCAGGCCGAGGCCGGCGACTACCAGGCCTTCATGCTCGCCTGGAGCGGCCGGGTCGATCCCGACGGCAACAGCTTCATCTTCCTGCACAGCAACGCGCCTCAGAATTACGGCGACTGGAACAATCCGCAGGCCGACAAGGCACTGGAAGACGCGCGGCTCATGACCGACCCCGCCAAACGCAAGGCCAGCTATGAAACTCTCGCCAAACTGGTCCAGGAAGAGGAGCCGATCCTTTATCTCTATCACCGCCGTATCATCATCGCGCACACCACCAAGCTCGAAGGCTACAAGCAGATGCCCGACGGCCTCGTCCGTGTCGTCGGCCTCAAGCTGAAGTGACGAATAGGGGATGCTGAACTTCCTCGCCCGCCGGCTTGCTCAGATCGTACCGACACTTTTCTTCGTGTCGGTGCTGATCTTCTCGCTGCAGCAATTGCTGCCGGGCGATCCCGCGCTGGTGATGGCGGGCGAGGAGCGCGATCCGGCCGTGATCGAGCAGATCCGGCACCAGTATCGGCTCGATCAGCCCGTCCCCGTGCAGTACGCCTACTGGATCAAGGGGGTCCTCGTCGGTGACTTCGGCGAGTCCTTGCGCAACAAGATGCCGGTGCGCGAGCTGATCGCGCAGAAACTGCCGGTGACGCTGCAGCTCGGTGCGATGGCGATCATCATCGCCTTCCTGATCGGCATTCCCGCCGGGATCGTCGCGGCCGTGAAGAAGGGAACGGCGTGGGACTACGGCGCCAATTTCTTCGCGCTGTGGGGCATCTCGACGCCGAATTTCTGGCTCGGAATCATGCTGATCTTCCTGTTCTCGATCGAGCTCGGCTGGCTGCCCGCCTCGGGCTATGTGCCGCTGACCGAGAACTGGCGCGCGAGCCTGGCCGCCACCATCATGCCGGCCTTCGTGCTCGGCAATGCCATTGCTGCGATCCTGATGCGGCATACGCGCAGCGCCATGCTCCAGGTGCTGGAAAGCGACTATGTCCGCACCGCGCGCGCCAAGGGCTTGTCCGAGCGCTCGGTGATCCTCAAACATGCCATGCGCAACGCGCTGACGCCCATCATCACGCTCGGTGCGCTCGAGCTTGGCACGCTGCTCTCAGGCGCCGTGCTGACCGAGCAGATCTTCTCCATCCCCGGCTTCGGCAAGCTGATCGTGGACGCCGTCTTCAACCGCGACTACGCCGTCGTGCAGGGCGTCGTACTGGTGACGGCGACGGTCTACATCACACTCAATCTGATTGCCGACGTCGCCTATATTCTCGTGAATCCAAGGCTGCGGGGCTAATGCCATGACCGACGCCGCCTTGCCCGCCTCCCTTGTGCAAGCCGACGAGCTGGACAGCCCGGCGCGCCGGGCGCGGCGCCGCCTTTTCAAGCGCAAGGCGGCGGTGTTTGGGCTGATCGTGCTCATGATGTTCATCATTGTCGCAGTCCTGGCGCCGCTCATCGTGCCCTATGATCCCATCGCGACGAGCTGGAGCCTGGTGCGCAAGCCGCCCACGGCCGCGCACTGGTTCGGCACGGATGAACTCGGCCGCGATATCCTGAGCCGCGTCATTTACGGCGCGCGGGCATCGCTGCTCGCCGGCCTGATCTCGGTTGCGATCGCGCTTGGCATCGGGGTGCCGCTCGGCCTTCTCGCCGGCTATCGCGGCGGATTTGTCGACGCGCTGATCAGCCGGATCACGGATGCGATGCTGGCCTGCCCGTTCCTGATCCTGGCGATTGCACTGGCGGCGTTCCTCGGTCCAAGCCTCGGCAATGCCATGATCGCGATCGGCATCTCGGCCACACCGGTCTTCATTCGCCTCACCCGCGGCCAAGTGCTGAGCGTCAAGGCCGAAGACTATGTCGAGGCGGCGCGCGCGCTCGGCAATCCGCCCTGGCGGATCGCGGTTTCGCACATCCTGCCGAACATCCTGCCTGCCCTGCTGGTGCAGGCGACGCTGTCGATCGCCGCGGCCATCATCGCCGAGGCAGCGCTGTCGTTCCTCGGCCTCGGCCAGCAACCGCCGTCGCCGTCATGGGGCAGCATGCTCAACGCGGCGCAACGTTTCCTGACCCAGGCGCCGTGGATGGCGATCTGGCCGGGGCTGGCGATTTTCCTGGTGGTGCTGTCGCTGAACCTGCTCGGCGACGGTCTGCGCGATGCGCTCGACCCGCGGCAGCGTTAGATGACGATCTCGCGCATCACGCGGCGGCAATCCATCTCGTATTCGAGATCGACCACCGGTGGCCGCGCAAAATGCCAGGTGAGCCCCGAGCGCAATGCGCCACGCCGAACCAGCTCATCGACCAGCGCGTGATGAAAATCGTGCACGGAATAGGCCTGCACGCCGGTCGTGTCCTTCCAGCCGAATCCGAACGCGGTCATCCGGTTTTCCATCTGCGACGTCGTGGTAAACCGTACCTTCTCGCGCAGGCCTTCCGGGCTGAGATCGCGGTAACGCACGGTGCGCTCGACATAGGTGCCGCTGCCTTCGCGCGCCTCGGCGCCGCCGGCAATCACGAAGGACGGCGCCTTCGATGTCGTCGGCCGCGTAAATGAGAACGCGTAGAACGACGGCTCCGACGGCGGATCGATCTCCGGACAGACATTGCTCCGGGCGACCGGATTGGTCGTTCCGTCGAAGATGCCCCATTCGGACAGCGTTTTGACGTAATGCAGGTTGAACGCGCGAAAGCCCTCTTCGCTGAACGCGGCCGGCGAGCGCAGCTCGCAGGCGCAGAAGGCCGTCAACGGACGCTCTTGCGCCTGGATGTACTTTGCCGCCAGTCCGAACCCTTCCGCCAGCGGCACCAGGCGATCGAACCTGACGCGCTCGATCTCATAGCCGTCGTCGGCAGCAGCACCAGCCGAATACTGGAATACGGAGGGAATGAACCGGTAATTTCCGGCAGAAAATTCGCGCGTCATGTCGAGCCCTTAATCCAGTTGGATGCGAATGCCCTTGGCGCCGTTGAGCAGGCGCCTCAAGTGAAAGCCGGCCAGCGGATCGTCGGCATGCATCCCGACCAGCGCGGCAAAGGCCGGCATCGCCGCGGCGTCGTCGGCCTCCACCTTGGCAAACGCCTCGGCATATTGTGCTGTCGCTGGTGCATCAAATTTGTCCTGCGGCAGCGGCTCGAATGCGCGCAGCGGCTCGCTGCGACCGCGCAGCATCAGATCGCCCACGGGACGTCCCTGAAAATTCGCCGCGGCCTCGGCGACACTGGAGCTGACGCAGATGCGGGTCCCCAGCTGCTTGTTCGCGGCCTCTAGCCGCGCCGCGATGTTGATCGTGTCGCCATAGGCGGTGTAGTCGAAGAAACGGTTGCCGCCGAAATTGCCGACCAGTGCGGAGCCGGCGTGAATGCCTATGCGGGTAGTGCCGAACTTCACTCCCTTGGCCTTCTGGCGCGCGCAAAAATCCTGCGCCCACGCGTCCATGTCATGGGCGCAAGCGACCGCACGCGTCGCATAGTCCAGCTGATCGCCGGGCGCGTTGAACAGCACCTGGATCGCATCACCGATGATCTTGGCAACGGTCCCGTCATGCGCGAAGACGACCTCGGTCATTCCGCCGACATATTCATTGAGGAGCGCGCCCAGCGTCTCGGGAGGCGCGCTTTCGACCAGTGAGGTGAAGCCGGTGATATCAGTGAAGATGACGGCGACATCGCGCCACTGGACCTCGATCCCCTCACCGCCGCTGCCTTCCGCCAGACGCTTGGCGAGCTCGGGCGAGAAATGCCGCGACAGCGCGGCGTGGGCACGTTCGGCCTCCGCCTGGCGGCGCCGCACTTCACGCAGCATCTCGATGTGGCGAAGCGTCTTCTCGATCGTGGTTTCGAGATCGGCGAAGTCGATCGGTTTGGTCAGAAAATCGAACGCCCCGCGGTTCATGGCGGTCCGGATGTTGCTCATGTCGCCATACGCCGAGACGATGATGGTCGACTTCTTGTCCTCGGCTTCCTGCAGCTTTTGCAATAGCGACAGCCCGTCCATTCGCGGCATGTTGATGTCCGAGACCACCATGTCGACATGCGGATTCTGCTCGAGCGACTCCAGCGCCTCGAGGCCATCCCGTGCGAACATGATGGCAACGAGCCCGTCGCGGATCTGCCTGCGGAATTTTTGCAGGATCAGCGCTTCCAGATCCGGCTCGTCGTCGACGAAGAGGATGGTCGGAATCATGCCGCCTGCTCGAGCCTGGTATCGATCTCATGGCGCAACAGCGCAAAGTCGATCGGCTTGGTGAGGAGCCCCGTGGCGCCACCTTCGATCGCCTTCCGGCGCGTCTCGACGTCGCCATAGGCCGTGATCATGATGACGGGGACATGCGGATGGTCGGCACGCACCTTCGGCAGCATGTCGAGCCCGCTCATGCCGGGCATGTTGATATCCGACAGGATCAGGATCAGCGAGGGATCTCGCACCTCCGCCGCGCGCTTGATCGCGTCGGGCGCCGAGAGCGCGAACTCCATATGGAAGCGGCCTGCGCGCAAATCGCGCCGGAAGTGCTGCCGGAACAGCGCCTCGACGTCAGGCTCGTCATCGACGACCAGAATGTAAACGTTCAAATCTTGCCTCCGGACGTACTGTCTGCCGCCATCACGCGCGGCAAGATGATGATGAATTCGGTGAAAAGACCGGACGTGATGTTCACATCGATCAAGCCGCCGTGCTGTTTCACGACGATGTCATGGCTCATGGACAGACCAAGCCCGGTGCCCTCGCCGGCCGGCTTGGTGGTGAAGAAGGGATTGAACATCTTCTCCTTCACTTCCTGCGGAATACCCGTGCCGTTGTCGCGGATCCGGATCTCCACCCTATTGCCAAGATCTTTCGTCGCTGCACTCAAGGTCGGCTCGAAGCCCTCGGCGGCGCTCTCCTTGTGCTTGGTCGCCGCATAGAAGCCGTTCGAGATCAGATTGAGGAAGACACGGGTGATTTCCTGCGGGTAAACATCGACCATCCCGGCCGCCGGATCGAAGTCGCGATTGAGCGTGACGTTGAAGTTGGGCTTCTCGGCACGCGCACCGTGATAGGCCAGATTGAGGCTCTCCTCCACGATCCCGTTGATGTCGGCGGGGCGATGCTCGCCGGAACCTTCGCGCGAATGCAACAGCATGTTCCTGACGATGGAATCGGCTCGCTTGCCATGCTGCACCACTTTCTCGAGATTGCCCCGCAGCATCGCGGTCAGCTCGTCCACCTCGTTCTTCGTCTTGTCGTCGAGAGAGGCAGTCTGCAAGATCTCGTTGAGTTCGTCGATCAGCTCGGTCGAGATCGAGGAGAAGTTATTGACGAAATTGAGCGGGTTCTTGATCTCGTGAGCGATACCCGCCGTGAGCTGGCCGAGCGACGCCAGCTTCTCGGTCTGGATCAGGCGACCCTGGGCAGCACGTAGATCGTCGAGGGATTGCGACAGGTCCCTGGTGCGCTCCTGGACCTGCTCGAACAAGCGGACATTCTCAATCGCAATGAGGGCCTGATCTGCGAATGTCGTGGCGAGTTCGATCTGCTTCTCGCTGAAGGGGCGCACGACATGCCGGGTCAAGACGAACACCCCGATGGGTGTTCCCTCTCGAAGCAGAGGGACACCCAGCATCGTACGCACGTTGGAGCGTCTTCGCGCAGACGAAGGTGCATAGTCCGGATCAGCCTGCACGTCCGGAACGTGAACTGTCCTGCAATCGAGCAAGGTGCGTCCAACGACGCTTCCCCGCTCCGGCACGGAAGCGAACGTCTGGAGCTTGTTCTCCTGTTCCGCATCGAGGCCGCAGCTCGCGGCCAGATAGAAGGCGCCGTCGCGGGGGCGGAAGATCGTTCCTTCATCCGCGTCGCACAATCGGGCCGCCGATCCGACCAGCGTGTCGAGCACGGTCTGCAGATCGAACGTCGAGCGGCTGATCACCTTCAGCACATCGGCGGTTGCCGTTTGCTGTTGCAGTGATTCTCGCAATTCGGCGGTGCGCTGCTCGACCTTGCTTTCGAGGTCGGCATAGGATTCCTGCAGGCGCTCGCCCATGTGATTGAACTGGTCCGCGAGCCCTTCGAGCTCGTCGCCGGTCTTGATCGAGATCCGCTGGGCGAAATCACCACCGCCGATGCGCTCGGCGCCGATGCGCAGCGCCTGGATCGGGCCGACCATGCGGCGTGCCAGGAATATCCCGGCGAGTACGGCGAAGACCGAGGCCGCGAGCAGCACGATCGCAAGGCGCTCCAGCGAGGCGTAGAGCGCCGCATAGGCCTCCTCGACCGGCAGCTCGACGAACATGGTCCAGCCCAGCGGGCTGATCGGCGCGGATGCCGTCAGAACCTTCTGCCCCTGGATGTTGGTCGCCTCCTGCAAGGCATCAGGCATTGCACCGCCGCCGGCGAGCGCCGCGCGCACCTGCGCCAGCCCCGACAGGTCGGTATTGCGCAAGACCAGGCTGATATCGGGATGCGCGATCAGGCGCCCCTCGGGACCGACGACGAAGGCATGGCCGTGCTCGCCGACCTTGATCTGGGACACGATGTCCCAGATCAGCTTGAGATTGACTTCCGCGATGCTGACGCCGGCATCCTTGCGCGCACCGGCCTGCGCCAGCGTCATGTAAGGCTCGGAATCCCTGCGGAAATAGACCGGGCCATAAAAGACCTTGTGGGCGACGGCCTGGGTGAATTTGGGATCGTCCGAGAGGTCGATGCCGCTGTCGATCACGTCCATCGCCAGACGCGAGACGCGCAGGCGCTCCCTGCCGGTCGAATCCACCTGGGCGAGCTCGGTGATGGCGGGCACCTGACGCAGCAGCCGCAACGCGTCGAACCGGCGCGGCTCGATCGAGCCTGCCGACCACGGCAGTTGCGTGGTCCAGCCGAGCTGGCTCTCGATTTCCTTGATGAACTGGCTGATCTTGGCGGCAGCCGCCTCGGCCTGCTCGTGCTGGACCCGGATCAGCGCGGCCTTGTGCTCCCGATAGTAGAACAAGACCTCGAACAGCCCGTTGGCCAGCAGGGCGACGGCCACCACCGCCACGAACAGCGCGACATATTTGGTGAACAGCCGGGTCCTGATCCCCGGTTCCGCCTCGCCCGACGCGACGCTGCCTTCCGCCGCGCGCGGCAGCGGCCCGGTTTGCGGGGTGTCGGGATGGACGGAAATGCTCATTCCCCCAAGCCTAGCAAGAAGGCCTGACCTTGTCTCTCGTTGCAGCGCACAAGGCTATTCAATGACCTCGTCGGCAAGTGCCAGCAATGTCGGCGGAATTTCAAGCCCTGTCGCCTTGGCCGTCTTGAGATTGATCACCAGAGGATAACGGGTCGGCAGCTCGAACGGCAGGTCGCCGGGATTGGCGCCATTGAAGATGCGGGCGACCAGCGCGGCCGCCCGCTCGAAGGATTCCGCGGAATCCGCGCCGTAGGACATCAGGCCGCCATCGCGGGCGAATTCGTCGAATTCATAGATCGCCGGCAACCTTCGGACAGCGGCAAACTCGAACACGCGCTCGCGGTTGAGAATGGTCAACGCGTCCGCCACCATCAGAATGCCGTCGGGCAAATCGCCGCTCATCACTGAGAAGGCTTCGTCGAAATCGTCGGGCTCGCGCACGCCGAGCGCCTGCACGGTCAGTCCAAGCGCCTGGGCCGCCTTCGCGGACGCTTGATAGCGCATGGTCATGCCAAGGTCGTCCTTGTTCCAGAGCATCGCGACCTTGCTCAGCTTCGGCGATACCTCCTTGAGCAGCGACAGCCGCTTGGCGCTGAGCGTCGCTGCGACGTCAGAAATTCCCGTGATCTTGCCACCCGGATGCGCCAGGCTCTCGATCAGCCTGGTTTCGACGGGATCACCGACGCCGCTGGCCGCGACAGTGGCGATGCCGGCCGCCTTGGCGGCCATCGCCGTCGGGTAGCCGATGATCACGATGACATCGACGCTCTTTGCCTTCAGCTCTGCGATCAGAGCGGGCAGCATGGTGACGTCGCCGAGCGCGCCCCGCGCTTCGAAGGCCAGGTTCTGGCCGAGCCTGAAACCGCGCTCTTCAAGCACTTTGATCAAAATCTTGCCGCCCCGGCTCTCCGCAGTGACGGGCGCGATCGGCGTTACCGTGCCGACCCGATAGAGGCGACCGGGTGTATCGGCCGTCGCCATGCCCGGCCGCGACAGCGCCGCCCCGCCAAGCACCGCAAGAAATTCACGTCTCTTCATCCAACGACCCGTCCAAGCGCATCGACGCTTCAGTCGTCACAATACGGGATAATGCACGACAAAAAAAAGCGGCAACAGCGATGGCTGTTGCCGCTTCGCACGCAAATTGCGCTCTCGCGTCAGGTCGTCCGCAGCGCCTTGGCGTCGAGGTCGATCTCGTTCACCTGCTTGTTCCGCTCTGAATCGGCGGCTGCGCGATGGTCGGTCGCCAGCACGACGTAAACCGCCGGCAGCACGAACAGGGTGAACAGCGTGCCGATCGACATGCCGGCGACGACCACGAGGCCGATCGAGAAGCGGCTGGCCGCACCGGCGCCGGTTGCCGTCAGCAGCGGGATCAGGCCGGTGACCATCGCAGCCGTCGTCATCAGGATCGGCCGCAGACGGATGCGGGCCGACATCTCGATGGCCGAGCGGCGGTCGAGCCGTTCGTTGACCTGGAGCTCGTTGGCGAACTCCACCATGAGGATGCCGTGCTTGGTGATGAGGCCGACCAGGGTGAGCAGACCGACCTGGGTGTAGATGTTCATGGTCGCCACGCCGAAGAACAGCGGGATCAACGCGCCGACGATCGCCATCGGCACCGAGATCATGATCACGAACGGATCACGCAAGCTTTCGAACTGCGCGGCCAGCACCAGGAAGATGATGATCAGCGCGAACCCGAAGGTGATCGCGAGCTGGTTGCCTTCCTGCACGTACTGCCTGGAATCTGCGAGATAGTCGTGGCTGAAGCCCTGCGGCAGCTTCTTGGCCTCGCCCTCGAGGAAGTCGACCGCGGCGCCGACGGTCACGCCGGGCATCGGCACGGCCGAGAAAGTCGCCGAGTTGAGCTGATTGTAGTGCGTCAGCGAGTTCGGATCGGTCTTGGTCTTGATCGAGACCACGGTCGACAGCGGGAGCTGCTGTCCGGTGTTGGTCGTCACGTAATAGCCGCCGAGCGATTCCGGCGAGAGGCGCTCGCCGCGCGGCACCTGCGGAATCACCTGGTACGAACGGCCCTGGAGATTGAAGCGGTTGATGTAGTTGCCGCCGAGCAGGACCGCGAGCGTGGAGCCGAGGTTCTGCATGTTGACGCCGAGATCCTGCGCCTTGGTGCGGTCGATCGTGACCTCGACGTTCGGCTGGTTATAGGCGAGGTCGCTGTCGGAGACGATGAACATGCCGCTCTTGCGCGCGGCGTCCTTCAGCTTCTCCATCTGCTCATAGACGGTCTGAAAGCCCGCGGTGGAGCTGATGACCATCTGCACCGGCAGACCGCCCGGTCCGCCCGGCAGCGGCGGCAGGTTGAATGCGAACGCCTGCACGCCCTCGATCTTGGAAAGCTCGGCCTGGACCAGCGGCTTCAGCGCGATCGACGAGCGCTTGCGCTCGTCCCACGGCTTGAGCAGCATGCCGGCGATGCCGCCCTGGGGACCGTTGATGCCGTTCAGCACGAAACGCAGATCAGTCTCGGGGAATTTCTGGAATTTCTTGTCGAGCTTGTCGCCGTAGAAATCGACATAGTCGATGTTGGCGTATTTCGGCGCCTTGGTCACCGCGAACACGATGCCCTGGTCTTCCTCCGGTGCCAGCTCTTTCGACGTGTGCATATAGAGGAAGCCGACCAGTCCGAGGATCGTCACGGCGAAGAGGCCGGTGATGGCCTTGTAGTCGAGCGAGCGGTCGAGCCTGCGGCCGTACCAGCGCGTCAGCGCGCCGAACACCCTGTTGACGAGCTTGGCGAAGCGGCCCTCCTCGGTGTTCTTGAGGAGCACCGAGCACATCATCGGCGACAGCGTCAGCGCGATCACGCCCGACACGATCACCGAACCCGCGAGCGTGAAGGCAAATTCGCGGAACAGCGAGCCGGTAAGGCCGCCGAGGAAGCCTATCGGGGCATACACCGCCGCGAGCGTGATGGTCATCGACACGACCGGACCGACGATCTCGCGCGCGCCTTGCAGCGACGCCTGGACCGGTGTCTTCCCCTCCTCCAGATGGCGGTGGATGTTCTCCACCACCACGATGGCGTCGTCGACCACGAGGCCGATGGCGAGCACCATCGCGAGCAGGGTCAGCAAGTTGAAGCTGAAGCCCAACGCCAGCATCAGGGTACAGACGCCGATCATCGACAGCGGAATGGTGACGACAGGAATGACGACCGAACGAAGCGAGGCCAGGAACAGGAAGATCACCACGATCACGATGATCACCGCTTCGCCCAGCGTCTTCTCCACCTCGTCGATCGAGGATTGGATGAACTTGGTCGAATCGTAAGCGACCTTCATCTTCATCGACGGCGGCAGATTGCGCTCGAGCTCGGGGAACAGCGCGCGCACGCCCTTGACCAGCGTCAGTGGGTTGCCCTGCGGCGTTGCCTGCACACCGATGAAGATCGCGTGCTCGCCGTTGAAGGCCACGCTCGCATCCGTGCTCTGCGCGGCAAGCTCGACGGTGGCGATGTCCTCCATGCGCACGAAGCCGCCGTCCTTGGCCTTGACGATCATCTTCTTGAACTGGTTGACGTCGGTCAGGCCCGTATTCGTCGAAACGTTCGAGACGATGAGATAGCCCTTGGTCTGGCCTGCCGCAGACTGGAAGTTGTTGGCCTGGATCGCGGCGGCGACGTCGGCCGGCGAGACGTTGCGGCCGGCCATCTTCACCGGATCAAGCCACAGCCGCATCGCGAAGGTCTGGCCGCCCAGGATGTCGGCCGACGCGACGCCGTCGACGGTCGACAACACCGGCTGCACCACGCGCGTCAGATAGTCCGAGATCGCCGAGCCCGACAGCTCCTCGGACGAGAAGCCGAGATACATCACGGCCGTGGTCTGCCCCGTGGTCTTGGTGACGATCGGGTCGTTGGACTCCTTCGGGATCAGGTATTTGACCGAGTTCGTCTTGGCCAGCACCTCGGTGAGCGCCTGGTTCGGATCGAAGTTCAGCTTGATGTAGACCTGAATCGTCGAGGTGCCGAGCACCGAAGACGAGGTGATGTAGTCCACACCCTCGGCGGAAGCGACCGCCTGCTCGATCGGCGTCGTGATGAAGCCCTGGATCAGGTCCGCCGATGCGCCGGGATAGACGGTCGTGATGTTGATGACCGTGTTCGACAGCTTCGGATATTGCCGGATCGGCAGCACCATCGCCGCGCGCAGGCCGATCAGCAGGATCAGCAGGCTGACAACGACCGACAAAACCGGGCGCTTGATGAAAATATCAGTAAAGGCCATCGCGGCGATCTCGATTTCTTTGTCTCAAGAAACGTGACCCGGCCAAGCCGCATCACGTGAGTGTCTTGTCAGTAGCGTGGCGGCTGCGCAGGGATCTGCGGAGCGGGGTCGGTCGAGATCGCGACAGCAGCGCCCGACTGCAGCTTGAGCTGGCCGACGGCGACGACCTTGTCGCCCACCTTCAAGCCCTTGATGATCTCGACGCGGCCATTGACCCGGTTGCCGGTCTGCACGAACGTGCGCACCGCGTTCAGGCTGGTCTTGCCGTCCTCTCCCTGCTTCTCGGTGATCACGAACACGGAGTCGCCGTACAGCGTGTAGTCGACGGCCGTCTCCGGAACGGTGATCACGGCCGGCTTGTCCGGCAGCACCACCGTGGTGGTCACGAACATGCCCGGCTTCAGGATCTTCTCGGGGTTGGCAATCGTTGCCTGCACGCGAATGTTGCGCGTGTCGGCGGCGATCTGCGGCTCGATCGTGGTGATCTTGCCGTCGAAGGTACGGCCCGGATAGGCGTCGACCTTCAGCCGGACCGACTGGCCGACCTTGAGGCTGGCCGAATCCTTCTCCGTCACCGTGAAGTTCGCCCATAGCTGCGACAGATCGGTCAGCGAGACGATCGCCGTGCCGGCCGTCAGATACTGGCCAACCTCGACCTTGCGGACGCCGAGGTCGCCGGAGAACGGCGCGCGGACGAGCTTCTGCGAAATCAGCGCTTCGGTCTTGGCGATGCCGGCCAGCGCCTGGTCGTAGGCGGCCTGCGCGGAATCGACGGTCGCCTGCGGACCGAACTGGCGCGAGGCCAGTTGCTTGGCGCGATCCAGCGACAGCTGCGCGACTGTTGCCTGCGCCTTGTAGTTGGCGAGATCGCCCTGATCCGGCGCGTCGAACAGCTGCACCAGCGGCGTGCCGGCTTCGACATGGGTGCCGGGCTCGAACTTGATCTCGGTGACGCGGCCGTTGACGTCGGCGGTGACGTCGACCTGGTGCACGGCGGCGAGGCCACCGACCGCGGTCAGCAGGTTCGGCACCACCTCGGATTTCGCCTCGGCCGCACTGACCAGGGTCGGCGGCGGCTTGTTGTTGGCGAAGAACTGCTTGATCATCTGGCCACGGAAATAATTGAACCAGACGAGGCCACCGACCAACGCGGCCAGGAGCGTGCCGACGATGATGAACCAGAGCACCGGGCGGACCGGACGCTTGGGGGCCTTGCTGTCGATCGGTTCGCCCGAAATCTTGTGTTCGGCTACGATGTTCATTGTCATGCGCTTTCTGCAATCGCCGTCTTGCCCGCATCCGCGGCCTGATCGCGGCCCAAATGCGAAGCAATTGCGGCGTCGTTAAGTCCGATACCCCTCAGGAGAAACTCACAAAGCTGCCGCTCCAGATCGTTCGCCCTGCCGTAGGCAAGACAGGGCACGGAGGGTAGCCTGGTCAGCGCGGCGGTCATCACCGTATGATGCGCAAACCAGAACAGGTTGAGCGGTTCACTGCCACAGGCCCGCGCATCGCCGGCGGCGACCGCGCGTTCGAGCGAGGCGACGAAGACCGCTCCGATCAGAGTCTCGATCTTGGCATATAGCAAACGAGCGAATTCGCCATCATCCAGATGACTAGTGGCCATCAGTCGCAGGCGCTGGGCCTCTTCCTGGTCGGGCCCGTCGGCGATCAGCAGGAAATGCTGGACCATGCCACGGATCAGTTCGACCAGGGTGGCCGTCGACGGCTCGCGCTCGAGCAGTTCGGTCAGCGCCGGGTCCGCCTCGCACTCGTCGCTGAGGATTTCGGCATAGAGCGCCGCCTTGGACGGGAAATGCTTGAACAGCAGCGCCTCGGAAATGGCAGCGGCGGCCGCCACGCTCTTGGTCGTGGTGCCGTTATAGCCGTGTCGGGCAAAGCAGCGTTTCGCGGCTCCGAGGATCAATTGACGCCTCAGGTCGCTCGTCATACGCAATGAGCTCATGTTAGTGAGTAAGCACTCACCCACGCCAAAGTCAAGCAGAATGCTGCATCGCAACCTAAGTACGTGAGAAACCGTTGGAAATTGGTCACAGTTTACCGCGGCGGGGCGAACGCCGCCCGCAGGGAGGCAGATCGAGGTCGGCGTCAGATCGGCTGGAAGCCGAGGTCGCCGCGGATCCGGTTGACGATGTAGGTTCCATCCCGGCTGGGCAGGATCCGGTCGACGCTGGCGCTGTCGATCTTCACATTGGCAAACCGGGGCCCCGCCGAGAGGTCGTGGACGGCTTTGGCAAAGGCTTCCACCTCGCCCATGGTCGAGATCGCCCGGCTGTCGGCGATGCCGCAGGCTCTGGCAACGCCGACGAGGTCGGCAGCAGCCGAGGTGTGGCTGGTCTGACCGCCGGTTTCGCCATAGGCCTCGTTGTCGAGCACTGCGATCGAGAGGTTGGATGGCTTCTGCAAGCCGATGGTGGCAAGGCTGCCCATGCCCATCAGCATCTCGCCATCGCCGGTGATGACCAGCACCGGGAGCTTGGGCTGCGCCAGCGCCAGGCCCAGGCCGATCATCGCAGCCCCGCCCATCCCGCCCCAGAGGTAAAAGTTGCGGGCATGATCGCCGGCGGCAGTGATGTCGTTGGTCGAGGCACCGAGGCCACCGATCGCGACGACGTCCTCGCGGTCCGCAAGCAGCGCGGAGACCACCTGGCGGCGGTCGAGGAGATTGGCCTTGCTCATTTGGTGAAAACCTTGGCGCCGATCAGGCGCTGCGACAGCAGGACGGCGGTGGGCGTGAGCGCGTTGTAGGCCTGCGCCGCGGCGGCTTCGAGCACAGCCGGCACCTCCGCCGCGTTCGAGGCGCGCAGCACCTTGATGCCGGAGAGCTCGAGCACGCCCTGCGCGGTCGAGCCCATCGGCACCTGCCACGGATTGAACTCGCCCCATTCGCCGCGCATGGTCACGAGCGTGAGGAACGGAAAGCGCAGGATCGGGATCAGCGACAACATGTTGATGCAATTGCCGACGCCGCTCGACTGCATCAGAAGCACGCCGCGCTGGCCGCCGGTCCAGGCGCCGGCGAGCAGCGCCACGCCCTCCTCCTCCGTCGTCAGCGGAATGCCGCGCATGGTGGAGGAGCCCAGCACGCGCTGGATCAGCTTCGAATGGCCGGCATCGGGCACGTAAGCTACCTGCCGGACGTCGAAGCGTTGCAAGGTCGCGAAAATATCGTCGGGCCAGCTCGGGGCCGTGTCGGCAGCGTCAGCGCGGGCGTGCATTTTCCTGTCCGGTCGGCTTGCAAATCACGGCATGACTGTAGACGGTGACGTGCAACGCTCGAAAGAGCGAAAACGGCATATCGGGCTTAACCGGCGAGTATGGCGGATGAACGCAAGTGCGAAAGAATTGGCGGCCAGCTTCGATCTGGCGAAGCTGACGAGCGAATTCTACGACGATCCCTACCCGACTTATCGTGCACTGCGGGAGAACGAGCCGGTCAAGCGGCTCGCGAGCGGCACCGTATTCCTGACACGCTACGACGACCTCGTCGCCACCTACAAGAACACGAAGTCGTTCAGCTCCGACAAGAAGCGCGAGTTCGCGCCGAAATACGGCGACACGCCGCTCTACGAGCATCACACAACCAGCCTCGTCTTCAATGATCCGCCGGCGCACACTCGGGTGCGGCGCCTGATCATGGGCGCGCTGTCGCCGCGCGCGATCGCCGGCATGGAGGGCGACATCGTCAAGCTGGTCGACGGTCTGCTCGACGCCATCGCCGCCAAGGGGCATTGCGAGTTGATCGAGGATTTCGCCGCCTCGATCCCCATCGAGGTGATTGGCAATCTGCTCGACGTGCCGCACGAGGAGCGCGCGCCGCTGCGCGACTGGTCGCTGGCGATCCTTGGCGCGCTCGAGCCGGTCGTGTCGCCCGAGGCGGCCGCGCGCGGCAACAAGGCGGTGACGGATTTCCTGGCCTATCTCGAAACGCTGGTCGCGCGCCGGCGGCAGAAGCCGGGCAATCCCGATCGTGACGTGCTGACCCGCCTGATCCAGGGCGAAGAGAACGGCGAGCGGCTGACCGAGAAGGAGCTGCTGCACAACTGCATCTTCCTGCTCAATGCCGGGCACGAGACGACCACCAATCTGATCGGCAACGGCCTCGTGGCGCTGGATCGGAATCCGGAGCAGAAGCAGCGGCTGATCGACAACCCTGATCTGATCAAGACCGCAGTGGAGGAGATCCTTCGCTACGAAAGCTCGAACCAGCTCGGCAACCGCATGACGACCGAGCCGGTCGAGCTCGGCGGCGTGATGCTCGAAGCGGGCACGTCGGTGACGCTGTGCATCGGCGCTGCCAACCGCGACCCCGCGCAGTTTCCCGATCCCGAGCGCTTCGACGTCGCGCGCACGCCCAACCGACATCTCGCCTTTGCCACCGGTGCGCATCAATGCGCCGGCATGGCGCTGGCGCGGCTCGAAGGCGCGATTGCGATCTCGCGCTTCCTGGCGCGCTTCCCGGACTATGCCGTCAGCGGCCCGCCGGTGCGCGGAGGGCGCGTGAGGTTTCGCGGCTTCCTGAGCGTCCCCTGCTCGATCGGCTGAGGCGTGATGAAGATCGATCAATTGCGCAAACGCTGGGCCGATCCGGCCCTGACGGTGCTGACGGTGCTGCTGGTGATCATGATGTTCGTGATCTCGCCGCTGCAGGCGCTGGGGCTGTTTGCATTCCAGGTGTCCGAGCTCGTGCTGGCGCTGCTGCTGGTCTGCGGCATCTTCGTGATATCGGGCAGCCCGGTCGCGGTCGTCGCGATGCTGATCGCACTTGCGATGATCGTGACAGGCGCGATCCTGCGGATCAGATCGCCATCCATTCTCGACCTCAACCTGTTCGCCGGCTCGTGGTTCATCGTGGGAACGACGATGGCCTGGGCCGTGGCGCGCCAGACCTTCGCACCCGGCCGCGTGACCTATCATCGCGTCATCGGCGCCGTGCTGCTCTATCTGACGGTCGCGGTGATCTTCTCCGCCCTTTACGTCTTCATCGGCTCGCTGGATCCGGTTGCGTTCGTCAGCATGAAGGTGACGGACAGTCCCAAGCTTGCGAGCGACGTCATCTATTTCAGCTTCGCCACGATGACCACGACCGGCTATGGCGACGTCGCGCCGCTGCACCCCGTTGCGCGCAGCCTGTGCAACATGGAGGCGATCTTCGGTCAGCTCTATCCGGCGACGCTGCTGGCGCGGCTGGTGACGCTCGAGATCGAGCACCGCAATCAGGACTCCTGAAGTCAAAAGTCGAAAACAACCCCATGCACAGTAGAGCGTGGGGCGGCGGAACTTGGCTAGTGGATCCGCCGAAGCATCTGACTTGCCGCACAAATCTGCGCGGCACGCGCGAGAACCGCTAAACCACCGTCCGGTGACGCTCGATGCAGGTGCGCAGCACCTCGTCCATGGGCTTGGCCCACCACTCGTTCGAGAAAATCTCGATCTCCGAATAGCCGGCAAAGCCCTGCGCCTCGACGGCAGCACGAGCGGATTTGATGTCGATGACGCCGTCGCCCATCATGCCGCGGTCGTTGAGGATGTCCCTGGTCGGCACCAGCCAGTCGCAGACGTGGAACGCGAGCAGGCGATCCTCGCCGGCGCGGGCAATCTGGCCCATCAGCTCGGGATCCCACCAGATGTGATAGACGTCGAGCGCGACGCCGAGCATGCCGGTACGATCAGGGTCGAGCCGATCGCAGATGTCGAGCGCCTGCTTCGTCGTGTTCACGCAGGCGCGATCGGCGGCATAGGCCGGATGCAATGGCTCGATCGCCAGCGGCAGCTTTGCCTGCCTGGCATAGTCGAGCATGTCGGCGAGCGCTTCCTCGACCTGCCCGCGTGCCGCAGCGATATCCTTCGAGGGTTCGCTGCCCGGCCGCGAATATTGCGGCAGGCCGCCGACGACGAGAACGATGCAGGGTGCACCCAGCGCCTTGGCCTCATCGACACAGCGCCTATTATCGTCACGCACCTCGCCGCGGCGCGAGGTATCAGAGGTGAACATGCCGCCGCGGCAATAGCCTGATAGTTCGAGGCCCGCATCGCGCACGGCGCGCACAGCACGATCGAGGCCGACTGAAGCGACCTGGTCGCGCCAGGGATCTATGGCGCGGATGCCGTGGCTGGCGCAGGCATTGACGATCTGGATGAGATCACCCTGCTTGCGGACGGTCGCGGTGTTCAGCGACAGCCAGCGGTGGTCGGACGAGAAATCGCGCATCAGGCGTCCAGTCCATGCGAGGCCAGCACGGTCCTCATCCGCCGCGTCGCCAATTCAGGGTTGGCGAGCAGGCCGGCCTGGTCGGCGAGGCGGAACAGCTCGGCCAGATGCAGCATCGAGCGCGCGCTTTCCTGTCCCCCGACCATGGTGAAATGATCCTGGTGGCCGTTGAGATAAGCCATGAAGACGACGCCCGTCTTGTAGAAGCGCGTCGGCGCCTTGAAGATGTGGCGCGACAGCGGTACCGTCGGCCCCAGCACGTCATGGAAACCGGCCTCGTCGCCGGCCGCGAGTCGCGACAACGCGTAGGACGCCGCCGGCGCGATGGCATCGAAGATGCCGAGCAGCGCATGCGAAAAGCCCTGTTCGTCCCCGGCGATCAGCTCGGCATAATTGAAGTCGTCGCCGGTGTACATCCTGATGCGCTTGTCCAGGCGTCGGCGCATGTCGATCTCGCGCTGCTTGTCGAGCAGCGAGACCTTGACGCCGTCGACCTTGGCGGCGTTGCCGTTGATGATGGCGACGGCCGTGTCCATCGCCTTGTCGAGATCCTTTGTGCCCCAATACCCCGTCAGCGCAGGATCGAACATATCACCGAGCCAGTGGATGATGACGGGCTCGCGGACCTGCGACAGCACGCGATCGTAGACCCTGGCGTAGTCGTCGGCGTTGCGGCCGAGCTTTGCCAGCGCGCGCGACGCCATCAGGATGATGCGGCCTCCGACCTTTTCGACGGCGGAGATCTGTTCCTCATAGGCGCGGACCACGTCGTCGAGACTCCTGGCATCCTCGACCGCGAGATGGTCGGTGCCGGCGCCCGAGAACACCAGCGCATTGCGACGCTTGGCTGCGCCGACCGAACGCGTGATCAGCTCCAGCGACGTCGGCCAGTCCAGTCCCATGCCGCGCTGCGCGGTGTCCATGGCCTCGGCGACGCCGAGCCCGAGGTCCCAGACGTGCTCGCGGAAGGCGATGGTCTTGTCCCAGTCGACGGCCACCGAGAGCCAGGGATCGTTGTCCGCGAAGGGATCGGCCACCGTGTGCACGGCCGAGAAGGCAATGCGGTTCAGGGGCCCTTCGAGCTTTGCGGGGAACGTGCGCGAGGCGGCGAGCCGATAGGTCTCGACCGAACGATCGGCCTTCGGCAGCTTCAGCGACAAGGACGATATTGGCTGGACGGGCTTGTTCATCTGTCCTTCCTCAGGCCTTGATCGGGGCGACGTCGATCCAGCGCCGCTCCTTCCAGCTCTTCAGCGCGCATTCGGCGAGCTGCACGCCCTTGGCGCCTTCGAGCAGCGTGAACTTGTAGGGCGCATCCTCGTAGACGTGGCGGATGAACATCTCCCACTGCTCCTTGAAGCCGTTGTCGTAGGTGACGTTGTCCGGCAGCTTCTGCCAGTCGCCGTAGAAATCGTGCAGCCGCTTCTCGTCGGGATTCCACACCGGCCTCGGGGTAGCCTGCCGCGCCTGGATCATGCAGTCGGTGAGGCCCGCGACCGCCGATCCGTGGCTGCCATCGACCTGGAAGGTGACGAGGTCGTCGCGATAGACCCGCGTCACCCAGGACATGTTGATGTGGGCGATGACACCGCCTTCGAGCTGGAAGGTCGCGTAGGCGGAATCGTCCGCGGTCGCTTTGTACGCCTTGCCCTGCTCGTCAAAACGCTCGGGGATATCGGTGTTGCCGATGCAGACCACGCTCTGGACGTTGCCGAAGAGATTGTCGAGCACGTAGCGCCAGTGGCAGACCATGTCGAGGATGATGCCGCCGCCGTCCTCCTCGCGGTAGTTCCAGGACGGCCGCTGCGCTTCCTGCCAGCCGCCCTCGAACACCCAATAGCCGAACTCGCCGCGCACCGAGAGGATGCGGCCGAAGAAACCGGAATCGCGCAGGAAGGCGATCTTCTTCAGGCCGGGCAGAAACAGCTTGTCCTGAACCGTGCCGTGCTTGACGCCCTTGGCATTGGCGAGCTTGACGACTTCGAGCGCCTCTTCAAAGTTGGTCGCGATCGGCTTCTCGCAATAGACGTGCTTGCCGGCATTGATGGCCTGGGTCAGCAGACCGGGCCGCGCCTGCGTCGTCGCGGCATCGAAGAACATGGTGTCGTTCTTGTCGGCGAGCGCGGCGTCGAGGTCCGTGGTCCAGCGCGTGACGTTGTAGCGCTTCGCAAGCGCCTCGACCTTCTCGGCGCTGCGGCCGACCAGGATTGGATCGGGCATGACGCGGTCGCCGTTCTTCAGGCGGACACCGCCCTGGTCGCGGATCGCGACGATCGAGCGGATCAGATGCTGGTTGAGCCCCATGCGGCCGGTGACGCCGTTCATGATGAGGCCGAGGCGTTGCGTGGTCATGCCAGATGCTCCTGTAGCGATTTTGGCTGTTCGAGCGGACGAAGCGCCGACCAGTCCGGATGGACCGACGTCGCAAAGCCCGCTCCATGAAGCGATCCCGTCAGGAGATCGCCGTCGTGAATGGAAAGGCGGATGCCCCGCCCGGCATCGGCATAGAGATCGGGATGCGCGGCCGCGAAGGCCGCAGCTTCGGCCGCCGGCGTCTCGCCAAAGCCGTCGACATAGTGATGGCCGTTGCGCTCGGCATGGGCGACACCGATGAAGGCGCCGAGCGCGAGGTCCTGTTGCACGGCAAGACCTGCCTGGCAGGTCAGATCCTCGCCGGTGACGAAGAATTTTTCGCCGCTCGCGCTCCATTTCGCCGCGCGCGCTGCGTTGACGATGGACTTGTAGAGACCCTTGCAGGACTTCGAGGAAATGCCGCGATAGCCAAGTGCCCGCGCCGCCGGGAAAGCATCGTAGGAGTCGTCGGCCTCGTCGATGATGAAGCCGCGCGCGGCGAGCGATCCGAGCGGCGTTCGCCTTGTGATGTCGCGCGGCATCGGCTGTTCGATATAGAGCAGTCTCGATGACATCGACCGCAGCGCGGGCTCGCGATCGAGCCGGTCGATCAGTGCATGCAGCGCGGCAAGGTCGGCATATTGCTCGTTGGCATCGAGCGTCACCCTGTAGTCGCGGCCGAGCGTGTCGAGCTCCCCAGAGATCCGCACCAGCCGTGCCGCGTCAGCCGCTGGATCGCCCGACAATTTGAGCTTGAAGTGACCAGCGCCGGCGTTCTCGTGTGCATCGGCGACACCACCCCTACCTTCGACAGTGTCGTCGAGGCCGACAGTATGCCTAATCGCAACGTGCGGTAGCGGTTTGCGACCGGCGAGAAACGTCGTGAGGTCGGCGTCCTTCAGGTCGGGCGAGAGCCTCGCATCGATGCCGGCAATATTGCCATTCATCCCGTCGAAGAAGTTGGTCGCGGTGGCACGCAGCAGCGCATCGAGGATCGCCTTGTCGATCTCCGCCGGGCCGTAGGCGGCGGCAAGCGCTGGAATGTTCTTCTTCGCACAGGTCGCGATCTGCGCCCCAATGCACGAGGCATGCAGATCGAACGCCGCCTGAAATCCGGTCCGGGCAAGATAAAGCCCGCGCGCGATCTCCAGCGAGCGCCGCAAGCCGTCGACCGTCTGCGCCGGCGACAGTTCCGGCCGCTTGTCGAACCATTTGGGGACCAGCAACTCGGCGCTCGCGCCGACGGCGACGCCCTTCCCTTCGACCTCGATCTCGACTCTCACGAACAGCTGGGGCGTCGCGTTGATCGTGATCGCGCCAAAGCGGAACGGCCGCGCGAAATGCACGGGACGTTCGAAGAAGGCGATATCTCGCAGCTTCAGGCGCACGGACATGATCCTATGAAGGTCGTCATGCCCGGGCTTGTCCCGGGCATCCACCTTCTTTGTCGCGCGGGGCAAGACGTGGATGGCCGGGTCAAGCCCGGCCATGACGCTCTGAAAGTTCGAGCTGCTCCCATCGCCCTAATCCAACGTCCCTTGCGAGAAGAAATGCTTGCGGATGCGTTGCACGAGTTCGGTGAAAACAGGGTCCGCCATCACGTCGAGCGAGCGTGGGCGCGGCAGCGGCACGTCGTAGATTGCTGCGATCGCACCGGGCCGTTCGGTCATGACCAGCACGCGGTCGGCGAGGAACACGGCCTCCGGAATCGAATGCGTGATCAGCAAAACCGTTTTCCTGGTCTCGCGCTGGATCCGCATCAGTTCGACATTCATGCGCTCGCGCGTCAGCGCATCGAGGGCGCCGAACGGCTCGTCCATCAGCATGATCCTGGGATCGTGCACCAGCGCGCGGCAGATCGAGGCGCGCTGCTGCATGCCGCCGGAGAGCTGCCAAGGCAGCTTCTTCTCGAACCCTTCGAGCCCAACGAGCTTCAACAGCGCCTTTGCGCGCGCGAGATATTCGTCCCGCGGCAGCCGCTTCATGTCGATCGGCAGCATCACGTTGGAGAGGATGTTGCGCCAGGGCAGCAGCAGCGCGTTCTGGAAGACGATGCCGACATTGCCGTGCGGCTTCGTCACCTTCTCGCCCTCGACCAAAACCTCGCCCGTCGTCGGCGGCAGCAGGCCCGAGATCAGCTTGAGCAGCGTGGACTTGCCGCAGCCGGATGGGCCGACCACGACGAAGAACTCACCGTCGTTGATGTGGAAGTCGAGCGGCCGCAGCGACGGCACATCGCCGTCGCGCGTCCGGTAGGTCTTGGACACGCCGGACAGATGAATGCCCGACGCATCGCCGGCAGCCCGGTCGCTCACCAATCGGAGATGGGCGGCGGGCTGCACGGTTTCATTCGATACAGTCGCTGGTTTCACGAGCCACTCTTCGGCAGATAATCGTTGGTGTAGAAGGCCTTTGGGTTCTCCTTTGCCTTTGCATCGAGCCCGCCATATTCGACCATCAGGTTGACGCTATCGGTCATGTTCTGGTCGGTGACCTGGAACGGCCGCTTGCTCTTGGTCTCCGCGGTCCGGTAGAGCGGAATGGTCAGCTCAAAGCCCTGCGTCAGCGTATCGATCTTGCCGCCCTTGGGGTTGGCATCGAGGATCGACTGAGCAGCAGCCCTAGGCTCCTTCTCGGCAGCTTCCACCGCCTTGGTCGTCGCCGACATGAAGCGGCGGACGAGATCGGCATGGGCCTTAACGTAGTCCGTGTTCGCGATGATGCCTGACGAGACCATGTTGATGCCGTAGTCGGCGAACTTGATCGGGAACACGTCCTTCCCCGTCGCGTCCTTGATCTTCATCGACTGGTCCATGACGTAGCCGAGCAAGAGATCGGCCTGGCCGTTGATGACGGCGTTGAGCTTGGTCTGGCCGTCGCCGGCAACCGTCTGGAAATCGCTTTCCTTCAGGCCCGTCTTCTTCAGGAACAGCGGCCAGATCTGGGTCATGGAATCGGCCGGCGTGATCGCTACCGTCTTGCCCTTGATGTCTTCGGGCTTCCGGATGTTCTTGTCGGCAAACCCCATCGCGGACATCGGTGAGGTCTGCAGCAGCACGCCGGTCGCAATCACGGGTGCGCCCTTGATCGCGGCACGCATCATGGTGGGCACGTCGACATAGCCGAAATCGGCGGTCTTGGCGGCGACGGCCTGCGTGGTCGCGGCCGAACCGCGACCTTCCTGGATCTCGAGGTCGATGCCTTCGGCGGCGTAAATGCCCTTGGCCTTGCCGTAATAGAACGGCGCGTGCTCGCCATAGACGTACCAGTTCAGCATCAGCACGACCTTGTCGGCCGCCTGCGCCGGCGAAACTGCAAACGTCATCAGCGCCACGGATGCAGCTCCAATCCACCGCTTCATCGTCACTCTCCCTTGTCTTTATGTTCGGCCGTTGCTGGCCGTTGCTTGAAGTTAAGAAGCGAAAATCACGTCCTCCCGCTGGCTGACATGCCAGGGAATGATCAGCTTCTCGATCCGGTCGACGATCCAGAACAGGATGACGCCGAGCAGTGCGAGGATGACGAGGGCTGCAAACATCGTCGGCAGGTCGAACGTGCCGATCGAGCGCTGCATCACATAGCCGATACCGGAATTGGAGCCGACGAACTCGCCGACGACGGCGCCGACGACGGCGAGCGTCACCGAGACCTTCAGGCCGGAGAAGATCGCGGGCAGCGCATGCGGCAGGTTCACCGCGCAAAACACCTGAAAGCGGCTGCCCTGCATGGCGCGGGCGAGATCGACCATGTCGGGATCGACCGACTTGAAGCCCTGCACCGCCGAGACCACGACGGGGAAAAAGCCGAGCAGGAACGCCGAGATCACCTTGGGGATGATGCCGAAACCGAACCACACCACGAACAGCGGCGCGATCGCGATCTTCGGCACGGATTGGGAGAACACCAAGAGCGGATAGACGTAGCTTTCGACCGTTTTCGAGCCCGCGATCAGCATGGCTACGGGAATGCCGAACAGCGCCGACAGCAGGAAGCCGCAGACGGTCGCATAGGTCGTCGGCCAGCACTGGCGCAGCAGTTCCGGCCAGTCGGAGCGGAGCACCGCGACGACGTCGGCCGGCGACGGGATCTGGTAGGCAGGGATCTTGAACAGCCGGATCGCGAGATCCCAGGCCACGACGATGAAAACCAGAAACAGAAACGGCCGCACCCAGGCCGCATTCAGCATCTTGGACACCGCACCCTGCGGCTTCAGTTCAGCCACGCTTCACTCCCGGTCGTCTTCTTCGTTCGGGGAGAAATTAACCCGTTGGATAAATACTGTCCAGAGGTTTCCCTGTGACGTTTTGCGGCGGGTTCCGGTGGGTTTGGCGGCATTTGGAATTGATGGCAGCGCCAAATCCCCGGTGTCGTCCTGGCGAAGGCCAGGACCCATTACCCCAGGGAGGAATTTGGCGAAGGCCGGTAGGGCCTAGCACCGCACGCCATCGATAGATCACGAGATATGGGTTCTGGCTTTCGCCAGGACGACGATGGGGAAGGATATCGCGCAACAAACTCAGCGGCGCGGGGAGCGAAGCTGCAAGCCTTAAACCGTCTGCTCCACCGTCGCGCGCGACTTCGGCGCGGCAACCTCGAACAGTGCGGCCGACCGGCCCGTCAGCGCGGCCAGCACCAGGCCGACCATGTGCGCAAGGCGCTCGTCCTTTGCGTCCTTGGCCATCAAGTCACGACCAAAGATCACGCTGAGCGTTGCCGAGTTGGAGAGATAGAAGAAGCTGAGCGCCGCGATCGAGATGTAGAGCTGCACCGGGTCGACCGCGACCTGGAAATCGCCGCTGTGGACGCCGCGCCGCACCACGGTGCCGATCATCTCGACGAAGGGCGAGTGCATCGACTTGACCTTGGTCGAGCGCTTCAGATGTTTTGCGCGCGCAAGGTTTTCGGTCTGGAGCAGCGACAGGAATTCCGGATTGCGCAGGAAGTAGCCCCAGGTGAATTCGATCAGCCGCCTGATCGCCTCGGGCGGATCGAGATGTTCGAGATCCAGCCCCCGCTCCTCGCTGCGGATCTTGTCATAGGCGCCTTCGAGCACCGCGAGGTAGAGGTCGTCCTTGTTGCCGACATGGTAGTACAGCATGCGCTTGTTGGCGCCGGCCTTGGCCGCGATGCGGTCGACACGCGCGCCGGCGAGCCCGTGAGCGGAAAACTCCTGCTTGGCCGCCTCGAGAATGCGCAGCCGCATCCCCTCGGGGTCGCGCTGCCATTTCAGGGTTCGCTTTGCCGTTGCCTTCGCCAAACCGGGTGCTCGCTGGGTGCTTACGGCACGTGATGTACCACGCTCCCGCCATCATTGCGAGGAGCCCTTGCGACGAAGCAACGACGAGGAAAGAGCGGCGCCCTACTCCACCGGCTTCGGCGAGCGCTCCAGCAGCACGGTCTGGATCCCGCAGGTGCCGCTGCGCACCGTCATGATCCGCGTGCCCGGCTTGCGTCCGTTGCGCACTTCGGAGACGTCGAGGCCGGCGGCGATCAGGCGGGCGCGGGTGGCGTCGATGTCGGCGACGCGCCAGCTCAGGCCCCAGAGCCGGTCATGCTGGGAGTCCCCGCCCGCCACGGGGCGGCGCACCACCTCGACGATCAGGTCGCCGCAGCGGAAGAACATCAGCTGCCCCCAGTCATGGTGCGAGCGGTCGAGCGCGAGGTCGAGCCCGAGCCGCGCGCCGTAGAGCGCAGCGGCGCGATCGGAATCCTCCGTCGTGATGACGACGTGATCGAGCCCGTCGATCGGCGCGAAGTCTGAAGCCACCGACTTCGGACGCTCCTCGGCGAGTTCGAGGAAGAACATGCGGACGCCCCGCGTCAGTTCGGTCGCGGCCCGCGTGCGCTTCCAGTGCAGGGACGCACCCGATACATCGTCGCTGCTCTCGACCTCGGCAATCGGGTCAGGCTTCAGCGCCACACGGTCCAGCCGCCGGTGCATCCTGCCCATGTCAGCGACGCGAAAGCACAGGCTGGCGAGCACGCCCTCCTGGTCGTCGAGCAGCGCTCGCATCCGGTCGGCCGTCGCGGTAAAGCCGCTCGGCGCCATCAATTCGATGGTCATGTTATCGAGGGTGAACAGCACGCGGTCGGCGCCCTCGCCGGAATTCTGCCAGGCCGGCGCGCGGGCGAGCAGCGTCTGATAGGCCGCCTTGGCCGCACCGATATCCTTGACGAGAACAACGATGTGATCGAGGCCGGTGATCATGCTTGTCCCTTTTGATCGACCTGGAACCATGCCCGGACAACGGCAAATGTCAGGGCTTGGCACGGGCCTGACATGGTCGTATTCCGGCGCCATGCCGACCTCAAGCGCTTCAGGGCGGTTTTGCGAATAATTTCCGCGTTCTCCGCGCGGAACCGGTGCTAGAGTAACCGCGCCGGCCGGGACCACCCAGCGCATCACGGACAAGCAATGCAGGCTCTCTTTATCGGACAGACCTATATCGACGTCGTCTTCATCACCGACCACATGCCGACCGGCGACGAAAAGCACGTGGCAACGGACTATGCGGTTTCCTTCGGCGGCAATGCGGTCACGGCGGCGTTCTGCTGCGCCAAGCTCGGCATCGTGCCGGATCTGATCGCCACCGCGGCCAATGACTGGCTGGGCCGCATGTTCCAGGACATGTGCGCGAAATACGCGATCTCGCTGCACGGGCGGAAGGTGAACCAGTCCTCGCTGTCCTTCATCATGCCGAAGGACGGCAAGCGCGCCATCGTCCGCTGCCGCGACGACGAGCACATCCACCCCTTCCCGATGCTCAATCTCGGCGGCTGCCGCGCGCTGCATGTCGACGGCCATCAGCCCGATGCGGCGATTCACTATGCAAAAGTCTGCCGCGAGGCCGGCATCCTGACCTCGCTCGACGGCGGCGGCCTGCGCACCAACACGCATGAGCTGCTGGAATACATCGACGTCGCCATCGTCGCCGAACGTCTCTGCGAACAGATGGACCTGACGCCGGAGAAGATGCTCGACTACCTCAAGGGCCGCGGCTGCAAGATCGGCGGCGTCACCATGGGCGAGAAGGGCCTGCTCTGGTACGACGAAACCGGGACGGTGCAAGTGATGCCGGCGATGCCGATCCCGCGCGAGCGCGTGATCGACACCAACGGCGCGGGCGATGTCTTCCACGGCGCCTATGTCTATTCCTATCTGGCCCACCCGGGCAAAAGCTGGCGAGAGCATTTTGATTTCGCCCGGGCCGCCTCGACCTTCAAGATCCAGCGTCTCGGCAACGAGGCGGGTCTACCGACCCTTGTGGACATCGCCAAAGTCAGGCACGAGTTCGAAGTTCGAGTCTAAGCTTCGCAAGGGTGGGTCATGGGGCGCGTCTTCGTTGCCGGCAGCATCAACATGGATGTGGTGGCGACCGCCGATCGCCATCCAAAAGTCGGCGAGACCGTCGCAGGCCGCGAGGTGCTGTATTTCCCGGGCGGCAAGGGCGCAAACCAGGCTGTCGCGGCGTCCAGGCTCGGCGCGAAGACGACGCTGATCGGGCGGCTGGGCAGGGACGCGTTCGGGGCCGAGCTTCGGGCGTTTCTCGGCGCGCAGGGCGTCGATCTCGGCTCCGTGCGCGAGGCCAACACGCATAGCGGCACCGCGATCATCACGGTCGCGGCCTCCGACAACACCATCGTCGTCATTCCCGGCAGCAATGCGCTGGTCGGCGCGGACGACGTCGCGGACGTGCCGCTGACGAAGGGCGATGTCGCGGTCAGCCAGTTCGAGATCCCGCTGCCGACGATTGCGGCGTTCTTTCAACGGGCGCGCGCGGCCGGGGCGACGACGGTGCTCAATCCGGCTCCCGCGCAAAAGATGTCCGGAGAGCTGCTCGCACTGGTCGACATTCTCGTGCTGAACGAGACCGAGCTTGGTTACCTCGCGGGCGCCGAACTCAGCGACGGCGACGAGGCCGCGAAGATCTTTGCGGTGGCGCGACAGCTTCAGGCGCGCGCGGACCAGACCATCTGCATCACGCTGGGCAAACGCGGCGTGCTCGCGCTCGCGGCCAGTGAGGAATTCGCCGTGCCCGGCCGCGCGGTGAAGGCGGTCGACACGACGGGCGCCGGCGATTGCTTCGTCGGCGCGCTCGCATCGCAACTCGCTGACGGCGTGCCCTTGCGCGCAGCCCTCGCCTTCGCCAACGCCGCCGCCTCGATCAGCGTGCAGCGCATGGGCGCAGGTCCCTCGATGCCGACCGCCGCGGAAGTGGCCGCAGTGCTCGGCGCCGGCTGATCAGGCCAGCGCGCTCTTCAGGTCGAAGCTTTCATCCGCGGCCTGCTCCGGCGTGATCGAGCGGTCCATCGCCTGCAAGCGGCGGCCGAACATGTGATCGCCGGCGCGGTTGACGGACTCGATGCCGAGCAATCTATCGCCGTGATAGCAGAACGCCGAAAACGCCTTCCTGGCGGGATCGCCGCGCAGCACGACGCGGTCGTAGCCGGTGGTGAGGCCCGCGATCTGGAGCTTGTCGTCGCCCTGGTCGCTCCAGAACCAGGGATGGCCGTCGTAGGCCTTCCTGTCGCCGGTCAGCCGCGCCGCGAGGCAGCGGGCGTGGTCGGTGGCGTTCTGCACGGACTCCAGCCGCAGCGAGCCGCCGAAGCGGGGGCTCGCGAACAGCGCGCAATCGCCGATCGCAGAGATGTCGGGATCGGCCGTCGACAGATACTCATCGACGATGATGCCGGCGGCAACGGGAAGCCCCGCCTCGGCCGCAAGCTCGATGTTCGGCAGCACGCCGACGCCGACCACGACGAGGTCGGCGGGCAGATGCCGTCCGTCGCTCAAGGAGACGCCGGTGACCTTGCCGTTCTCGGCCTCGATCGACGTTGCCTGCACGCCGAGGTGAATGCGGATGCCGGCCTCGCGGTGCCGGGCCTGGAAATATTCCGAGACCTCCGCCGTCACCGCGCGCGCCATCACGCGGGGGGCGAGCTCGAGCACGTCGACCTCGAGGCCCTTGATCCGCGCGGTGGCGGCGAATTCGAGGCCGATGAAGCCGGCGCCGATGATCACGGCGCGCGTCTTCGACGGCATGATTTGCCTGAGCGACTCGCTCTCGTCGAGGATGCGCAAATATTTCACGTCAGGCAGATTGGCGTTGGGCAGATCGAGCAGCCGGTTGCGCGCGCCGGTCGCCAGCACGAGATGGCCGTAGGGCAGCGTCTCGCCGGAGGCGAGCAGAACTTTTCGCGCCGCGCGATCGATCGACACGGCGCGACCCGAGATCAGCTCGATCTTCTGGTCCTGGTAGAATTTTTCGGGGCGGAACATCAGGCTCTCCGGCCCCGCCGAGCCCTTGATGTAGGCCTTGGACAGAGGCGGCCGCTGATAGGGCAGATGCGCCTCGTCGTTGATCAGGCAGATGCGATCCGCAAAACCCGCCTGCCGCAGGGATGCAGCGACCTGGTAGCCGCCATGGCCGGCACCGACAATGATGACAGGACCTTCCGTCATTGGACAGCCCATTTCCGCAAGACACGAGCATCACCCATGTCGTCTCCTCTCTCTGATCTGGCTTGGCTAGCCTAGGAGGAGCCGGCGCTCGTGTCCGTCCCTAAACGAAGGCGGCCCCATTTGAGCCGATCATTCCGCCGCGCGCAAGGGGCGGCACCTGGGGATTGTCTCCTCCGCCCTTCTGCGATTTAGTTGCAGCAACAGACCTCATGCCGGGGATATTCCGATGCCAGCTCCCGTCTCCAAGCCCGACGACCCCGCGCTGCTGCGGATCGACGGCCCGATCGCGACCATCACGCTCAACCGCCCTGCCGCGTTCAACTCGATCAACCTTGCGATCGCGCAGAAGCTGGAACAGCTCGCTTCATATATCGAGGGCGACGACGCCATCAAGGTGTTGGTGATCGAGGGCGAGGGCCGCGCGTTTTCGGCCGGCGGAGATCTGCAGACGATCGGTGCAGCGGCCGAGGCCAACAACGTGACGCCGGTCGTCGGCGAGCTGCTCAAGCACTATCATGCTTTCATCGAGATCATCAGGCGCATGCCGAAGATCTCGCTGTCGAGCGTGCACGGCTCTGCGGCCGGCGCCGGGATGGGCCTCGCCTTCGTCACCGACCTCTGCATCGCTGCCGATGATGCCAAGTTCACGCCGGCCTACGCCAAGATCGGCGTGTCGCCGGATGGCGGCTCGACGGTCGGGATCGTCGGCACGGTCGGCTCGCGCCGCGCGCTGCAGATCTTCCTGGCCGAGGACAATTTTACCGCGCAGCAGGCCCATGAATGGGGCCTCGTCGCCAAGACCGTTCCCGCTGCCGAACTGAAGGCGGCGACGCGGCAGTTCGCCGAACGGCTGGCACAGAACCCGGCGGCTGCGATATCAGGCACCAAATCGCTGGTCTATGCGGCTGCCACCACGCCGGTGAAGCAGCAGCTCGATGCCGAGGAGCACAAGATCATCATGGCGATGAACACGGAGGAGTTTCGCGTCGCCGTGAAGAAGTTCACGAGCAAGGGCAAGTGACATCTACTTCGGACAGATGTAGCCGGTGCCCGCCGGCGACTTGAAGCAGCCGACCGATTCCGGCAACACTTTCTGCGGCAGCCACAGCACCACGCTGGGGAAATAGATCGCGAACGCGATGGTGGCGAAGAACACCACATAGATCGGCAGCGCCGCGCGCAGCGCTTTCGCAAAGCTGACGCCGACGAATTTCGAGGCCATCAGCAGCACCAAACCGTAAGGCGGCGTGATCAGCCCGAAGGCGAGCGTCGCGATCAGCACGACGCCCATGTGGACGCCGTTGATGTCGCCGGCTTCCGTCAGCGTGTTGACCAGCGGCATGAAGATGATGATGGTCGGCACCGGCTCGATGAAGTCGCCGACCACGGTGAACAGCAGCACCATCAGCAGCATGATCAGATGCGGATCGTGGCCCGCGATCGAGGTGATCATCTCGGCGATGTAGCTCGCGCCGCGCAGATAGGCGAGCATCCAGCCGAAGGCGTTGGCCGCGCCGATGGTGATCAGCGGCAGCGAGAAGATCAGGCCGGCCAAACAAAAGTCGTAGGGGATTTTCCTGAAATGCCCGCGGTTGAGCGCGGGGATCACCACCAGGATGATCCAGACCACGGCGACGACGCCGGCCTCCGTCGGCGTGAACCAGCCGGTCAGGATGCCGCCCAGCAGGATCACGGGGATCATCAGCGGCAGGGCCGCGTCGCCGGCCGCGAACACGACCTGCCGCAGCGGCGCGCGCGGCTTGCGCAGGCCTGATGGCCCGAAGAAATAGCAGTAGATCATCAGCCCGAAGCCGATCATCAGGCCCGGCACCACGCCCGCCATGAACAGGCCGGCGATCGAGACGTTGCCCACCGCGCCATAAACCACGGCCGTGATGCTCGGCGGCACCAGCGCCGCAATGGTCGAGGCGGACGCGATGATCGCGGCAATGAAGGCGGGCTCGTAGCCCTCGCGCTTCATCGGGCCACCGAGCGCGCGGCTCATCACGGCGACGTCGGCCGTGGTCGAGCCCGACATTTCCGAGAAGAACATGCTGAAGACGACGACGACCTGCGACAGCCCGCCCCTGATATGCCCGACCAGCGACACCGAGAGGTTGGCTATTCGCACCACCACGTTGGCCGAGCTCATGAGCTCGCCGACCAGCAGGAAGAACGGGATCGCCAGCAGCGCCTCGGAATCGACGCCGTCGAAAATCTTCTGGATGATTGCGGCGAGCGAGACGTCGGACAGGACAGCGCCGATGAACACGCCGGCCATCAGCGAGAACGGCACGGGCACGCCGAGATAGCCGAACGACAGGAAGCAGATCGACATCAACGCCAGGACGACAGGTGCGCTCACGGCTGCGCCCTCGCCTGCGTTTCGGTGGCGTCCTCGTCCGGAGCTTCGGGATGATCAAAGCCGTTGCGCAGGCCGTTGACGAGCTGCTCGATGGTGAACAGGCCGACCAGGATGCCGGACAATGGGATAATTGCGTAAAGCGAGGCGATCGGCGTGCCCGAGGGCAAACGAAAACTGCCGAAGCCGCGAAGATAGTTCTGGTAGCCATACCAGATCAGGCAGAAGGCGACGCCGAGCACGATGAGGCGGATGATGACCTCGACGATGACCCTGGGCGCGCCATGCATCGCCTCGGAAATCGCGGTGAGGTAGAGGTGATCGTTGCGCCGCGTCGCCACCGCGGTGCCGACGAAGATCGCGTAGATGAACAGCGTCGAGGTGACTTCCTGCAGCCACAGCCAGGGATGGCCGATGGTGCGGGTGACGATGTCGGCGGTCACCGACAACGAGAAGCCGAAGCACAGCACGCCGCAGAGGATCATGAGTGTCAGCTCGAGCCAGTCGAGCCAGCGCCATTTCAGATGGCGCTGGCGTCGCAATACGAGCTTGTCGGCGATGGGCATCCGTGTCGTCCCGGCGAAGGCCGGGACCCATAGCCCCAGGCCGTTATGATGAAAGCAAGCTGGCAGCCACCGTGCCCTAAGCACCGCTGCGGAATATGGGTCCCGGCTTTCGCCGGGACGACGCATGGAGGTAACGGAGACCGCGGCCTAGTTAATCGACCGGATCAAGTTCTTGATCTTCTCGGCATGCGGGCCGAGCTCCTTGGCGAGCTTGTCGAGATAGGGATCGGCGATCGCCGTGAAGCTCTTCTTGTCGACGTTGTCGACGATCTTGACGCCCATCTTCTTCAGCTTCTCGGCCGCGCTCCGCTCGAGGTCGAATGCCTTCGCCGGCTCCTTGGTGCTGATCTCGTTGGCCGCGGTCTGCACCCAGCCCTTCTGCTCGGCCGAGAGGCTTTGCCAGAGCTTGTCGGAGACGAACACCAGCGCGTTGTTGGCCTCGTGCTCGGTGATATTCAGCACCGGCGCGACCTCGTAGTGCTTGTTGACGAGGTAGACGTTGATGCTGTTCTCGGCGACGTCGACCACGCCTGTTTGCAACGACGTGTAGACGCTGCCGAACGGCATGTGCACGGTCTGGGCGCCATAGGCCGGGAACATGGTGTCCTCGGTCGCCGTCGCCTGCACGCGCACCTTCAGGCCCTTGATGTCGCCGACATTGTGGATCTCCTTCTTGGAGTACATGTGGCGCACGCCCTGCGAGCCCGTTCCGATGAGGTGCAAGCCCTGCGAGGTCTCCTCGATCATGGCCTTGAGCGCTTCGAACACGCGGGGATCGGCCAGCCCCTTGATCACGTGCTGCTCGTCGCGGAACAGATAGTGCAGCGACATCACGCCGGCCTGCGGCGAGATCGTCGCGGTGTTGGCCGAGGAGACGATGGAGAATTCGACGTCGCCGGATTTCACGAGCTGGAGCACCTGCGGCTCCTGGCCGAGTTGCGCGCCCGGATACTGGTCGATGATCATGGTGCCTTTGCTCAATTCCTTGAGCTTGTCGGCAAAGAGGTCGCCGGCGATGGAATAGCCGGTGTTGCGGGGCTGGTCATAGGCGAAGCGATAGTGCTTCACCTCCTGTGCCCCGGCTCCCGTGACGAACAGAACGGCGGCCGCAGCCACCAGCCCACGCATGGATCGTGCAATCATCGTCTCCCCCTGTGTTTTATCGCCCGCCGCTTCTGCGGTCTGGGCGTGCGTTCAAGTCGTTAATCAGCCCTTCTCAGTCTTCTTCCCAGTCCTCTGCATGAAGTCGAAGTCGCAGCCCTCGTCGGCCTGCATGATGGTCTCGTTGAACAGCCAGGCATAGCCGCGGCGGGCTTCATCGGGCGCTGCGGCCGGCTTCACGGCCGCGCGCCGGCGTTCCAGCTCCGCGGCATCGACCAGTAGCTCGATGCTGCGCCTGGCCACATCCAGGCTGATCATGTCGCCGTTCTTCACCAGCGCCAGCGGCCCGCCGACGGCAGATTCCGGCGTGATGTGGAGCACGATGGTGCCGAACGCGGTGCCGCTCATGCGCGCATCGGAAATCCGCACCATGTCCTTGGTGCCGGCACGCGCGAGCTTCTTCGGGATTGGCAAATAGCCGGCCTCGGGCATGCCAGGCGCGCCCTTGGGGCCGGCATTGCGCAGCACCAGCACGTCGTCGGCGGTGACGTCGAGCTCGGGATCGTCAACCCGCAAGGTCATGTCCTCGACGGATTCGAACACCACTGCGCGCCCGGTGTGCTTCAACAGCTTCGGGCTCGCCGCCGACTGCTTGATGACGGCGCCGCGCGGCGCGAGGTTACCGTGCAGGACGGCAAGGCCGCCTTCCTTCTTGATCGGATTGTCGCGCGACCGGATCGCGTCCTGGCCGGGCACGTCTTCCGCATTGACGACGACGTCGCGCAGCGTATGGCCGGAGATCGTCCTGGCGTCGAGATCGACGAGATCGCCGAGCTGCTTCAGCAGTTTCGGCACGCCGCCGGCGTGGTGGAAATGCTCCATGTAGTGCTCGCCCGACGGCTTGAGATCGACCAGAACAGGCACTTCCCGGCCGATCTGGTCGAAGACCTCGAGATCGAGCCGGTGCGGCGAGCGATGCGCCATCGCGGTCAGATGGATCAGGCCGTTGGTCGAGCCGCCGATCGCCTGCAACACGACTTGCGCATTCCTGAACGAGGCCGGCGTCAGGAATTCGCTCGGCTTCGGCCCCTTGGTCTTGGCCATCTCGGCGGCGACCCGGCCGCTCGCCTCGGCGAGACGGAAACGCTCGGCGTGCGGCGCCGGAATTGTGGCGCTCATCGGCAGCGACAGGCCCATCGCTTCGATCATGCAGGCCATGGTCGAGGCCGTGCCCATCACCATGCAGGTGCCGACCGACGGCGCGAGGCGGCCGTTCACGGCTTCGATCTCGGCATCGTCGATGTCGCCAGCGCGGTAGTTGCCCCACAACCTGCGGCAGTCCGTGCAGGCGCCGAGCACCTCGCCCTTGTGATGGCCGACCACCATGGGACCGACGGGAATGACCACGGTTGGCAGATCGGCGCTGATCGCCGCCATCACCTGCGCCGGCAAGGTCTTGTCGCAGCCACCGATCACGATCACCGAATCCATCGGCTGGGCCCGGATCATCTCCTCGGTATCCATCGCCATCAGGTTGCGCAGATACATCGAGGTCGGATGCGCAAAGCTCTCGGCGATCGAGATGGTCGGGAACACGAACGGCATCGCGCCCGACAGCATCACGCCGCGCTTGGCGGCTTCGATGATCTGGGGGACGTTGCCGTGGCAGGGATTGTAATCGCTATAGGTGTTGGTGATGCCGACGATCGGGCGCTCCAGCGCATCGTCGGAATAGCCCATCGCCTTGATGAACGCCTTGCGCAGGAACAGCGAGAAGCCGGCATCGCCGTAGCTCGTCAGACCCTTGCGCAAACCACTCGTCATCATACCGCTCCTTCTTGCTTCCCATTGTGCTACAGCCTGCCCCATGATTGTCAATAAGATTGGGCTGGATTGCCGCGATTTCTGGTTCCTGGCACCGCCGACAGACACAATTATTGACAATCTGGCACCGCCCTGCTCCACAGAGCGGACCGGCGAGGGGCCGGAGGCCGAGGGCATGTCCGACATCCGCACCGCAGACGCCATGCCTGTCAGGCGCGACGATCCTGATGACGTCGTCGCGCGGCTGGAGGAGGACATCATCTTCGGCCGCCTGCCGCCGGGCGCGCGCCTGACCGAGGACGCGCTGATGTCGCGCTACGGCACCTCGCGCCATTTCGTGCGCCAGGCCTTGGTGGACGCCGAGCGCCGCGGCATCGTCCGCCGCGAGAAGAATGTCGGCGCCACCGTGCGGTTCTATTCGGCCGAGGAAGTCCGGCAGATCTACGAGGTCAGGGAGATGCTGACGCGGCAGGCCGCGCTGATGATCCCCCTGCCCGCGGCGCAAGGCCTGATCGACGAACTCACCGCGCTGCAACGCGACTATTGCGCAAAGGCTGATATCCGCGACCTGCGCGGCATCCACGAGGCCAACGACGCCTTCCACGTCGCGCTGTTCTCAGCCTGCGGCAATCCCTATCTGGTCCGCTCGCTCCAGGACTACATGAACCTGACGCTGCCGATGCGCGCCAAGAACCTCGCCGACCGCGAAGGGCTCGCGCAGTCGCGCCGCCAGCACGAGCTGATGATCCAGCTGCTGAAGGGACGCGACAGCTGGGCACTGGCACAGCTCTGTGTGGATCACATGCAGTTCAGCAAAGAGGATTATCTGGCGAGGATTGCGGTCGAGGATCACTAGCGATCGCGCTCGCTGGACCGGAATGTGTCCTCGCAAATCCTGCACGTCCGTGAGGTTGGCAAACAGGAAGAGGCCGAACTCTTTGCTCGTCAGAAAGCAATGGACATGACCAGAACTGTGAGGGAGAACGCGACATCACGCCAATTTCAGGATGCCGTAAAATGGAATTTGATGATGTCATTCTCGGCCGGCGAAGCATTCGCGGTTACAAGCCCGACCCTGTCCCGCCGGAATTGATCAAGGAAATCCTGGCGCTGGCCATGCGCGCGCCATCGTCGATGAATACCCAGCCGTGGAATTTCTACGTCATCACCGGAGCGCCGCTGGATCGTATCCGTCAGGGCAACACCGAGCGCAATCTGGCGGGCGTGCCGCACTCGCGCGAATTTCGAACCGGCCAGGCATTCGAGGGCGTGCATCGCGAACGCCAGATTGGCGTTGCCAAGCAGCTGTTCAGCGCCATGGGAATCGCGCGGGATGACAAGCAGCAGCGGCAAGACTGGGTCCTGCGCGGCTTTCGCCAGTTCGACGCGCCGGTGTGCGTGATCATCACATATGATCGCGAGCTGGCCTCCAGCGACGATACGGCCTTTGACTGCGGCGCGGTGGCGACCGCGCTCGTCAACGCGGCCTGGTCGCGGGGGCTTGGCGCCGTGATCAACAGCCAGGGGATCATGCAATCCCCCGTCGTGCGCGAGCATGCCGGGATTGCGGATGATCAGGTGATCATGAAAAGCATCGCGCTCGGCTGGCCTGATCACAGCTTTCCAGCCAATGCCGTCGTTTCCGAGCGCAAGTCGGTCGATGAGGCCACGACGTTCGTTGGATTTGCGAGCGGAGCCTAGAAGCAGCCGCCGTCAATCGAAGCTTGTCTCCCGTTCAGTACCGTCGAAGCAGCCCACGATCCACGCCGGCATCGCCGTAGCCGGCGCAGGCCGCTTTCGGGTCCTTGATCAGATCCGCCCGGACGCGCCTGAATCGCTTGCCCGCCGCGTCCGAGACCTCGGGGCGGAATTTGGCGGGATCATAGCTCTCGCCGTCGCGCGCCTTGATGGCTGCCGAATACGCGTCGATCATCGCCATCGCGGCATTGGGACTGCCGAGCAGCCGCGCACCGAGCCGAACGCCGCCCGAACCGTCGGCCTCGTAGCCGACGCATCGTTGTTCGAGCACCGCGGATGCCGTGACGAGCTGATCGAGAAATATCGCCTCGGCGTCGCTGAGTGGTGCGGCCTGCGCTGGTGCCGACGCGATCAGCGCGAGCGGTGCGATGAAGGACAATTTGAATTTCATTGTCGTGACTCCCGAATTGCGACCGCACAAATCGAGAGCCAGACGATGCCCGCAGTGACGTTGATCTAAATCAAGCGCTCCGGGACGACCCCGACCATGACGACAAAGATCAGCGCTTATTCCAATCGATGATCCGGCTCTCATCGCCGTCGAATTCGTTGCTGCAGAAGGCGCCGCCCTGGAAGTGATCGCCGACCGGATCGGGCTTCAGCTTGGCCTGCTCGGCCATGGCGTGCGCGACGTGATCCTCGGAGCGGCCGATCGGGCGATAGCCGAACTCGTAGGCGCGATGGTTGTCCCACCAGGCGCGCTCGTTCAGCGACACGCCGTAGAAGATCTCGAAATGAATGTCGGGATGCTCCAGGCCGATCCGGCAGAGTTGCACCAGGTCTTCCGGCATCAGCCACATGGCGATACGGCGATGGTCGAGCGGGCGCTCGTCGCAATTGCCGATGCGGATGCAGGTGACCTTCAGCCCGTGCTTGTCGGCATAGAGCGCGCCGACAGCTTCGCCGAACACCTTGCTGACGCCGTAGCGGCCGTCCGGGCGCACGGTGACGTTGGTGTCGATCCTGCGGTGGCGCGGATAGAAGCCGACCGTGTGGTTCGACGAGGCGAACACCACGCGCTTGACGCCCTTGCGATACGCCGCCTCGAACAGATTGTAGCCACCGATGATGTTGGCCTGGAGAATGTCGTTCCAGGGGCCCTCGACCGAATAGCCGCCGAAATGGATGATGCCGTCGACGCCCTCGCAAATCGCCTCGCACTGTGCGAGGTCCGACAGGTCCGCCGCCTTGAACTGCTCGTTGGGCCCGAGATCCTTCGGCGCGCGGATGTCGCTGAGCAGGAGCTCCGGATAGATCGGCGGCAGCAATTTGCGCAGGCGCGTTCCGATCCCGCCCGAAGCTCCCGTCATCAAGATGCGCGGCATGTCTTTCCTCGTCTTTGGTGACCGATTTGCCGTCACGTGTCTCTAATGATAGCAGGATTGTCCAGAGGGAACGAAACGAGAGAACCGGCATGAATGAGGCATCGTCCCACAATCAGGAGCGGTCAGGCTGGCGGCCGGCGAGCTACTATCCCGATCCGGCCATTCACGCGCTCGATCCCCGCTTCGAGAAATACTGGTTGAAACTCTCGGCGGTGGAACGGCTGGCGACCGGCCTGCGTTGGGCCGAGGGTCCGGTGTGGTTCGGCGACGGGCGCTATCTGCTTTGCAGCGATATCCCGAACCAGCGCATCATCAAATGGGAGGAAGAGACCGGCGCGGTCTCGAACTTCCGTAAGCCCTCCAATTTCGCCAATGGCAACACCAGGGATCGCCAGGGCCGCTTGGTGACTTGCGAGCACGGCGGCCGTCGCGTGACCCGCACGGAGCATGACGGCGAGATCACCGTGCTGATGGATCAATTCAATGGCAAGCGGCTGAATTCGCCGAACGATGTCGTTGTTAAATCGGACGGCTCGATCTGGTTCACCGATCCGATCTTCGGCATCCTCGGCAATTACGAGGGCTACAAGTCCGAGCCCGAGATCGACATGAACGTCTACAGGCTCGACCCGGAGACCCGCAAGGCCACCGTCGTGGCCGAGGGTGTGCTCGGGCCGAACGGGCTCGCCTTCTCACCGGACGAGAAAATCCTCTACCTCATCGAGTCCCGCGGCGTGCCGACCCGCAAAATTCTCGCCTATGACGTCTCGCCTTCCGGCGACAAGCTTTCGAACAAGCGCGTCTTCGTCGATGCTGGCCCCGGCACGCCGGACGGTTTCCGCGTCGACATCGACGGCAATCTCTGGTGCGGCTGGGGCATGGGCGATCCCGAGCTCGACGGCGTCGTGGTGTTCGCACCCGACGGCGTCATGATCGGCCGCATCGCGCTGCCCGAGCGCTGCGCCAATCTCTGCTTCGGCGGCGTCAAGCGCAACCGCCTGTTCATGGCGGCAAGCCAGTCGATCTACGCGCTGTATGTGAATACGCAGGGCGCGGTGGGGGGATAGGCACGCGACCTGAGCCTCGCGCGCAAGGATCAAACGAAAAACGCCGGAGCGGTTTCCCGCCCCGGCGTCGTTCTGTTCGCGCTCTAACGCTTACGCTGCGTTGAAGCCGGCCACCGCCTTCACTTCGAGGAAGTCCTCGAGGCCGTACTTGCCCCACTCGCGGCCGTTGCCCGACTGCTTGTAGCCACCGAACGGCGCGGTGCGGTCGTTGGGCACGCCCTGAAGGTTGACGTTGCCGGCGCGGATCTGGCGACCGACGCGCTTGGCGTCCTCGACCGACGCGCCGGAGACGTAACCAGCGAGGCCATAGGGCGTGTCGTTGGCGATGTGCACGGCGTCGGCTTCGTCCTTGGCGCCGAGGATGGTCAGCACCGGTCCGAAGATTTCTTCGCGGGCGATCGTCATCTCGGGGGTGACGTCGGCGAAGATGGTCGGGCGGACATAGAAGCCCTTGTTGACGCCTTCGGGCAGGCCCGGGCCGCCGGCGACGAGCGTTGCGCCCTCGTCGATGCCCTTCTTGATCAGCGCCTGGATCTTGTCCCACTGGCCGCGGTTGACCACGGGGCCGATCGTCGTGCCTTCCGCGCGCGGATCGCCCGCCTTGGTCTTGTCGGCGACGGCCTTCGCGATCGCGGCGACTTCCTTCATCTTCGACAGCGGCACGATCATGCGCGAAGGCGCGTTGCAGGACTGGCCGGAGTTGTTGAACATGTGCATCACGCCGCCGGTCACCGCCTTGGTGAGGTCGGCACCTTCGAGGATGACGTTGGGCGACTTGCCACCCAGCTCCTGGCTGACGCGCTTCACGGTCGGCGCCGCGCGCTTGGCGACGTCGATGCCGGCGCGGGTCGAGCCGGTGAAGGAGATCATGTCGATGTCGGGGTGCTCGCTCATGGCGGCGCCGACCTCGGGGCCGAGGCCGTTGACGAGGTTGAACACGCCCTTCGGCACGCCGGCTTCATGGAGGATTTCCGCAAAAATCAAAGCCGAGGTCGGGGTGAACTCGCTGGGCTTCAGGATCATGGTGCAGCCGGCCGCGAGCGCGGGTGCGACCTTGCAGGCGATCTGGTTGAGCGGCCAGTTCCAGGGCGTGATCATGCCGACCACGCCGATCGGCTCGCGCAGCACCATGGCGGTGCCGACCGGCTCCTCGAAATGATAGTTCTTGAGCACATCGAGCGTGGTCATGAGATGGCCAAGGCCGGCGCCGGCCTGCAGCTTCTCGGCCATCGGCAGCGGCGCGCCCATCTCGTCGGAAACGGCGGCGCCGATCTCCTTGAGACGGCCTTTGTAGATCTCGATCACCTTGGTGAGCAGCGCGACGCGCTCTTCACGGCTGGTCTGGGAGAAAGTCACGAAGGCGCGCTTGGCGGCGGCAACCGCCTTGTCCACATCGGCCTTGGATCCGAGCGCAACCTCGTACATCGCCTCTTCCGTCGCGGGGTTCACCACGGCGGTGGACTTCTTGACGGCGGGATCGACCCAGGCGCCGTCGATGTAGAATTGCATGCGATTGACCATCGTTAACCTCTTCTTGGGGGCTTGGAGGGGGCGTTTCGGCAGGCATCCTTGCACGAAAGCGCCAGCAATTGAACCCGCCATATGCGGGGCCAGCGTTGCGGCGGACGGAGGTTATATGAGCCGATGGCGGGAACGTGGCAAGGCTCTCTCGGATGTCATTCCGGGACGCGCCCCTTTGGCGCGGGCCCGGAATCCATACTCCCGATCGTGGTTATGGATTCCGGGCTCGACGCTACGCGTCGCCCCGGAACGACGAGGAGGTTACTTCCACTACACAGCCATCTTCCGATGCAGCACCGGCGCACCGGCGGTGAGACTTTCCGCCGCATCGATGATTGCATTGGCGTCGATGCCGTAGTGGCGGTAGAGGTCGGCGATGGTGCCGGTCTGGCCGAACTGCTCGACGCCAAGCGCCTCGACGCGGTGGCCACGGACGCTGCCGAGCCAGCCGAGCGCGGAGGGATGGCCGTCGATCACGGTCACGATGCCGCAGTCGCGCGGCAGCGGCGCCAGCAGCTTTTCGATGTGGCTGAGATGCTGCACGCCGCGCCTGTCGCGCCGCATTTTCCGTGCGGCGGTCCATCCCGCATGCAGCCGATCGGCCGAGGTAATCGCGAGCAGGCCGATGTCGCGCCTGTTCTCACCGATGAAGCCGGTCGCCTCGATCGCTTCCGGCGCAACCGCACCGGTATAGGCGATCACGAGTTCGGCATTGGGGCCGGGCTTGCGCAGCCAATAGGCGCCGTCGGTGATGCCCTGTTGCAGCTCCGGTGTCATGATGCGCTGAGCCTGCTCGATCGACCGCGTCGAGAGCCGCAAGTACACCGAACCGCCCTCGCCCGGATCGCGCTGCATGTGCTCGAAGCCCCATCCCATGATCACGGCGAGCTCGTCGACGAAAGCAGGCTCGAACGAGGCGAGCCCGTCCTGCGCCATCCCGATCAGCGGTGTTGCGATCGACTGGTGCGCACCACCTTCGGGCGCGAGCGTGATGCCTGACGGCGTCGCCGCCACCATGAAGCGCGCATCCTGGTAGCAGGCGTAGTTCAGCGCATCGAGGCCGCGCTCGATGAAGGGATCGTAGAGCGTGCCGACCGGCAAGAGGCGCGCGCCGTTGATCTGGTGCGACAGGCCGAGCGCCGAGAGCATGATGAACAGGTTCATCTCGGCAATGCCGAGCTCGAGATGCTGGCCCTTCGGCGAGAACTCCCAGTTGAAGGTGGACGGAATTTTCTCGCTGCGGAATAAGTCCGCTTTCTCGCCGCGCGCGAACAGGCCGCGCCGGTTCACCCACGGGCCGAGATTGGTCGAAACCGTGACGTCGGGCGACGTCGTGACGATGCGTTTTGCCAGTTCGCTGTCGCCGCGCGCGATCTCGTTCAGCACGAGGCCGAAGCCCTGCTGCGTGGACATCTGCGGCGACGGCTTGAACGCGAGTTGGGCGGGCACCTCGACGACGGGCGCAGTCAGCCGGCGGCCATCCCGGTTGAACGGCACGCCCGCCAGGAAAGCGTCGAGCTCGGCGGCGTCTTGCGTCAGGCCTTCATACTTGTCCCATTCATGGCCGGAACGGATGTTCTGGCTCTCGCGATATTTCTCCATCTGCGCGACCGTCATCAGGCCGGCATGGTTGTCCTTGTGGCCCTGGAACGGCAGGCCGACGCCCTTGATGGTGTAGGCGATGAAGCAGACCGGGCGGTCATGGTCGATGGACTCGAACGCCTCGACCATGCTCGCCATGTCGTGGCCGCCGAGATTCGACATCAGCGCGAGCAGCTCCTCGTCGCTGCGCTTGTCGATCAATTTCGTGATCGGGCCCTGGTCGCCGATCTCGTCATGCAGATGCTTGCGGAAGGCGGCGCCGCCCTGGAAGCACAGCGCGGCGTAGAGCGCGTTCGGGCAATTGTCGATCCAGCGCTTCAGCGCCTCGCCGCCGGACTCGGCAAAAGCCTCGCGCATCAGGCGGCCGTATTTCACGATGACGACGTCCCAGCCGAAATTGCGGAACATCGTCTCGAACTTTTCCCAGAGACCTTCGCGCACGACGGCGTCGAGCGATTGCCTGTTGTAGTCGACCACCCACCAGGTGTTGCGCAGGCCGTGCTTCCACCCCTCCGCGAGGGCCTCGAAAATGTTGCCCTCGTCCATCTCCGCATCGCCGACGAGGGCGATCATCCGCCCCTCGCGGCGATCCTTCATCCAGCCGTGCGCCTTGACGTAGTCCTGCACCAGCGAGGCGAACAACGTCTGCGCCACGCCGAGGCCGACCGAACCGGTCGAGAAATCGACGTCGTCGACATCCTTGGTGCGCGAGGGATAGGACTGCGCGCCCTTGAAGCCGCGAAAGTTCTCCAGCTTCTCGCGGCTCTGCCGGCCAAACAAGTATTGGATGGCGTGGAATACCGGGCTCGCATGCGGCTTCACCGCGACGCGATCCTCGGGCCGCAGCACATGGAAATACAGCGCGGACATGATGGTCGCGAGCGAGGCTGACGAAGCCTGGTGGCCGCCGACCTTGAGGCCATCGGTGTTGGGGCGGATGTGGTTGGCGTGATGGATGGTCCATGACGACAGCCACAGCGCCTTGCGGGCCAGTGCAGTCAGCGTGTCGAGGCGGGCGGAATCAACGGGCATGGCAATGTGCTCCCGGAAAACAGGTTGCGACGATGATACGCCTGCGGCGGGCGCCAAACTTCTCAATTTTTCGCGCCATACCCCCGAATATTGGGATACTTTACCAAGACAGAACGCTAGAAGCAGGTTTCATCCCAATGCCCGAGCTCGACGCCATCGACCGCAAGATTCTCGGCCACCTCCAGACCGACAGCCGGCTGACCATGCAGGAACTCGCCGACAAGGTCGGGCTCTCGGTCTCGCCCTGCCATCGCCGGGTGAAACTGCTCGAGGAGCGCGGCGTGATCTCGCGCTACATCGCCACCGTTGACCAGAAGGCGCTGGGTCTGCATGTCAGCGTCTTCATCTCGATCAAGCTGGCGCGGCAGAAGGAGGAGGACCTCAACCGCTTCGCCCGCGCCATCTCGAAATGGGACGAGGTGCTGGAGTGCTATCTGATGACCGGCAACCGCGATTATCTGCTCCGCGTCGTCGCCGCCGACCTCGCCTCCTACGAGACCTTCCTGAAGACCAAGCTGACGCGGCTCGACGGCATCGCCTCGATCGAGTCCAGCTTTGCGCTCAGCCAGGTCAAATATTCGATCGCGCTGCCGGTGTGAGGCCTCACCGCCACGGCTGCACGATGATCTTGGTGTGCGCCTCGGGATTTGCGAGATCGGCGAACGCCTTTGCGACACCGTCGATGCCCACTTCCGCCGTCACCATCGCTGCGGCATCCACCTGCCCTTCGGCGATCAGGCGCAGCGACGCTGCAAACTCATCCGGCGTGTAGCCGAGCACGTACTGGACGTTGAGCTCCTTCATGATGCCGAGCATGGGCTCGTTTTTGTCGCTCTCCATGCAGACGCCGACCACGACGACCTTCGCATCGCGCGGCGCGCCCTCGAACACCTGCTGCAACAGGCCCGGAACGCCGACGCATTCGAAGATGATTGCCGGCTTCAGCGCGGGCAGCATGGCCTGGAACAGCGGTCGCGCCGCCTTCTCCGCCTCCGACATCTGCGCGTGCTCGGCCCAGGTTGCGTAGGGCTGCGACACCTTGGGATCGACGACGATGTCGGCGCCGAGCTTGGTGGCGAGCGCGCGGCGCGCCGGCGAATAGTCGGCCGCGACGATCGGATGCAGGCCCTTGATCCTGAGCGCGGCGATCACGGCGAGCCCGACCGGGCCGCATCCAATCACCAGCGGCACCTCACCTCCACGGATATCGGCTTTTTCGACCGCGTGAACGCCGACGGCGAGCGGCTCGGTCAGCGCGGCGTGTTCGGGCGCAAGGCCGTTCGGCACTTCCAGCAGCAGCGGCTCACTGAGCAACATCTGTTCCGCATAGCCACCGACGAAGTCGTTGGAGTAGCCGATGCCCTTGATGCCCTCGGGCGTCAGCAGCGCCGGCAGCGAGCACACATGCGTGCCCGGCTTGAGCTTGCGTACGGTGCCGGGGCCGTAGTCGACAATCTCGCAGCAGAACTCGTGGCCGAACACGACGTCGCGCGACAGATCCATCGCCGGTCGCCCGGTCTTCTTCGCCATTTCCACCATTCGTGGGGCATGCTGGCGCGCGTGCAGATCGGAACCGCAGATGCCGCAGGCGAGCGTCTTGACCAGCACCTGGCCGGGGCCGGGCTTCGGTTCGGCCATATGACCGACGACAATCTCACCGTTCCTAAAAATCGCAGCGCGCATCCGGCTCCTCCCCATTCGTTGGAACCGTTGATAGCACGAAGCGGGACGCGTGGACTTGCGTCAGGGGTTCGGAGAACGCGCCGCCTGCACCAGAAGCTGGGCGCGGCGGACGCGCTCGCGATGGGCGATGTAGAGACCGCTGGCGACGATGAAGGCCGCGCCCGTGACGGTCCAGATGTCGGGTACTTCACCGAACAGGAAGAAGCCCAGGATGCTGACCCACAGCAATTGCGTGTAGGAGAACGGGGCCAGCACCGAGGCATCGCCGTAGCGATAGGCGAGCACGATGATCCACTGGCCGATGGTGGAGGCAAGGCCGATCACGATGCCGAGGCCGATGCCGGTCCAGGTCGGCGTCACCCAGACGAACGGCACCATGATGCTGAGGATCGCAACGCCGGTCAGCGCCGAATACGCCATCGTGGTGAGCACGGCCTCGCGGCCGCTCATCAGGCGCGTCATGATCAGCGCGGCAGCCCAGCAGAACGCCGAGACGATCGGGAAGAACGCGGCGGCGTGGAACGCGCTCGAACCGGGCCGCAGGATGATCATCACACCCACGAGGCCGACCGCTGTCGCGATCCAGCGGCGCATGCCCACCTTCTCGCTCAGGAAGATGATCGAGAGCGCGGTGACGAACAGCGGCGAGACGAAGCCGGTGGCGGAGGCTTCCGCGATGGGAAGGAAACGCAGGCCCGTGATGAAGAACAGCGAGGATCCCAGCAGCGCGACGCCACGCATCAATTGCAGCCCGAGACGCTCGGTGCGCATCGCGTGCAGCGGCGAGCCCGGCAGCATCACCGGGGTGAACATCAGCGCGAAGGTGACGAAGCGGATCCAGGTGATCTCGATCGACGGCAGGCTGGTCGAAAGATATTTCGCGGTGACGTCCGAGCAGCCGAGAAACACCGTCGACAGCAGCACCAGCGCGATGCCTTTGAAGGGATGATCGACGCGCGCAGGCGCGCGGCGAGCCTCCTGCTTCTTCTGAGGCATGGGCATGGGAATACTGTCGAGCCTTGCGGCTGCGGCGGGCGGCGGTGTCACTGTGGGAACCCGGCAAGAATGCGATTCGAGAACCGCCCATAAAAACGACAAATGCGCCGCTTTCACAACTTCCGAAAACAGGATGCCGATATGCGCTCAGGTCCGCGCGCGTCAATACTCCATTAATAATAGGAGTTTGTGCGCTACAGCATGGGCAGGCCGCGCGGCTTCGGACCGCGCGGAAACACCGCATCCAGCGCCGAAATCTCCTCCTTCGTCAGCACGAGATCGCCCGCGGCCGCATTTTCGCCGGCATGATCCGCGGACGAAGCCTTCGGGATCGCGAACACCGTAGTCGCACGGGTGAGGAAGCTCAGCGCGACCTGACGCGGCGTCGCACGACGCGCCTCCGCGATGCGCGCGAGCACGGCGCCGCCCTTGCTGCGTTCATCGGGGAAATCATCGTGCCCGAACGGCGAGTAGGCCACGACCGCAACGCCGTGCCGCTCGCACCACGGGATCACCGCATGCTCGATCGCGCGCTCCTTGAGATGATAGAGCACTTGATTGCAGGCGATCTTGCCTTGGCCCGAGACCTCCAGCATTTCGTCGAGATCGTCGGCGTCGAAATTGGAGACGCCCCACGATTTGATCTTGCCTGATGTCACCAGCTCCTCGAACGCGGCGACGGTGTCTTCGAGATCATAGGAGCCGCGCCAGTGCAGCAGATAGCAATCGAGGCTGTCGGTCTTCAGCCGCTTGAGCGAGCGTTCGCAAGCCGTGATGGTGCCGCGCCGCGAGGCATTGCTCGGCAGCACCTTCGAGACCAGAAAGACCTCGTCGCGGCGGCCGGCGATCGCATCGGCGATAACGAGCTCGGCATCGCCATACATCTCGGCGGTGTCGATATGGGTCATGCCGAGATCGAGCGCGCGCTGAAGCGCCGCGATCGCGCGCTTGCGATCGCCGTGGTCGAGATACCAGGTGCCCTGCCCGATGACGGAGACGTTGGCGCCGGTCCTGCCGAAGGATTTCGTGTTCATGTTCGCTCCGAAGCCGCTCTTCGAGTGAGGCAAACTGCCATCGCGCTCAAGAGTTCAATCCGCTGATGTCCGCGACCAGCACGCTGCCTGTCGCCGACTCCGTGATATAGAGCCGATCTTTCTTCGGGCCGCCGATGGCGACGTTGGTGCAGTTCGGCCCGGCGCAAGACTTGATCCGCGCGATCAATTCGCCGTTCGGCGCGAACACGAAGACGTGGCCGAGCGAGGCGTGGCCGACGAACAGCCGGCCGCTTGCGTCCATGGTCATGCCATCAGGACCCGATGTACCGAACAGCGTGCAGAACCGACCGACCTTCGAGACGCTGCCGTCCGTCATGAACGGCAGCCGCCACACTGCATTGTCGCGCGTCATGGCAACGAACAGCACGCGTTCGCCGGGATCGAGCACGAGCCCGTTCGGGCTGATGCCGGTGTCGATGAGGCAATCGAGCCGGCCGCTTGCGGTCAGGCGATAGACGCGGCCACTGGGATCGTGCAGGCCGGTCTGGCCCTGGTCGGTGAAGAAGATGTCGCCGTTGGAAGCGAGATGCAGATCGTTGCAGCCGCGGAACGATTCCGAATTACGCGACGTCAGGATCGGCTTGATGCGCCCGGCCTTTGCGTCGAGCTCCATGATCCCGTGCATGTAGTCGGCCACGAAGATGCGACCGTCGGCCGCGATCTTCAGCCCGTTCGGCCATCCCTCATATTCGATCACGAGCGACCACGCGCCATCAGGCGCGATACGGAAGATGCGGCCGAAGGGAATGTCGACGATGTAGAGATTACCGTCCTTGTCGAAGGATGGACCTTCGATGAAGCTATCTGTCGACACACCAGGTCGGTTGGCGTCGGCCCAATCCGTCCGCACGCCCTTGCGGCGGAACGTGTCGGGCATGACTGAGAAGATTTTGGTTTCGAACAGGCGCGGCGGCGTTTCCAGGTACATGATTGTTTTCAAAGGCGCTGAGGGGAGGCCGCGGCACCATAAGGCACAATCGCGGGCGCGTCGATTGGCGCGGGGGATAGCCCAGCCTCACAGTTTTCCCCGCGAAAGCGGGGATTCCAGTACGCCGCAGCTTCTCGGCGAGTCACTGATGTTTCGGCGTACTGGATCGCCCGGTCAAGTGATCTGTCCGGGCCAAGCATCAAGCCGGGCGATGACGGCGGAGGTTGAGGCGCCGATCCTACCCCGCCGCTCCGGCCAGCTTCGCCTCTTTCACTGCCACCGCCTCCGTCGTCGCGATCAGGCGCTTCAACTCGGGGATGCAGGAGCCGCAATTGGTGCCGGCCTTGAGTTTTGCGCCGATCTCGGCGGCGGTGCGCGCACCGGCCGCGATGCTGTCGCGGATGGTGCCGCGGCCGACGCCGAAGCAGGCGCAGACGATCGGGCCGGTCGAGGCGGCGCCCTCGCTGGACTTGCCCGACAGCAGCATGCGGCGCTGATCCTCGGTGACGCGATCGGCTGCGAACACGCCCTTCACCACCTCCCAGTCGCCGGCATCGTGCGCGGGGCCGACGAACAGGCACGTCTCGATGCGATCTCCAGCGAACGAGGCCGCGCGATAAACGCCGCCGCCGAAATCGCGATAGTCGGCGACGTCCTCGCCGGCGAGGCCGTCGAGCCAGGCCGGCCAGCGCGACAGATCCGCATTGTCGGCGAAGAGATAGCCGAACCCGCCGGAGACAGTGACGCGGGTCCACAACAGGTTAGCCGGCAGATCGAGCTGCTTTCGCGACAACGCGAAACCGCGGAAGACGAATTCATAAAGCGCGATCGCCGCAGGCGTCGCCTTCGATTCCGGCTGCCCCGAGAACGGATCGGTGAAGGACTGCACCAGCGCGCCAACGCGGCCGTGCGAGGCGTTCATCGCACTCCAGTGGATCGGCACGAACAGCGTGCCGCGCTGCTGGCCCTCACTGACGACGACCTTCAGAATGCACTGGCCGAAATCGGTGGTGATGCGGGCATAGCCGTCATGGACGATGCCGTATTTGCCGGCATCATCAGGGTGAATCTCGACGAACGGCTCAGGCAGATGCGCGCCGAGCCGCTTGCTCAGGCCCGTGCGCGTCATGGTGTGCCACTGGTCGCGGATACGCCCGGTGTTGAGGCGCAGGGGCCGCGACGGACCGGTCTCGCTGCGCAGCGCCGGCACCTCCGGCGCGACGAAGCGACCCTTGCCGTCATTGGTGAAGAAGCCACCGCTCGCGAAGAAGCGCTCGCCCGGCGCCCGGCCTTCGCGTGCGGGCCATTGCACCGGCGTCAAGGCATCGAACGCCTCGTCGGACAACGAGGTGAGCGCGCCGATATCGAAATCGCGGCTACCGTTGTTCTCGAACGCCGAAAGCGCGGCATGCTCGCGAAATATCTCGGCGGCCGATTTGTAATTGAAGCTGTCGCCGAAGCCGAGACGTTTTGCGGTTTCGCTCAGAATCCACCAGTCCGGCCGCGCTTCGCCGGGCGCCGGCAGGAACGATCGCTGGCGCGAGATGCGACGTTCAGAATTGGTCACCGTGCCCGACTTCTCGCCCCAGGCCAGCGCCGGCAGCAGAACATGCGGCCCGGCTTCGACCGTGTCGTTGGAGAATACGTTCTCGGACACGACGAACAGCTCGAGCTTCTTCAGCGCCTCGCGCACGAAATCCGCGTCAGGCAGCGACACCGCGGGGTTGGTGCCCATCACCCACAGCGCCTTGACCTCGCCGCGGTTGATCGCCTCGAACAGCTGCACCGCCTTCAGCCCTTCGTGGGTGGCGATATGCGGCGCCCTCCAGAAGCGCCTGACACGGTCGATGTCCGGCGGCGTGAAGCTCATGTGCGCCGCGAGCATGTTGGCGAGGCCGCCGACCTCGCGGCCGCCCATCGCGTTGGGCTGCCCGGTGAGCGAGAACGGCGAAGCGCCCGGCTTGCCGATGCGCCCGGTGGCGAGATGGCAGTTCAGGATCGCATTGACCTTGTCGGTGCCCTGCGCCGACTGGTTGACGCCCTGCGAGTAGAGCGTGACGACGCGCTCGGTGTCGCGGAACATCCTGAAGAAGGTCGCGACGTCCTGCTCGGAGAGGCCCGTCGCCAGCGCCGTCGCCGTGACGTTGCCGGCGATGCTGCGCGCACGCGCCAGCGCATCGTCGAATCCGCCGGTGTTCTGCGCGATGTAATCGCGATCGAGCGTACCGTGGTCGGCGAGATGGACGAACAGTCCGGAGAACAGCGCGGTGTCGGTGCCGGGCTTCAGGCCGAGGAATAGATCGACATCGCTCGCGGTATCGGTGCGGCGCGGATCGATCACGACCATCCGGGCACCACGCTCCCCTCGGTTCTTCAGCATGCGCTGGAACAGCACGGGATGGCACCAGGCCGCGTTCGAGCCCACGAAGACGAGCAGATCGGCCTGGTCGAGATCCTCATAGCAGCCGGGCACCGTATCGCTGCCGAAGGCACGGCGATGGCCGGCGACCGAGGACGACATGCAGAGCCGGGAATTGGTGTCGACGTTGGCGGTGCCGACAAAGCCCTTCATCAGCTTGTTGGCGACGTAATAATCCTCGGTCAGAAGCTGGCCCGAGAGATAGAACGCGACCGCGTCGGCGCCGTCGCGCGCCACGATGTGCTGCATGCGGTGGGCCACGTGATCCAGCGCATCGCTCCAGGCGACGCGCTCGAGCACACCCTTGCAGCGGATCATCGGATAGAGCAACCGGCCCTCGAGTCCGACAGTCTCGCCAAGCGCAGAGCCCTTCGAGCACAGCCGGCCGAAATTGGCGGGATGGTCCGGGTCGCCCGCGATCGCGGCGCCACCCGCGCCGTCAGGCGTTGCGAGCACGCCACAGCCGACGCCGCAATAAGGACAAGTCGTCTTGGTGGTGCGGAGCGTCGTATCGATCGCCGTCATCTCAGGCAGCCTCCGTCACGCCGCTTTGGAGGGAATCGCGAGCGCACGGCCAAACATCATGTCGGCGCGGATCCCGGCGATCTTCTCGCGGGTGCGGATCAGCTCGAGATACCAGAGCGCATCCGCGGTCTCGCCGATCAGCACCGCGCCGGCGAGGCATCCGCCTGAAATCACGAGCTTCTTGTAGGTGCCGCGCCGGCGATCGGTCAGGACCAGGCTCTCGCTGCCCTCCCCGCCCATGAAGTCGCCGGCGGAGAACACGCTGACGCCGGACACTTTCAGATTGGTCGAGACCACGCTGCCCCGATAGGCGGCGGGACGGCCGCCGAGATGCCGCGCCAGCACGCGCGCCTGCTCATAGGCCGGCTCGACCAGGCCGTAACAGGTGCCGCGATGCTCGGCGCATTCACCGAGCGCGTAGATGTCGGGCGATGCGGTCTGCATCACGTCGTCGACGACGATGCCGCGATTGACCGCGATGCCGGCTTCGCTGGCCAGCGCAACGTTGGGCCTGATGCCGGCGGCGAAGATCACCGCATCCGCCTCGATGCGGCTGCCGTCGGCAAGCTCGACGGCTTCGACATTTCGCTCGCCATGGATGCGCGCGGTCGAGGCATTGAGCAGGATGCGGATGCCCTTGCGCTCCACCAGCGTCTTGAGCAGATCGGCGGCCGGCCCATCGAGCTGGCGCTCCATCAGCCGGTCCATCAGATGCAGCAGCGTCACCGGCGCGCCGGCTTTCGCCAGGCCATAGGCCGCCTCGAGCCCGAGCAGGCCGCCGCCGACCACGACGACGCGCTTCTTCGCCGCCGCCAGCGTCAACAGCAAATCGACATCACGCGTATCGCGAAAAGTATGCACGCCGGCGAGATCGGCGCCTGACACGTTGAGGCGCAGCGGCGTCGATCCGGTTGCGAGCACGAGCTTGGAATACTCCATGCTCTCTTCGCCTGCGATCTTGAGCTCGCGGCGACCGGTGTCGATCTCGGTGACGCGATAGCCGTAGCGCACGGTGACGCCGCGATGGCGCCACCAGTCGGCGGGCCTGAGCTCGATCTCGTGCGAGCCGGTCTCGCCGGCCAGCACGGATGAGAGCAACACTCTGTTGTAAGCGAGCCGCGGCTCCTCGCCGATCACAGCGACCGCGTAGCGGCCGAGCGCGGTCTTGGCGAGCTCGTCGACGAGACGAGCTGCGGCCATACCGTTACCGACGATGACGAGCGGCTCACTCACAAGGCATCTCCTATTCGGCGGCCTGCGCTCTAGCGCCATAGGCCTCGGAAATCATGTAGCCGGACAGCACGCCGTAGGCGTCCGTCCAGGCGGTGGCGAGCTCGGGCGTCCATGCATCGCCGAGGCCCTTTTCCAGGGTCCACAGCAAGGTCGCGCCGACCACGGGATAGTGCTCGGCCTTGGCGCCGTAAGCGACGTGGCGCTTGGCGAGCGCGGAGGCCGCGGGAAGAATCGCCTCGAGATTCGACAGGCCGCCGACGACAGCGGCGAGCATGCCCATCAGCTTCTTGCGCTGTTCGGTCATGTCCTCGGGAAACATTGCGCGCACGGAGGGAGCGACTTCGAACAAGCGGTCGTAGAACAGCTGCGAAGCTGCTTCTGAAATCGGTGCGACCTTGGAAAAGCTCTGCTGCACGAGGGCGATCTGCTGTGGCGTCATGATGGTTTCCTGTCTGTTTCGGTCTGCCTTTGTCCGCGCCGTTGCGGAAAAAGTTCATGGGTCAAACGTCATCAGAGAGTCTTCTCCCCGCGTACGGGGAGAAGCGTGTTTCATGCCTAGCGTCACACTCTTGCTTCGGCGAGGCTTGGCGCGCCTTCAGCCTGCGCGCTGCGACGCAGGTAGAACCACCAGGTCAAAGCGAGGCAGCAGGCGTAGAATGCGAGGAAGATGGCAAGCGCGAGCTGCGGACCTCCGGTTGCCGCAATCGACTTGCCGAAGCTGCTCGGGATCAGATAACCGCCGACAGCACCGACCGCGCCTATGAAGCCGACAGCCGCACCGCTCTCGATGCTCGCGGTCTTCAGCGCCAGCGCGCGCGCCGCATCGCCCTTGCCGCGCACCTTGAACAGGTTTTCCTCCCGGAAGATCGAGGGGATCATGCGGTAGGTCGAACCGTTGCCGATGCCCGTCGTCAGGAATAGGACCAGGAACATCGACAGGAAGCCGGTGAAGTCCTTCTGCCCGACGAAATACAACACGCCGATCGTGGCCGCCGCCATCGCGATGAAATTCCAGAAGGTGATGATGGAGCCGCCGACCTTGTCGGCAAGCCAGCCGCCGAACGGACGTGACAGCGAGCCGACCAGCGGACCCAGGAATGCGATCGAGATCGTGACCGTGGGAAACTGGGTCTTGATCAGCAGCGGAAACGCGGCGGAGTATCCGATGAAGGAGCCGAACGTTCCGATGTAGATGAAAGCCATGATCCAGGTGTGCTTGCGCTTGACGATGGCAAGCTGGTTCTTGATCGACGACTTGGCCGAAGTCAGGTTGTTCATGAAGAACACCGCGCCGAACACCGCGATCGCGATCGGCAGCACCCACATCAGGCCGGCGTTCTGGAGATAGACGCCGCCGACCGGCGTTGCCTGGAACAGATTGATGACGGCGAGCGTCATCAGGATCGGCGTCAGGAGCTGCACGCTGGAGACGCCGATGTTGCCGCCGGCGGCGTTCAGGCCAAGCGCCCATCCCTTCATCCTGTCCGGGAAGAAGAAGGAGATGTTGGTCATGCTGGACGCGAAATTGCCGCCACCGAGGCCCGCGGTCGACGCAACCATCAGCATCAGCCAGAACGGCGTTTCGGGCTGGCCGACGAAGTACGCAAGCGCGAGCGTCGGGATGAACAGCACGGCTGCGCTGAAGATGGTCCAGTTGCGGCCGCCGAAGGTGGTCACTGCGAAAGTGTAGGGGAAGCGCATCAAGGCGCCGATCAGTCCCGGCACCGCCACGAGTTGGAACAGCTCGTCGGTCGAGTAGTGGAAGCCCGCCTGCGGCAGCTTGGTCGCGACGATGCTCCAGATCAGCCAGACGGAGAAGCCGATGTGTTCGGCGACGATCGACCAGATCAGGTTACGCCGGGCGACGGCTTTGCCGCCCGCATTCCAGAACGCCTCATCTTCGGGGCGCCAGTCAGAAATCCACGTCGGATTGCCTTCCTTCATTGGAAAAAGTCCCTTTCGCTAGGAAGCGGGACACCGACGGACGCGGAGGCGCAAAGATGCACGCTCGGGGAGGCCCCCGTTTTCGGCGGTGTCACGATTTGAATGATTGCTCGTTGACGGCGTCGATGGCGTCGAAACCCCTAATTCAAGCTCCGTGCCAAATTGGCAGATGATAGAAATGTCACTTCTTTCAATTGGTTACCTGAATTGATGAAAAAATAATCACGCCTACAATTGCATCAAAAACTTGCGACACGCTCATTTCTTGAATGCAGATTCGCCCGTTGATTGTGCGTCGCACAAGCCTTGGGCATGAGCCCGTTTTTACGCCAGCGATCGCCTCAGGGGCCGATGCGACCTGCCCAAACAGGGGCGATCCTGCTTCCAGCGCGGTCAGGTCCACGCTCGAAACGCATCCGCTCCGGGCCGGATCGTCTGGCACATCGATTGCTTCAGTTTGTCCTAGTCAACGATGACTGACAGTGAGCCGGAGCGTTCAGCCCTGGAAGCCACTGGGAAGCCTGTTCGCTGGTCCGCCAAGGCGCGGTCATCGTGACGCTCTCCCTTTGTGCATGGGCCTTCTACGGTACGCACACCGTCTACGGGAGGCGAAAGCTCACTGGTCTGACAGAACGTCGATCCGGCACTCGCCGGCTCGATCGATCACATGAGCAAGGGAGCTGTTGATGTCGTATCTCGCGCCTTCGGAATTCGTCACCAAGATGGTGGACGCGGGCGAATCCAAGATATTCATGTCCACCCGGGATACGGTGATCCGCGCCTATATGGCCGGCGCGATCCTGGCACTCGCGGCCTGGTTCGCCGTCACGATCAACGTCAACACCGGCCAGCCGATCATCGGGGCGCTGCTGTTTCCGGTCGGGTTCTCCATGCTCTATCTGCTTGGGTTCGACCTTCTGACCGGCGTCTTCGTACTCGCGCCGCTCGCGCTGATCGACAAACGACCGGGCGTGACGCTTGGCGGCGTACTGCGCAACTGGGGTCTCGTCTTCATCGGCAATTTCGGCGGCGCGCTCACCGTGGCCTTCATGATGGCTTTCGTGACGACCTTCGGTTTCACCCAGGATCCCGACAAGGTCGGCACGGCCATCGGCAATATAGGCGAAGGCCGAACGCTCGGCTACGCGGCGCATGGCGCCGCCGGCATGGCGACACTGTTCATTCGCGGCATGCTGTGCAACTGGATGGTCTCGACCGGCGTCGTCGGCGCGATGATCTCCACCACGGTTCCGGGCAAGGTGATCGCGATGTGGATGCCGATCCTTGTGTTCTTCTACATGGTGTTCGAGCATTCGGTCGTGAACATGTTTCTGTTCCCGTCCGGCCTGATGCTCCACGCCAAGTTCTCGATCCTGGACTATTTCATCTGGAACGAGATCCCGACCGTGCTGGGTAATCTGGTGGGCGGCCTCGCCTTCACGGGCCTGACGCTCTACACGACGCACGTGCTGACCAAGCCGAAGCGCCAGCCGGCCGCCAATTCGTCGACCCGCGCTGCGGCTTGATCGATTTGGTTCGAGCAACAAGGGAGCTTTGCCTGATAGGGTGAGGCTCCCTTTGCGTTGGTGGCGAGGATGGGCCGGGGCTTGCAAATCTCGATCGGACAGCACTCCGACAAGGGGCGCAAGCCGGTCAACCAGGACTTTCACGGCGCCCTGATCCCGACGGAGCCGCTGTTGAGCCTGAAGGGGATCGCCGTCGTCCTGGCCGACGGCATCTCGAGCAGCGCGGTCAGCCAGGAGGCGAGCGAGTCGGCGGTCAAGAGCTTCCTGACCGACTATTACTGCACCTCCGAATCCTGGACGGTGAAGAATTCGGCGCGGCGCGTGCTGGAAGCGACCAACTCGTGGCTGCACGCGGAAACGCGGCGGAGCCAGTACGCTTACGATCGCGACAAGGGTTACGTCTGTACCTTCACCGCAATGGTCGTGAAATCGACCACGGCCCACGTCTTCCACGTCGGCGACTGCCGGATCTATCGCGTCGCCGGCAAGGCCCTCGAACAGCTCACCGACGATCACCGCATCATGGTCTCGTCCGAGCAGACCTATCTCGGCCGCGCGCTCGGAATCAACCCGCAGATCGAAATCGACTACCAGGCGCTTCAGGTCGAAAAAGGCGACATCTTCCTGCTGGCGACCGACGGTGCCTACGAGTTCGTCGATCATCGCTTCGTCGCGAGCACGCTGGATGCCTGTGCCGGCGACCTGGACCGCGCAGCGAAGAGCATCGTCGAGGAGGCCTATCGGCGCGGCAGCGACGACAACATCACCGTTCAGATTCTGCGCATCGACGAGGTGCCGCAAGCTGGCTCATCCGATATTTTCGGCGGCACCGCCGAGTTGCCGCTGCCGCCGCTCCCTGAACCACGGGCTTTGTTCGATGGCTATCGCATCGTGCGCGAAGTGCATGCCAGCAGCCGCAGCCATATCTATCTGGCGGTCGACACCGAGACCGACGAGACGATCGCCCTGAAAATTCCCTCGATCGATCTCCGCGACGACCCCGCCTATTTGAAACGCTTCCTGATGGAGGAGTGGATTGCGCGGCGGATCGACAGCCCGCATGTCCTCAAGCCGCGCTCGCGATCCAGGCGACGCAACTACCTCTACGTTGCGACCGAATTCATCGAGGGGCAGACGCTGCGACAATGGATGCTGGACAATCCGCGCCCCGACATCGAAACCGTCCGTGGCATCGTCGACCAGATCGCGACGGGCCTGCGCGCCTTCCACCGCATGGAAATGCTGCATCAGGACCTGAGACCCGACAACGTCCTGATCGACAAGACCGGCACCGCAAAAATCATCGATTTCGGGGCGGTGAAGGTGGCCGGCGTCGTCGAGGCGGCACCGACTTCGACCGACTCCGACATTCTGGGTACGGTGCAATACACCGCCCCGGAATACTTCCTCGGCGAAGGCGGCTCGCCGCGCTCGGACATGTTCTCGCTGGCGACGATCTGCTACCAGATGCTGACGGGAAGCCTGCCTTATGGCACCCAGGTCTCCCGTATCAGGGGCCGATCGGATGCCTGGAAGCTGAGATACCGTCCGGCCAGCTGCGACGACCGGGCCGTTCCTGTCTGGATCGACGGCGCCCTTCGAAAGGCGCTGCATCCCGACCCGAACAAGCGCCACGAGGACCTGTCCGAATTCACCTACGAACTCCGGAACCCCAATCCGGCCTATCTCGGCACGCCGACGACGCCCTTGATCGAGCGCAATCCGCTGCTGTTCTGGAAGTTGACGACGGTGTTGCTGGCCTGCGCCGTGATAGCCCTGCTCGCCCTGCTGCACGCGCGCTAAGCGGCGCCAGTCACGCTCCTCAGGCCGGCTCAGCCGCCTTCGTCCCCAGCGGCCTCGGCGCAATACCGCCCCCCGGCTTGAGGTGGAATTCATAGGTCATCAAGTGCCATTGCCCGTTCGCCTTGGTGCCGTCGGGCATCGCAGGGTCGTTGCGCGGCTCGACCTTGGCGATGAGGTCGTCCTTGACCCCGAACACCACGTCGGAATCGAGATATTTGTCGCCGTCCATGAAGACGTGGGTGATCAGCGGTTCATAGCCCTTCGCGTTGACCAGGAAGTGCACATGCGCCGGGCGCATCGGGTGGCGCCTGGTCTGCACGATCATCTCGCCGACCGGCCCGTCGGTCGGGATCGGGTAGCTGCACGGCAGGATCGTGCGGAAGAAGAAGCGGCCGTCACCGTCGGTGATGAAGCGCGCGCGCGCCGAGGCGCCGACCTCGTCGTAATTCGCCTTCTGGGAATCGTAGAAGCCGTCATCGTCGGCGTGCCAGACGTCGACAGGGACGCCCGCGAGCGGCTTGCCCTTGAGATCGGTGACGCGGCTCAGCACGAACATCCGCTCGCCGGTGAGATTGTTCGGCGAGATGTCGGTGCCGTGGGCGGTGACCTTGTGCTCGCCGACGTAGAACGGGCCGAGCACGGTGGTCTGGGTCGCGCCGTCGCGGTCACGATGGTTGACCGCGTCGACCAGCATGGAGACGCCGAGCACGTCGGAGAGCAGGATGAACTCCTGGCGGGTGTCGGTGCATTTCTGGCCGGTGCGGGTGAGGAAATCGATGGTGTATTCCCACTCCTCGAAGGTGAGACCGGTCTTGCTCACGTAATCGTGCAGGGACTTCACCAATTCCTGGAGCAGGAATTTCGCGCGCGGATCCGGCGTGTTGTCGAAGCTTCTGACGACGGCCTCGGTGAGTTCGATCTCGTTGAACTGGGTCATGGTGCGTTTGCCCTTGCGTTTTTCTCGTTGGCCCCGTTGAGGGGGCTCCTTGGAGGCATTCCAGGCCGGAGCCTACACCATCCGGCGACCTCGCGTTAAGCGCGACCCGCTTGGAATGAGGCCGCCATTTCGGCTATCAACGATTGACAAAATTGCCCGGAGGAACTGATGCTCGCCCCTACCCCCGCCTCGCCCGAATCCGTGGGCATGTCCAAGGCCGCGCTCGACCGCGTCGATGCCCACCTGAAGGCCAGATACATCGATGCCGGCCGTTTCCCGGGCACGCATCTGCTGGTCTATCGCCGCGGCAAGATCGCCCACAGCTCGGTGCAGGGCCTTGCCGATGTCGAGCGCAAGGTGCCGGTCAAGGACGACACCATCTACCGCATCTATTCCATGACCAAGCCGCTCACCAGCGTCGCCTTCATGATGCTGGTCGAGGAAGGGCTGGTCGCGATCGACGAGCCCGTCGCAAAATACATTCCCGAATGGAAGAATCTCGGCGTCTTCGTCGCCGGCACCTGGCCCAACTTCCTGACCCGGCCGCCGTCCCGGCCGATGCTGATCGTCGACCTGCTGCGCCACACGTCGGGGCTGACCTACGGCTTCCAGCAGCGCTCCAATGTCGATGCCGCCTATCGCGCGGAGAAGATCGGCGAGGTCGAGAAGTCGGGCACGCTCGAAGGCATGATCGAGAGCCTTGCCAAGATCCCGCTGGAATTCTCGCCGGGCGATTCCTGGAACTACTCTGTCGCGACCGACGTGCTCGGCTATCTCGTCGGCAAGATCTCGGGCGTGCCGTTCGAGCAGTTTCTGAAACAACGCATCCTCGATCCGCTCGGCATGACCGACACCGATTTCCACGTCCCGGCCTCGAAGGCGCACCGCTTCGCCGCCTGCTACAACGCCGATCCCGGCGGCGGATTCACCATGCATGCCGGCCAGCGCCGCGAGGGGCTGACGCTCCAGGACGACCCGGCCAAGAGCTCGTTCCTGGCACCACCCTCTCTCGTCTCCGGCGGCGGCGGGCTCTGCTCGACCATGGCCGACTATCTCACCTTCTGCCGCGCGCTGCTCAACGGCGGCGAGCTCGGTGGTATCCGCCTGATCGGACCGAAGACGCTGGCGCTGATGGCGACCAACCACATTCCGGGCGGACAGGCGCTGCCGGAGGTGTCGCGCTCGCTGTTCTCCGAGGCGACCTACAACGGCATCGGCTTCGGTCTCGGATTTGCAGTGACGATGCGCCCCGCGGAGACGCTGATCGCCGGCAGCCCCGGTGAATACAATTGGGGCGGCGCGGCCACGACCTCGTTCTGGATCGATCCCGCCGAGGAACTGATCACGATCTTCATGACCCAGGTGCTGCCGTCGAGCGCCTATCCGATCCGGCGCGAGCTGCGCAGCATGGTCTACGCCGCGATCACCGAGAGCAATCTCTGACGTTCCTGACATTTGTCGCAACGGGCTTCGCGAGCGAGCGCAAAGCCCGTTGCCGTTCGTTCAATGGAAATGGCCGATCAGATAAATGCCGCCACCCACAACCAGCACGGCCGGCACGGCCCACAAGATCAAGACTGGCATCTGTCGTCCTCCTCAGTTTGACGTGCAGACCTTGACGGTCTTCATGCCGCTCTCGGCCTCGGTGCGCGATTTGTAGATCATGCCCGACGGGCTGACGACGGTCATGCTCGTGTCCGTCGGTTTCTTGTCGACCACGGTGCACTTCCTGGTCTTGACGTCCTGCACGACGTAGAACTCGTCGGCCGCGAACGCCGGCAGGGAAAACGCAGCAATCATCACCGCCGCGGTTGCGATCCTCAGCTTCATACTCTCCTCCTCCAATTGCCGGGGCGTTCCACGCCCGGTCGTTCTGCAAACGGGAAAAAGTAGTATTTTGTTCCTATCGGTCGGGAACGTCGCCAGCGGCGGGATGTTGGTGCGGCGCTTGTCATCGAGGAGGACAATATGAAGAAGCTATTCCTGCTTTCCACCGCAGCGCTGATGATCTCGACCGGAGCATTCGCGCAATCGACCGTGGTGACCACGACCGGAACCGGTCACGCCGCTGCGATTCAGATCGAGCCGCAATACCGGACGCGGATCAAATCCTACGTCACCGAACATCATCTGCGACCGGTGAAGGAAAAGATCATCGTCGGCGCGACGGTTCCGGCCGGCGTCGAGCTCGAGGCGGTCCCGGCCGATTGGGGTCCGTCGCTCACGCGATATCGCTACGTCTATTCCGGCGAACGCGTGATGCTGGTCGATCCAGGCACGCGGACGGTCGTGCAGGAAATCGACTAGGACGTAACGGACGGGCGGTCGCCTCGAACGGCGGCCGCCCTCTCGGAGTTGATCACATGACACCGCATCGAGAAGCCCGCATCGCCGGGCTCAGCTTGGCGGCCGTTTACGCCGTGTGCCTGTTGCTCACCGCAATCAGCATGAGCTGAAGCGTCGGCATCGGCGTCCGCGACTGCGCTGCAAAAATCCCGTTCGGCCTGCTCGCCCGACACGAAAATCGTGGCGCCGCGCAGGTCCTGCCCGTATGGTTACCGCCAAAATCATAATCCGGCGCAAATGCGCTGGAATCGGGACGCCCGCGTTTGTCAAAGCTCACCCTGCCGGTCCGGCTCGCTCTCCTGGTCACGGGAACGATGTTGCCGTTGATCGTCTTCGCGGTCGGCCTTGCTTATTCCAACTATCGCCAGGACCGCAGCGACGCGACGCGACGTGTGCTCGAGACGGTGCGGAGCATGCGTCTCGTGCTCGATTCGGAAGTGCAGCGGATGACGGGCGGCCTCCAGGTGCTCGCGCTCAGCGAGTCGCTGCGCCGGGGCGACTTCGAGAGTTTCCGGCGCTCGGCCGCCGGGTTCATCAGCCAATATGGCCAGGACAGCGTCCTGCTGCTGGCCGACAAGTCCGGGCACCAGCTGTTCTCGACGGTCACGACCGAAACGGCGAGCCTGCCACTGCGCAACAATCACGAGATCATCGAACGCGTCTTCGCGACGAAGACGCCGCAATTCTCCGATCTGTTCACCGGGTCGACCAAGAAGCGCCCGATCGTCACGGTCGAAGTCCCGGTGCTGCGCGACGGCGAGGTCGTCTACACGCTCTCCTTCAGCCCGCCGATCGACACTTTCCAGCATCTGGTCGAGCGACAGCGCCCCGACGACCAGTGGACCGTATCGCTGCTGGACAGCAAGGGAATCGTGTTCGCGCGTGCCCCAAACCCGAGCGAGACGTTCGGCAAGCAGGCTTCGCCCTCGCTGTTTGAAGCGATGTTTCGCTCGCCCGAGGCGACGCTGTCGAGCGTCTCACTCGACGGTGTGGCCCTCGCTTCGGCCTATGCGCGCTCGCGGCTGACGGGCTGGACCGTCGCCGCCGGCGTCACCGAAAGCTCGCTGATCGCACCGCTCTGGCGCAACATCGCGATCACCAGCCTGATCGGCGGCGTGCTGCTGCTGGTCGGCCTTACCTTCGCAGTCAGGATGGCAACCACGATCGCGCGCGGCGAGATGCTGCACAATCTCCTGATCGAGGAGCTCAACCACCGCGTCAAGAACACGCTGGCCTTGATGCAGGCGATCGCAGTGCAGACCTTTCGCAGCGCCAGCCGCGACGAGCGGAGCAAGTTCGAGGGGCGCCTCGGCGCGCTGGCCGAGGCGCACAATCTGCTCAGTCAGGAAAAATGGGCAGGCTCGGAGCTGCGGGACGTGATCGCACGCGTCCTCCAGCCGTTCCTGCTTGCAAATCCGGATCGTATCCGCATGGCCGGCCCCGCGGTGCCGCTGTCGCCGCGGCTTGCCGTCGTGCTGTCGATGATCGTGCATGAGATCGCGACCAACGCGGCGAAATATGGCGCGCTGTCGAACGAGACCGGCCGTGTGACGCTGGACTGGGAGGTCATCGCCGACGCGCCGAAGCCGCGGCTGCGGCTGATCTGGACCGAGGCCGGCGGCCCGCCGGTGACGGCACCGGTGCAGCGCGGCTTCGGTTCGCGGCTGATCGAGCGCAGCGCGCGCGACCAGCTCGGCGGCGAGGCAACGGTGGACTTCCTGCCGCGCGGGGTGGTCTGCACGGTCATTTGCGCACTGGATGACAAACGGTGAACCGGGAGCGACGGCCATGAAGATCACGCGGGTTCGCACCCACATCCTGGAAGCAAAGCTCTCGCAGCCCTTCGCCTATTCACGCGCCTGGTACGATACACGCACCGCGATGCTGGTCGAGATCGAGACCGACGTAGGCCTGACCGGGTGGGGCGAATGCTACGGGCCGGCGCGGATGACGGCTGCGGTGGTCAACAACATCGCGCCGTGGCTGGTCGGCGAGGATCCGCTGCGCACCGACGTGCTGTGGCACACGATCTACGCGCGCTTGCGCGATCACGGCCAGAAAGGCGTCGTGATCCAGGGCCTGAGCGGCATCGACATCGCGCTGTGGGACATCAAGGGCAAGCATTTCGACGTGCCGGCGCATCAGTTGCTCGGCGGCGCCGCCCGCACGGAGGTGCCGGCCTATGCCACCGGGCTCTACCGGCGCAAATCCGGCGATCCGCTGAAATACCTACCGGAGGAAGCGGCCTCTTACGCCGCCGAAGGGTTTCGCGCCGTGAAGCTGAAGGTCGGCTTCGGCATCGCGGAAGACGCCGCCGTCACGCGCGCGGTGCGCGAGGCGATCGGCCCCGACGTCGCACTGATGGTCGACGCCAACCACGCTTATGACGCGGTCGCCGCGATCCGGCTCGGACGACTGATCGAGGTCCACGACATCGGATGGTTCGAGGAGCCGGTGCCGCCGGAAGACGTCGCCGGCTATTGCGCGGTGAAAGGCGCGCTGACGATTCCGATCGCCGGCGGCGAGTGCGAGTTCACGCGCTTCGGCTTCCGCGATCTGTTTGCCTCGCACGCGCTCGACATCGCCCAGCCCGACACCTGCGCGGCCGGCGGCCTCACCGAATGCAAGAAGATCGCGGACATGAGCGAAGCCTTCGGCATCCGCTACAATCCGCATGTCTGGGGCACCGGGATCGCGATCGCGGCCTCGCTTCAGCTCCTCGCCGTGCTGCCCTCGCACACGCCGCATTCGCTGGCGCCGCTCGAGCCGCTGCTCGAATTCGACCGCACCGAACATCCGATCCGGCAGGCGATCCTGAAACAGCCGATCGAGCACGTGAACGGAATCGTTCGCGTGCCCGATGGTCCCGGGCTCGGCATCGAGATCGACCGAGAGGCGCTGGCGCGGTTTGCGGTTAGCCGATCGTCTGCAGCGCCGGGAACGTCTCCAGTAGCCAGATGCTGACATTGGAGACCGCGCCGGTGAGGAAGCCGATGCCGGTGATCACCATCAGCACGCCCATGGCGCGCTCGACGTTGACGAGGTGGCCCTTCATGCGCGCGAACAGCTTCGTGAACTGCTCGATCATCAGCGCCGCGATCAGGAAAGGAATGCCGAGACCGGCGGAATAGACCGCAAGGAGCCCCGCCCCCTTCGTCACCGTCGCTTCAGCCGCGGCGATCGACAGGATCGCGGCGAGGATCGGGCCGATGCACGGGGTCCAGCCGAACGCGAAGGCGAGCCCCATGATGTAGGCGCCCCAGAGCCCGACGGGCTTGGGGATGGGAAGCCGCCCCTCGCGCATCAACAGGCCGATGCGCGTCAGCCCGAGGAAGTGCAGACCCATGATGATGATGACGATGCCGGCCAGGATCGACAGCTCGGCCGACCAGGCGCGGATCAGCCCGCCGATCAGCGAGGCGCTGGCGCCGAGTGCCACGAACACCGTGGAGAAGCCGAGCACGAACAGCACTGCCGACATCATGATCGCGCGCTTGGAGGCCGTGTCAGGCTCATCGCTCTCGACATGCTCGATCGTGGCGCCGGTGAGATAGATCAGGTAGGGCGGAACCAGAGGTAGCACGCAGGGCGAAAGGAAGCTGACGAGACCGGCAATCAGCGCCGCCGTAATCGAAACATTTTGCATGATGCAGTCGAAGCCATCCCAGGCCCTCGGGCTGCACGCGGGGACTGCGCGCGGGACCGGAGCCGAACCGGCTCTGGTGTAGCCGATGCCGGGGAATGCGCAACAGAGGCGCGATCAAACCAGGGCTCCTCCCGATGCCGTCTGCGATCACAGATGCGGCATCGGGACGCGCACAAATCTCGCCAAAAAGCGAGATCAGGCGGCGCGGCTACTTCACCACGCGGAGCAGCGGACGCCGGGGCTGGTCCTGCGTCTGCTTGGAGGGGGGCAGCGGTTCGCTGGCAGCGCTCCGCAGCATTTCGTCGCACAGCGCCTTGAGGTCGGCACCGTCAATTCCTTTGAGCTTCATCCTGACGTCGAGGATGACGATCGAGAGCAGCTCGGCCGATTCGCGGCTGTTGCTCTCGTTGAGAACCTTGCGGCACTCCTCGAGCGTCTCGAGCACCGACTGCAATTGTTCGTCTGTATGCGACACCGGCGTTCTTTCCGTTATTTCGGGCTGCGAGGCGTGCTTGAAACGATGCTCCCGGCCCCAAGAGAAAACCAAGAATAGCACGAGGAATCCGAGCCCTCGAAGACGATTTGAATATGCTTCTGCCTCGAAATTCCGGTTCCAGACGACGTCGCACCGCTGCGCAAGTCCGAACCGTCACAGGTGAAACGCTTGAACCAGCGCGATCGATCCATCGCACGCGAGCGCGCAACAAATCGCACGCCACTTTCCGGTCCACTTAGACTCGGCAATCCCGCAGCCATTTCAAGGCTCGTAACGGAACGCACGTCGACCCCTCTTCCGGGCTCAAATTAGCCCGATTCCCAGCTCCGGACACACTCCAATACCATCTCGGGCGCGGTAAGTATGGCGTTCAAAACTCACCGCTCCCCAACCCGTCGTGGTTGTGGTTTGCGCTAGATTCTGCCAGTTTAGCGACCCGAAGGGACTTGTATGCACTCCTTGGCGGAAAGGGGCGTTCCACTGGAGGAACGCCTAAAGACAAACATCAGCGGCCTCTCCGATTGGGACGCGGCCCGCATTTTTCTGGAAGTCGTTCGATGCGGCAGTTTCCGCTCGGCGGCCGAACGCCTGTCGTTGTCGATCAACGCCGTCCGCCGCCGCATCGACGATTTCGAGCGCCAGACCGGCACCACCCTGTTCACGCGCGACGTCCACGGCACCCATCTCACCGATGAAGGCGCGCTGGTGGTGTCGGCCGTCGAGCGGATGGAGGCGGCGGCCTTCGACGTGCTGCGCACCAGCGATTCCACCGCCAATGCCCTCACCGGCGAGGTTCGCGTCGCCGTGACGGAGGGATTGGGGACGTTCTGGCTTGCGCCCCGGCTGGTCGAATTCCAGCAGGCCTATCCGAAAGTCCTGGTCGATTTGCATTGCGCGATGCGCTCGGCAGACGTCTCCCGCCACGAGGCGGACGTTGCCATCCATCTGTCGCGTCCCTCGGCGCTTGACGTCAAGCTGGTGCGGCTCGGCCGCATGCACCTGATGTTCTGGGCCTCCAGGAGTTACATCGAGAAATATGGCGCGCCGCGCTCGGCAATGGAATTGATCAAGCACCGCCTGGTGCTGCAATTCGCCGATCAGATCGCCGCCAAGGAAACCTTCGAGAGCTTCTTCCCGGGCGTTCCGGAACGTGACCTCCTGGTCATGAAGACCAACGTCTCGAGCGCCAACTATTGGGCGGTCGCGAACGGCGCCGGCATCGGCGTCTTCCCGAGCTACGCCATTGCGCTTGGCGGGAAGTTGATTCCACTCGAGGTCGAGTTGAACCGACCGCTGGATATCTGGTTGTCCTACCATCCCGGTAGCGGCCGGATTCCCCGCGTGCGGCACATGATTGACTGGCTGATCGAGGCTTTCAATCCAGCTCGCTTCCCGTGGTTTAAGGAAGAATTCGTGCACCCGCATGAATTCAAGGACTCGTATATGGGCGAACCCCTGACCCAGCTCTTCGGGGGATTTTCAACCGAAGAACAAAGGTGAAAACAAAGATGAAAGCAGCGGCGAAGAGAATGAAGCAGCGCAGCGCTGGCAAGCCGGACATCGAGCTTGGCAAGCGGATCCGTCTGCGGCGCGTCGAGATGAAGATCTCGCAGGCTGAGCTCGGCGAAAAGCTCGGCGTGAGCTTCCAGCAGGTCCAGAAATACGAGAAGGGCGTCAACCGCGTCGGCGCGGCTCGGCTTCAGCAGATCGCCTCCGCCCTCGACGTGCCCGTGACCTTCTTCTACGACGGCGACAACAAGGCCCGCGAAGTCGAAAGCCTCCTGTTCCTGGACTCGGCTTTCAGCCTCCGCCTGCTGCGCGCCTACAGCAAGATCAAGGATCAGACGGTGCAGCGTCAGCTCGTCTCGCTGATGGAATCGATCGCGGCGAACGAAAGCTGAGCCGGTCGACGGTCCGGGCTTCACGGCCGATGTTCAATCCGCCGCGTCGCGGGGGCGCGGCCGGATTGGCGAGAGCTGGCGAATCCGGACGGACGAGATCAGATTGGACTGCGCGCGATCACGCGCGCGGTCACGGCTTTTCGGGGCGGCCTGGCCGCCCCTTTTTCTTTGCGTTTCTGCTGGCATCTGGGCGGCGATTGGTCGTCGATGTCGCGAACCTGTTCCAACCTTGCTGCGACCTAACCCAGAGCCCGCCGGGGCGCGATGTGCCGCGCTGAATGGGCCGCAACCCTGGTGCGCTGGCGGCCCGCCGATTTCAGCGAATCGGCCGGATGCATGGGCTGCCGAAAATTGCCGATGCGAGCGCCCGTTACGGGCCTCGCCCTCATGGGGAAGAACAGACAAATGTCGAAACGCCATGCCGCGATCATTGCCGTCGGCCTTCTCGCCAGCGCCTCCGCGCTCGCGCAGACCGAGACTACCGGTCAGGCCGGCCCCAAGCCCGCTGCCCCGTCCGGCACGGTGCCCACAGCCGCCAACCCGGCTCACACCGCCGCCCCCAAAACAGCTGGCGCGCCGGCATCCACCGCCGAGAGTCGCTCCGCAGCAGCACTCGCGCTGACGCATGAGCCGACCTTCGACGAGGGCACCGCCCAGCGGATCAAGGACGCAGCACTGAGCTATTCCGATCTCGCGGTACGCGGCGGCTGGCCGACCATCCCCGCTGACGCCAGGTTCGCGCTCGGCGTCCAGGGCGTCAATGACGACCTGTTGCGCAAGCGGCTGATCCTCTCCGGCGATCTCGCCGCCGACAAGACGAGCGGCGCGTTCGACCAGAATCTCGCCGACGCCGTGAAGCGCTTTCAGGCGCGCCACGGTCTTGCGCCGACCGGCATCATGACGCCGCGCACACTCGCCGCGATGAACGTGCCGGTGCAGAAGCGCATCCGGCAGCTCGAAGCCTCGCTGGAGCGGCTCGAGAACATCAATTTCAGTTTCGGCCAGCGCTACGTCGTGGTCAACATCCCCGCCGCCTTCGCGGAAGCGGTCGAGAACGACGTTGTGGTGCGCCGCTATCGCGTCATCGTCGGCAAGACCGAAAAACCCTCGCCGACATTGACCGCCCAGATCACCGGCGTCGTGCTCAATCCGACCTGGACGGTGCCGTCCTCGATCGCCAAGACCGAGATCTCCGCGCACATGCGCAAGGACCCGACTTACCTGGCGCGCATGCACATGGAGGTGCTCGACGCCCACGACAATCCGATCGATCCGCATTCGGTCGACTGGTCGGGCACGCACACGCCGAACTTCACCGTGCGCCAGCAGAACGGCACCTTCAACGCGCTCGGCGCGGTCAAGATCGACATGCCGAACTCCTATTCGGTCTACATGCACGACACCAACCAGCGAAATCTCTTCAGCGACGATTACCGCTTCGATTCCCACGGCTGCTCCCGCGTCGACAATGTGCGCGACCTCGCCGCCTGGCTGCTCAAGGACCAGCCGAAATGGAGCCGCGCCGCGATCGATGCGGAGATCGCCACCGGTCAGCACCTGGAGGTCGCCATGGCCAGGAAAGTGCCGGTGGCCTGGATCTATCTCACGGCCTGGATGACCAAGGACCAGACCATCCAGTTCCGCAACGACGTCTATAACCAGGACGAGCAGCTGCTGGAGGCGACGGCCGAAGAAGCGGCGTTCTTCGGCAATGCCGGCAACCATCCGCTGACCGCGCACATGGCGCAGTAGGATGGCGCGGTAGGCATGCAATCGCGGCACGGGCGGATGCAAAGCCGCATCACCTGTCGCGGTTGACCGCGGCCTTGCGCCGGCCGCACATTGCGTCTCGCCAACGACCAGCGAGCGCGCGATGCCTGATCTGTCCCAACAAACTCCCTACGCCGACGGAAAGATCCTCAAGCAAATCACCGACGGCGTCGGCGTGATCACCTTCAACAATCCCGACAAGCGCAACGCGATGTCGCTGGAGATGTGGGAGGGATTTGGCGAGGCGCTGACAGCCCTGCGCGACGACGAGACGGTGCGCGTCGTGATCATGCGCGGCGCCGGCGGCAAGGCGTTCGTGTCAGGCGCCGACATCAGCCAGTTCGAGAAGACCCGCCATAACGCAGCCGCGTCCGAGGAATACGGCAAGCGCAGCGCCGCCCAGCGTGCGCTGCTCGCCGATTACCCCAAGCCGACCATCGCCTGCATCCAGGGCTTCTGTCTCGGCGGCGGCATGCAGGTCGCGATGCTCGCCGACATCAGGATCGCCGCGCATGACAGCCAATTCGGCATTCCCGCGGCCAAGCTCGGCATTGCCTATGGCTATGTTGGCTTGAAGCATTTGGTGTCGCTGGTCGGGCCGTCCTGGGCGCGGCTTCTGATGTACACGGGCATGCGCATCGATTCCACGGAAGCGTTGCGCATCGGTCTCGTCGAGCGCGTGATCCCGGATGACCAGCTCTGGGGCGAGACCATGGCGATCGCCGTTGCGATCTCGCAGAACGCGCCGCTCGCGATCAAGGCCGCCAAGATCACCATCGCAGAAGTGCTGAAAGACGAAAGCGCCCGCGACATGGGCGCGATCAAGGCGATCGGCACCGCCTGCATGGACAGCGCCGATTTCCGCGAGGGCCGGCAGGCCTTCATGGAAAAGCGCAAGCCGCAGTTCAGGGGGAAGTGAGTCCCCGTCAGCCACTCCAATTGCAAGCGCTCCTCTCTCGCCATTGCAAGCAAAGCGAAGCAATGACGATGCCGAGAGATCACGCGCGACCTCCAGACCCGAATTTGGAACTCCGTAGATCAGCCCACCTGAACCTTCATTCACGAAGATTAAATTCCTCGCCGGTTTGCGCCGCGATAGCAACCAATTGATCTGTCCCAGGTTCTCCCGGCACCAACGAGGGAGATTGCGATGAAACTCAAATTGGCTGTTCTTGGTCTGGCTGCCCTCGGCAGCGCGGCGCTGGCGTCGGGACAAGCGCTCGCAGCGATGCCCAACGGCATTCCGCAAGCCGACAAGGTCGCAAGCGGCCCGGCCGCGAATGTCGATCGGGTGCGGATGGTCTGCAACGCCTGGGGCCGCTGCTGGTGGCGCCCGAACTACTACGGCGCCTATGGCTATTATGGCGGCCCGCGACGCTTCTACGGTTACGGCCCGCGTCGGTGGGGCTGGGGCCATCGCCACTGGCACCGCTGGTAAGTGTTGAAGGGGCCGCGCGGCCCCTTTTTCTTGGCCCGACGAGCTACAGCGCCGCGAGCACCGCCTTGGTGATATCGGCCGTGCCGTTGCTGCCGCCGAATTCGATCGGCTTGAGGCCGCCAGCGTAGATCTGGTCGACCGCGCGCTCGATCCGCTCGCCGGCTTCCGCCGCGCTCTCGACGCCATGCTTGTCGGCGAGCCAGTCCAGCATCATCGCGGCAGACAGGATCATGCCGGTGGGATTGGCCTTGCCCTGCCCCATGATATCAGGCGCCGTGCCGTGGCACGGCTGGAACACGGCGTATTTGTCGCCGACGTCGGCCGATGGGGCCATGCCGAGGCCGCCGATCAGGCTCGCGGTGATGTCGGAGACGATGTCGCCGAACATGTTCTCCATCACCATCACGTCGAAATCCCAGGGGCGCTTGACCAGCATTGCCGAGCAGGCGTCGACATAAAGGCGATCGGTCTTCACGTCGGGATGCTTCCTGGCGATCTCGTCGAAGATGCCGCGGAAGAACGCAAAGGCCTTGAACACGTTGGCCTTGTCGACGCAGGCGAGCGCGCCGGGCTTGCCGCGCGCCTTGCGCCGCTCGGCGAGGCGGAACGAGAATTCGAACAGCCGTTCGGATGTCTTGCGCGTGATCACCATGGTCTCGCGCGCGTCGTCATGTGTGACCACGCCCTTGCCCATCGAGGCGAACAGGCCCTCGGTGGATTCGCGAATCACGACGAGATCGATCCCGCGCTTGTCGGCACCGACGATCGGGCTCGGCACGCCCGGAATGAGGCGCGCCGGCCGCACGCCCGCATAGAGATCGAAGATGAAGCGCAGCTCGATCTGCGGCGCGATCTCGGTATTGTCGGGGTAACGCACCGACGGCAGGCCGCAGGCCCCGAGCAGGATCGCGTCCGCCTCTTCGCAGAGCTTGATCGTGCTGTCAGGCATCGACTTGCCCGTCGCGAGATAATTGTTGGCACCAGCCGGTGCCTCGGTGAAGCGGAAGCTCAGGGCCGACTTCGTCTCGATCTTGCGCAGCACTTCGAGCGCGGGCGCCATGACTTCGGGACCGATGCCGTCACCGGCGAGCACGGCAATGTGGAAGGCGTTGTTTGCGGACATGAGGATTCCTAGAAAGGTGTAACCCGTCAGTGCGAGGAGCGAAGCGAGAAAGCAATCCAGACTGTGTCCGCTGAGGGATTCCGCATTGCTTCGCTCCGCTCGCGATGACGGAGGAAGGAGTGGAAACTACGGCGTCAGCACCGTGCGCCCGACCACCGCGCCCTGCTGCAACTGCACCAGCGCGTCGTTGGCCTTGTGGAGCGGCGCCCTCGTCACCGGGATCGGGGGCACGTTCTTGGCGCGGACGAGGTCGAGCAGCTCCTGCGTCTCGCGCAAATTGCCGACGTAGCTTCCCTGGATCGTCACCGCCTTGATCGGGATCAGCGGCAAGGCCCAGGTCGCGCCGCCACCGAACAGGCCGACGATGACGAGCTTGCCGCCCTTGGTCAGGCAGTCGAAGCCGAGTTGCGTCGTCGCAGCATTGCCGACGAGGTCGATCACGGCACGGATCGGACCGCCCGCTTTCTTCGCGAGCTGCTCCAGCGCATCCGGCGCCTTGGGATCGACGGTCGCGAGCGCTCCGGCCTTCTCGGCGGCTTCACGCTTCCTGGCGTCGATGTCGACCATGATCGCACCCTTGCCGCCCATCGCCTTCAAAAGCGACAGCGCCATCAGGCCGAGACCGCCGGCGCCGAACATCACGATCGGCGTATCAAAATACTGCTCCACCTTCTTCAGTGCACTGTAGGTGGTGACGCCCGAGCAGGCGTATGGCGCTGCCGAAGCCGGATCGAGGCCCTTCAGATTGAGCAGATAACGCGGATGCGGCACCAGCATGTGATCGGAATAGCCGCCGTCGCAATAGACGCCGAGCGAGCGCGGCGTCAGGCACATGTTCTCGTCACCGCCGAGGCACGTCGCGCATTTGCCGCAGCCGATCCAGGGATAGACCAGGCCGACGTCGCCGAGCTTGAGATCGGCCTGATCGGCCGGTTTCACGTCGGGTCCGAACGCCACCACCTCGCCGACGGTCTCGTGGCCCATGGTCAGCGGCAGATTGATGCCGCGGTCCTTCAGCGACAGCGGCTTGCGGCCGTGGCCGAGATCATAACCGCCCTCCCATATGTGGAGATCGCTGTGGCAGACGCCGGCGGCCTTCACCTTGATCAGCACCTGCGTGCCCGTGGGCTGCGGCGTCGCCTCGTCGAATTCCTGCAGCGGCGCCTTGAAATCGGCGACCTTGAAACTCTTCATCGGACTCCTCCCGGCATACTCTTCGACTTGCCACCATGCCACGGGTGGCATGGCGAGACAAACCAGGGAGCGGTCTTAGTTCAGGGCAGCGGATGGTGGCAAGCCACGAACTGACCGGGCGCGACCTCACGCAACTCCGGCATCTCCGCGCTGCATCGCTGATCGGCACGCGGGCAGCGGGTGCGGAATCGGCAGCCGGAGGGCGGCGCAATCGGCGATGGCGGCTCGCCGGTCGCCACGCTTTCGGCCGGACGCACGTCCGGATCGGGGACCGGGATCGCCTGCAACAGCAGCCTGGTATAGGGATGCGCGGGCTTTGCGAACAATTGCTCCGACGGCCCGACCTCGCAGAGCCGGCCGAGATACATCACCGCGACGCGATCGCTGACCGCCTTGACCACGGCAAGGTCATGCGCGATGAACAGCAGCGTCAGGCCGAAGCGCGCCTTCATCTCCTCCAGCAGATTGAGGATTTGCGCGCGGATGGAAACGTCGAGCGCCGAGACCGGCTCGTCGCAGACGATGAATTCGGGGTTGAGCACCAGCGAGCGGGCGATACAGATGCGCTGGCACTGGCCGCCGGAGAATTCGTGCGGCAGCCGGCCCGCCACGAGATCAGGATCGAGCCCGACCGCAGCGAGCACCTCGTGCACGCGCCGCTTGCGCTCGGCGGCATCCTTGACACCGGCGATGATCAGCGGCTCGGCGACGATGTCCCCAATGCGCCGGCGCGGATTGAGCGAGGCGATCGGATCCTGGAAGATCAGCTGCACGCGGCGGCGCGTCTTGCGCAGCGCCTCGCCTTCCATTGCCGTCAGGTCTTCGCCGTCGAACAGCACGCGGCCGGACTTGGCGCGGCGCAATTGCAGCACCGCCCGCCCCAGCGTCGACTTGCCGCAGCCGGATTCGCCGACCAGCCCCAGCGTCTCGCCGCGCGCGACGTGAAGGCTGACACCGGAGACGGCGTGCACGGTCTTGTTGCCGAGACCATATTCGACGACGAGATTGTCGACGTTCAACAGCGGCGCATCGTGCAAGGCCATCTGCATCACGCGCCGATCCCTTCCGCCATCTGGATCGGGTGGAAGCAGGCATAGAGATGCCCTGATAACTCGGCGCTCTTCAACTCCGGCTTGGCGTCGTGACAGCAGCCTGCGACATAGCGGCAACGCGGCGCGAAGGAGCAGCCTTTCAACGGCCGCGTCGGATCGGGCGGACGGCCGGATATGGCGGGCAACGGCGTATGCGGCGCCGTCTCCAGCTTCGGGATCGCCGCCAGCAGCGCCTCGGTGTAGGGCATGTGCATGCGCTTGAACAGCGCCTGCGTCGGCGCGCGTTCGACCACCCTGCCCGCATACATCACCGCAACCTCGTCGGCACGGCCGGCGACGACGCCGAGATCGTGGGTGATGATGATCATCGCCATGTGGCGGCGGCGCTGCTCGCGCGCGAGCAGGTCGAGGATCTGCGCCTGGATGGTGACGTCGAGCGCGGTGGTCGGCTCGTCCGCGATCAGCAGTTTTGGTTCGCAGGACAGCGCGATCGCAATCGCGATGCGCTGGCGCATGCCGCCGGAACATTGATGCGGATATTGTGCGAGCCGTTGCTCCGGCGCGGGAATGCCGACGGCCGCCAGCAGCTCGATGCTGCGCTGCTTCGCGGCGGACGTGTCGAGCTCGAGATGCTCCTGGATCGTCTCCATCAACTGGGTGCCGATGGTGAGCACCGGGTTGAGAGATGTCATGGGATCCTGGAACACGACCGCGAGGTCGCGCGCCCGCAGGCGCCGCAGGCTTTCGGGCGCGAGCCGGACCAGATCCTGGCCGTCGAACATCACGCGCCCCGTCAGTCTCGCCTTCCTCGGCAGCAACTGAAGGATGGCGCGCGACAGCATGGTCTTGCCGCAGCCGGATTCGCCGACGATGCCGAGCGTGCGGCCCGCTGCCAGCGACAGATCGACACGATCGACGGCGCGCAAATTGCCGCGCGGGGTCGGCAGCTCCACCGCGACGTCCTCGATGGTCAGTAGCGGCGTACTCACAGCGCCCCCTGACGCGGGTCGGTCAGCGCCCGCATGGTGTCGCCGACGAGGTTGAAGGCCAGCACGGTCAGGAACAGCCCCGCCGCGGGCAGGAAGGCCAGCCGCGGCGCGACGTCGAGGCTGTCGCGCCCCTCGCCGATCATGCTGCCCCAGCTCGCCATCGGCGGCGGCACGCCGAGCCCGAGGAAGGACAGCGCGCCCTCGACCACGATGGTGACCGCGACGCCGAGCAGTAAGAACGCCAGCAACGGCAGGATCACGTTCGGCAGCAGCTCGCGCAGCAGGATGCGCGCATGGCTGGCGCCGAGCGCCTCGGCCGCGATCACGAACTCGCGCCGCGCCAGCGACAGCGTCGCCGCGCGCGCCACCCGCATGAAGGCGGGAATGCCGAGCACGCCGAGGATCACGGTGAGATTGGGAATGGACTGGCCGAGATAGGCCGTTACCGCGAGCGCAAAGATCAACGGCGGAAAGGCCAGCAGCACATCCATGCTGCCGACCACCAGCGTCTCGAACCGGCCGCGGAAATAGCCGGCAAGCAGGCCCAGCGCGCCACCGATGCCGAGGCCGATCATCGGCGCGATCAGCCCGACCGTCAGCGAGACCCGCGCGCCATAGACGAGGCGTGCGAGCTCGTCGCGGCCGAACCCGTCGGTGCCGAACCAATGCTCGGCCGAGAACGGCGCGCGGCGCTCCAGCATGTCCATGTCGGTCGGGCTCGGCAGCGGCAACATCGGCGCCAGGATTGCAAGCGCCAGAATGAGGCCGAGCCAGCCGATCGCGATCCAGAACAACAGGCCGAGCCGTCGCCTCCGGCGCACGGTCGCAGGGACTGCCTCCTCGGGAAGCGAGAGCTCAAGCGTGGCCATGGCGAATCCTGGGGTCGAGGACGGCGTAGAGCATGTCGACGACGAAGTTCACGATCACGAAACCGCAGGCGACCAGCAGCACCACGCCCTGGAGGATGATGAGGTCGCGGGTGTAGATCGCGCCGACCAGGAGCCGGCCGATGCCCGGCAGCGCGAAAATCGACTCGACGATCAGCGTACCGCCGATCAGGCGACCGATATTGATGCCGGTCACCGTCACCAGCGTCAGCGACGATGGCTTGAGCGCATGCACGAACAGGATGCGCGAGGGTTTCAAGCCCTTGGCCTTGGCGAGCGCGATATAGTCCTCCTGCAAGGTCGCGATCATGTCGGAGCGCAGGACGCGCATGATGCCGGGCCATTCGGCGAGCCCCAAGGTCAGCGCCGGCAGCACGAAGAAGCGCAAATTCGCCAGCGGCTCCTCGGTGAACGGCACATAGCCGGTCGCCGGCAGCCAGCGCAGCTCGACCGCGAAGAAATAGATCAGCAGGATTGCGGCGAGAAACGATGGCACCGACAAGGCGGCGAACGCAGTGCCGGTCATGAGGCGGTCGAACGCGCCGCCGGCGCGCGCCGCGCAGGCGATCGCGAGCGGAACGCCGATCGCAAGCCCGATAAGCTCGGCGAACAGCATCAGCTCGATCGAGACCGGCACGCGCTCGGCCACCGCCTGCAGTACCGTCTGCCCGGTGCGGAACGAGCGGCCGAAGTCACCCTGGATGACGTGGCCGAGCCAGCTCAGATAACGCCACCAGATCGGCTGGTCGAGGCCCATATCGTGACGAAGCGCCTCGACCTTCTCGGGCGTCGCCTGGTCGCCGAGGATGACATAGGCGAGGTCGCCCGGCAGCAGCGAGGCGATCAGGAAGGTGAGCAGCGAGACCGCGAGCAATACCGGCACGACATAGAGGAGGCGGCGCGCAACGAAGACGGCCATGCGCGGGCTATTCCTTCCAGACGCGGGACACGTCGATCATGCCGCTGTACATCTTGGGCAACCCTCTGAGCTTCGCGCTCGAAACCGCGTAGTAGGTGTTCTGGAAGGTCCAGAACCAGATCGCTTCCTTGTTGATCAGGCGCGTGGCCGCGCAATAGTCCTCAATGCGCTTGTCGACCTCGGCGGTCACACGGGCGTGCTCCAGGAGCTTGTCGAGCTCCGGATTGGAGTAGTTCGCCAGCGCGACCGGACTGCCGGTGTGGAAATTGGCGTACATCTGCGGATCGGGATCGGCGAGGTCGACGATGCGCCAGGGCGTTAGCTGGAATTGCCGCATGAAGGCGCGCGGCGGAATGGTGGCCTGGTCGACCTGGTCGAGCTCCATGCGGGCACCGACATTCTTCCAGAATTGCTGCAACACCTGGCCGACGGCGCGACCGCGCGGCGTCGCCGTGACGATCGTCTTAAACTCGACCGGCTTTCCGTATTCCTGGATCAGTGCCTTGGCCTTGGCGACGTCGAACGGCAGCGCACCGTCGTCCTTGCACTTGACCCAGGAACCTTCGCCGTAGGGATTGCTCGCGGGCTTGGCGAGCCCGTTGGTGATCGCCAGCGACATCTTCTTGCGATCGATCGCCATCACCAGCGCCTGACGCACGCGGACGTCGTCGAACGGCGGCGTCTTGGTGTTGAACGCGTAGACCTGCGCGCCGGAGCCCGTGTAAGCGTGCACGGTCAGATTCTGATCCTTCTGCGCCCTCTGGATGTTGTCGGCGTCATATTCGTCGTCCCAGACGAGATCGGCCTCGCCCGACTGCAGGCTCGCAAAGCGCGACTGCGCATCCGGCAGCGGCTTCAGCACGATGCGGTCGAGATAGATCTTGTCCTTGTCCCAATAGTCGGGGTTCTTCTCCAGAACCATGCGGTCGCCGGCGGTCCACGACTTCAGGATGTAAGGCCCTGTGCCGACGGGATTGCGATTATAATCGTCGCCCTTGGTCTTCCAGGCAGTCGGCGAATGCACCGCCGCGTTCTGGTTGGGGTAGGATACCAGCGTCGGATAATTCACCGAGGGATCGTTCAGATTGACGACGACCGTCAGCTCGTCGGGCGCCTGAACGCTGTTGACTGCAGCGATGTAGAACGCGCACCGGCACTTGTTGGCGGGATCCTTCTGCCGGTCGAAATTGGCCTTGTAAGCCTCGGCGTTGAACGGCGTGCCATCGTGGAACTTGACGCCGGGGCGCAGTTTGAACGTCCAGGTCTTGAAGTCGTCCGAATGCGTCCAGGACAGCGCAAGCTTGGGCTGCGCCTCACCCTTGTCGTCGAGATAGGTCAGCGTGTCGAAGATGGCGGCTGCCGGGGTGAGCGCGGCCGCGTCGTACACGCCGACCTTCAGCGGATCAAATCCGGGAACGTCGAGCTCCAGCCCCACGGTGATGCTACCGCCCTGCTTCTGCGCCTGCGCGGGCTCAGCGAGCGGAAGGAGCGCAAATGCCGCAACAAGGAAAATGGGCGCGCGCTTGCACGCCGCAGCAGCAATGTTCGTCATGGTTCCTCCCGGGATCCTCGTCCGATGTTTCGGATCGCTGATGACACCGGCGAGATTGGCGAGAATCGCGCGCCTCGGCAAGAGGAACACGCGAGGTTCGATGCCGCATGTGCGCAGCGCAACGAGCTCAGTTCGTCGCTTATGTTTTGCCTGACGGAATTGGCGCAACGTCGCCGAGGCCGATCTCCTCGCGCAGTCCGCGCGTGTGCTCGCCAAGCGCGGCCATGGTCTCGCCTGGCGAGGTGTCGGCGCCGGTCATCCGGAACGGCAGATTGAGCACCCTGAACGAGCCGCCTCCATCTTCCACCGACGAGAGCGCCTGCCGGTGCGCGAGCTGCGGATCGGCGAGAGCCTCCTTGATGGTGCGATAGGCTGAGGCCGGCACGCCGGCGGTGCTCAAGGCGACCAGACATGCATCAGTCGTGAGCCGCTTCGACCACGCCTCGACGCCATCCATCATGTCGGCCCAGTTCTCGCGCCGCGGAGCGTAGGACGAGAAGCGTGCATCAGTGATCCACTCAGGGCGGCCGATCACACCCATCAAACCCTGAAAAGTCTTCTCGCTGGCGACCGTGATCATGACGAAGCCGTTGGCGGTCTCGGTCGGGCCGAACATCGGACGTGGCGGCGGCTTCACCGCAAATTGCGAGCTCTGCAACTCGATCACGGTCAGCGTCAGCATCGACTCCAGCATGGAGACGTCGATGTGCTGGCCGAGCCCGGTTACCGTGCGCTGATAGAGCGCGGATGCGATCGCGCCAAAGCCGTAGGTGCCGGTCACGACATCGGCATGGTAGATGCCGCAATAATCCGGCCTGTCGCGGCCGGGCTGATAGGCGAGATGCGCCATGTCGTAGCCGGACGCGGCATGGATCACCGGCGCATAGGCCGGCAACTCGGCCGAGGGACCGGTCTGGCCATAGCCCGATATCGAGCAGTAGATCAGTTTCGGATTGACCGGGCGGAGGCTGTCGTAGTCGAGCCGCAGCCGGCGCATCACGCCCGGCCGAAAATTCTCGACCAGAACGTCAGCAGTCGCGACCAACCGGCGGACCGCCTCCTTGCCGTCCTCGGACTTGAGGTCGAACACCGCGCTCTTCTTGCCGACATTGAGCTGGCCGAACACGGTGCTGCAGCCCTTGCGCAGCGGCGGCCGCGTACGCATCGTCTCACCGCCATCGCTCTCGATCTTGATGACTTCGGCGCCCATGTCGGCGAGCATCCGAGCGCAATGGGGGCCGGCGATGGTGGTCGAGAAATCCAGGACGCGCAGGCCGGCGAAGGGCTTTGTCGTCGTGTCTTCGTGCTTATCTGATAGCTGCATCCCTGGCCGCCCCGTAGGAACTATAGTTGTTCTCTCTTGTTGGTGCGCCGACCCTAGATGGCGGCGCCTGAGTAGGAAAGTCTTTACCGAACCGGCGCGTCTCGTGGGGGGCTCGAGATTTCCAGGGGCAACTGGACCCGATCTTGCATAGCAGCAATCGGGATCGGATGAGGGCAGCAGTTCTTGAGGGTCTTGTTCGTCACGACAGAGATGGACGACTTCGTCCGCGTCGGCGGACTTGGTGCCGTTTCTGCTGCCCTTCCCCGAGCGCTCCGCCCCCTCGCCGATATCCGGATCATGCTGCCCGGCTATCGCGACATCATCGAGCAACTCACGCATATTCAGATCGTTGGGCGCTGCCCCGCGTTCGCGGAAATGCCCGCCTGCTCGCTCGGCCGCGCCGCGACCAAGGACGGCCTGCCGGTCTACGTGCTGCTGTGCTCACAACTCTACGACCGGCCCGGCAACCCCTACGGCGACGAAGCCGGGCGCGACTGGCCCGACAACGATATCCGCTTCGCGCGCTTTGCCTCGGCGGCCGCTGAGCTTGCCATGGGCAAGCTGGACAAGAATTGGGCAGCAGACCTGATCCATGCCAACGATTGGCAAGCCTCTCTGGTGCCGGCCTACCTCGCCTGGCAAGGCGCCAGGCTGCCGTCGATCCTGACCATCCACAACCTCGCCTATCAGGGTCTCTTCCCGAAGGACTCGCTGCGGCGGATCGGCGTCCCCGAAAGCTCCTTCCACATCGACGGCGTCGAGTTCTACGACCAGCTCTCTTTCCTCAAAGCCGGCCTCGTCTATGCCTCGCATCTCACCACCGTCAGCGGCACCTATGCGCGCGAGATCACCACGGAAGAATTCGGTTGCGGCCTCGAAGGCCTGCTCCGCATCCGTTCCGATGCGTCCGAGCTGACCGGAATTCTCAACGGCATCGACGAGAGCTGGGACCCGCGCTCCTGCGCACAGCTCGCGCAGCAATTCGGCGCCGGCGATTGGGTCGGCAAGAAGGCTAATGCGGACTACGTCCGCAAGCAGTTTGGCCTCGCCGTCTCGCGCGGCCCGATGTTCGCGATCGTCGCACGCCTCGTGCACCAGAAGGGCATCGACCTCGTGCTGTCGGCCGCCGACGAGATCATCGATGCCGGCGGACAGATCGTGGTCACCGGCTCCGGCGAGCCCGCGCTCGAGCAGGCGCTGATCGACGCGCATCGCCGCCGCCCCGACGCCATCGGCGTCACCATTGGCTTCAACGAGGCCCAGGCCCGGCGGATCTTCGCCGGCAGCGATTTCACCTTGATGCCGTCGCGGTTCGAGCCCTGCGGGCTGAGCCAGATGTACGCCCAGCGCTTCGGCTCGCTGCCGATCGGCCACCAGACCGGCGGCCTTGCCGAGACCATCACCGACGGCGAGACCGGCTTCCTGTTCTCAAAACCCTCGCACGAGTCCTTCCTCGGCGGCGTCCGTCGCGCCTTCGCCGCCTTCATGGCCCATGACCAGCTCGACACCATGCGCCGCAGCGCCATGGGCCGGTCGTTCTCCTGGAGCATCTCGGCGGGAAGCTACAACGCACTGTACCGGAAGCTGGCGGCGGTGTGAGGCTGCGCATTCTCTCGTGCTCCGGACGCAGCGCAGCGTCTCTTCGACGGTGCGCTGCTGAGCCGGAGCCCGTCTCACACCGGAGTTCGCGGCTTCCCGGCTCTGCGCCGCAACGCTCACGCCTTGCAGCTTGTCCGGGACACACGGATGATGGATTTGCCCTCACCCTTTCCCGCGTACATCCATCTGCGACCGGCCGATCCAAAGCCGATTGAGACCACGCGTCATCCAATCGGGCTGCGGCTCGCCGCGCAGGCGCGCCTGCGCTTCCTGATAGGGGCCGACATAGCGCAGCCGATCGGGCAATTTCGGATAGATGCGCCGTATCCAACGGAGCGCGTTGTCGGCTGCCTCCTTGTCGCGCGCATCCAGCTCAAAACCAAAACCTTCGCGCAGGCGCTCCGGCAGCAGGCTCGCCGTGAGCGCGCGATACCATCGCGGCAGACGCAGCCATGGACGCGCGCCGCCAAAAATCTGCGCGGCGATCTCGCGCGCGGCCGGGCTGACGGTCAGCGTGTCGGACTGCGCCATCGCCGTCATATGCGCCGCAAAGCCGGACCAGTCGGCGGCCAGATCGTCCCCCGCCAGGCCGAACAACGCACCAAAGGTCCGGCTCTCGGCCCAGTAGCGTTCGCGCTCTTCAACAGAGAGCGGCGGCAGCACCAGATCGTGCGCCATCAGCGCGGTCTCGACCAGCGTGGCATGAACCCACCGCAGCGACGGGATGTCGTTGGCGCAGTAGCGCGAGCCGGCCGCGAAGGGTCCGACGGCAACAGGCATCTCGCCGACGATCATGCTGTGGCGCCGGTGCAGTTGCCGCGACGACAGCATGGCCCGGTCGAGCGAGCCGAACACCATTGCAAAGACGATGTCGAAGGTACGATGGAAGCGGCCGATCGGATCGGCAAGGGTCCTGGAGTGCTCGGCGATGGCGGCCGCGACCCAGGGATGCGCGAGCTGAAGCAGCAGCGCACGGCCGGCGCCGAGAAAGATCACGGCCTCCCGGTCGATCCGCCAGGTCACTGCATCAGGACCGAACACACCGGGAACCGGTCCCGCTGCACAAGCGCGGACGCGATCGAGAGCCAATTCCAGATCGGTTGCAGACACCACGTGCGGAGCCTTTCGACGGTAGACCGGAGCCGACGATCCGCAAGGCCCGTGGCAATTCGATGAAGCGGGCCCTATTCCGCAGCCAGCGGCATCTCGTCGATATGCTCGTGCAGCACCACGCCCGACAGCGGATCGAATTCGCCGATCCACGGCGCGCGCGCGAGCACCGACCTCGTATGCGCATAGCCGGCGTCCCAGCGCTGCATGATGCCGGACGGGCTGAAGTCGATGTCCTTGGTGTGGCTCTCGCGTTCGAGCTGCGGGGCCAGCAGGCGCACCACGTGCATGCGGGTCGAGCAGCCATAGCCGATCAACTCCCTCACCGCGGGATCGTCGCGCTCGCTCTCCGGCAATCGTGCCGCAAGCTGGTTGATGACGTGGCGCAAGCGATGGGCCTGCTGCTGGCGCTCGATCTGGCTCGCGATCCGGCTGGAATATTGCACGTCCTTGTGGCGGGTCAGGACCTCGCCCATCGTGGTCGGCTCGGCCCCGACGGGATTCCACAGATGCACGGAGAAGATCAGCGAGTTCCGGCGCGGATTATCGTCGAACACGGCTTCCGTCGGCGAATTCGAGAGAATGCCGCCATCCCAATAGAGCTCGCCCTCGATGCGCACCGCCGGAAAGGCCGGCGGCAGCGCCCCCGACGCCATGACGTGCTTCACCGTCAGCTCGCAGTCGCGGCTGTCGAAATAGCGCATCTGGCTCGAGCCGACATGCGCAGCACCGACCGTGAGGCGCGGCGCGCCGCAATTGGCGATGCTGAAATCGACGAGCTCGCGCAGCGTGCTCTCCAGCGGCGCGGTCGAATAATAGCCGGCCTGATCGGCGCCAAGCGGGAAGGATTCGCCGGCATGCGCCAGCGGATTGGGCTGGAAGAAGCCGGCAATGCCGTGGGTAACGGTCGACCAATAGCCGAGCATGTCGTCGAAGCCGGGAATACCCGTAAGCAGGGGCCAGGCAGGCTTCTGCTCCATCCGCTTCCAGAATTCCCGCAGGCGCGCGAGCCGGTTTTCCGGCGCATTGCCGGCGATCAGGCTCGCATTGATGGCGCCGATCGAGGTGCCGATCACCCAATCCGGCTCGATGCCGGCCTCGTGCAGGGCCTGGTAGACTCCCGCCTGATAGGCGCCGAGCGCACCGCCGCCTTGCAGCACCAGCACGATCTGTCCCGGCAGGTCCTTGGGCCTGCACACCCCGGCATTTCCCTGCATGCCCGTCGCACTCCTGCTCCAGAGAGCCTTACGCAAAATCCTCCGGCATTGTTACGCCCGACGACCATCGGCCGTCCAGCAAGCATCGTCCGGGAAGGGGTGCGGAAAGCCGCGGAACCGAGGATGCGTTAACGCTTTGCCGGCGCCTCTTGCGGCGGAGGATCGTCGTCGGCGATGGCGCGCCAGGCGGCGCCATCGAGGTCGTCATACTGGCCGCTGCGGAGCGACCAGAGGAAGGCGGCGAGGCCGGCGAGGCCGAGCAACAGCGCCAACGGCACAAGGATGACCAGGATCTCCATCACACGATCTCCCGCGAGGCGCTGCGGGCGCGCAGCGAGTTCAGCATCACCAAGATCGAGGACCCGCTCATGGCGGCTGCCGCAATCAGGGGCGTCACCACGCCGCTGATCGCAAGAGGCACAGCCAGCACGTTGTAGCCGATCGCAAGCCAGAGATTCTGCCGCATCAGATGCAGCGCCTTGCGCGCGGAATCGACGGCGGCGACGACCGGGGCCAGAGGCCGGCCGAGGAAGACGAGATCGGCGGTGGCCTGGCTCAGATGCGCGGCCGAGATCGGCGACATCGAGACAAGGGCCGCCGCGAGCGAGGGCGCATCGTTCATGCCGTCCCCGACCATCAGCACCTTTGCGCCGCGCCGTTTCAGCTCCTCGATGCGTGCGATCTTGTCCGCGGGCGTGACGCCGGCGCGCCATTCGGCGATGCCGAGCGCATGGGCCGCTGCGATCACCGCCGGCTCGCGGTCGCCGGACAGGATCTCGATGCCGATGTTGCGATCCTTCAGCGCCGCGATCACGGCCTGCGCATCCGGACGCAGACCCTGGCGCACCGACAGGATGAATTTTTCCTTGCCCTTGCCGAAGGCCACGACGGACGCTTCGGGATCAAGCGAGGCGCCGGCGACCAGCGCTTCTGCGCCGCAGAAGGACGGGCGGCCCAGGCGAAGCTCGACGCCATCGACCATTGCGCGAACGCCCTGCCCGGCCTCCTCGACGGCGCCCATGATCGGCACCTTTGCACCAGCGGCCTGCGCCACGGCGGCGGCGACGGGATGATGGCTCGACAGCGCGAGCCTGCCGGCGAGTTCAAGAATGTCGGCGGGGATATCGGCCGCATTGGTCACGTCGAGATCGGGCAGCGTCAGCGTACCCGTTTTGTCGAAGATGACGTGATCGGCTTCGGCGAGGCGCTCGATGGCATCGCCGGAATTGAGCAGCACACCGGCCTTGAACATCGCACCCGAGGACACCGTCTGCACGGTGGGGATCGCGAGTCCGAGCGCGCAGGGACAAGTGATGATCAGCACCGCGACACCGGTGACGACGGCATCATGCCAGCTCGCGCCGGCAACGACCCAGCCCAGAATCGTGATGAGCGCAGTCGCATGCACCACCGGCGCATAGAGCCGCGAGGCGCGATCGGCGAGCCGCATGTAGCGCGAGCGTGCCTGGAGCGCGTTGTCGAGCAACCGGGTGATCTCGGCCAGCAGCGTCGCCTCCGACGCTGCCGAGACCCGCACCCGCAGCGTGCCGGAGATGTTCATCGAGCCCGCGTAGACGGGCGTGCCCTGCTCCGCCGTGACGTACAAGGTTTCACCGGTGATCAGGCTCTGGTCGATCTCGGAACGCCCCTCGATCACGCTGCCGTCGACCGCGCAGCGCTCGCCGGGCCGCAGCAGCACGATGTCACCGGGATGGATCGCGGCAACCGGCACTTGCGAGATCTCGTCGGGCCCCACGAACTTCGCCGCCGTCTCGGCCTTCAGCGCGGCAAGATTGCCGGCAACCGCCCGGGTCCGCCGGCGCATGTTCTGGTCGAGGAAGCGGCCGACGAGCAGGAAGGTCAGCAGCATGATCGCCGCATCGAAATAGGCATGCTCGGCGTGATGGATGGTCTCGACCACGGACATGCCGAGCGCGAGGCACACGCCGATCGAGATCGGCACGTCCATGTTGGTGGTCTTGTTCGACAGCGCCCGCCAGGCGGAGCGGAAGAACGGCTGGCCGGCATAGGCCGCCGCCGGCAGCGCGATCAGCGCCGACAGCCAATGGAAGAAATCGCGCTGTTCGGGCAGCATGTCCGAGACGTTGCCCGACCACACCGGTATCGAGAGCATCATCACGTTCATGGTGGCGAACGCGGCGACGCCGAGGCAGCGCAGCAGGAAGCGCGATTCCGCGACCTCCGTCGCCTCGGCGCTCTCGGTCTCGTAAGGATAGGCCTTGTAGCCGAGCTCCTCGAGCCGATCGATGAAGCGGGCGGGATCCAGCGTGCCCTCCTTCCATTCCAGCGCAACACGCCGGTCGGTGAGGTTCACCCGCGCCAGCGTCACGTCGGGAATGGCGGACAGACCGCGCTCGATCTTGGCCATGCAGCCGGCGCAGTGGACGCCCTCGACCGCAAGATCGATATGCTTGAGCCCCGCGCCCGCGGCCCGGACATAGTGGGAGAAATCCCGTGACACCTGCATGGCGCGACCTCAGTTCAGGATCACGCGATTGCGCGACAGGAACACGCGCTCACCCTTCGCATCACCCTCGATGACGAGATCCCACTGACCCGGCGCGACGGAAGCGGCATTGCCGCGATAGATGCCGACGCCGGCCTCCGCGAGATCGACGTCGAGGTCGGCGCGCTTGTCGGTCGGCCGTTCCAGGCGGCCGCCAAATTTCAATCCGCTCAGCGGCCGTCCTGCCGCGTCGCGCGCCTCGACCTGAAGCACGGCATTGCCGTCGGCGCGCCGCTCGATATGCGCATTCACCTTCCATTTGCGCGCGGCCTGGTCGTGCGCTGCCGAGATCTCGCGGTCATAGGCGAGACCCGCCGCATAGGGGCTGTCGACATCGGTACCGGGCAACGTCGCGATCGCCAGCTTCATCATGGTGACGTTGACGCCGATCACGACGCCGAAGAAAGCGACCAGCATCAGGAACACCTTGGTTCCGGTCAGCGGCTTGGCCATTTGATTCTCCTGCTCTTACGGCGCGACGAAATTGTCGGTGGTGGAGGCGGCCTCGCCGAGCCCGATATCGGTGACGTGGAAGTGAACCGGGATCGACTTCTCCGGATTGCTCTCGGCGGGTGCGGTGACGAGCAGGCGCAGCTCACTGGTGGAGTCGCGCGGGATCACGATCATCGGCCTGTCCGGCGTCACGGAGTCGGCACCGACGACATGGATCGTCGCGTTCGCCGGGCCGTCGATATCGATCGCGATGACGCGGTCATGTCCGCTCTTGTTCAGAAGCCGGGCCGTATAGGCGTTGCGGATCGAGCCGTCACTGAGCTTGATCGCAACGGGATTGCGGTCGTGCAGCACGTTGATGTCGAGCAACGTGCGGGTCGCCAGCACGTAGATCATGATGCCGCCGACCGCGGCGATGATCGCGCTATAGGCAATTGTACGGGGGCGGACGATGCGATAGATCGGCGCCTTGCCTTCCTGGCGGCGCTGGATGTTGATGTCGTTGTCGTAGCCGATCAGCCGCTTCTGCCGGCCGATCTTGGCCATGACGTTGTCGCAGGCGTCGATGCAGAGCCCGCACTGGATGCATTCGAGCTGCGGCCCGTTGCGGATGTCGATGCCGGTCGGGCACACCGCGACGCACTGGTAGCAGTCGACGCAGTCGCCGACCTGCTCGCCGAGCGCGCGCAGCTCCGCGGCCTTCTTCACCGAAGTGCGTTTCTCGCCGCGATCGTAGCGATAGGTGACGTTGAGCGCCCATTCGTCGGTGAGCGCGGCCTGGATGCGCGGCCACGGGCACATATAGGTGCAGACCTGCTCGCGCATGTAGCCGGCCAGCACGTAAGTCGTTGCGGTGAGGATGCCGATCCAGACATAGGCGATCATCGGCGCCTGGAAGGTGACGAGCTCCTTCACCAGGGTCGGCGCGTCGTTGAAGTAGAGCACCCAGGCGCCGCCGGTCCACCAGGCGATCAGCAGCCAGATCGAATGCTTGAGCACGATCTCGGAGATGCGCTCGAGCTTCATCGGATCGGTCGACGCATCCTTCTTCATCCGCTCCCGCCGGTCGCCCTCGATCAGGCGCTCGACCGCATAGAACAGGTCTGTCCAGACCGTCTGCGGGCAGAGATAGCCGCACCAGATGCGGCCGCCGACCGAGTTCATCAGGAACAGCGCCACCGCGGCGACGATCAGAAGGCCGGTAAAGTAGTAGACTTCCTGCGGCCACAGCTCGATGAAGAAGAAATAGAAGCGGCTGTTGGGCAGATCGATCAGCACCGCCTGGCTGGGCGCACCGAGACCGCGATTCCACCGCACGAAGGGCAGGAAGTAGTAGACGCCGAGGCAGAACGCCATCAGGCCCCATTTGATCCGGCGGAAGGTGCCCTGGACGCTCTGGGGATAGACCTTCTTGCGAGCCGCGTAGAGCGGCCCAACGTCATCATCGGATGTGAGGTCTTTCGGGTTCACGGTCTTGTTCATCGCTCAGGTCGCCTCAGGAGGTGCGATTAAACCTAGACCCGACGCCGCTGGGCCAGTTGATCCAGCGCAAGCGGGGGCGAATTTGTTCGCCCCCGCCAGCCGCCGATCGACGCTTTTCCGGCTATTTTCCGCCGCCCAGCGAGTGGACGTACACCGCCATCGCCTTGATGGTCGACGGATCGAGTCGCCCCTCCCAGGCCGGCATGACGCCGGCGCGGCCCTGGCTGATGGTCTCGATCAGGGTCGCCTCGTCGGAGCCGTAGAGCCAGATCTTGTCGGTCAGGTTGGGCGCACCGAGTTCCTGGTTGCCCTTGCCGCCATCGCCGTGGCAGGCGACGCAATTGTCCGCGAAGATCTTCTCGCCCTTGGCGGGGTCATAGCCCTTCCGGGTGGAGAGCCCCGACAGCGAGCGCACGTAGTTGGCGACCGTGACGATCTCGTCCGGCTTCAGCACGCCGTCCTTGCCGAAGGCCAGCATCTGGCCCTCATGGGTCTTGGCGTGTCCGGATCGCGCGCCGAACTGGATCGTCTGCATGATCTGGTCGAGGGTACCGCCCCACAGCCAGTCGTCGTCGTTCAGGTTCGGAAAGCCCTTGGCACCGGCCGCGCCCGAGCCGTGGCACGGCGCGCAATTGTCGCCGAACACGGTCTTGCCCTTGGCACGGGCGAGCGCCAGCAAGGCCGGATCCTTCTCGATGTCGGCGAGCGAGGCCGCGCCCAGCGCGGCCATCTTGTCACCGCGGATCTTCTCGAGATTGGCGAGTTCGACCGCGACGTCGGCGCGCGAGGAATAGCCGAACAGGCCGGTGGTGTTGCTGGAGATCAGCGGCCAGGCCGGATAGACGACCCAGTAGCCGATCGACCAGACGATGGTGAGGTAGAAGCAGATCACCCACCAGCGCGGCAGCGGCGTGTTGAGCTCCTTGATGCCGTCCCACTCATGCCCGGTCGTGGCCCTGCCGGTGACGGAATCGATTTCGCTATGATCGGTCATGATCTCTCACTCCTCCCGCAGCGGCAGGCTCGCCGCTTCGTCGAACGCGGCCTTGTTGCGGGGCCAAAATGCGTAGGCGATGATCGCGAGAAAGATCGCGACGAAGACCGGCGTCCAGATCGTGGTCACGAGACCGGACGCGAGATTGTCGAGTGTCAGGATGGCTTTCATCGGTGGATGCCTTCTCAGCGAAGATTGGCTTTCTCGTTGTAGAGCTTGAAGTCGACCAGCGTGCCGAGCATCTGCAGGTACGCGATCAGCGCATCCATCTCCGTCGGCGTACCGGCCTTGCCGTCGAAATTGCGCACGACGGCCTTGGCGTAGCGCTTGGTGAAGGCGTCGGCGCCGGCATTGTCGGGATCGGCCTGGGCCTTCATGTCGGCGGCCGCGTTGGCGATCTGGTCGTCGGTGTAGGGAACGCCGACGGTCCGTAGCGTGCGCATATGGTCGGCGATCGTGTCCGGATCGACTTCCGTCCGAGCCAGGAAGGGATAGCCCGGCATCACCGATTGCGGCACGATCGCGCGCGGGTTGGTCAGATGGGTGACGTGCCAGTCGTCGGAATATTTGGCGCCGACGCGGGCAAGATCGGGACCGGTGCGTTTCGAGCCCCACTGGAACGGGTGGTCGAACATGCTCTCGGCGGCGAGCGAGAAGTGGCCGTAGCGCTCGACCTCGTCGCGCAGGGGACGGATCATCTGCGAATGGCAGAGATAGCAGCCTTCGCGGACGTAGATGTTGCGCCCCGCAAGCTCCAGCGGCGTGTAGGGCCTGACTCCGTCGACCACCTCGATCGTGCTCTTGAGGTAGAACAGCGGCGTGATCTCGACGAGACCGCCGATCGCGATCACCAGCAGGATGCCGACGACCAGAATGATCGAGTTCTTTTCGAAGACTTGGTGGCGTGTCCAGAACGACATGGGAAGCTCCTCATTCCGCCGGCTGAAGAGCGACGGGCATCTGGACTTCCTGCTCGCCGACGCGAACCGTCATCCAGAGATTGTAGGCCATGATCAGCGCGCCGATCAGGAACAGCGCGCCGCCAGCGGCACGAATGACGTAGAAGGGATGCATCGCCTCGACGGTCTCGATGAAGGAATATTCGAGGAAGCCGAGCGGGGTGTAGGCACGCCACATCAGGCCCTGGAGGATGCCGGACACCCACATCGCCGAGATGTAGAGAACGATGCCGAGCGTCGCGATCCAGAAGTGCCAGTTGACCAGCTTCAGGCTGTAGAGCCCCTTGCGATTCCACACCCACGGCACCAGGCAGTACAGCGCGCCGAAGGAGACGAAGCCGACCCAGCCGAGCGCGCCGGAATGCACGTGGCCGATGGTCCAGTCGGTGTAGTGGCTGAGCGAATTCACCACCTTGATCGACATCATCGGCCCTTCGAAGGTCGACATGCCGTAGAAGGCGACGGAAACGACCAGCATGCGCAGGACGGGGTCGGTGCGCAGCTTGTCCCAGGCGCCCGACAGCGTCATCAGGCCGTTGATCATGCCGCCCCAGGAGGGCATCCACAGCATGATCGAGAAGGTCATGCCGAGCGTCTGCGTCCAGTCGGGCAGCGCCGTGTAGTGCAGATGGTGCGGACCGGCCCAGATGTAGAGGAAGATCAGCGCCCAGAAGTGGATGATCGAGAGCCGGTAGGAATAGATCGGTCGCTCCGCGCGCTTCGGAATGAAGTAGTACATGATCGCGAGGAAGCCGGCGGTCAGGAAGAAGCCGACCGCGTTGTGGCCGTACCACCACTGGAACATTGCATCCTGGATGCCGCCCCAGGCGATGTAGGACTTCGAGCCGAAGACCGACACCGGCAGCGCGGGGTTGTTGCCGAGATGCAGAACCGCGATCGTCACGATGAAGGCGAGATAGAACCAGTTCGCAACGAAGATGTGCGGTTCCTTGCGCTTGAGAATCGTGCCCAGGAAGACGAGCAGATAGGTGACCCAGACGATGGTCAGCCAGAGGTCGGCGTACCATTCCGGCTCGGCATATTCCTTGGACTGGGTGACGCCGAGCAGATAGCCGGTGCCGGCGATCAGAATGAAATAGTTGTAGCCGAGCACGACGAACCAGGGCGCGAGATCGCCGGCCAGCCGCGCGCGGCAGGACTTCTGCACGACGTAGAAGGACGTGGCGATCAGCACATTGCCGCCGAAGGCAAAGATCACGGCCGAAGTGTGCAGCGGCCGCAGGCGGCCGAATTGAATCCAGGGCAGATCGAAATTCAATGCGGGCCAGGCCAGCTGCGAGGCGATGATGAGCCCGACCAGGAAGCCCGCGATGCCCCAGAACATCGCCATGAAGGAGGAGAACTTGATCGGACCCAAGTTGTAGTTGGGGCGACCATTGATCTCCGCGGGCGGCAGCGCCGCCGGACGATCGTAATAGCGGTTGATGATGAAGAACACCGCGGCCAGGCTCGCCGCTGCGCTCAGCCCGGCGTGGAAGGCGAACGGCGCATCGAGCGCCTTGGCCGAGGCCACCAGGCACAGGAAGGCGGTGACCGCGAATATGAGCGCCAGGCCGCTTTCGCCTGTCGTCATGGTTTTGGAGATCGAGGGCTGGGGCATCGCGGATTCTCTCTGAAAGAACACGCCGCCAGAAACCACATTCAACCTCGCGGGGAATTGATTGAAATCAAGAAAGATGGATTTCTGTCAATGTGCGGCTTTCGCTGATCGGAAAGCGATATCAACCGCTTGGGTACTTCGCCGAACACCAGGCGTGCCGCCGCCTCCGTGACATCACGGGGGTCGGAAGAGCGGGATTCAAGGACGGTTCGTCAATCGTTTGCGGTCGCCTTCAGCGCCGCGATGACGTCTTCGCGCGCGATGATCCCGACCAGCTTCTGGGCGCTGTCGAGCACGATGATGCTGCGGATGCGGTGCTCGACCATGATCTGGAGCACGCGCGTCAGCCGCGTATCGGGGCTGACATAGATGAACTCCGGCGTCATCACGTCGCCGACCTTGCGGCTCATCAGGTCGTGATAGCGCGGCAGCATCTGGCTCGGCGTGAAGGCAAAGCACTTCAGGATGTCGAACTTCGTGACGATGCCGACGACCTGGCCGTCGTCCGCGACCGGGTAGGAGTTGAAATCGTCCTGCTCGAACATCTCGCTGAGCGCGAGCATGTCGAGGTCGCGCGTCACCGTCCTGACGCCGCGTGTCATGTAGCCGTCGACGGTCTGCTCAAGGAATTTGTACACGGCGCGTCCTCATCAATTCGTTCTGTACCGGCCGAGCATCAGTGCGACAGCAGCACGCAGCGGGCGGTTTGCGTGACCAGATGTTGAGTAACGCCGCCAAGGATCAACTCGCGAAAGCGGGAGTGACCGTAGGCGCCCGCGACGATCAGACCGGCGCCGACGTCACCGGCGATCCTCTCCAGCTGGACGGCGGCGGCTTCGCTCCCCGCCTCCGGGACGCGCGCGGTCGCGGTGATACCGTGGCGGGCGAGCCAGGCCGCAACGTCGCTGACCTGCACCATCGCTGCCGAACGGTCATCGCCCTCTTCCGGAATCTCGACCACGACGACATCCCTGGCCTTGCGCAGCATCGGCAGCGCGTCAGCCACCGCGCGCCGGGCCTCGGGCGTGTCCTTCCAGGCCACCAGCACGCTGCGCAGATCGAGCCAGTTGATTCGGTCAGGGACGACCAGAAGCGGCCGGCCGGCCTGCATCACCAGATCCTTGGGGCTAACCAGCGAGAAGGCATCGGAGAAGGCCGGGCTCTCTCCGCCGCTGACAAGGATGTCGGCGCAGCGCGACTGCGCCAGCACGAACCGGCCGGGAAAATCCAGGGCGCTGCGCCATTCCGCACGCCCGCCGCGCGTCTTCGTCGCGGCGCGGAATTCCGCCTCCAGATCGGCAAGGCGCCGCCTGACCGAGGTCTCCTCCTGATCGATCAGTCGCTGGGCCTCGACGCCATCGGTGAAATAGAGCGGCGAGGCGAACTGCGCCGCGGCGATCCCGACGATGGCCGCCTCGAACCGCTCGGCGAGTTCGCCGGCGACCTGAAGGCGCGCATCATTGGGCTGGTCCAGCGCCAGGCTGACCATCACGGTCGCGTAAGTCATGAGAATCTCCGCTGCGATGAGCTTCCATTAAAGTCTAAGCCCGCAGCGGCGCGGCAGAATGAGATAGATCAAATCGCCCCGCGCCGCGAAGGGGGGAATCCGTCAACGAAAACAGAGATCGGAACTTGCCTCCGGAGCGGCCTTGGGCGAAATTACCGGCAGGTTCGCGGCGTCTCGCCGCCAGAATGGGAGCAAGCATTTGTCGCCGACCCGTGTAACGCATCCGCCGGACGATCATCGCGGCGAGCATTTCCGGGTCCGGATCGAAGGGTTCGGCGTCGGCACCTGGGATCTCGACCTCACGACGCGCGAGCTGGAATGGTCGGAGACCGCGCGGATGCTGCTCGGGATCGAGCGGGACCAGCCGGCCAGCTACGATCTCTTCCTGTCGCGTCTCGCGCCCGCGGACCGCGCGCGCGTCGAGGCTGCGATCAGCCAGGTCATCGCGCGCGGCGGCGGCTTCGACGTCTCTTTCAGGATTGCCGGAACGTCCGACCGCGGCAAATGGATCAGGGCCCGCGCCGGCTTGATCCGGGATGATGCCGGCCTCGCGCGGCATCTGAGCGGAATCTTCCTGGACATCGACGAAGAGAAGCAGGTCGAGGAAGCGCTGCGCACGCGCGAAACCCATCTCCGCTCCATCCTGCACACCATTCCCGACGCCATGATCGTCATCGACGGCCGCGGTATCATGCAGCTGTTCAGCACCGCTGCCGAGCGCCTGTTCGGCTGGTCCGAGCAGGAGGCGATCGGCCAGAACGTCAACATCCTGATGCCGGAGCCGGACCGCACCCGCCACGACAGCTACATCGCGCGCTATCGCTCGACCAACGATCCGCACATCATCGGCATCGGCCGTATCGTCACCGGCAAGCGCCGCGACGGCACGACATTCCCGATGCATCTGTCGATCGGCGAGATGCAGTCGGGCGGCGAGCCGTATTTCACCGGCTTCGTCCGCGATCTCACCGAGCATCAGAAGACCCAGGCGCGGCTCCAGGAGCTGCAGTCCGAGCTCGTCCATGTCTCGCGGCTGACGGCGATGGGCGAGATGGCTTCCGCGCTCGCCCACGAGATCAACCAGCCCTTGGCGGCGATCAGCAACTACATGAAGGGATCGCGACGGCTGCTCGCCGGCAGCACCGATCCCAACATTGCGAAGATCGAGAGCGCGCTGGATCGCGCCTCGGAGCAGGCGCTGCGCGCCGGCCAGATCATTCGCCGCCTGCGCGACTTCGTCTCCCGCGGCGAATCCGAGAAGCGGGTCGAGAGCCTGTCGAAGCTGATCGAGGAGGCCGGCGCGCTCGGCCTTGCGGGTGCGCGTGAGCAGAACGTGCAGCTCCGCTTCAATCTTGATCCCGGCGCCGACTTCGTCCTCGCCGACCGGGTGCAGATCCAGCAGGTTCTGGTCAATCTGTTCCGCAACGCGCTTGAAGCGATGGCACAATCGCCGCGGCGCGAGCTCGTCGTTGCCAACAGAAGCGTTGGTGACGACATGATCGAGGTCGAGGTGTCCGACACCGGTTCCGGCTTCCAGGACGATGTCGTTCCAAATCTGTTCCAGACTTTCTTCACCACCAAAGAGACCGGAATGGGGGTAGGATTGTCGATCAGCCGCTCGATCATCGAAGCTCACGGCGGCCGCATGGTGGCCGAGAGCAACGCATCGGGCGGTGCGACATTCCGCTTCACACTGCCGGCAGCCGACGAGACCTGACCAATGACCACCAAGGGACATGTTTACGTCATCGATGACGACGAGGCGATGCGGGACTCGCTGAACTTCCTGCTGGATTCCTCCGGCTTCGGCGTTACGCTCTTCGACGATGCGCAGGCCTTCCTGGCCTCTCTGCCCGACCTGGCCTTCGGCTGCGTCGTGTCCGACGTACGCATGCCGGGACTCGACGGGATCGAATTGCTGAAACGGATGAAAGCGCAGCAAAGTCCGTTCCCCATCCTGATCATGACCGGGCATGGCGACGTGCCGCTCGCGGTGGAAGCAATGAAGCACGGCGCAGTCGACTTTCTCGAAAAGCCGTTCGAGGACGATCGTCTGATCGCCATGATCGAAGCGGCGATCCGCCAGGCCGAGCCGGCCGCGCGGAACGGAGCCGTCACGCAGGACATCGCCGCCCGCGTCGCCTCCCTGAGCCCCAGGGAGCGCCAGGTGATGGAGGGACTGATCGCGGGCCTCTCCAACAAGCTGATCGCCCGAGAGTACGACATCAGCCCGCGGACGATCGAGGTCTACCGCGCCAACGTCATGACCAAGATGCAGGCGGCCAGCCTGTCAGAACTGGTGCGGCTGGCGATGCGCGCCGGCATGCTCAAGGATTGAGGCAGGTCAAGATCGAAATTCTCCGGCCGTGCTAGTCAATCGCCATGATCGAGATCGGCTCGCACCATCAGCGGCTGCCCATGGCAACATCATCAGCACAGCCCATCGTCTACGTGGTCGACGATGATGATGCCGTGCTGGGATCGCTGCGCTTCCTGCTGGAAACCGACGGCTTCGCCGTGCGGACGTTCCGGAACGCCACGGCGCTGCTCAACGCGACGAGCTTGCCCGGCGCGGACTGCTACGTGATCGACTACAAGATGCCCGACATCAACGGCATCGAGCTCGCCGGCCGGCTGCGCCTGTCGGATAGCGACATCCCTGTGATCCTGATCACCGGTTATCCCGACGGGAACATCTCGGCGCGAGCCGCCGCCGCAGGCGTAAAAGACGTGATTTTGAAGCCACTTCTCGACGAAAACCTGGTCAAGCGCATCCGCCACGCCATCCACGCCCGCCGCGGCAACTGACCTACGGGGTTCTACGTAGGTAACCCTCCTTAAGATATCTCGCGAAATTTTCGCAGCACCCGATACCGCGTAGGAAAGCGTCATCACAACGGAGATGGCGCAGATGCTGACCCAGACGCTCAACACCCAGATCGGTGGCAAGATTGCCCCGGCCCTTCCCGTCTCCGACCAGTTCGGTGCGATCACCGGCCATGTCGGCCTGGTCGCCACCGAATTCTCCTACCGCAAGGACGAGGAGATCTATGGTGAGGATGAGCCGGCCGAATATGTCTACCAAGTCGTCGCCGGCGCGGTCCGTACCTACAAGCTTCTCTCCGACGGTCGCCGCCAGATCGGCGCCTTCCACCTTCCCGGCGATGTGTTCGGTCTCGAATCCGGCGCCGCCCACCGCCTCGCTGCCGAAGCCATCATCGACACCAACGTGCGCCTGGTGAAGCGAGCGAGCCTGGAGAAGGCCGCCGGCACCGACGTGCAGGTCGCCCGCAAGCTCTGGGCCATGACCGCCGGCGAGTTGCGCCACGCCGAAGACCACATGCTTCTCCTGGGCCGCAAGACCGCCATGGAGCGGGTCGCGACCTTCCTGCTCGAAATGGATCGCCGCCTTGCCGTTGCCGGCATGATGGCGCTGCCGATGTGCCGCCGCGACATCGGCGATTATCTCGGCCTGACGCTCGAGACCGTGTCGCGCGCGCTGTCGCAGCTTCACAGCCAGGGCATCCTCGGTTTCTCCGGCGCCCGCCAGATCGTGCTGCGCAACCGTCAGCGCCTGCACAATCTCGACGCCTGATCGCTTCTTCTTCCCCGACTATGGCCGGCTGACTTCGTTCAGCCGGCCATTTCTTTTGGCGCTGTCAAGCCCGTGCGCCTCGTTTCCGGCATCACGAAGAGAATCAGCAGCAGCCCTGTCGCTGCGATGCTCGCGAGTCCGAAGAAGGCGGTGGCATTGCCGAACTTGTCGCTGACATAGCCGCCAAGCGCAGTACTCAAGGAGGCACCGATGCCGGTCGCCGTGCCGACGATGCCCTGCGCCAGATTGAAGTGCCCGCTGCCGAAGGCGACGTCGGCCACGATCAGCGGAATCATCACCGCGAACACCGCGGCCGTGAAACCGTCGAATACCTGCACCAGCACCAGCAGATAGGGATCGCGCACCGTCGCGAACAGCAGGCCGCGGATCGTTAACGCGCCAAACCCGATCAGCAGCAGCGGGCGCCGGCCCCACGCCTGCGCCTTGCGCCCGACCGAGGGTGATAGCAGCGCGACAATCGCCTGCGGCACGACGATGCAGAAGGCAACGAGCACCGTTGCCCACTGGCTCGACCGTGCCGTCACCGCGCTTGCCATCAGCGGCATCATCGAGGCGTTGGCGAGCTGCAACAGCAGCACGCTGAGCGCAAAGACGATCAGCGGCCGCTGCCGTATCAGATGCCAGATATTGGTGTCGCCGGGGTCAGGCGCCTCGCGCGGCATCTCGCCGTGGCAGCGTGCGATGTCGACCTCCTCCTCGCGAATCCGCGACAGCGCGATCAGGGTCGGGATCGCGAGCAGGAAGGTGACCAGGAACACCGAGCGGCTCGAAAGAAGATAGCCGGCCGTTCCCATCACCGCGGCGGCGACACCGTTGCCCAGCGAAGCAAAGCGTGCGTTGCGGCCGAGCCGCTCGCCGATCGCGAGCGGACCGACCAGGCCCAGGCTGATCGCCGCGATCGCCGGCCCCAGCACGCAGCTCGCCGCCGCATGCAGCGTGGCAGCGGCCACCACCACCGGGAAGATCGGCATCGCGGCATAAGCGAGCGCACAGCAGCCGATGGTCGCGATGGCAAGCGCTGCGACCAGCCGCTCGGATTTGGCGGCGTCGATGATGGCGCCGCCCGGCATCTGGCCGATCAGCGCGACAATGCCGCCGATCGACAGCACGAGGCCGATCTGGGCCTGCGTCCATTTCTGCGTCGTCAGGTAGACCGCGATGAAGGGGCCGAAGCCGGTCTGCACGTCGGCGAGGAAGAAGATGAACCAGTCGAGACCGCGCAGGCTCCGTTGCGACGGCGCCGGAATGGCCGCAAGCACGGGTGCGGCGACCTCGTCCCGTTCAACGCGTCCTTCGCGCCTCTCATGATCAGGCTTCCTCGACGAGAGCACAGGCGGTCACCCCTCCCCCCTGCTCACTGGATGGCCTGCAGCGGTTGAAGACTGCCGGACGCGCCCAGCACGACCATCGGCGTGTCTTCCTTGTATTCCGGCGCAGCCGCGACCTGCGCCTTGGTCAGTTCCAGCGTGATGCTGTCCTTCTTGTTGGTGATCTTTCCGAACCGAAGCGCGTTCCAGTCCACCACGATCTTGCGGCTGCCGACGCCGAGGAAGCCGCCGAAATCGATCACGGCGGCGCGCACATGGCCGGTGAGATCGACGATGACGTCGACGATGTGGCCCATGTCCTCGTCGGCCGCGCTGCGCACGTCGCGGCCGAGCACGCCATGGGCGTCGCTGGCGCCGATGATGGTCACCGACGGCGGCGGCGCGGCATCCTTCGGTGTGACCGGGACCACGGAGGCCGGCGGCGCTGCCGTCGGTGGAGCATTCGCTTCGGTCGCGGCGGCGGGCAATTCCTCCGCGGCGCGCGATGCGGCAACCGTCAATCCCGCGACGACGGCCAGGCTCAGGATCAACCATCCGGCGGTACGCATGAATCCTCCTTTCCGCGCCGAGCTAGTGCGCCAGCAGGATCGAGACCTGGATCTGGCCGCGCGTGCGCAGCACCTCCAGCGCGACGTCGTGGCCATGGCGGCTGACGCGCAGGTCGACACTGGATTCACCGAGCCGCAGATCGCGCAGGATGACCTCGTTCAGGAACGCCGGCAGATGCGGATTGCGCAGGCGGATCTCGCTGCGCCCAACGTCGAACTCGATGCCGAGCGCCGCCTCCAATAGCGTGAACGGCGTCGCGCTGGCCCAGGCTTGCGGGGCGCAGGCGACGGGATAAAGCGTCGGGCCGCGCCGCTTCTCGCGCCGGAAGCCGCAGAACAGTTCCGGCAACCGGCGCAGATCCATGTAGGTCGCGGCTTCGAACAGGCCCTTGAATACATGGGCCACCGAGTGCTTGAGCCCGTAATGCGCAAGACCCAGCGCAATCAGGGCATTGTCGTGCGGCCAGATCGATCCATCGTGATACGACATCGGATTGTAGCGTACCTCGCCTTGCGCGACCGTGCGGATGCCCCAGCCCGAAAAGAAGTGCGGGCGCATCAGATCGGCGGCAACCAGCCGGGCACGATCCTCCCGGATCATGCCGCTGAACAGCACCTGCCCGGCGTTGGAGGTGCGAACCTCGCAGCGCCGCTTCCTGCCATCGAGAGCAAGCGCATAGGTGCCGAGCTCCTCGCACCAGAATGCCTGCTCGAAGCGCCCGGCGAGCGACTTGGCTTCGGCCTCGAGCTTCCCGGCGAGATCGCTCTTGCCGAGCTTCCGCGCGCATCGCGCGGCGAGCTGCTTGGCGGCAAAGACGTAACCCTGGACCTCCGCCAGTGCGATGTTGCCTTCCGCAAGCTTGCCGTCGGCATGGAAGATCGCGTCGTAGGAGTCCTTCCAGCCCTGGTTGGCGAGCCCTTTTTCGGTGGCGCGCTGATATTCGACGAAGCCGTCCTTGTCAGGATCCCCGGGTCCGTCCATCCAGGCAAGCCCGGCCTCGATCGCCGGCCACAGCTCGGTCAGCGTGGTCTCGTCACCGGTGCGCTCGAAATAGCGCCCCGCGAGCAGGACGAACAGAGCGGTCGAGTCGACGCTGCCGTAATATTGCGAGAACGGCACTTCGCGCAGCATCGCCATCTCGCCGCCACGCATCTCGTGCAGGATCTTGCCCGGCGCAGCATCTGCGAGCGGATCGACCGTCCTGGCCTGGAAATGCGCCAGCCGCCGCAGCACGCCCTTGGCGACGCGCGGATCGACCCACAACATCTGGAGCGCGGTGATCAGCCCGTCGCGGCCGAAGGTCGTCGAGTACCAGGGAATGCCGGCGTAGGGGTAGCGCCCTTGCGGCGTCTCGGTCATCAGCATGTTGAGGTCGGCCATGGCCTGGCACAGCACCTCGTTGAAGATGTTGTTGGAGGTCTCGATGCTGGCGGCGCCAATGGTCGATTGCCGCATCTCGCGGCGATGCGCCAGCAGTCCCCTGAAGAAGCGCGCCGGCTTCTCCGCGACCGGCCGGTTGCAGGACACGGCGACGAACAGCGATTTGGCCTCATGCGGGCCCAGCTCGAGCTGCCAGGTCGCAGCATTGACCGAGAGCCGGGTCGGACGCGGATCGAAATGCAGGCCGGTGGTGCGCTCGGCATCGTCGAGGCCGCGATATTCGAACAGCACGTCGGTCGGGCCCAGCAGCCTGCTGGTGCCGGTGCCGCGGCGCGGCCGCCGCTCGCCGCGCACCTCGAACAGATCGGCAAAGTCGTTGTCGAACAGCAGCGTCAGCTCGAAGGCGGCCGGCTGCTCGCCGTGGTTCTGCAGCCCGATGCGCTGATACGCCGTGCCGCGCCACAGGAAGATGGTCCGCACGATGTGCAGAAGGTCCTTCTGCAGCACAATGCGGCCCTGGCGATAGATATCGGGATTGGTGAGATCCACCGTCAATCCCGAATTGTCGTCGCGCAGGTTGGAGCCAAGCAGCAGCGGCTGGAGATCGTCGAGCACGAGCTCCAGCCGCGCGAGATAACGCGTATCATGGTTGAACAGGCCATCCGGCCCGCCGGCGGAAGCGCCGATGTCGCCATGGCTGTCCAGAACGATGAACGTATCGTCGTGCTTGAGCGAACGACGGGGCCGCGCGGCGGGCCCCGTCATCGGAATGTAGAACGCCTGCTCGGCGACGGTCTCCATCGTCTGCGACACCGAGATGACCTTGGTTGCGGCTTCGGCTGCCATGAGCCTGCTCCCCTGCTGCCAGTGTTTCGAACGCGACCAACGCAAACGCAACTGTTGGGATTACGCGGCGAACTTCGCGAGCCGGCTCATTTCCTGCGTCACCAGCTCACGGTACGGACCGTGGCCCTGCATCAGGCGGTCGGGCGCACCGTCCTCGATGATCTTGCCGTTCCTGAGCACGACCACGCGGTCGAAATTGCGAAGCGTCGCGAGGCGATGCGCAATCGCGATCACGGTGCGGCCACGCATCAGCCGCGTCAGCGCCTCGCGGATCGCCTCCTCCGATTCGCTGTCGAGCGCGGCTGTGGCCTCGTCGAGCAGCAGGATCGGCGCGTCCTTCACGAAGGCGCGCGCGATCGCGATGCGCTGGCGCTGGCCGCCGGACATCTTCACACCGCGGTCGCCGACCATGGTGTCGAGCCCCTCCGGCAGGCTGTCGATGAAGTCGCAGCGCGCCGCGATCGCCGCGCGCAGCACCTCGTCGTCGGTCGCGTTCGGGCGGCCGTAGCGGATGTTCTCGCGAATCGAGCGATGGAACAAGGAAATATCCTGCGGCACGACGGAGATCGCCTCGCGCAGGCTCTGCTGCGTCACCATCGAGATGTTTTGACCGTCGACGGTGACGCTGCCTTCGTCAACATCGTAGAAGCGCTGGAGCAGCGTGAACAGGGTCGACTTGCCGCCGCCGGACTGGCCGACCAGGCCGACGCGTTGGCCGGGCTGCAAGCGTAGGCTGAACCGCTCGAAGATCTTCGCGGCGCCGGGATAGCCGAAGGTGACGTTGTTAAACGCGATCGCGGCGCCGCTCTTGACCAGCGGCTCGGCCTCGGGGTGATCGCGCAGCTCATGCGGCACCAGCAGCGTCGCAATCGCCTCGGTCAGGCGCGCGACATGCTGGGTCACGTCCACCAGCGCCACCGCAAGATCGCGCGTTGCATTGAGAATGGACAGGCCGAGCGTGCAGACCAGCACGACGTCGCCGGTGGTCGCCTCGCCCTGCTGCCACAGCGTAATGGCCCAGGCCATTAGCGCGACGGTCAGAACAACAGTCACGCCGGCGTGAATAAGCCGCAGCTTTTCGAGATAGCGCAGGCTGCGCCCTCGCGCGGTCAGCTCCCGGTTCACCGTCGCGTCGAAACGTTCGTGCTCATGACCTATGCCGCAGAACGCGCGCACCAGCGGCATATTGCTGATGACGTCGATCATCTCGCCGTCGACGACGGCGGCCTTGTCGGCGAAATCGTCATGTAGCGGCTTGCCGGCCGCAGCCAGATGAAACATCGCGATCACCATGCCGCCGGCGATCACGATCAGGCCCGCCGCCATATAGGGGCTCACGGTTCCGATCAGCATGATCGCCGCAACTGTGGCGATGCACGGCGGCAACACGTTCCAGACGAACATGTTCTCGACGGTGAACACCGCGTTGGACGTCGCCGTGATGCGGCTGGTCAGCATGCCCGGCATCCGGTCCGAAAAATAGCTCGGCGCGTGACCGGTCAGATGACGAAATATGTCACGGCGTAAATCGCCCGTGACACGAACGAACGTGAAGCTCGCCGTCCAGCTCGCGATCCGCCACAGAAAATTGTCGGCAGCGATCAGCGACATGAGTAGAATGAATGCCAGCCATACGCTGCCACCGTGCGAGGTTCCCGCCGACAGACTATCGACAAGGAATTTAACGCCATACTGGGTGCCTACCGAGCAGGCAACCGCCGCAACGACAGAACCCAAGATCACCAGATGCGACGCCCACCTGCGCCGCAGATAACGCAGGACAAAGGCAAATGGCCTGCGCGCATACCGAGAAAGATGATCCATGTGACACTCGACCCCGTCGTGATGATTTCAATTGTTCTTATGATCGACTGAACATCGACCAGTTCGCCTCGGTTCCCGGGCAACGTCATCACGACATGCGGATGCGGACGATCTGAGAAGAGCTGATGGCAGCATCGAGACACGCGCGCGATGTGTCGAATAAGTAACGTTTGTTGAGAGGAACTTCGCAACTGCGGGAACGTTCCCTTCGCTGGCATAGCCGGTGCCGACGCGCTGGGGGTTTCAACGTTTATGATCGCAGAGGAGAAGGTGAGATGCGCATCGCGCAGGTAGCTCCGTTGACGGAGGCTGTTCCACCCAAGCTGTATGGCGGCACCGAGCGGGTGGTCCATTGGTTGACGGAAGAGTTGGTGGCCCTTGGACACGACGTCACCCTGTTCGCAAGCGGCGACTCGCAGACGTCGGCGAAACTCGACGCATTATGGCCGCGGGCACTTCGCCTCGACGGCTCCGTACGCGATCCCAACGCGCTGCACATGGTTCTGCTCGAGCGCGTGCGGCAAAAATGTGACGACGAGGAGTTCGACTTCCTCCACTTCCATCTCGACTACTATCCGTGGTCGCTCTTCTACCGGCAGCCGACGCCGTTCCTGACCACACTGCATGGCCGGCTCGATCTGCCTGAGCATCAGCCGGTCTTCAACACCTTCTCCAAGATCCCTGTCATTTCGATCTCGAACGCGCAGCGGCGTCCGGTGCCGCAAGCCAACTGGGTCACCACGATCCATCACGGCCTTCCGGCAAATCTGCTCACGCCAAAGCCGGCGAAACAGGAATATCTCGCCGTGCTCGGTCGCATCGCCCCGGAGAAAGGCGTGGATCGGGCCATCAAGATCGCGATGCATTGTGGCATCCCGCTGAAGATCGCCGCCAAGGTCGATCGCGCCGACCAGGATTACTATGACGAGCTCATCAAGCCGATGATCGCAAGCAACCCGCTGGTCGATTTCATCGGCGAGATCAGCGATCACGAGAAGTCGAACTTCCTGAGTGGTGCGCTCGGCCTGCTGCTCCCGATCGACTGGCCGGAGCCGTTCGGCCTGGTGATGATCGAGGCGATGGCCTGCGGCACGCCGGTGGTCGCCTTCAACCGAGGCTCGGTTCCCGAGATCATCGACGAGGGTCTCACGGGCTTCGTCGTCGAGGACATCATCAGCGCCGCCGGCGTCGTGGGTCGCCTCGCCCAGCTCGACCGCACCGCCATCCGCAGGCAGTTCGAGAAGCGCTTCACGGCGCGGCGCATGGCGCTGGACTATCTCGCTACCTATCGCAGCCTGACCGAAGCCACTGCGCCGCGGATCAAGCTGGTGAGCAGCGCGGAGTAAGGCTTCTGCACCGCTGACAGTCGAAGCGCCCTCTCCCCGTGTGGGAGAGGGCTCAAGACTCAAGCGGCTCGCTCACTTGGGTGAGGGGTGCTTCCGTAGTGGAGTTTTCCGCGGAGAGAGACCCCTCATCTGGCGCTTCGCGCCACCTTCTCCCGCAAGGGGAGAAGGAAGAAGAGTGCCCTACCCCACGACGGCCCGCTTCGGCTCGACGATCTCGAACATTCGCGGGAATTCGTCCATCAGCCCCATCAGCTCGGCGAGCTTCATGGGGTTGCCTGACAGCTTGACCTTGCCGGCGGCGACCGCCTCCGGAAAGCTCGTGAGCTTCGCAATCACCTCATCCAGCGTCGCGCGTGCCAGCGTGAAGCTGGCATCGGCCTGCTCCGCCTGCACGCCTTCGGAATAAGTCAGGGCGCAGTTCTCGAGGTTGAGCACGAAGGTCTCGCCGGTGTCCGAAAAACTCCAGTTCAGCACGATGTGCTTGCCCTCGGCTTTGGGCCCGTTGAGACGGATGCCGAGCACATCCCAGAGCTGCTCCGTGCGCAGCGCCGCCAGTGTCTCGCGCGGCATCGGTGCACGCGGCGGCGTCTTCGGCATGCCCTGGCGCAGCTCCTGGGCGCCGAACAGATAGGCGTTGCGCCAGGTCGAGCTCTCGGCCGCATAGCCGAGCTGCTCCAGCGTATCGGCAAGCAGCGCGCGCGCAGCCGCATTGTCCGGCTCGGCGAAGACGAGATGGCCGAGCGCCTGCGCCACGAAGCGGAATTCGCCCTTGCCATAATCCGCGCGTGCGCGGGCGATGATGGCATCGGCGCCGCCCATGTACTCGACATATTTCCTGCCCGACTGCACCGGCGGCAGCGGATCGAGATTGACCGGATTGGCGTCGTACCAGCCGAGGTATTTCTGGTAGATCGCCTTCACGTTATGGCGGATGTGGCCGTAATAGCCGCGGCCGTGCCAGGCGCCCTCCAGGCTCTTGGGCAGCTGGATCGCCTCGGCGATCTCGGCCGCGTTCAGCCCATGGTTCATCAGGCGGATGGTCTGGTCGTGCGCGTATTTGTAGAGGTCGCGCTGCTCGCGGATCATGGTGTCGATGCGCTCGCGGCCCCACACCGGCCAGTGATGCTGGCCGCACATCGCCTCGGCCTTGCCGCCCCACAGATGCAGCGCCTCGTTGAGGTACTTCGACCAGGCCAGCGCATCGCGCACGTCGGCGCCGCGGAACGGCAGCAGATTGTGGAAATTGTGCGTGCAGTTCTCCGCGAGGTTCAGGAGCTTGTAGCGCGGCAGGAAGAAATGCATCTCCGCCGGCGCCTCGCTGTTCGGCGCCATCTGGAATTCGAATTCGACGCCGTCGATGACGCGCGTGTCGCCTGTCGCCATGATCAGGTCGGTCGGCCGCAGCAATACGACCGCGCCCGCGGCCATGGTCTTGCCGAGGCCGCAATCGACCTGTCCCCGCACGCCCTTGGCGAGGAACGGTCCGAACTGGTACTGCGCCCGGCGCAGCATCGCAGGTCCGGCGATGATGTTCTCGGAGACGGCATGCTCCATGAACAGGTTCGGCGCGATGATCGGTACACGACCCGTCGCCAGCGCATCCTCCTCCAGCACGCCGCGCGCCCCGCCCCAGTGATCGGTGTGGGTGTGGGTGAAGATGACGGCCGCGACCGGCTTCAAGCCGCGATGCCTGAAATAGAGATCGAGAGCGGCGCGCGCGCCTTCGATCGAGGTCAGCGTGTCCACCACGATGACGCCGCTGTCGCCCTCGATCAGCGTCATGTTGGCGATGTCGAGCCCGCGCACCTGGTAGACGCCCGGCACGACCTCGAACAAGCCGTGCTGCATGTTGAGCCGCGACTGCCGCCACAGGCTAGGATTGACCGTCGGCGGCGCCTGCTCGGTGGACAGAAAACCATAGGGCTCGAGGCTCCAGACCGTCCGCCCTTGCGGATTGGCAATCTTCGCGTGCTCGATCGTGCCGAGGAATCCGCGCGCAGCGTCGTCGAAATCCCGCGTGTCGGAAAACGGCAGCGCGTTCAGCATCGCCTGATGCTGCGCAATGACCGAAGGCGTTGCGTCCTTTGGCGTGTCGGCTGCTTCGATGCTGGTCATGAGGCTCCTCCCGGCGCATCTTGTCTGGGGAGGCATCTAACCGCATCTCGATTGCGGTTCCAACCGCTCCTTACGCGGCCAGCCCTTCGGAAACAGTCTGGCCCGACGCAGCCGTGGTACGCAGCTCCCGCGCCAGCACGTAGCCGCCCCGACGTTCCTTGGCGCGGTAGAGCGCCTTGTCGGAGCGCGACAACAGCGCCTCCGCGGTCCGGCCATCGTCCGGCGCAACGGCAATGCCGACGCTCACGCCGAGCTCGACTGTCCGTCCATCGACGTCATAGGGCGCACCGATCGCCTGCACGATGCGCATCGCCATCGCTTCCGCGTCATCAGCCGTGCGCTGAACCAGCACGAATTCGTCACCGCCCATCCGCACCAGGAGGTCCTCCGGCACGGCGATCGCCCTCAGCCGCCCGGCGACCAGCTTGAGCAGCGCATCGCCGACGGGATGGCCGAAGCGGTCGTTGGCTTCCTTGAAGCGGTCGAGATCGAGCGTATGGACGGCGATCGTCCCGGCCTCGAGCATGGCGGGCAGATCCGTCGCCAGCACCGAGCGATTGGCCACGCCCGTCATCGGATCGACGCGCGACAGCTGCTCGAACTGTCGCTTGAGCGTGATCTGGTTGATCGAGGCGTTGAAGCTGAGCCGCACCATCTCGAAGCTCGCGACCACGTACATCAGGATGAGGAGCCCGAGGCCGACATGGCGCAGATCGGGCTGCAGGAAGGTCACGATCGCGGCGGGCGCGGCGATGGCGACGAGATCGAGCAGCGCCGCCACGGGGCGCAGCGCCAGCCGCGCCACCACACCGGCGCCGAAGCCGAAGCCGATTCCGATCGCCATCACGCAACAGAGCGCATCACCCAGCACGATGCTGCGTGCGGCGAACAGGCCGAGGATCAGCGCCGTCACGACGGTGCCGGTCACATAGAGCCGTTCCCAGCGCGCGGCCTCCATCCGACCGAGCCGAGGCGACCGCGCAAGGCGGCGGCGGAATGCGAAAATCTCGAACAGGCGGACGATGGCCACGGCGACGCCGGCAACGGTCAGGGCCGCGGTCACAAGGTCGCCCGTCTCGTAGGTCGTGATGGCGCCGACCATCGCCTGGCAGGCCGCCGCGAGAATGGTCGGCATCGTCGTGCCGTGGAGGCCCGTGATGACTTCCAGATGGACGGCGTCGGAAATAGACGCCCGTCCGGATTCCATTCTGTCGAACAACATGCCCGCATCCATCCCGCTGGCATGGTCCTACCGCATATCCGTAAAATGCATGCGCTGCAGTCCGGGCGCATTTGAACGCGCGGATTTACCGCGCGTTAGCCATGTCTCCCGCCCACCCGTGGGTCAGTGCATCCCCAGCACCCGCGGCAGCCACAGCGTCAGGTCGGGCCAATAGGTCACGATGACGAGGAAGCCGAGCATGGTGAGCAGCCACGGCATGACTGCTCCCGCCAGATCGGTGATGCGCATTCGCGCTATCATGGAGGCGACGTAGAGGTTCAGGCCGACAGGCGGATGGCAGAGGCCGACCTCCATGTTGACGTCCATGACGATGCCGAAATGGACGAGGTCGATGCCGAGCTTCTTGGCGGCCGGCGCCAGGATCGGCGCCATGATCAGGATGATCGAGTTCGGCTCCATGAAGTTGCCGGCGAGCAGCAGCAGCACGTTGACGACGAGGAGGAAGCCCACCCAGCCGAGGTTCTGCGCCGTGATCCAGTCGGCGAGCGTCGCCGGCAGGTTCTCGTTGGAGAGCACGAAGGAGAACAGCACCGCATTGGTGACGATGTAGAGCAGCATCGCGCTGGTATTGGCGGCGCGCAGCAGCACGCGCGGCACGTCCGACATCTTGATCGCCTTATAGACGAACACCGCGATGATGAAGGAGTAGACCGCGGCCATCGCGGCGGCCTCGGTGGCGGTGAACAGGCCGCTGTAGATACCGCCGATGATGATGACGACCAGCATCAGGCCCCAGACGCTCTCGCGGAAGGCGTGAACGGTCTCGCCCCAGCTCGCCTTCGGCAGCCGCGGATAGTCGCGCTTGCGCGCGAGCCACCAGGTGACGATGCAAAGCATCGTCGTCAGCATGATGCCGGGCAGCAGGCCGGCGACGAACAGTGCCCCGATCGAGGTGTTGGTGGAGACCGCGTAGACGATCTTCGGGATCGACGGCAGCATCAGGATGCCGAGCGAGCCGGCCACCGTGATGATGCCGGCGCCGAAGCGCATGGGATAGCCGTGGCGGACCATCTCCGGCAGCACGATGGCGCCGATCGCGGCGACGGTCGCGACGCTCGAGCCGCACACCAGCGCGAACATCGCGCAGGCGACGATGCCGGCAAGGCCAAGGCCGCCGTGCCAGTGCCCGATCAGCGAGGTCGCGAAATTGATCATGCGCCGCGCCACGCCGCCATGGGTGAGGAAATTGCCGGCGAGGATGAAGAACGGGATCGCCATGATCTCGAAGCCCTCGATGCCCGTGAAGAGCTTCATCGAGACGGCTTCGATCGGCACCGCCGTGAGCGTGAACAGGAACGTCATCACGGTGAGACCGAGCGCGATCGACACCGGAATGCCGGTCAGCATCAGCGCGATCAGCAGCGCGAACACGGTCGCCGCGCGCATCCAGTGCGGCAGCACGATGAAGCCGGTCTTCTCGGCGAGGCAGAGCATGAAGATCAGGATCGGCGCCAGGATCAGGATCACGCCGAGCGGCGAAACCTTTCGTCCGGCCGCTTTCGTCGCGGCGCCCGCGGGCTGCGGATGCAGCGCCGGCGAGCCATCGGCCTCGACGCCCTCGACATGGGTCTCGTCATGATGCGGCAGCTCGCCGGTCCAGTAGTAGAACCAGGAGACCTGGAGGAAGCGGAAGCACATCAGGCCCGAGCCGAGCGGGATCGCCAGATAGACGAACCACATCGGCGCTTCCAGATCGTTGGATTGCTGGCCGGTCTTGAACATCTCGGCGACGAAAGAGGCGCCGAAGGTGGCGATCATGCCGGTGAACAGCGCGCCGCAGAGCAGCGAGAACAGAATGACGTGCTTGCGCGAGTGCTCGGGCAGGCGGTTGACGAGCAGGTCGACGCCGACATGGATGCCGGTGCGCACGCCATAGGCCGCGCCGAACTTCGCCATCCAGATGAACATGTAGATGCAGAGTTCCTGCGCCCAGGACAGATCGAGCTCGGACAGGAAGGTGAACACCGCCATCGACAGCGACGCCAGCCAGGTCATCCCGTGCGCGGTCGCCCATCGCGCCAGATTGATCGATTCGCCCGCACCGTAGCGGTGCACGACGGCGACGAAGATCAGTCCGGTTGCAGCCGCAATGAGCGTCGCGATCAACCACTCTTCGAGATGATTGAGCAACTGGTTGAGCGCGCGAAGCAAATCAGAGTCCCCCCTATGGATATGCGAAACGGTCGGGAGTGCACACACTCCCGACCGTTGGTATCATTCTCCGGAATAGGCGTCAGTTCATCTTGACGTCGAGTTCCTTGGCGACGAGATCGAGCACTTCCTGCCCAACCCGGCCCTTGGCCCAGGCATAAGTCGGCCGCATCGCTTCCTGCCATGCCTTGCGGTCGGCGTCGCTCAGATAATGCAGCGTGGTCTTGCCCGACTTCTTGATCTCGGCCAGCGCGTCCTCGTTTTCCTGGTGCGCGATCTGGTTGGTGTATTCGGTCGCTTCCGCCATCGCCTTCTCGAGCTGGGCCCGAATGTCAGGCGGCAGGCCGGACCAGAACTTCGAGTTGACGATGACGGCGTATTGCAGATGCGCGTGATAGGACACGGTGATGTCCTTCTGCACCTCGTAGAACTTCTGCGTCAGATAGTTGGACGCCGTGTTCTCGCAGCCGTCGACCACGCCGGTCTGCAGCGCCTGGTAGACTTCCGAGAATGCCATGATCTGCGGGATCGAGCCCATCAGGCGGAAGTACTGGTCGGCGATCTTGGATCCGGAGATGCGGAATTTCAGGCCCTTGAAATCCTCCGGCTTCATCAGCGGGCGATTCGACGACACCATGTGGAAGCCGTTGTCCCAATAAGCGAGGCCGGTGATGCCCTTGGTTTCCAGCTTCTGGAACAGCCATTTGCCGAGCTTGCCCTTCATCGCGGCGGAATAGGTCGCGTCGTCCTTGAACAGCCAGGGCAGATCGAGCGCCTCGAATTCCTTGATGCCGAGCGGCGCGAATTTCGCGGTCGAGGGCGCGAGCATCTGCACGGAGCCGAGCTGGAGCGCCTCGATTTCTTCCTTGTCCTTGTAGAGCGAGGAGTTCGGATAGACTTCGACCTTGACCTTGCCGTCGGTGTATTTCTCGGCAAGCTCCTTGAACTTCAGCGCGCCCTTACCCTTGGGGGTATCGTTGGCGACGACGTGACTGAACTTGATGATGATAGGGCTCTGAGCCTCGGCGACCACAGGAGCCAAAGCGAGCGCGGCCACGGCGGCCGCAAAGAGCAGTTTGCGCATGAAGTACCTCCCCAACAACCTTGGAAACCAGATTCTTTTTTGTTTTGCGGTTTCAGTAGTGGCAGCAATCCGCGCCACGAACAACTAGACCTAAGCCCAATTTGCCGCAGCGAAGCAATGTCGCAGGGACGTTATCCCGCGCGAGGTCGCATGCGCAACCCGGCGCCCGCCCCGTCCCCCGGAGCGAGCGCTTATGCCGCATCGCGAAGAGCAATTACCCCTTGCGCTGGGCGACCATGAACAGCCGCCGGAACGGGAACAGCGTCTGCCCCGCTTCGTTCTTCGGGTAGGCCTTCGCGACGCGCGTCCCATAGGCGGCTTCGAACGCAGCCTTCTCGTCGCCCTGCAGGACGTCGAGATAGCGCGTCAACCAGGTGCCCTTGGTCCATTCCTTCACGGGATTTTCGCCTTCGAGGACCTGGAGATACTCGGTCTCCCAGATGTCGATGTTCTGCGAGAGCGGCGCGAGCACGTCATGATAGAAGGCCGGTCCCTCGACCGGCGGCGGCGTGACGAGGTGCTCGACCTCGGACCGCCACGGCCCGTTGAGGGCGGTCTCGCCGATCAGCACATGAGACGGCGCCAGGAAGTTGCGCGGCATCTGCACTGCAAGCATGCCGCCGGGCGCCACCTTCTCCATCACGGACGGAAAGAGTGCCTCATGATTGGGCAGCCAGTGCAGTGCGGCATTGGAATAGACGACGTCATATTGCTTCGCGGGATGCCAATGGCCGAGGTCTTCATGTGACCATTCCACGTCAGGCGCGGCCTTGCGCCCGGCGGCGACCATCTCGGCCGAGCCCTCGACACCGGTGACCGCGGCGGATGGCCAGCGCTCCTTGATCAGCCTGGTGACGTTGCCGGCGCCGGCGCCGAGGTCGGCGACCGTACGCGGGCCGACGTCCGGAATGCGCATCAACAGGTCGATCGCGGGCCGGAGCCGATGGCCGGAGAATTTCAGATATTGCTGCGGATCCCAGACCATGGCCTGCGCCTTTTCTTTTTGGTGTTTCCTTCGTGATCGCCCTTGGTTACCACTGCTCGTCCCGGTCAGGCAATTCGCAATGCCCGCGGGACGGGCCGGAAGCGAAAGCAAAAAGCAAGAACCAATCAAGAGAGCGTGTGACCATGGACCTCGGGCTGAAATCGAAAACCGCAGTCGTCACCGGAGCGAGCATCGGCATCGGCCGCGCCATCGCCAAGGGCCTCGCGGCCGAAGGCGTGCGCGTCGTCGGCGTGGCGCGCCGCACCGACCTGCTCGCCGAGCTGGTGAAGGAGGTCGGCGGCGGCCTGATCATCCCGTTCGAGCAGGACGTGATGGCCAGGGACGCGGCCGAGAAGATCGCTGCCTTCGCGCTGAAGGAGCTCGGCCATGTCGACATCCTCGTCAACAATGCGGGCGGCAGCCGCCCCCTGCCCGTCGATGCGCCCGACAGCAAATGGGACGAGGCGATCGCTCTCAATTTCACCAGCTACCGCCGCATCGCGCATGCGCTGCTGCCGCAGATGATCGAGCGCAAATGGGGCCGCATCGTCAACATCACCGGCAAGTCCGAGCCGGAAGGCCTCAACGCCGCCTTCGCCGCCAAGGCCGCGGTGCACGCCTGGGCCAAGGGCCTGTCGCGCGAGATCGGCGAGCACGGCATCACCATCAACTGCATCCCGCCCGGCCGCATCATGAGCGAGCAGATCCGCCGCAACTATGCGCCTGACTATCGCGAGCGGTTTGCGGAGGAAGAGATTCCGGTCGGCTATTGGGGCGAGCCGGAAGACCTCGCGGTGCTCGCAGTGTTCCTGGCCTCACCGCTGGCGCGCTACATCACGGGCACGGTGATCCCCGTGGACGGCGGCTTGAGAAGGTATCAGTTCTGACATGAGTGCCATCGGCGGTTGGGATAGCACCCCAGCTGCAAGATTCAGTTTGCGTACAATTGTTTCAGAACCGGCACAGCAATCTTGTGGAGAAGCAATGCACTAGTATGAGCGGCGTACTCCTGAAAATCGTCCGCCTTGTCCTTGTCGGCGAAGTCACAAACTGCTTTGAGAATTAGTGGAAGTGGCCGCGGCTTTCCGGAACCCTTGGAGGCAACCACTACGCCGTACGCCTCCATCTCAATCCCGAGCAAATTCCTGTGTTGCAGTAGCAGCGAATTGAATGTGTCACTGTTCGCGACGACTGCCGCACCCGAGGCAAGCGGACCAAAATGCACCCTCAATTCGTGCGACGGCTTACTTCCCCTTGCTGCTGATTTGATAGTGGCCAACATAGCTACATCGGCGCAAACCTCCTTCAACAGGGCGCCAATATCCGTGTCCAATTCGATCTGGTGCGGAGCCGGCCTGAAGTGCGGAACGTTGTCCACTGAATCTATCTTGCCGCTCCCCCAATCCCAACATGGATCTGCAACGATAACATCTCCGAGTTGCGTCTTTTCAGCTCGGCCGGCGCAAATCCCCACCATCGCGACGAGTCGCGGACGGAACTGTGCAATCATTTTTGACGTAAGCACAGCCGACGCGGACATTCCCATTCTCGGCGCAGCTGCTGCGATCACCGAATATACTCTCTCACCATCGAGAACACCGCCGATAAGATACCTAGTCTCGTCCCTTTCCAATCTAAGCGGCTGCCAGCCGCACGGCAGCGATCTAACGGCGCTTAGTTCAACTCCCTCATAGACCCAGATGACGCCGTCCTCGATTTCCATTTCGTTGGCGATGTCCCAGAGCCAATCTTCGTCT
>NZ_JAUIZJ010000028.1:0-1212 GCF_030435535.1 Bradyrhizobium sp. WYCCWR 13022
TTTACGGCCAGGTACATTCTTGGCGTACCGCGCGTTGACCAGAATGACCTCAAACCCGCGCTGTTCTAAGATCTCGTAGACTGGGATCCAATAGACCCCAGTGGATTCCATCGCGACACTGGTCACGCCGCACATCTTGAACCAGTCCGCCAGTTCATGCAGGTCTTGCGTGAATGTGCCGAATGCACGCACTGGCTTGTCGGTGCAGGCCGGGTTTACCGCGGCCATGTGCATCTTTGATCCGATATCGATAGGGCCGCGCCGAGGTTGACCAGCTTTAGGTCCGGGCCGCGGTCGGTTGTCCTGTTAGGCATCGCAACTCCTCCGTCCGATGATGGGCTGGAGGGTCAGGGCTATGCCAATTTGTCATCTTCCTAATCGGGATCGCCGTCGAAACGGCGTCACCACTCTCAAGTCCGCATGCGCCCATGGACCACGTTTTTTAACGGGGACAGCGCCTCCAATAAGCTGACGGCCGCTACCCTCCGAGCTAAAGGATAGCACAAGGCTGTTTCTATTCCGCGCAGGCGCGCCACGACGCTGGACAGTTTTTTAAAATGTCGCGCTCCATGCGCAGCCGTTCGTTCTCCTGACGTAGGCGGGCGATCTCCGAAGCCTGGTCCGCCGGCATCGGCGTCGCCTGCGTGGTGGGTCGCCACGCCGCCGATCCCGGCTCCTGCCGGAGCTTATCTACCCACCGTCGCAGCACCGAATCCCGCAGACCGAGCTCCTTAGCAACCGACCCGATCGAGCGACCGCTCGACGCGACCAGTTCGGCGGCCCGACGCTTGTAATCCTCGGTAAACGACCGACGTTGACGTTCCATTCGACACCTCCGGGCTCAACGAGCCTACTACAGGTGTCCACTCATTCGGAGGAGGTTCAGTGTCCACCTATTTTGGTGGACACCTCATGCATCACGGCACTCAAAAGCAAAAGGTGCGGAGAAATTCGCGCTTACCATAAGACGACCGTTGTCACCGCGTATTGAAGTGTTCGCTGGCGCAGGTCGCAAGCGGTGGCCGGATGAATTGAAGGCACAGATTGCCGCGGAAAGCCTCGAGCTGGGGGCGGTTGTCACAGACGTCGCCCGTCGCCATGGCTGCCGGCCCCAGCATGCGTAATCCGATGCAAGCCGGCCACTGATTGAACGAACCCGCTACGCGGCAGTAGGGGGCAAACCTGCTGAACTGAGGTGTCCTGTCTGAGAGG
>NZ_JAUIZJ010000029.1:0-72968 GCF_030435535.1 Bradyrhizobium sp. WYCCWR 13022
CTGATTGTCGACGGTGTCCAGGCTCTCGCTGGTCTCCGTCAGAAACTCCCGCAACAGATCATCCATGAAACAGGCCTTCATACAGGGAGGGCACGCACGACTTGTGATGCGCCTATTCGGAATGGGGCCAGCTTCACCGCAAAGCGTTTAATATTGGTTGAGTATGTGCAAAAGAACGGAACCAACAAAGACATAAGGCGCTCCGGACAAGCCGAAGCGCCTCGTAAAGGATGGCTTAACAGTTCGAGAGCGACGGGCGCGTTTACGAAGCGGTAACGATGATCGCCTCGCCTTCGAGCTTGAGCGTCACGGTCAGCCCACAGGCCTGCGCCAACAGCCGCGTATAATAAGGCTGGATTGCGTGCGCATCCGCAGCCGGTCCGCGCTCGCCGCTCAGAAGCTCGGAGATGTTCTGCGGCAGGCGGGCATTGTGTCCGGTCGCGGTGATGCGGAAGCTCATCGTCTCGCCCTCGCCGATCGGATCGATCGTCAGCATGCCGCCGCGCGGGATCGTATGCTGGGACACGACCAGCATGTTGAGCAGCAGCTTGACGCGGTTCTTCGGCAGCAGCAGCCGCGGCAGATTCCACGTGATCGTGCACTTGCCGTCCTCGATGTGGCCCTTTGCCATGGTCTGGGCATCGCCGAGATCGATTTGTGCGCCGGAGGAGCCGGCCGCGCCGAAGGCGAGGCGACAGAATTGCAGGCGGGCGGAGGCGGTCTTGGCACTCTTGCGAATGAGATCGAGCGCGAATTCGCGGTCCTCGGGCTTGGGATCGTCGTCGAGCACTTCGAGCCCATTGACGATGGCGCCCACCGGGCTGATGAGATCATGACACACCCGCGAGCACAGCAGGGCCGCGAGTTCGAGCATGTCGGGAGCGGAAGCGGTAGCGGGTGACGGAGCGTCAGACATAAAGGGTTCCTGGAATTGCACGGTGCGGACGCGGCGAATCACGCATGCTTGAACTGTTGCTGCGGGTTCTATCATTCGCCAGCCTGTGGCAGCTAGCTTGCGATAGGTTCGAAGCGGCCGTAATGGACGCAGGCGAATCACGTGACGAGAGGCGAAACTTGCCGATGAATGAGGCATGCGGGTGAGGATCATCGACGGCGAGGCCGCGTTCCGGCTGATGGAGCCCCTGACCGCACTGGTGGTGCAGGCCGGCGAGGCGATCCTGAGCGTCAATCGCGGGGCGATGCGGGTCGACGGCAAGCAGGACGGCTCGCCGGTGACCGAGGCCGACCTCGCCGCCGACCGCATCATTGCCGAAGGGCTGGCACGGCTTGCCGGCGACGTGCCGACGCTCTCGGAAGAGCGGACACACCTCGCCACGCCGCCGTTTCGCGGCAGCTTCTTCCTGATCGATCCGCTCGACGGCACCAAGGAGTTCGTCGCCGGCCGCGACGAGTTCACCGTCAACCTCGCGCTCGTGACCGAGGGTGTGCCGCTGCTCGGCATCGTCAGCGCGCCGGCGCTCGGGCTGCTCTGGCGCGGCATTGTCGGCCGCGGTGCCGAGCGTGTGAGGTTCGACGGCACCGCCATCGGCGCGGCCGAGCCGATCCGGACCCGCAAGCTGCCAAAAGCCGGCGAGCCCTGGATCGCGGCGGTGAGCCGCTCCCATGGCGACCCCAGAAGCGAAGCATTCATCGACAACAGACCCAACGCCGTCAGAAAGACCTGCGGCTCGGCCGTGAAGTTCGGCCGGATCGCCGAGGGCAGCGCGGACATCTATCCGCGCTTCGGGCCGACCTGCGAATGGGACGTCGGGGCGGGCTGCGCAGTGGTGACCGCAGCCGGCGGCAGGGTGACCGACGGCCAGGGCGGCGAACTCCGCTTCGGCGAACGCGGCGACACCGGTTTCATCATTCCGGCGTTCGTCGCCTGGGGCGATGCCGCGGCGGTGATGCCCTACTGACTGAGCTGATCCTGAAGCGCCGGCCAGCGTTTGCCGACCTCATACAGGAAGCGTTCGGGATTAGCCGCGAAGGCGTCGCGATTGGCCTCCCGGCTGAACAGATAGAGCCGCTGCGCCGAGATCACGAAGAAGCGGGGATTGCCGGCAATGGTCACGCCGCGGGCGATATCGGCGGGGTCATAGCCGCCGAATTGCGGGCCGTAGATTTCTGGGTGGGCCAGAAACTCCGCCCGGTTGCCCTCGTTGCGGAAACGCCAGACCGCCCCCCAGAGGTTGGCCTCGAACTCCGCCGTTCCTCGCTCGGGGCCGCCATCGACGAAATAGGCGACGGGGTCGAAGCCTTCGATCGCGACGCCCGAGAAACGATTGACGACGACACGCTCGGTGGTCGCCGCATGCGCCGGCAATCCGGAAGAGACCAGCCAAATGCCCGCCAGCAGGCAGACCAGACGGCCGATCAAGGCAATTCCGGGGCGCAAAGGGCTATCTTCCTGCCGTTGTGCCGTCATAGTTGCTGCGGATAACATCCGAGTCGAGGGGACATCCGGCGCAACCTAGAGCCGTGCCTGTTGGCGTCAGGTTAAGGGAAGCGGACCGGAATCGATACCAGGGGTTCTTTTATGACTTTCGCATCACGCCTTGCCGCAGTGGCGCTCATCGCGCTGGCTGGCTGGACCGTGCCGGCCTCGGCCCAGACGGCCGCGCCGCCGCCGGACTTGCCGCCGCCGCAGCGGACCCCGTCACCCACCACCTATGGGCCGGAAGAGCTCGTCACCGCCGGCCACCGCTTCTTCGGCAACGTCTCGCGCGGGCTCGCCTCGATCATCGAGAAGGCGGTCAGCCAATGGGGCCTGCCGAACGGCTATATCCTGGGCGAGGAAGGCTCCGGCGCCTTCGTCGCGGGCCTGCGCTACGGCGAAGGCACGCTCTACACCAAGAACGCCGGCGACCTGCGCGTCTACTGGCAGGGTCCCTCGCTCGGCTTCGACTGGGGCGGCGACGGCGCGCGCACCATGACGCTCGTCTACAACCTGCCCGCCACCAACGCGATCTACCAGCGCTTCGCCGGCATCGACGGCTCGGCCTACATCATCGGCGGCTTCGGCATGACGGCGCTCACCGCCAACAACATCGTGCTGGTGCCGATCCGCTCCGGCATCGGGCTACGCCTGGGTGCCAATATCGGCTACCTCAAATACACGCCGCGCGCGACCTGGAACCCGTTCTAGATCCCCTCTTCCGATCCAATTCCGGATTCACGTTAACAACAGGGCGGGGCTGGCTTTTTGCCGGCCCGCCATGCATTGTCCTTGGTAAATTTTTCCTTGTTTCTGGAGCTCTGACCCATGGTCGAACCGATCATGTACCTGGCGATCGGTTTCCTGCTGTCGATGCTGTGCGGGCTTGCCATCGTGCCGCTGGTGCATAACCGCGCGGTGCGCCTGACCACGCGCCGGCTCGAGGCGGCGACACCGCTGTCGATGGCGGAAATCCAGGCCGACAAGGACCAGCTCCGCGCCGAGTTCGCGATGTCGGCGCGCCGGCTCGAGATGAGCGTCGACCAGCTCAAGAACAAGACCACCAGCCAGCTCGCAGAGCTCGGCAAGAAGAGCGACGCCATCAACCGCATGAAGATCGAGCTCGGCGAGAAGAACGCCACGATCTTCGCGCTGGAGGCGCGCGAGAAGGCGGTGAAGGAACAGCTCCGCGCCACCGAGGAAGAGTTCAACGCCAAGACCGCGTCCTTGCGCGAAGCCGAGATTGCACTGACCGACAAGCAGGCCGAGCTCGCAAAAATCAATTCCGAACTGTCCGACCGCTCGATCATGGCGGAGAGCCGCCAGGTCGAGCTGGTCGCGGTGCGCGCCCAGATCGAGGAACTGAAGAACCGCGTCGGCGACGCCGAGAAGGAATTCACCGCCACGCAGGCCCGGCTGACGCAGGAGCGCTCGGACTCGGAAGTCGCCTCGCGCGAGCTTGGCGATGCCCGCGGCCGCGTCGAGAATCTGAGCCAGCGCGTCACCGAACTCGATCGCCAGCTCGTCGTGCAGGTGAAAGAGGCCGAGATGCTGTCGGGCCGCGTCGCCGACCTCGAGGGACGCCTCGCCACGCAGGGCAAGCTGCTCGCCGAGCGCGACTACGAGAACAACCAGCTGCGCCAGAGCAACGACGGCGCCGAACGCACCATCAAGGAATTGCGCGTCGAGATCGCCGCCCTGAGCGGCGGCAAGTCGTCGGCCGCGATGGAGACGCTGCGCACCGAGAAGGCCGCGCTGGAAGACCAGCTGCGCACCGCCCGCGACGAGCGCACCAAGCTGCAGCGCGACATCAACGCGATCCAGCAGCAGGCCGAGAGCTCCTGGGCGACCGAGCGCATGGAGAACGCGCTGCTGCGCGAGCGCATCAACGACATCGCCGCCGAGGTGGCAAAGCTCGCGATGCAGCTCGAAGGCCCGAACTCGCCGATCGAGGCGCTGCTGGCGGCCGAGGCCGGCCAGCCGCCGAAGCCGGCCCCGCGCCCGGCTAATGGCATCGCCACCAACGGCGCGGCAGCAAGCCCCCTGCCCGAGGGTGGCGGGACGCTGGCCGAACGCATCCGCGCGCTCCAGGCCCACGCCTCCCGCGCCCGCCAGCAGGGCGCATAATCAGCCCGAAACCCGGCCTCGCCGCCGATTTGAACGATCGACGAAAGGTTTTCCGGCCCCGGGGCGCCTGAAAACTTGACACGTCTAGCCCGCACTTCTAAATCGCGGGCTTCGATGCGCCGGCCGGCCCAAAAGTCCGGCCGTCTGCATGATGGTCCCGGGCGCATAGCTCAGCGGGAGAGCGTTCCCTTCACACGGGAGAGGTCCAAGGTTCGATCCCTTGTGCGCCCACCACGCTTCGCCAAAAGGCTTCGCGTGGCGCAGCCACGCCCAATGATGGCGAAGCGTGTCCGGCGTAGCTCGAAGAGCGTAGAGGGACCGGGGCATTTGCTCCCGCTCCGTCAAAGCCTCGAAAACAACCCCATGCACAGTAGCCGACATCAGTCGGACCGATCGATTACGTCTTTTCCGAAATACAGTTGACGCGTCGGGCAAAACAGGGGCATGATGGCAGCATCCCGGAAGAGGACCGCGTTGCCGACGGCTCGCGGCGCGCGACTGAAGCCCGGTCCTCAGAGGTGAGCGTAACGGCTTCGAGCCACTCGCAAGGAGAAACACGGCTCGATCCATGCCCGTGCAGCCATGCACTCCCAGCCCCCTCGTATGGCCTCAGGCTTTTCCGAGGAACGCATCGGGGGATCGGCGGTTGACCTTGCGACTAGCGCCGGGCGCTGGGTCAATTCATATCCTGCAATTGCCGAGCGTGATGAAAACACCGAAAAACAGCGGTCGTCCCGCTCGCACCGTTTGCTTTCGCCCCTCGCGGTCGCAGTCGAGAGCCATCACGGCGTGGATGGCTCGTCGGAACGATGTGACGAGCCTGACCGAAGCGATAGGTCGTCTGGTGGAGCTGGGACTCGCATCGGACACTCACCAGGATCGGCAGAAGCGGCGCGCCAGGAAAATGGCTGGCGACACGATCGACCGGATCGGCGACGCAACGACGACCGCAGATACCCGGGCGATCCGCAAGCGAGACCTGCTCGATGGCCCCGAAGAGTTCGGCCGTCTGCGAATTGATCGGTCAAGACGCAGTAAGTCAGTCAGGGCCTAAGCTGACCAGTCGGGAAGTCCCTCACACGAGAGGATTTCGGATCACAGAGATAGAGAGGACAAGAGATGAGACAGCAGTTTCGATCGTCTGCCGTCAAGGCGGCAAACAACCTGTTCAGGCAGGGCCCCGAGAAAGTCGTGAGCGATTACGAGAAGGCGCAAAGGGCTTTCCACGCGAACAGGGAACGGCTCAAGGCCGAACGACTGGCGAGGGAAGCAGAGCAGCGGAGCCGGCGCGACGGGACGTGTTAGCTATCGCTCACCCGATCCATTGAAGACTCGCCGGTGCAGACGTGGTCGAGACGATCAAAGCATCGACAGCACGACGACGCCGTCTTCGAGCTCCCCCGAGGCAAGGCGCGTGCGCGCCATATGCTCGAACTCCGTTCGATGCTTCTGGAGGTAGCTGAACGCCTGCTTCTGCGTGTCGAAGGTCGTCGCAAGCCGGCACATCTGCCTGCTAGCGCCGAACGCGACGAAGAAGGTGATGGTTCCGCCTTCCGGTTTGATTCTGCGCACGACCTGCACTCTCCGGAATGGGATCGGCGCTCGAATTGCGGCGACGAGGCTGAAGACGATTATCGTGCCGTTTTCCTGGAACGCTTTTTGACCGCGGGTGCGGGCGAGGCGGTTTGAAGAGCTGCGTCCGCCGCTTCCTTCTCGCGTTCACTGGCCTCGCGAATCTCTCGGAGCCGCGCCATGTTCCTGCGCACTTCGATGGCCTGTCTTTCGACGTCCGCCAGTGCGCGCATTCCCTCTTCAGCGGCGAGGCGCTTGCGATCAGAACGCGCGATACCCTCGGGTGACAGCTCGGCCGTTTTCCTGGCGCTCATGCTTCACTCCGTTTTACACGCGACGAAACCCGCTCAATCCTGGGATCGAGCGGGCCAAGCGGCCGTTTCAGTACATCCGTGAAACGGCACCACGATATCAAGCCAGCGAGAGATTCTCGGCGCTGACCTTACCTCGCATCTTGTCGGTCTTGGCCTCGAAGTTGACCTTTTGGCCTTCTGCAAGACCTGAAAGACCGGCGCGTTCGACGGCGCTGATGTGAACGAACACATCATTGCTGCCGTCGTCCGGCTGAATGAATCCAAAGCCCTTTTGGCCGTTGAACCACTTCACGGTACCTGTCGTCATATTCTTCTCCAAAGCGCAGCAGCGCATGCGTGCCGCGCGACATTCACGCGGACACTTTCAATTTCGTCGATGTCTTTGGAAAAGGAGCCCGCGGGCGCATTCAACAAGGCACAGCGGCTGATCGAACAACCCCTATATACACCGCGCTCGTTCTTTTACAAGGGCGAAAGCCGATTTGTTTTCGCCCGGTTGTTCCCGCCGGATCGGCCGAGATCGTGGCAGGCCTTGTCGATTGACTTGTCCGCGCGAGAGTGTTCACGTGACGCACGAGGTTGCATCGCGTGCGAGAGCGCATCGACCGGTCCGGAGCCGGCGACTGAAGTCGCGGCTACTATCCTGAAAAATCGCAATGAAGCTCCTGCGCAATTGGCTGCCTGCAGGACGTGTCGCATTTGCAGCCTCGAGCGAGGAACATCAATGCAGGTCGTCGTCAGAGATAACAACGTCGAGCAGGCGCTTCGTGTTCTCAAGAAGAAGATGCAGCGCGAAGGCGTCTTCCGCGAGATGAAGCAGCGGCGCTCCTACGAGAAGCCGTCGGAGAGAAAGACGCGCGAAAAATCCGAAGCCATTCGCCGCGCGCGCAAGCTCGCTCGGAAGCAGGCGATCCGGGAAGGATTGCTGCCAGCGCCACCGAAAAAGAAGCCGTTCGAGCGCAGACCGCCTTTGCCGGAGATCAAGGCTCCTACGACCTGAAATCGATGCCGCGCAGCACGATCCCCGGCGGAGTGCCTTCGAACTCCGTCGCGCAGTATTTGCTCGCCGCGCGTGCTTCGATGCGGTCGCGCAGGCGGATGAACTGTGCTTCCCGCTGCTCGGGCCTGACCTGCGAGCCAGGCTCGAGATCATCCATCGCGGAAGTCGAGATCGCGCAAGGAATCTCCCTGGCGCCGTCCTGCATCGAGAAGCGGACGATCATTCGATCGTACTCGTGGCTGATAAAGCGGCCGCGGGTCAATGCCATTGGCTTACCCCGTTACGTGATCCGTTCCTCACAAGTGCAGAAATCGTCGCGCGCGAACGGCCGCCCGCCTTCGCAACCGTTGCACGTCACGCGTCGAGGCCAGGTGCCCGACGTTCGGCTCAGCCTTCTTCCGACAGCCGGACGAAATCGTCGAACAGCGCAGCCACCAGCGCCCGATGGCGGGTGTCCTCGACCGGCAGACTCGCGGCATAGAGGTTGAGCAGATAGCGGGCCTTGGTCGCGGCCTCGGGCCAGGACGCGGCCGGCACCGTCAGCATGCGATTCTCGAGGTCGGCCTCGCGCTCACGCAGCTCCCTGACGTTGGCTTCGACCTCGGCCAAAGCGCGGCGAAGCTCGGTCGCTTTCTGCGCGGCCATGCCGCGGTGCTTATCGAGATCGACGGTGTGCTCAGTCATTTGCGGTGCTCGCGTCTGCGGCTTGCGCGTTCGCAAGATCGACCGAGCCTATCGACAGTGTTTCCATGGTGCCAACTGCGCCTTCGGCGGGCACTGTGATCATCGTGGCGATGCGGCGATAGGCCGAGAATGTCAGGCCCTCGATCGTCTCCTCGTCGGTCACGACTTCATAGACGCCAGCGGGCAAGGTGCGATCGATGCCGCGGATACGGAATGGATGCCTGAACGTGACGGCTTCCCGCCGCGAGCGAATGGTCACACACGCCTGCCTTTCGCAAGTGAAGCCCGACCGGTGCCGCGGCTGACACGACCATGCGCCCTTGCCGGAGCGATAGCCAGCACTATCATCAGCCACGCCGGCAATCACAGCACAGCGGTCGCTCGCGCAGCATTTAATCCTCGCTATTGCCCTGGGGCGGGCGTAGGGTCGCTGCCATCACCGCGCGTCTCAACGGCTTCGACCGGTGACTGAGGGTCCGATGTGCTCCCGCCGAAAGCCTCGCAGGAGCGTGTAATGGCGCCTGTTCGCATATCGGAATGGATCGTGCCGCCGGTGATCCTTCCGCTTCTTCTTCTGCTTCTCGTGTTGGCTGCCTCCGTTCTCAATGGCTAGGGCAATTCGTGTGCCGTATCTGGTCAGCGGGACCAACGAATACGGCAGTTCGAATCTCGGCCGCGGCACCGCGACCGTTGCGCTGCGGCTCGCGCGAAAACTGCTCCGCGAAGGCTACATGGACGTCAGAGTCTGCACCCCGCGTGGACGGGTGCTCCAATCCGATGAACTCGACGAACTCAAACCACCAAGGGAGAGCGACATGGCGAAGGGGCAGCAACGCGGCAATCGCGAAGCCAAAAAGCCGAAGAAGGAAAAAGCCAAGGTGATTGCCGCGGCCCCGAGCCGCAAAGAACCCGCAAAGAAGACGTAGCAGACGTCGCGTTCAAGCCGTTCACCCGGGAGATCGCCAGCCCGCGATCTCCGACAAGCGAACATGATTCGTGCGTGGGCGGAGCTTGATTCAGCAGTTGCGAGATCGTAGTCACGATTTGCGCCGGCGCGAAGGGCTCTTGCAACAGCACGCTGTTGGGCCTCAGGCGATCGCCAGAATCTCGATCTCTTGCGCGCCCGCGCCCCCGACATCACCCACCGCCTTCCCCATCAGCGACTTCGCGACCGGCGCGACAAACGAGATCGAGCCCGCCTTGGGATCGGCTTCGTCCTCGCCGACGATGCGGTAGGTCTGCACGCGGCCATCGGTGCGGCTGAACGTCACGGTGCTGCCGAAGGCGACAACATCCGATGACGCCGGATCGGCGACGAGCTGAGCGGTGCGCAGCCGCTCGGCGAAGTATCTGACATCGCGCAAGGGCACTGCCGACTGCCGGCGCTTTTCGTTGACGTCGTCGATGGCTTGCGCGGCTTCATAGGCCTCGCGCGCTTGGTGGAGCTGCGTCTGCAACGCCTTCAAGCCCGTCTCCGTCACGAGGTTCGGATGCGGCGAGATCGGGCGATCCGGCAGCAACGTCTCGGAGGCCGTCTCGGCGCTCTCTTCTTTGGTAAAGGCGACGCTCAATTCGATATCCTGTCGAACGGTTTTGGCGTGATCGCCGCGTCATTCCACCGCAGTCCATCGAAATGAACTGCGTCGAAGCGCCCCTGCGATCGTCCTCCACTATATCTCAAGTTCGACGAAACGGCGCAGCTTGAAGACGAGGTCGGGCAGCGCCTGGCGGAACCGCGTCGCGTTCTGGAAATTGGTCGAGAACGGCGCGAAGGTGATCATCGCGTTCCAGTGCCTGTAACCGTAGACCGTGACCGAGACGCCGGACGCCGGAAAATCCTCGATCTTGCGGAGTTCGCCGAGCACGAGCTCGGCAATCGCCTCCGCCGGCAGGAGTCGCTTGCCGCCGGGTGTCAGGGGTTGAGCGGCAGGCGCGATTGGCTTTGAAGCTGCCGCGTCATCGGATGCATCCTGGAGCTTCGGCGACTCGGCTTCCGGGATCTCAGGCACCGCAGCAACGGGTTCGGCCGCCGGCGCGGCCGGCGTGAAGTCGGCGAGCGGCGGCGGGCTGGCGCCCTCTGCACGCTTGTTGCCTCCCAGGATGCTGCTGATCATGGCCACCAGGCCAGCATCCTTTGCGTCGTCACTCATCACGGCTCCCCCCGGCTTGGCCCAGTCTAACACCGGGACCGCGGACCGCCACAGGGGGCAGCCGATCAGATCGCGCCGTCGCTGCTGCATGGCTTCCGGCCAATTCCACCGCAACGCAAGGCGGAAAACGCCTCACGCCGCGGCGACGCCGGTCACTGCTTCTCGAACGGAATATACTGCTGGTATTGCTTCGGCACGGAGCTGCGATAGCGCGCCGGAACGGTGCCGCTGTCGATCGAATGATCGATCTCCTGCTGCCGCGTCATCTTCTTCTTCGGCTTCTTCTCGGCGCTCTTCTTCGAGCCGGCCGGCGCGGTCGAATTGTCGGTGGTCGTGGCCGGAGCCGTGGTCGCGGCCGGAGCCGTGGTCGCGGTTGGAGCCGTGGTTGCGGCCGGCGCCGCGCTGGTTGCGGCGGCCGGCGGCGTGCCACCCGCGGCGGGCGCGCTCTGCGCCAGCGCGAGCGGCGTTTGCATGACGAGCGCCAGTGCCGCAGTCGCGGCCAGCAAATATGATCTTTGCATCAGAACCTCCAAAATGCCTGATCCCCAATGACGGAAGCTCAAGTCCCGCGGGATCGACGCGTGCAAGTGCGCCGAGGATAGGCGGGACCACGGCTGCAAAATGTGGCCGAGGTCACATGCCCACACCGGCCCGCCGCATCATAGGCCCATGCCGGACATGGCGCACGCCCCGATACCAGGACATTTGCGGCATCATGCCGGACGAGTCCCGGACCACGCGAGTGCCTCGCGACGACTTGCCGGACCTTTGCCCCAGTGGCGGCATCGATCCGCGCCACGCATCCGTCAAGCCCGCAACTTTTGGCGAAGCGGCATATGTGCACCATTGCAATTTTTACGCGAACACGACTCCGGGCACGACGATCGCTCTGCCGATTAGGTCGGCGAGGCTGACGTTGCTTCCATGCGCCGACGTCGATGTCGAGAATGTTATTCGGAATCGACACGCGAAAAATTTGCAAAGCGCATCCGCAGCTTGATCGCAGTGCCGGCGCGCGAATCCGGATCGACGTCGCGCGATGTGTGAAGCAACGCATTGCGACGCCGGATTCCGCGATCTAGCCTCACATGCATATTCTATTGCGAACAACTTTAACTTTAGTTGCTTGCCGTCGTAACTTTTCATGGAGGTCCTTTATGAGCAGTCGTCACGCCATTACTCCCCGCGGTCTCAACGCGACCCGCTCGCCGCTGTCACAAGGCCGCTTCGGCCGCATGTTCCGCACGCTGACACCGGCGAAATTCGGCCCGAACGACGCCGACAGCATCGCCAACCTCTCGGCGCTCGCCGACAACATGGTCGGCGATTTCGATCCGCCCAAGGATGGGCCGGACGCGGAAGAGAGCGGGATTCCCGCGCTCTACACATATTTCGGCCAGTTCGTCGATCACGACATCACCTTCGATCCCGTGAGCTCGCTGACCAAGCAGCAGGATCCGGACGGGCTCGTCGACTTCCGCACGCCGTCGTTTGATCTCGACAATCTCTATGGGCGCGGTCCGAACGACCAGCCCTTCATGTACGACAACACAGGCAAATTCCTCCTCGGCGACCCGCTGACCGGCACCGGCGTTTCCAACGCCTTCGACCTGCCGCGCTTCAGGGGCCGCGCACTCATCGGCGATCCCCGCAACGACGAGAACAGCATCGTCTCGCAGTTCCAGGGGCTGATGCTGCGCTTCCACAACCGCATGGTCGACGACAACGACGGCCTCTCGTTCCAGGACGTGCAACAGCGCGTCCGCTTCCACTATCAATACGTGGTGCTGAACGACTTCCTGCCGCGCATCGTCAATGCCGCCGTGCTGAACGATCTCAGGACCGGCGGCCACTACGATCGCGGCAAGCTCGCCTACTATCACTGGAAGACGTTCCCCTACATGCCGGTCGAGTTCTCGGTCGCAGCCTACCGGCTCGGGCATTCCATGATCCGGCCCGGTTATCGGCTGAACGACGCCGACAACATGCTGCTCCAGATCTTCCCCGATCCGAACAATCCCGACAACAACGCGCTGACCGGCTTCCGCGCGATGGGGCCGGGACGCGCGATCGACTGGGGACGCTTCATCGACATCGACACGCGCCCCTATGGCGTCGAGGACGACGGCACCAATCCCGACAACAAGCGGCGGCTCCAGTTCGCCTATCGCATCGACACTTCGCTGGTCGATCCGCTGCGCAAGCTGCCGCCGGAGGTCGCCTCCAATCCGTCGTCGCTGGCGCTTCGCAATCTCGAACGCGGCTGGCGGCTCGGGCTGCCGTCGGGCCAGGCGGTCGCCAGGGCGATGCACCAGACGCCGCTGACCGACGAGCAGATCATCGTCGGCCGGGCCGTCGACAATCCCGATCCGGTCGGCGACCCGCAAGTTCCGATCGCGTCGATCGCGAACGGCGTGTTCAAGGGCAACTGCCCGCTCTGGACCTACATCCTCGCCGAAGCGCGCCAGTTCGCGACCTCTGTCACGGTCCCCGCAAGCGGCGCGCCTGCGACCGGCATCAAGACGCCGCAGCTCGGGCCGGTCGGCGGACGCATCGTCGCCGAAGTCTTCCTCGGCATGATGTTCGGCGACGCCTCCTCCGTGCTGTCGCTCGATCCTAACTGGGCGCCGGTGACCGGTTCCAACTTCGCGCTGAAGGACCTCGTGACCTACGCGCTGGGTGGCGGCGCTCCGCTGCATTGAGCTTGTAGTGACTGGTGCTTAAGGGTCGCTCGCGCGAAGCGGGCGGCCCTTTTGCCAAAGACGAGTTGCCCCATGGTCTACCTCTCTCGGACCGGGACAACACCAACTTGCGTCGCGCTCCCTTTTTTCGAGGCGATCAACGCGTGCCTCCGTCGCCCAAGATGGTATAGGGCGCCCAAAACAACGGGTGAGCGTAAGTGAACTCTGTCTTCCCGTCGGGGCCGACATAACCCGGCCCGTCCATCAGAGCCATCATCGCCTGCCGTAGCGCTTCAGCGCGCGTCAGCTTGGGATCATCTGCCTGGCGCTTGAATAGATCGGTGACCAGCTCCTTTGCCGATTGCGAATGAACCGACCAGTTGGTTACGAGAATGGCCCGTGTGCCTGCATAGAAAAACGCGCGGCCGAGCCCAGATGCTGCTTCCGCGCCGGCCCCTTCCCCGGCACCCGTATTGCAGGCCGAAAGAATGACCCAGTCCGCGTCGAGCCTCAGTTGCAAGATTTCCTCCATCGTGAGCAACCCATCGCCGTCGACGCCAGCGACGGCAGGCGCGGTCAGCGCCAAAGCAGGCTGCGTCAGCCCGTCGAGTTCCCCCGTCGCGAGGCCATGCGTCGCGAAAACGACGATCCTGAAGCTGGACAAATTCGTCGTCTTGACGACCTTTTCGTTGGCATCCCTCCCAAGCCTCAGCACTTTCGACGGATCGACCCCCAGCGCAAGCGCGATCGACTTGAGTTCGTCGGCAGTGTCCGGAAGCCGTGGCAGCATCGCGAGCTCGGCGCTGTCAATGCCTTCCAGCTTCGGAATTGATCTCCGACTTAATGGCCGGCGACGCATAGTTGAGGCAGCCGAGGGATTGACAGGCTCGTTCGTTTCTTCCGCCTCCTCGGCCTGCTGTTCGTTGAAGAGCGGGTCACCGAATGCGATGAGTTGGCTGCGTCCGGAAGCGGCCGCCGGCAGGGAACGCAGGGTACGAAGTGCCGACAATGATGGCAGAGTAACGACGTCATGTGTGCGAGCCAGCCAAGGAACATTCCGATAACCTGCGAAGAGCGGACCGTCGTCGGATTTGAGCACGGATGGCGCGGTCGGCAACAGCGACAGCGGTAGCAGCCCGAGCGCACCGTTCGTCACCACGATCAGGCTTTTCGACTGCTTCCAGCCGGCTTCAACGGGCTTCAGCAGGAGGGAATAGAGTTGATAACCGAGGCCGACGTCGAAGGGCGGGATATCGGAAATCAACGCCGCTTCCGGCTCCAAGGCTTCCCGCAGCTTTTTTATCTTGCTTTTGATTTCATCGGGTTTGGCTTCAACGGAAGCAAAAGCGATCGGGCCGCTCTTTGGGACCGCCCAGACAAAGCTCGCATCGTCTCCAAAGTAGAACGACAGAGCCGCTTCGCCGTCGTGAAGAGCGTCCTTGATCTGTGCTATGCTAGGCGGCTTCGGATTGACGAGATCAGCATAGGCAGGGAACCGCCCGTTCATCTCGGCACGAGCCACGTCCCGATCGACACGCAATCGCGCAATCGAACTCTCGACGTCGTGCAGGATTTTCTCGTCGCGCTCGCTTGACGGCACATTTAGAAGATTATTGAGCGAGCCGACCCGAGCCCTGAGCTGTTTACTCAGATCCTGCTCATTGCGCACCAGCTCGGCGAGCGCCGGATCCTTTGCCGCCACGCGTGCGCTCGACTCGGCCAAAGCCTGCTGCACTGCGTGCCCGCGAATGGAGTCCGCCAAGATGAAAGTTTGCGCAGCAATGTCGTCAGCTGGGCTTCGGGTTGTTGCGAGGAGCTTGATGTAGTTCTCGACGATGAACTTCAGTCGGGCCTCAGCCTTTGCCACAACCGCAGCATCATTATCATCAGAGTCCTGTTGCGCCGCTTGCAGCACCGGCAACGCGAGCTTGAACTCGTGGATTGCTTCGGCGCCTCTGCCCGCGCGCATCAAGGCAATGGCCAGAACGCCCCTTGCAGAGGCGCTATCATAGTTGCTCTCGCCGAAACGTGCGACCTCGTGTTGAACAAGTGCCTGCGCAGCGCCGAGCGCTTCCTCGTTTCTACCTGAAGCCAAGAGCGCATTGATCCGCGTGGCGTTCCACAGCAAACCCTCCCGTTGCCGGGCATCCCAGGTGGCGACCGCTTGGTCGAGTTGGTCGAAGACCTCATTTGCCTCATCCGCTTTCCCTTCGCCGGTCAGGATAGAACCGAGCCAAGAGAGAGCGTAGGCACTATTCGGATCCGCGTCGCCGATACCAAGCGTGCGCTGGATGTCGAGGCCCGTTCGTACGAGCCTCTCGGCCTCTGAGAAGCGGCCTTCCCAATTCAGGATGTTGGCAAGACGAGTGACGTAGGGCGTTGTCAGACGATTGTACTTGCCGTCCGCCTTGAGACGCGAAAACAATGCGATGCGAGCGTCCGACTCGGCTTCAGCCAGCCGTCCTTGCCGTGATTTCATCGTGGCGATATTCAGCAGAAATGAATCGGTCTGTCTCTGCAGGTCCGAATCCAGCGGCACGTCCGGGTCTGTTTTTGCTAGCTTGTCGAAGACCTCGATCGATTTCATTCTGAACTCGCGTGCCCGAACATAGGCGGCCTCGGCACTACGATACTGGCCTCGCGCGGCGAAAATGACCGCTTGCATCCATGCAATTGAACATTCCCATGAGCTGCCTCTGATGCGGTAGGCTTGCCAGCGGGGGTTGCCACTGCGCGCCTCCTCGATGAGGGCCAGTGCTTGTCGTAAGTACTCGTCAGCCCGCGGCAGGTCCCCCATGGCAACCGCAATATTGACAGCGAGATGGTGCAGGGGGAACAAATTACCCCTTGTGCGCGGTTGATCGGCTTCGGCCATCAGCCGTTCTGCCATCGCGAGGGCGCGCTTGTAGTCACCCACCGTCTTGAGCCTGCTCGCGACATCCATCCCGATCCGCATCGCAAGACGATGGTTGCCGACCGCCCGCGCGACGACGAGCGCGTGCTGACTGTCGGCCAGCGCATCGGCCGAGCGCCCCAGGATTCCCCTCGCCTCGGATCGGGCGTAGTAGAATTGCGCCAGCGGCCCTTGCGAAAGGTCGTCAGAAGGTTCCGCGTCGGCGGCAGATTTCATTCTAGCCAGAGTGGCGGGATCGGGCTTTTCGCTATCGAGAATCGCGGTGATATCCGCAATCGATCGCGGCGGAGGAAGAAAGCTTGCCGGGAGCGGGACGCCAACATTTGATTCTGTGGCTTTGCCGTTCGGTGTTTCGCAGGCATGCTTTTGCAACGCGTCACGAGAGCATTCATCGGGTTGTGCCTGCAGGGGACCGAGCGTTAGTACAAGGCAAAGGACGATTGTCCACCCTGACCACCTGTCCATGCGGAGTCCTCGCTCAAGCGCAGCCCGATGGAGACTGCGAGTAAATTGCAATTTGATCTCAGTCGTTGTTTCTCTAACGGGACAGGTCGTGCACTGCAGGTCTTCGAAAAATTCAAAACTACTTTCAGGAGGAACAAGAAGGAGATGGCGCCATTTGCGTCCCTGGCACGCCTATGCTGCACGGACACCAAAAACGGAATCGTTTAGCTCGGCAGCGCAGCGATTCGCTCGACGGGACCGTACTCCGGCGAGAGCAAGCGTCGACCAGAATGCAGAACACTCACTTCGGTGAACAGGACCGATAACCAAATTTCCTGATCATGTCCCGCCCTGAGATGGTGGTGAAGCTGGTAGTTTCCATGATGTGATTTGCGACGAGGTAGCCGCGCAGCGAGCCATTGTAGGAGTTCATCATCCTCTGCGTACCTTTGGGGGTTTCGGCCGCATGAAACAATAGTTCGGCATTCGGGTCGACACAGACGTTCTTCAATTTGAGGAACATTGTGCAGGCCGACTGACAATGACCTTCGATTCGGAAAGGTTGACCGCTCTCGGAGATCTGCTTGCGGACTTCACCAAATTGCTTGGTTTGACCACCCATCCCGTAACGGGACGAGGAATCCTGAGCGAGAGCGTGTTCACAATAGAGCAGTGACGAAAAGACGAAGAAAAGTGACGCGGCTCGAAATCGGTCCGGCATAAAAAATTCCTTTTTGATTTATCTATGGACAATCAGTTGGAGAGCAAAATCTTGGTGTCAGCAAGCGACGAGCCGACCTCAGGTAATCAGTCTATGCCACGCTAACGAATAGTCAAATGTCCCACGGGTCGCGTCGCTAATCGTGTTCCGCTCTGCCTCGATATCTCACGTTTATGAGTAGGCGCCCTAACGCGCTTCCCCAAGACCACTCTCCGCGAGCCGCTCCGCGAACCACAGCGACTGCACCTGATCGATACCGCCGCTGACATAGACCTCCGACATGGTCACGTTGTGCTGGTCGAGCACCAGCAGCACGCCGATCCAATAGGCGAACCAGACATGCGGATCGGTCAGCGCCATCAGCTTGTGCTGATCGTGCTCCAGCGGCGTATGATTGCTCGCCTTGCGGATTTCGACGGTCAATAGGTTGTTCGGGATCTCGCGCTGATGCACCACGACATCGGGATAGATCGACTTGCCGAGATGATCGTCGGTCGAGATGATGGTGCCGTGCGGCAGGTGCAGCGTCCGCTCGCCGAGCCGGTCGTAATTGCAGTCGACCGACCAGCCGGAAAACTGCCGCTCGAGATGGACGGCGAAGCGGTGCGTGATCGCACGCTCGCCGATGTCCTTCTCGAACAGGAAGCCCTCGTGGGCGTAGAAGTCCCGGAGCGCCGCGATCACCTTGTTCAGCTCGGTCTGCATTTTGCCTCCGGGCTCTCGGCGCTCCGTCGTTTGCGCGCCCCTTACATCTGGACTTCGATCAGCCGCGGCCCCGGCTCGGCGACGGCCTCTGCCAGCGCCTTGTTGAACTCGTCGGCGTTGGTGACGGCGCGGCCCGGCACGCCCATGCCCTTGGCCAGCGCGACGAAATCGAGCGTCGGGCGATCGAGGCGGAGCATGTCGTTGGCGCGCTGGCCGGGCTCGCCGGCGCCGACATTGTCGAACTCGCCGCGCAGGATCTGGTAGATGCGGTTGGCGAACACGATGGTGACGATGTTCAGATTCTCTCGTGCCTGCGTCCACAGCGACTGGATCGTGTACATCGCGCTGCCGTCGCCGACCATGGTGATGACCTTGCGGTCCGGGCAGGCGATCGCGGCACCGATCGACAGCGGCGTGGAGAAGCCGATCGAGCCGCCCATGTTCTGGAGCCAGTCGTGCGGCGCGGCTGCCGCGGTCGGCGGGAAGAAGCCGCGGCCGGTGGTGAGGGATTCGTCGACCATGATCGCGTTCTCGGGGATCGCACAGGCGATCGCCTGCGCGATCGAGGCGAAGGTGAGCGCGCCGGTCGGCTTGACCAGTTCCTGCAACGCCTGCGGCTTGACGTCCCTGGCGCTGGCCCTCACGGCGCCGGCGAGCGCTTCCAGCGCCGCCACCGAATTCTCGCCCCAGGAGGTCATGCGATGGACCTCGCAGCCCTCGGGCTTGAGCATGCTCGGCTTGTTCGGATAGGCGAAGAACGCGACGGGATCGTCTGACTCGACCAGCACGATGTGACGGAACTTGGCCAGCATCGGCAGCGCGTTCTCGATGACGTAGTGGATGCGGTCGATCGAGAAGCGGCCGCGGCCGCGCGCCATCTTCGGGCGGAACGTCGGGCCCATCACGGTGCAGCCGGTCTTGCCGGCGATGCGCTCGGCCAGCGCCAGGCCGTGCTCGCTCAGCGCGCTGCCGGTCATCAGGAGCAGCGTGCCCTCGCCGTCGCCGTGCAGGATCTTTGCGGCCTGCTCGACCGCCTGCGGCGAATAGCTGGCGCGCTGCTGCTCGGCCGGAACCTCGGCAATGCCATCGGCCTCGTTCCAGGCGGTGTCGGCGGGCAGGATCAGGGTCGCGATCTGCGGCGGGGCGCTCCTGGCGGCGGCGATCGCCGCGGCACCGTCGGCGGCGACCGATTTGGAATTCGGCGAGGTGCGGACCCAGGACGACATCGGCCGGGCCAGGCCCTCGATGTCGGAGGTCAACGGCGCGTTGTAGTCGATGTGGTAGACGGCGTGCTGGCCGACGATGTTGACGATGCCGGAATTGGCCTTCTTGGCGTTGTGCAGATTGGCAAGGCCGTTGGCGAGGCCGGGGCCGAGATGCAGCAGGGTCGAGGCCGGCGAGCCCTTCATGCGGAAATAGCCGTCGGCCGCCCCCGTCACCACGCCCTCGAACAGGCCGAGCACGCAGCGCATGCCCGGCACGCGGTCGAGCGCCGCGACAAAATGCATTTCGGAGGTGCCCGGGTTGGTGAAGCAGACGTCCACCCCGCCCTTGACCATCGTCCGCACCAGGCTTTCCGCACCGTTCATTCTTCTTGCTCCCGCAATCGGCGATTTCCAGTGATCCCTGCGATCAATCATTGTTCGCTGGCCCGGTCAAAGCAATAGCCGGCATTGCGGCCCTGCCCCGCATGGCAATCCGCCGGTTTGGCTAATGCTTTTTTCGACAAATTGGCGCGGTTGCCGTTTTGGTAACGCCATCCGCCGGGGGATGCCCTGTCTCACGGGGCCGTGGCTTGCGAAATGCCCGCAAATATGGCCTGTGGCTGTCGTTGAATCGATTTTTTTCTGGGGGAAGCAATGATCCGGTTTTTTGCCGCGCCGATCACCGCAATGGCGCTCTTGCTGGCCGGCGCGGCCGGCGCGTCCGCGGCGGGGATGGTGGACTTCACGGGCACCAGCTCCACCGGCTTTCTCGGCGGCGGCGCGAGCCCGATCCCCCGCACCACCGTCATGTACAACGGCAATTATGCCCCCGGCACGATCGTGGTGAACACCGCCGAGCGCCGGCTCTATCTGGTGCTCCAGAACGGCCAGGCGCTGCGCTACGGCATCGGCGTCGGTCGCGACGGCTTCCGCTGGGGCGGAGTGCACAAGATCACCGCCAAGAAGGAATGGCCGGATTGGACGCCGCCCTCGCAGATGATCGCCCGCCGGCCCGACCTGCCACGTCACATGAAGGGCGGCATCGAGAACCCGCTCGGCGCGCGCGCGATGTATCTGGGCTCGACTCTCTACCGCATCCACGGCTCCAACGAGCCGGAGACGATCGGCCAGGCGGTCTCCTCGGGCTGTTTCCGCATGACCAATGACGACGTCACCGACCTCTACGGCCGCGTCGGCGTCGGCACCACCGTGGTCGTACTCAACAACTGATCCGCGGACACGGCGGGATGCTGCCCGCCGCGTGAATTTGCGGACTTGTGCGCGGGCAGCGAATACGGCAGCGTCGCGCGACGATGAGCGCATTGGTCCCGCCCTCGGCTGCCCCTCGCTTCGCCCTGCTGGCGTTTGCAGCGTTCGCGCTTGTGCCTGACACCGCGCCCATGGCGACCGCCGGCGAGCTGCCCGCGATCGCCTCGCGGCAGCGTGCCGAGAAGAAGAGCTTTACCGACGCCGAGATCGTCGACGGCTTTTTCAAGACCGCCTTCGGCGCCGAATACCACCTCGCCGGCCGTGTCGATCGCATCCGCAAGTTCGACGGACCGGTGCGCGTGTTCGCCGAGACCGACCGCGCCGACCGCAAGGCGCAGCTCGCAAGGGTCGTCGCCGACATCGGCAAACGCGTGCAGCATCTCGACATCGCCATGACCGACACCGCCGAGGCGGCGAATGTGCGGGTGAAGCTGGTGCGCGACCGCGACCTCTACCGCACCATCACGAGCTTCTACGGCGCGGAGAAGGCGCGCGAGATCCGCACCTCGCTCGATCCGCAATGCCTGTCCGGCTTCCGCAAGAACGAGCAATTCGAGATCGAGCATTCCGACGTCATCCTGACCGTCGACACCGGCGACTTCACCTTCCTCGACTGCGCCTACGAGGAAGTGCTGCAATCGCTCGGGCCGATCAACGACACCGCCAGCGTGCCGTGGACGATGTTCAACGACAACGTCTCGATGGGCTATTTCGACGTCTACGACCAGTACATCCTCAATTTGCTCTACGACCCCCGCATCAAGGCCGGCATGACCGTGCTGGAGGTGAGAGCGGTGCTGCCCGAGGTGCTCGCCGACGTGCGCGCCTGGGTGAAGCAGGTGAACGATCTGAAGGAGTGAGCGCGCCGTCGTTGCGAGCCCCGCCCTACTGCACGAGGTCGGCCACGGTGGTCGCCGCCTTCAGCCCGGTGCCGGTGAGGACTGCCACCGTGGTCTCGTTCGCCTTGATGGCCCCGTCGGCCGCGAGTTTCTCCAACGCCGCAGCTGCGCTGGCGCTGGTGGGCTCGGCGAACAGCCCCTGCCGCGCAAGACGCCGCAGGGCGGCGACGATCTCGTCCTCGGTGAGCGCGACCGTACCGCCGCCGCTTTCGCGAAGAGCGCCGATGATCTCGCGCAGCCGCAGCGGGGACTTGATCGCGGTGCCCTCGGCGATGGTCTTGCTCACCTCGCGCGCGACGGGCGTATCGACGCCGGCCTTGAAGCTGGCATCGATCGGCGAGCAGTTGAGCGGCTGCGCCGCGAACAGGCGCGGCAGCTTTGCGATCTGCCCCGCCTTCAGCAGCTCGCGGAAGCCGAAGGCGCAGCCGAGCAGGCTGCTGCCCGCACCGACCGGGACGATGACGTTGTCGGGCGCGCGAAAGCCGAGATCTTCCCAGATCTCGTAGGCAAGCGATTTTGTGCCTTCGAGGAAGAACGGCTGCCAGTTGTGGCTGGCATAGAAGGTCCGGCTCGACTGCCTGATGGCTTCCGCCTCCGATTCCTCGCGCGGCCCCTCGACCAGTTGCACCTCGGCGCCGTAGGCGCGCACCTGCGCGATCTTGGCCGGCGAGGTCGAGGCCGGCGCCAAAATCTTCACGCGCATGCCGCCGGCCGCGCCAAGCCCGGCCATCGACGAGCCGCCGTTGCCGGAACTATCCTCCAGGATGGCGTTGACGCCGATCTGCCGGAGGAACGAGAGCATGACCGCCGAGCCGCGGTCCTTGAAGCTGCCGGTCGGATTGAACCATTCGAGCTTGAAGAACGGCCGCAGATCGCCCCATGCCTGCTGCACCAGCGGCGTGCATCCGGTGCCGAGCGAAATCGGGTCCTTGATCTCCACCGGCAGCGCCGCCCGGTAGCGCCATAGCGAGCGCGTACCGCTGTCGATATCCGCCCGCGAGATCCCCGCCCCCGGCGTCACCAGCAGCGGCGTGCGCTCATCCGAACACCAGCGCGGCTCATCAAGCGAATAGAGCTTTCCATTGCGGGGATCGATGTAGCTGGCGGTGGGCATGGCATTCTCCGGGGCGGGCCGATCCGGTCGATATGTCCGAATATGCAGGTTTTATCCAGTCACCTGTTTCGGCGGCGCCGCCCCCTCCCCTTCAAAAATTCGAACGATTACATAGATATAGAACACGTTCCGGCGTCGTTCGCCGGTCTGGACGAGGAGGCGAACGCCAGCCCGCCACGATTAACTTGTCTGTCGCGGGTCGCCGCTACAATATGTTGGATTGCGTCGCCGGGGCTTCGTTCCGGCAACGCTGATGAGCCAGGCCCGTCCGAGCGGCGGGCCGTTGGCTTTTTGGGAGTTTGGCCATGAGCCGCGCGAACCGTACCGACCATATCCGCCTCACCTCGCACCCCGAGCCGGGCCGGAAAGCCGCCTTCCCGATTCACTGGGGCGCAGCCGACGCGCGCGCCCGCGGGCCGATCATCGGCACGGTGTCGCGCGCCGGGGATCGCAACGTGATCGGCAGCCATGGCGGCTCCTATGCGATGTACCGCGCGCTCGCCGTCTCCGCCGGCGCGCTCGATCCCATCAGGCGCCCGGATCTCACCAACACCTTCCCGGCCGCCACCATCGGCCCGTTCGAACAGTGGCGCGATCCCGCGAAAATCGTCGCGCTCGATCCCTGGGGCCATCTGGTCGCCGAGAACTTCGGCAAGGACATCGCCGAGGGCGTCGATATCCGCCCGAGCATCGCGATCACGCGCGCGCGGCTCGACCTGCCCGAGATCCGCGAGGCGCTGGCGGCCAAGCGGCTGCGCGCCGACGGCGAGGTCGTCCACGCCAATGGCAGCGTCTCCGTGGTGAAGATCGCGATCGATCCGGTCTGGTACCTGCCGGGCCTTGCCGAACGCTTCGGCACCGGCGAGACCGAGCTGCGCCGCACGTTGTTCGAGCAGACCGCCGGCATGTTCCCGGAGCTCGTCACGCGCCCGGACATGAAAGTGTTCCTGCCGCCGATCGGCGGCACCACCGTCTACATGTTCGGCGATGTGACAAAGCTGCCTGATCATCGCACCAGGATCACGTGCCGCGTGCATGACGAGTGCAACGGCTCCGACGTGTTCGGCTCCGACATCTGCACCTGCCGTCCCTATCTGATCCACGGCATCGAGGAATCCGCGCGCGGCGCGCAGGAGGGCGGGCTCGGGCTCGTCGTCTACAACCGCAAGGAAGGCCGCGCACTCGGCGAGGTCACCAAATTCCTGGTCTACAACGCGCGCAAGCGCCAGGAGGACGGCGATGCCGCTGCCGCGTATTTCGAGCGCACCGAATGCGTCGCCGGCGTGCAGGACGCGCGCTTCCAGCAATTGATGCCTGATACGATCCACTGGCTCGGCCTGAAGCGCATCGACCGTTTCCTGTCGATGAGCGACATGAAATACGACGCGCTGACCTCGCAGGGCATCGACATCGTCGAGCGCGTGCCGATCCCGCCTGAGCTGATCCCGGCGGACGCCTATGTCGAGATCGCGGCGAAGAAGGCGGCCGGCTATTACTCGACCGACATCGCGCCCGAGAAGGACGTCGATGGCGTGGTCGGGCGCTCGCTGGAAAAATACTGATCCGGCGATGGCGGACGTTTTGGAACAACAGGCACGCGCGCTGCTCACCGCGAAGGCTGTTCGCGCGCGCGCCGGACAAATGCTCGACATCGGCCTGCGCGACGGGCTCACGCATTTCACCATCGATCTCGATCGCATGGACGGAGTTGCGGAGGCGGTGCTTGTCGTCACGCGCAAGGCTTACCCGACGCTCGACATTCCCTTCCACGCGCGGTGGCGGCATTTTGTGTCCGGCGGCGCGGACCGCTGGGCGCAATTGGCCGACGCGACATCGTGGCCCGATCGTGCGGCACGGGCGCGCGCGGAATTCGACCTCGCCATCGTCAGCGTCCTGCTCGACGCCGGCGCGGGCGCGACGTGGCGATACCGTGATGCGATGACCGGACAAGGCATCGGCCGCTCCGAGGGGCTCGCGATCGCAAGCCTCGACATGTTTGCCGGCGGCCTCTTTTCGCGCGATGCGCGCGCGCCGTTCAGGGTCGATGCGGACGTGCTCGCCAAGCTGCCGCTTTCGGCACTGACGTCGGCCTTCCAGGCGAGCGATGCCAATCCGCTGCTGGGCCTCGAAGGACGCACCGATCTGCTGCAACGTCTGGGCAGGCTGGTGGCTGCGCGCGCCGATGTCTTCGGCATGCAGGACAGGCCGCGGCCGGGCGGCTTGTTCGATCATATCGCCGCGCAAGCGAGGGGCGGCGCCATCCCTGCGCCTACGATCCTGTCCGCGGTGCTGAACCAGCTCGGACCGATCTGGCCGTCACGACTCGAGCTCGCCGGCGTTCCGCTCGGCGATTGCTGGCGTCATCCTGCGATCAAGAGCGACGATGCGACCGCCGGCCTCGTGCCGCTGCACAAGCTGTCGCAATGGCTGAGCTATTCGCTGATCGAGCCGCTCCAGCGCGCAGGCTTCGAGGTCACCGACATCGATGGCCTGACCGGGCTTGCCGAATACCGCAATGGCGGCCTGTTCGTCGATCACGAGGTGCTGTGCCTGCGCGATCCCGCCGACGCCGAGCGCGCGCATGCGGTCGACTCGCTGCTCGTCGTCGAGTGGCGCGCGCTGACCGTCGCGTTGCTGGATCGTGTCGCCGATCTTGTTCGCGCCAAGCTCGGCCGCACGCCTGATACATTGCCGCTCGCCAGCATTCTGGAAGGCGGCACCTGGGCCGCCGGCCGCGCCATCGCGTTTGCGCGCCGTCCCGACGGCTCACCGCCGCTCAAGGTGATCAGCGACGGCACCGTTTTCTAGCCCACCCTTGTTGCCCGCCGCACTGACTTGAAGAATTTCAGGAGCATCCGATCATGGAAGGCGTCACGATCGTCGATCATCCGCTGGTGCAGCACAAGCTGACCCTGGTGCGGGACAAATCGATCTCGACAAAGTCGTTCCGCGAGCTGATCAAGGAGATCGGCATGCTGCTCTGCTACGAGGTGACGCGCGACCTGCCGCTCACTGATACCGTCATCGAGACGCCGCTGGCGACGATGCACTCGGCCAAGATCGCCGGCAAGAAGCTGGTGTTCGTGCCGATGCTGCGCGCCGGCACCACCTTCGTCGACGGCATGATGGATCTGGTGCCGACCGCGCGCGTCGCCCATATCGGGCTCTACCGCGAGCCCGAGAGCTTTGCCGCGGTCGAATACTTCTTCAAATCGCCGTCCGATCTCAGCGAGCGCCTTGCGATCGTGGTGACGCCTGTCGTCGCAACCGCCAACACGGCGGTCGCCGCCGTCGACCGATTGAAGGAACGCGGTGCCAAGGACATTCGCCTCGCCTGCCTGATCGCAGCACCGGAAGGACTCGAGCGCCTGCGCGGCCTGCATCCCGACGTGCACATCTGGACGGCAGCCGTGGATGAAAGTCTCGATGAAAACGGCTTTATCCTGCCGGGCCTCGGCGATGCCGGCGACCGTGCTTACGGAACGCGGTAGGCGCCAAGCTAAATCTTCCCGCTGCCGCAGATGCCCTTCAGCGCCTGCCACTCCTTGTCGGTCAGCAACGGCGGGCCGCTGGCGGGACGGTCCTCTTTCGTCATGCGCGCGAGGCGATCCTCGGTGAGCGGATGGCTCGCCAGGATCGTCGACAGGCCCGAGCCTCCTTCCTTGCCGGTGATGCGGAACATCAACTCGGCCGCGGGCTTCGGCGAGCGGCCGAGCGCGTGCATGATCTCGATCGCAAAAGTGTCGGCATTGGTCTCGGCCTCGCGCGAATAGGAGGCTTCGACCACGCTGCGCGAGGCGAAGATCACGGCGGAGGAGCCGGTGACGTCGCCGAACAACAGGCCGATCAGGAACGAGGTGCCGCCGTTGTAGATCAGGCCGCGCATGTTGTCGGAGTGCTTGAGATGGCCGAGCTCGTGGGCGAGGATGCCGGCGAGTTCGTCGGGATTTTCGGCCTTGTCGAGCAGTCCGCTCAGCAAATAGACCTTGCCGCCCGGCAGCGCGAACGCGTTCGGCACCGAGGTCCGCAGCACGCCTGCCGTCATGGAATCGTCGTCGAGGCCGGCGGCGTCGCGCAGCCGGTTGACGAGCTTGCGAAACGCCGCCTGACCGGCCGCGTCGTCGCAGGCCGCGCCGCGGAAGATCGTCTTCACCTGCACCTCGGAGGCATCGCCGATGCGCCGCTCGATCGGCTTCGGCACCAGCGGCGCGAGGCGGTCCGCGGCCAGCGGCACGCCGAACAGCACCACGCTGACGATGGAGACGGCGGCCGCGACCGACCAGCCCACGATCTTTGCAACACCGCGGCCCGTGGTCTGGTGCTCGTCGATGCTCGGACAGCGTGCGACGAGACCGGCACTGAGCGCCGCATCGCGAATCTCGAGCCGCGCCAGCGGCGGCGCGGACATGGAGGTCAGGCGCAGGGTGCCGGCCGGACTGTCGGCGCGTCGGATTTCGGCGTAGGCCCAGCGCGTGACGGTCGCCTGCCCATCGCTCGGCTCGACGATCTCGAGCGCATCGCCCAGCGTCAGCACGACCTGGCGCCGGCGGCTCGACAGGCCGTCGAAGAAGATAGCCTTTTGTCCGGGCTTCGTCTCAGCGCCGGGCTCGGCAGTCACATCACTCACGATCTAGAATCCCGCGACATCGAGACCATCGGCAAAACCTTCGCCAAGCGCGCTGGCCAGTTCGCCGCTGGCGCGAACGTCGGCCGCGGCTCCGATATCATGCACCGCGACGGTTTCCAGTACCTTGGCCCAGAGATCGCGCTGCAGATAGACGCGCATGATGATGTTGATGGCAAGCGCCAGCGCGAGATAGCCGATCACCATCGCCACCAGCATCGGAATGCTCTTGGCCGCATGACCGGGCCCGAACACCTGCTCGGGCGGCAGGCCAGTGAGCTTGACGACGAGCAAGGTGGCACCGCCGATATAGACGCCGAACAGGGTCGAGAGCAGCGCCCACCAGCCGATCATCTTCCAGTACAGGCCGTAGAAGGCATTGTGCGGCAGATCCGAGGACAGGCTGACACCGCCGATGCGGATGCCGTTCAGCCACCAGCGCCATTCGCGCGCCTTGAACTCGGCATAGAAGAACGGCGCGAGCGGGAAGATCACCACCGCGATCGGACTCAGCAGCCACAGCCACCAGCCGCGCTTGAAGAATTCCCAGCCGGTGCCTTCGAAGTCGCCTTGCAGATCGCCGAAATGCGTATGCCGCATCTTGTAACGCTCCAGCGACGCCTCGCGCCACGGCAGCGCCAGGCCGAACGTCATGAACACCAAAAGACCCCAAAGCATCGCACGGAAGGAATAGGCCCAGCCGGAGCCGTCCATCCAGAAGCGGACACCACGCCAGACCGTGCGCGTCAAACGATAGCGACGCGCGCGAAAGATCGCGAACTGGCCGAAGGCGTAGAACGAGATGAACAGCGGCGTCGAGGCAAAGCCCTGCCAACGTTCGAACTCGATACCGATGAGGAAATAGCCGAGATAGATCGGCACCAGGATCGCCAGCGCGAACAGGAAGCCGACCAACAGCTCCTTGGCCCGGCCGGTGTATTCGGCGGCATCGCCATCGATCGCGGTGTTCGACCACAAATGCCTGCGGATGTCGGTGACGAGCCAGAACCGGTAGAAGCCGAAGGTGACCAGCTCCAGCATGGCCCCCTTGGTGACCATCTTGCGGAACTCGGTGCGATTGCCGGTGAAGTCGACCCGCGTGGGCGGCAGCGGCGGGGGGACCGGTTCGGAGGGGCCGATGGGAGCCCACTGCATGTCGTTCACGGCGGCAACCTCGGGATGCGGATCCGATCCGCTCAAACTATAGATCAGAGATTAGTCGATCCCCGGGGTGGCCGGGTTCGATTTGCCTCGGTTTCGAGCGAATTTTCGGACGTCTCCGTTGGCCAGGGCGTGCTGAAGATCACGCTGGCGGATTCGTCGCCCGGACAGAGCGCAGCGCAAATCCGGGGCAGTGTCGGTTGCGGGCCGAATCCCGGATTTTCGCTTGCTCAATCCCGGATACGCACCTCGCTTGCGGCAAAACTGCCGCTTGCCCCGAAGCACGTAACGCGTTGTAATTGTAGTTCAAATACCGCAGCGCAGAATTCACAAAAATCGCGCGGTCCACGCCAGGGAGAACGGTCATGCACGGGACCATCGAGAGCGCGAAGATCGACGCATTGCGCGAGCGCGCTTCGTCGCTGCCGCTGGAGCAATACGATCCCGGCGATCCTGAATTGTTCAGGACCGATACGTTCTGGCCCTATTTCGATCGTCTGCGCCGCGAAGATCCGGTGCACTATTGCAAGGATTCGATGTTCGGGCCGTACTGGTCGGTGACGCGCTACAACGACATCATGGAGATCGAGACCAACCATTCGGTGTTCTCCTCGGCCTCCGCGCTCGGCGGCATCACCATCCGCGACGTCGATCCCGATCTGCGCCGCGAGAGCTTCATCTCGATGGACCCGCCGCGGCATGCGGCGCAGCGCAAGACCGTGGCGCCGATGTTCACGCCGACGCATCTGGACAATCTCGCCCTCAATATCCGCAAGCGCTCCGCCGAGTGCCTGGACAACCTGCCCCGCGGCGAGGTGTTCGACTGGGTCGACCAGGTCTCGATCGAGCTCACCACGCAGATGCTCGCGGTGCTGTTCGACTTCCCCTGGGAGGACCGCCGCAAGCTGACGCGCTGGTCTGACATCGCGACCACCATTCCCGGCGCCGACGGACTCGTCGCCACCGACGAGGAGCGAATGGCCGAACTCGGGGAATGCGCGGCCTACTTCTCACGGCTCTGGAAAGAACGCGCCGAGCAGCCGCCGAAGAGCGACCTGCTCTCGATGATGGTTCATAGCGCGGCGACGCGCGACATGGACGCCAAGAACTTTCTCGGCAATCTCGTTCTTTTGATCGTCGGTGGCAACGACACCACGCGCAACACGATGTCGGGCTCGATCTATGCGCTGAGCCAGCATCCCGAGCAGTACCGCAAGCTGCGCGAAAACCCCGCGCTGCTCGACAGTTTCGTGCCCGAGGTGATCCGCTGGCAGACGCCGCTCGCGCATATGCGCCGCACGGCGCTCTCGGATTTCGAGTTCCGCGGCAAGCAGATCAAGAAAGGTGACAAGGTCGTGATGTGGTACGTCTCGGGCAATCGCGACGAGGAGGCGATCGAGAAGCCGTACGACTTCATCATCGATCGCGCCCGGCCACGCACGCATCTGTCCTTCGGCTTCGGCATCCACCGCTGCGTCGGCTTGCGGCTTGCCGAACTCCAGCTCAAGATTATCTGGGAAGAGATTCTGAAGCGGTTCGACCATATCGACGTGATGGGCGAGCCGAAGCGGGTGTATTCGAGCTTCGTGAAGGGTTTGGAAACGCTGCCGGTCAAGATTGCGGCGTGACCTCCGAATTATAGTGTATAACATTGGCAATTGCGACGACGCCCCTCGCCTCGCCACTGCGACGGCGCGAACGAACACACTGGAGCGACTGCCCATGAACATTCAGACACCGGTCAAGACCGACAAGGCCGAACGCATGCGGCGCGCGCGCGAGGAAGCCTATGCGACCCCGCTGAAGAATTTTCATCCGGGTGCGCCAAGACTGTTCCAGGACGACACGCTGTGGCCGTGGTTCGAGCGGCTGCGCAAGGAAGAGCCGGTGCATTACTGCACCAACGCGCCGATCGAACCCTACTGGTCGGTGGTGAAATACAACGACATCATGCATGTCGACACCAATCACGGCATCTTCTCGTCGGACTCGACGCTCGGCGGCATCTCGATCCGCGACGTGCCCGAGGGCTACGACTGGCCGAGCTTCATCGCGATGGACCAGCCCAAGCACTCGTCGCAGCGCAAGACCGTGTCGCCGATGTTCACGCCGACCCATCTGGACGAACTGGCAAAACTGATCCGGCAACGCTCGCAGACCGTGCTGGACAATCTGCCGCGCAACGAGACCTTCAACTTCGTCGAACGGGTCTCGATCGAGCTGACGACGCAGATGCTGGCAACCCTGTTCGACTTCCCCTGGGAGGAGCGGCGCAAGCTGACGCGCTGGTCCGACGTCTCGACCGCGCTGCCCAAGAGCGGCATCGTCGCCTCGGCCGAAGAGCGCCGCCGCGAGATGGACGAGTGCTACGCCTACATGTCGAAGCTGTGGAACGAGCGCGTCAACTCGGCGCCGCGCAACGATCTGTTGTCGCTGATGGCGCATAACGACGCCACGCGGTTCATGGATCCCGACAACCTCATGGGCAACATCATCCTGCTCATCGTCGGCGGCAACGACACCACGCGCAATACCATGACGGGCTCGGTGCTGGCGCTGAACGAGAACCCCGAGCAGTACGACAAGCTGCGCGCCAACCCCGGCCTGATCGACACCATGGTGCCCGAGGTGATCCGCTGGCAGACCCCGCTGGCGCATATGCGCCGCACCGCGCTTGCCGATACCGAGATCGGCGGCAAGCACATCAAGAAGGGCGACCGCGTCGTGATGTGGTACGTCTCGGGCAACCGCGACGAGGAGATGATCGAGAAGCCGAACGACTTCATCATCGACCGCGCGCGCCCGCGCACCCATCTCTCCTTCGGCTTCGGCATCCATCGCTGCGTCGGCATGCGCCTCGCCGAGCTACAGCTGCGAATCGTCTGGGAGGAGATGCTGAAGCGGTTCGACCGGATCGAGGTGGTCGGCGAGCCGAAACGGATCTATTCCAGCTTCATCAAGGGATATGAGTCGCTGCCGGTGAGGATTGCGGCCTAAGGCCCATCCTCCGTCATCGCGAAGGCAGCTATAAAATTCCGGCATGACAGCTCGCACAACATGCGAAGGGCCGGCTGCCGCCTTGTGTCCTAAGCAGTCACCGCGCGCTCGCTGCGCCCCCTCGCCCCGCTTGCGGGGAGAGGGTTGGGGTGAGGGAGAGTCTCCACGGGGACGGTGACAATTGGACTCGCGGAGACTCCCCCTCACCCGGAATTTGCTCAGCAAATTCCGGCCTCTCCCCGCAAGCGGGGAGAGGCAAAGAAAGGTCAACTCAATTTGATGTCCCACACGCCTTCCTTGCGGCAGGCGGCGACTTCCTCGCGCAGGAGCGCGGTGATGGCGAGCGAGGCCGTCGAGGCCGAGCGGTCGATCGGAGAGGCGAAAATGAGCTCGCGCGTCATCGGCTTGGAGACGACAGCGGTTTCCAACCGGCCGTCCGCGACCTCGCCATGGACCGACGAAGGCGGCAGCAGCGCGAAGCCGAGCCCCTCCTCGACGAGGCTCGTCAGCACGCGGAACGAATCCGCCTCGAGCTGGACGTCGAGCTTGATCTTGCGCTGGGCTGCCGCATGCTCGATCAGCGCGCGGAGGCCGTGCGAATGACTGGGCAACACCAGGCGCTGCCGCAGCAGCCAGCCGACATCGACGCTCTTCCTGCGCGCCAGACCGCAGCCGCGCGGGCCGACCGCGACGATGTTGTCGCGTCCCAAGCTCTCGACGTTGAGATGCAGATCCGCCGAGCGGCCGTACAGGATGGCAAGGTCCATCTCGCCGCGATGCAGCCATTCGACCAGATGGCCGCTGTAGCTCTCGACGATGCGCAGCGAAATGCCCGGATATTTTTCGACGCAGCGCCGCGCAAAGCGCGCCGACAGCACGCAGCTCACGGTCGGAACCAGGCCGAGCACGACCTGCCCCGACGGCGGCCCCTTCGCCGACTGGATGTCGTCGCGAATCTGGTCGATCTGCCGCACGATGCCGGAGGTGCGCGCCAGCAAAAGGCGCCCGGCTTCGGTCAGCACCATGCCGCGGCCGTTGCGGGTGAACAGCTCCGTGCGCAGCTCGTGCTCCAGCAGCTTGATCTGCCTGGAGAGCGCGGGCTGCGCCACGCGCAGCGTGTCGGAGGCCTTGCTCAGGCTGCCGAGCTCCGCCACGCAACTGAAGGTCCTGAGCTGCCGGAAATCCATGCTTGCCAATCCTGGAAGGCTACTCCATACGCTATAGCAAATGAGCATAGGGGGCTGGCGTTGTTTTCACAACGCCGGAGGATCGGCCGGCGTTATCTTAACTGCCGCTACCAACGGGAAACGCCATGACTGAGCAACACCACAGCGAAGATTACGCCGACATCCGCGAAGCCGTCGCAAAGCTCTGCGCGCAGTTTCCCGGCGAATACTGGCGCAAGCTCGACCGCGAGATGGCCTACCCCAAGGCGTTCGTCGACGCGCTGACGCAGGCCGGCTATCTCTCGGTGCTGATCCCCGAAGAATATGGTGGCGCGGGCCTGAAGCTTTCCGCCGCGGCGGCGATCCTGGAAGAGATCCAGCGTGCCGGCTGCAACGGCGGCGGCTGCCATGCCCAGATGTACACGATGGGCACCGTGCTGCGGCACGGCAACGCCGAGCAGAAGGCAAAATACCTGCCGAAGATCGCGAGCGGCGAATTGCGCCTGCAGGCGTTCGGCGTCACCGAGCCGACCAGCGGCACCGACACGTCATCGCTGAAGACCTTCGCGCGCAAGGAAGGCAACGACAACTACATCGTCAACGGCCAGAAGATCTGGACCAGCCGCGCCGAGCATTCGGACCTGATGGTGCTGCTGGCGCGCACCACGCCGAAGGAGCAGGCCAAGAAGCGGACCGACGGTCTCTCCGTGTTCATCGTCGACATGCGCGAGGCCAGGAACAACGGCCTCGAGATCCGCCCGATCCGCACCATGATGAACCACGCCACGACCGAAGTGTTCTTTACCGACATGAAGGTTCCGGCGGAGAACCTTATCGGCGAGGAAGGCAAGGGTTTCCGCTACATCCTTTCCGGCATGAACGCCGAGCGCATCCTGATCGCCGCCGAATGCGTCGGCGACGCCAAATGGTTCATTGCCAAGGCGACCAACTACGCCAGGGAGCGCGCGGTGTTCGGGCGCCCGATCGGCCAGAACCAGGGCATCCAGTTCCCGATCGCGAAGGCCTACGCCTCGATGCGCGCGGCCGAGCTGATGGTGAAGGAAGCCACGCGCAAATACGAGGCCGGGCTCGACTGCGGCGCCGAAGCCAACATGGCCAAGATGCTGGCCGCCGATGCGTCCTGGGAAGCGGCGAACGCCTGCATCCAGACCCATGGCGGCTTCGGCTTTGCCGAGGAATACGACGTCGAGCGCAAGTTCCGGGAGACGCGGCTCTATCAGGTCGCGCCGATCTCGACCAACCTGGTGCTGTCCTTCGTTGCCGAGCACGTGCTCGGCATGCCCCGCTCGTACTGAGGTCGCATCATGGGAGCACTTGACGGGATCAGGGTGATTGCGGTCGAACAGGCGGTGGCCGCGCCGTTCTGCACCTCGCGCCTGGCGGATGCCGGCGCCGAGGTGATCAAGATCGAGCGGCCCGAAGGCGATTTCGCCCGTGGCTATGACGCGGCCGCCAAGGGCCAGAGCAGCTATTTCGTCTGGCTCAACCGCGGCAAGCAATCCGCCGTGGTCGATCTCGCCACCAAGGAGGGCCGCGCCGAGCTGGAAAAGCTCATCGCGAGCGCCGACATACTGGTGCAGAACCTCAAGCCGGGCTCGATGGACAAGCTCGGCTTCTCCCGGGAGCGGCTTCTGAAGGACTATCCGAAGCTGATCTCGTGCACGATCACCGGCTATGGCGACGAGGGCCCCTACGCGCATCGCAAGGCCTACGACCTGCTGATCCAGGCCGAGAGCGGCCTTGCCTCGATCACCGGCAATCCTGACGGCGCCTCCCGCGTCGGCATGTCGATCGTGGACGTCGCGACCGGCGCCACGGCGCATGCGGCGATCCTCGAAGCGCTGATCGCGCGCGGCCGCACCGGCAAGGGTGCGGACATCCGCATCTCCATGTTCGACGTGATGGCGGACTGGTGTACCGTGCCGCTGCTCAACGCCGAGGCCGGCAATCCGCCCAAGCGCATGGGCCTGCGCCATCCCTCGATCGCGCCCTATGGCGTGTTCACTTCGAAGGACGGCAAGGACATCCTGATCTCGATCCAGAGCGAGCGCGAGTGGAAGACGCTGTGCGCCGAGGTGCTGGATCAGCCCAATCTGCCCGCCGACCCCCGCGTCGCCAACATGGTGGAGCGCGTGCGCAACCGCGACTTCACCGACACGACGGTCGCTGACATCTTCGGCAAGCTGACTCGGGACGAACTGCTGAAGCGGCTGTCCGACGCCGACATTGCGTTCGCCGAGGTCAACACCATGACCGATCTCACCAACCATCCGCATCTGCGCCGCATCGAGGTGGACACGCCGAACGGCCGCGTCAGCTATCCCGCGCCCGCGCCGATCATCGTCGGCGAGACGCGCAGCTACGGCGCCGTGCCGGCGATCGGCGAGAATCCGAAAAGGTAGGAAGAGCGAGGCATCATGACCGAGAAGCTCGACGTCGATCACCTCCGGCAATGGATCGGCCGCAGCACCGAGGCCACCGACATCGTCACCGCGCAGCTCGTGAAGGGCCTGCGCGCGACGCTGTTCCAGGATGTCGGCGAGCCCAACGCCGGCGATGCCGCACCGTTCACCGTGCATTGGTGCCTGGCGCAGCCGGTGTTTCCGATGTCGATGCTCGGGCCCGACGGCCACCCGACCCGCGGCGGTTTCCTGCCGCCGGTGCCGCTGCCGCGGCGGATGTGGGCCGGCGGCGAGATCGAGTTCCTGCAGCCATTGCGCGTCGGTGATGAATCGACGCGGACCTCGCGCATTGCCGATGTGCAGGTGAAGACGGGCTCGACCGGCACGCTCTGCTTCGTCTCGGTCGAGCACAGCATCTCCTCGCCACGGGGCGTTGCCATCCGCGAACGCCAGGACATCGTCTATCGCGAGATGACCAGCAGCGCGCCCGCGAGCGCGAAGGCCGCGTCCCCGCCGCCGAAGGCGCAGTACCGCGAGACGCATGTCTCCGATCCCGTGCTGCTGTTTCGCTACTCCGCGCTGACTTTCAACGGCCACCGCATCCATTACGACCGCGACTACGTCACCAAGGTCGAGGGCTATCCGGGCCTGATCTTCCACGGCCCCCTGCAAGCCGCGCTCATCATCGAGATGGCGGCAAAGCTCCGCAGCAGCAAGCCGCCGAAGAAGTTTACCTATCGCGGCCTGCAGCCGCTGTTCGAGGGCAGCGAGTTCTCCATCAATGCCAACGAGACCGACGCTGGCATGGAGCTGTGGACCGCGAATGCCGAGGGACAGCCGACGATGAAGGGCACGGCGGTGTGGTGACGGCGACACCGTCATTCCGGGACGGTCCGCCGGACCGGACCCGGAATCTCGAAATTCCGGGATCCATGCTTTGCATCGCCCCGGGATGACGAACGAAACAATAAGCAGCGGGGAACGGAAACCATGTCCAAGAACGGCAAGACCGGCAGCAAGTCCGTCACCGTCAAGCAGGCGACGCTCGACCTGCTGCGCGCGTTCGGCATCAGACGCGTGTTCGGCAATCCCGGCTCGACCGAGCTTCCGTTCCTGAGCGACTGGCCCGACGACATCGACTACGTGCTCGCGCTGCAGGAAGCTTCCGCCGTCGGCATGGCCGACGGTTACGCGCAGGCGACACGCAATGCCGGCTTCGTCAACCTTCATTCGGCGGCCGGCGTCGGCAACGCGCTCGGCAACATCTACACCGCGCATCGCAACCAGACGCCGCTGGTGATCACCGCCGGCCAGCAGGCGCGCTCGATCCTGCCGCTGCAGGCATTTCTTTACGCCGAGCGCGCCTCGGAATTTCCGCGGCCCTACGTGAAGTACAGCGTCGAGCCGGCGCGGCCCGAAGACGTCCCGGCCGCGATCGCACGCGCCTATTACACCGCGATGCAGCCGCCGTGCGGGCCGACCTTCGTGTCGATCCCGATCGACGATTGGGCCCATGCCGCAGCGCCAGTCGAAGCGCGCAAAGTCAGCCGCGAGATCGGCCCCGAACTCGATGCGATGAAGGCGCTTGTCGCGGCGCTTGGTTCCGCAAAACACCCTGCCCTGGTCGTCGGTCCCGGCGTCGACCGCGCCGGCACGGTGGATCTGATGGTGCGCGTCGCCGAGAAGGCAAGGGCCAGCGTCTGGGTCAGCCCGTTCTCGGCGCGCTGCTCGTTCCCCGAGCGTCATCCGCAATTCGCGGGCTTCCTGCACGCCTCGCCGGCACAGCTCTCCGATGCGCTGCGCGAGCACGATCTGGTGGTCGTGATCGGCGCACCAGTGTTCACCTTCCACGTCGAGGGCCACGCCGCGATCTTCGATGGCGGCGCGACGATCTTCCAGATCACCGACGATGCGGACGCGGCCGCGGTGACGCCGGTTGGCACCAGCATCATCGCCACGATGAAGCCGGCGCTGAGCCTGCTGCTCGACATGCTCCCGGACAGCAAACGCGCCGCGCCAAAAGGCCGCACGCTGCCGCCGGCGCCGCAGGCCGCCGATCCGCTGCCGGTCGAATTCCTGCTGCATTCGCTGTCGCAGGCGATGCCTGAAGACGCCTCGCTGGTCGAGGAAGTGCCCTCGCACCGGCCGGCGATGCAAAAATTCCTGCCGATGCGCGGCCAGGACAGTTTCTACACCATGGCGAGCGGCGGCCTCGGCTACTCCCTGCCCGCCGCCGTCGGCATGGCTCTCGGCAAACCGAACCGACGCACGGTCTGCCTGATCGGCGACGGTTCGGCGATGTATTCGATCCAGGCGCTGTGGACGGCGGCCCAGCGAAAGCTGCCGCTGACCATCGTCGTCATCAACAATTCCGGCTACGGCGCGATGCGCTCGTTCAGCCAGGTGATGCAGGTGCGCAATGTGCCGGGACTGGAATTGCCGGGGATCGATTTCGTGCGGCTCGCCGAAGGCATGGGCTGCCATGCGGTGCGCGTGAGCAAGGCGGCCGAGCTCGGTGAGGCGCTGAAGCGCGGGATGGCGCACGAGGGCACGAGCCTCGTCGAGGTCGTCGTGGATTCGGCGGTGCCGGTCCTGTACGGGCAGAAGCACTAGGGGGCACTACGCCGCCAGAAATCCCCCGTCCGCCGCCAGCACGTGGCCGACTACATAAGACGACGCATCCGAGGATAGCCACACCACGGCTTCCGCCACCTCCTGCGGCGTGCCCATCCGCCGCAGCGGCAGGCCGGCGCCGACGGTCGCGACATCGCCGACGCCGGCGCTCAGCATCATGTCGGTGATGACACGGCCGGGCGCGATCGCGTTGATGCGGATGCCGCGCGGGGCGTTCTCCATCGCGGCAGAGCGGGTCAGCGAAATCGCGGCGGCCTTCGAGGCCGAATAGAGCGCGAAGCCCGGATTGGGATTGCGCACGCCGCTGACGGAGGCGTTGACCACGATGCTGCCGCGCCCCTGCGCCAGCATGACAGGCAATTGATGACGCAGGCAGAGAAACAGCGCGCGAACATTGGTGTCGAACACGCTGTCGTAGATATCAGTGCCCTGCTCCTCCAGCGGCGCGCGGCGTTCCTGGAAACCGGCATTGTTGAAGGCGACATCGAGACGGCCGCAGCGCTCGACGGCGGTGCCGACGAGGCGCACGACGTCATCTTCTTGCGTGATGTCCGTCTTCAGCGCGACCGCTTCGGCGCCGAGTTCGCGGCACGCCGCCGCTGCAGCGTCGATCTCGGCCTCGCGCCGGCCCGCGACAATGATTGCCTCGGCGCCCTCGGACGCCATCCGCAGCGCCGTGGCGCGGCCGATGCCGCTGCCGCCGCCCGTGACGAGGCAGACCTTGCCTCTCATCCGCTGGCCAGTTGGCAGGGTTCCGCTCATGGCCCACTCCAAAACGCTTGCGCGCGCCGTTGCGCGCATATAGTTGTATGATACAACTATATGCCGGGAGTCAAGATGGCTGAGCTTTCGCTGATCGACGACATTCGCTCTGCCTCGCGGTTGATGGTGCGTGAGCTCGGCTTCATGGATGCGACGGTGGCGGAATCGAACTATCCGCCGTCGGCCGTGCACACGATCCTGGAGATCGGCATCCGCGGCCCGCTGACGTCGGGCGAGCTCGGCGCGTTCCTGCACCTGGAGAAATCCAGCGTCAGCCGCCTGGTGCGCAAGCTGGTCGATTGCGGCGAGCTACGTGAGACGCCCGATGAATCGGATGCCCGCAGCAAGCTGTTGTCGCTGACGGCAAAAGGCCGGCGAACGCTGGAGGCGCTGCATGCGTTCGGCCGCCAGCAGGTGCGCGGCGCGCTGGCCGCGCTGTCGGACGCCGAGCGGCGCACTGTGCGCGAGGGGATGATGCTCTATGCACGGGCGCTCAGGCAGAGCCGCATCGGTGATGAAGCAGAAGCGGCCGCCTAGCCTATTTCCCGAGCTCCTCCCGCATCTTCGCCTGGATCTTGGCCATGCCGCCGATCCAGCGGTCGTAATTCTCGGTCTTCTTGCGCATGTAGCCGAGCACCTGGGGGTGCGGCAGGATCAGGAACGTCTCCTGCTCGAGGCCGGCGAGGACGTCCTTGGCGACCTGCTCGGGCGAGAGATCGCCATCGCCGGATTGCGGGCCCTTGGGGATCGAGCGCAGCATGTTGGTGTCGACGCCCTGCGGGCAGAGAATCGAGACCTTGATGTTGTCGGCCTTGTGCGAGATCGCGAGATTTTCGGCAAAGCCGACCGCGGCGTGCTTCGTCGTCGAATAAGCCGGGCTGCCGACCTGCGACAGCAGGCCCGCGGCCGAGATGGTGTTGAGGAAATACCCGCCGCCGCGCGACTTCATGCGAGGGACGAGATGCCGCGCCGCGTAGACATGGGCCATCACGTGGATCGCCCAGCTGCGCTGCCAGGGCTCATCGGACGCGCCGCCGGCGTTGACCGACATCGGATCGAAGCCGCCGCCGATGCCGGCATTGGAGCAGAACAACGCGATGGGGCCGAACTGCCGCTCGGTCTCATCGATGACGTGCGAAATATCTTTTTCCTGCGCGACGTCGCATTTGAACGCCGCGCCGTCAACCGTCGCCGCGACGGCCCGCGCATTGGCGGCATCCATGTCCGCGACCACGACCTTGGAAGCACCTGCCCTGTGAAACGCCTCGCACAGCGCCTTGCCGATGCCATTTGCGCCGCCCGTGACGACCACGACCTTGCCGGTCACCTGCATGCGACGTCTCCTCTCTCTTATACAGCGCTTCGCTCGTATGCCGCTTGGCCTATGCCGCTTCGCGGAACTTAGCTAGCTCAACACGAGGTCGAGCACCGCGGTATAATGGCATGCCGCGCCGGCCAAGACAAAGCCGTGCCAGATCGCGTTCTGGAAGCGCAGCCGCCGCCAGGCGTGGAAGATCACGCCAAAGCTGTAGAGCAGGCCTCCCGCCAGGATGAAGCCCAGCACCAGCGCGGGCAACGCCCTGACCACCGGCCCATAGAGCATCACGCCGCTCCAGCCCATCGCGAGATAGATGCCGACAGCGACGCGATCGAACCTTCCGGGGTAGAGAAGCTTCAGCACGATGCCGAGAATCGCGACACACCAGACACCGGCGAGCAGCACCAGCGCGAACACGCTGTCCTTCACCTCCAGGATGAACGGCGTGTAGGTCGCGGCGATCAGCAGATAGATCGCGGAATGATCGAAGCGGCGCAGCAGCCATTTGGCGGGCGATACCGGCCACAGATTATAGGTCGCGGACAGCACCAGCATCGACATCAGCCCGGCGACATAGATCGAGACGCCGACGATGTTGGTCGCATCGGCATAGACCGCCGTCAGCACCACCAGCACGGTCGCGGCGATGATGCCGGCCAGCACGCCGATGCCATGGATGATGCCGTCGGCGATCAGCTCGGCGCGATCGTAATTCCAGCCGATCACGTCGGCTGCGGCGTGGACGGAGGTGGATGCAAGTTGTTTCAATTGGAAGACGGTCATGGCAATCCGCAAAGCAAAGACAAGGCCACTCTTCAAGAAGTCTTTCGGGACCGGCGCGTCGTTCAACCGGCTGATCGCCGATAAAGGCGGTGGAAGTATGAAGCTTGATTTTCCTCACGCAATTGCCACTTTTGTGAACGGCTTCACTGTTCCGCCCGCCCGGGATTAAATCACGTTCATATGGCATTCAGCTTCCAGGATATGGTCGAAGAGGCGCGCCTGTCGGCCCGGGCGCTCATCGACTATGGCGAGCACTTCTTCAACCCGACGGTACGGCTTGGTGTCACCGGCCTGTCGCGGGCCGGTAAGACGGTATTCATCACCGCGCTGATCCACGGTTTGACACGCGGCGGCCGGTTTCCGGTGTTCGAGGCCTATGCTTCGGGGCGGATCGCACGAGCGCATCTGGCGCCCCAGCCTGACGATGCCGTGCCGCGTTTTTCCTACGAGAACCATCTGCGCGCGCTGATCGAGGAACGGCGCTGGCCGAATTCGACCGTCGACATCAGCGAACTGCGTCTCGTCATCGACTATCAGCGACAGAACGGCGCCGACCGCACGCTGACGCTCGACATCGTCGACTATCCCGGTGAATGGCTGCTCGACCTGCCCCTGCTGCAGAAGAGCTACGAGCAATGGTCCGCCGAAAGCCTAGCGCTCTCGCGCGAGACGCCGCGCGCGCATCTGGCCAAGGACTGGCACGCGCATCTTGCGACGCTCAAGCCCGAGGCACGCGAGGACGAGCAGGCAACGCTCACGGCCGCAAGGCTCTTCACCCAATATCTGCGCGCCTGCCGCGACGAGCGCTTTGCGATGAGCCTGCTGCCGCCCGGCCGCTTCCTGATGCCCGGCAGTCTCGCCGATACGCCGGCGCTGACCTTCGCGCCGCTCGACGTCCCCGTCGGCGGACAGGCTCCGGAGGGATCGCTGTGGGCGATGATGGTGCGCCGCTATGAGGCCTACAAGGACGTCGTGGTGCGGCCGTTCTTCAGGGACCACTTCGCCCGGCTCGATCGCCAGGTCGTGCTCGCCGACGCGCTTGCCGCATTCAATTCCGGACCCGAAGCGCTACACGATCTCGAAGCCGCGCTATCAGGCATTCTCGACTGCTTCCACATCGGCCGCAGCACGTTTCTCTCCACCCTGTTCAGGCCGCGCATCGACCGCATCCTGTTCGCGGCGACAAAGGCGGATCATCTGCATCAGTCCAGCCACGACCGGTTGGAGGCGGTGCTGCGCCGCGCCGTCACCCGCGCGGTCGCGCGTGCGGAAGATACCGGCGCGCAGATCGACGTCGTCGCGCTCGCCGCCGTCCGCGCCACACGCGAGGCGCAGGTCGCGAATGGCCGCGACAAATTGCCCTCGATCCTCGGCACACCTGCCGCCGGCGAGAGTGCCAACGGCGAGTTCTTCGACGGCAGCACGGAGGTCGCGACCTTTCCGGGCGATCTGCCAGATGATCCCGAGCCGCTGTTCAACGGCACCGAAGCGTTCCGAGGCCTCGCGACGGAGGTCGCCGAAAGAAGCGATTTTCGGTTCCTGCGCTTCCGCCCGCCCAGGCTCGAACGCGACGGGACGAATGAGCCCGCGCTGCCTCACATCCGCCTCGACCGTGCCCTGCAGTTCCTGATCGGAGACAAGCTCGCATGAACGACCGATCGAAGCCACGGCGGCCGGCGACGTTCCGGCTGGACAATCCCGATGTCGTCGTGACCGAGGCCGACGAGACCAGCCGCCTCAGCCGCGCCACGATCCAGATCACGCCGGAGCCAGATCCATCGACCTTGCCGGTGCCGATTGAAACGGCGCTTCCGGCGCGGCGCCGCTTTCCCTGGGGCACGCTGTTCTGGTCCGGCCTCGCCGGCCTGACGCTGCTCGGCACCGGGCTCGGCGTTGTCAATCTGATCGAAGATCTGTTTGCGCGCAGCGAAACGCTCGGCTTCGTCGGCATTGCCTTCGCCTTCGTCACCGCGCTTGCGCTTGCCGTGGTGATCGGGCGCGAGGCGCTTGGGCTCGCGCGTCTCGCGACGATCGAGAGGCTGCATCAGCGTGCAGCCGCCGTTCTTGCCAGCGACGACCGCAAGGAGAGCCGCGCCATCGTGCAGGATCTCCTGAAGATCGCGCACCAGAACCCGCAGCTCGCACGCGCTCGCGCGGCGCTGGAGAGCCACACCGGCGAGATCATCGACGGCGCCGACATGATCCGGCTCGCCGAGCGCGAATTGATGTCGCCGCTGGATGCGGAGGCGCGGCGGCTGGTGTCGTCGGCCGCGCAAAAGGTCTCGATCGTCACGGCGGTGAGCCCGCGCGCCGCGATCGACGTGATCTTCGTGTTCGTCGCCGCGTTGCGCCTGATCCGTCGGCTCGCTTTTCTCTATGGCGGCCGTCCCGGCGCGCTCGGCATGATCCGCCTGCTCCGCCACGTCATCGCCCATCTCGCCATCACCGGCGGCATGGCCGCCAGCGACAGCCTGGTGCAGCAGATGCTCGGGCACGGGATCGCAGCAAAGCTGTCGCAGCGACTGGGTGAAGGCATGCTCAACGGGTTGCTAACGGCGCGGCTGGGCCTCGCCGCAATCGACGTCACGAGGCCACTGCCCTTCGCGGCTCTCCCGCCGCCAAAGCTGTCGGATCTCGCGACGGATCTGCTGCGGAGGAAGGAAGAGGAGTAGGGGCGTCAGGCGAGCGGACGCGCTTCAAGTTCCCCCGCCAGCACGCGCCACTGGAATAACGGCGAGTCCTTCGGCGGCGAAAGCTCCGGGGTCCATCCGGTGAGCTTGTCGAGCGTGTAGGTATCGATCAGGACGCCTCGCCAGCGGCGCTCGACTTGCGCCAGTGGCGCGCGCGTCGCGGGGATCTGCGCCCACAGCGACGAGTGATCGTCGGGCTGGCGACCGATATAGAGACCGGCGTGTCCGCTGATCCTGTCCATGCCGGGATCGCGGAAATCCTGGAAGCGGCCGCGTTCGTTGATTTCGACCACGGGGACACGGCCCCTGAACAGCCAGCGCATCATGGCATAGGTGCGGTAATCCGTGGTCGCAATCCAGGTCGCACCGGTCTCGTCCAGCGCGGCCTGCGCGCGCGCGGCGACCTGGTCGTAGCCGGCCTCGGCGCCGATCGGATCCATCTTGCCGAGCAAATTCCAGGGCGCGGCGACGTAATAGAGGAACACGATCACGACGAAGGCGATGCCCGACACCAGTGCCGTGTTCACCCAAAAGATGCTCGAGCGGATCGTTCGCGACGACCAGCCTTCCTTCGGCAGTGCCGTCAGGTTCATCGCAGCAGCAGCGAAGCCGACCGGCCACATGAACATCGGCCAGGTGTCGCCGACCCTGAGCGTCAGCGACTTGAAGAAGAAGTAGAGGAACGGCACCAGCACGGCCGTCGACAGCAGGATCGCTACCGGCTCGCGGCAGCGATAGCCGCGCCACGCCGTCATGACGAGCCCCGACAGCACCACCGGCAGCAAGACGAAACCGACGAGGCCGAACTGCAGGCCGATGTAATCGCCGATGGTGCGCAGCGAGATGCCGTAATTGGCGGTCGCGCGCACACCCTGAAAACGGAACGAGGCCCAATCATGCTGCGCGTTCCAGATCAGCACCGGCGAGAAGACGGCGATCGCGACCAGCACCGCCAGATACGGATAGGGGCTGCGCAGCCAGCGCCAGCGCCAATTCGGTACCAGCAGGAACGCGGCGACCGCCGGTGCGAACATGATCGCGGTGAATTTCGAAAGCAGTGACAGGCCGGCGAACAGTCCGGCCGCGAGCCACCAGCGGCCATCGTCGCTTTGCGCCAGCCGCACCAGCGACCACATCATCGCCACCGCAAACGGGATCATCGCGACATCGGGCGCCACCTTGGCCATCAGCAGACCGTAGTAGAGCGCGGCCTCCGGCATCAGCACCGCCACCACGATCGCGCGCACATCATGGGTGAGGCGGCGAACGATGTCGGCGAGCAAAAGCTGCGTCACCAGCATCGCCACGATGCCGCCGAAGCGGACACCGAGCACGGTGTCGCCGAAGATCGCCGTGCCGAAACGGATCAGCCACGCGATGCCCGGCGGATGATCGAGGAAACTCAGCGCGCCCTCCTTCGACCAGGTCCAGTAGTAGGCCTCGTCGGTGCGAAGCTCGATCGCGGAGGCATAGACGATGCGCAGAACCGTCATCGCGGCGATCACCAGCACGGCCACGACGAGCAGCCGACGCGATGCGCGGTCGGGTTTCACGGTGATGTCGGGAGCGATCGTCACGGCCGCGCTTTTCCCCGACTTGGGAGGGCGAGTCAATGTGGCGGGTGATGCGTCATATTTCAGTGTCGTTCCGGGGCGCGACGTAGTCGCGAGCCCGGGGTCCATACTCCCCAGGGAGCGGTTGTGGCACGAGATTGTAGCCATGCGCGTCTTCGTCAAACTACTCCCTCCGGCTAAAGGTCCCGAATCTGCGCGCGCCTGAGGGCGCGCTTGTCCGGCACGACAGGAGAGTGTGGCGGCGGGTGTCCCGCGCATGTGATCGGAGGGGGCGTCTATCCGCGGAATTTAACTCTCCGCTGGCTGTTCTCCTCAGTGAACTGGTACAAGCGAATCATGGCCACGACCGCCCTTTCACGATTGCCCGAACTCGTGCGCTCGACCAGCGCGCGGCAGGTGAGGCTGGTCTGCGGCGTCATCCTGTTCTCTTACGTGATCAGCCATTTCCTCAACCATGCGCTCGGCAACATCTCGGTCGATGCCATGCAGATCGGGGTCTATTACCACACGACGTTCTGGCAGTTTCTTCCTGTCGCGATCGTGTTCTACACCGCCGCCCTCACCCATATGGGGCTCGGCGTCTATGCGCTCTACCAGCGCCGCCAGTTCCGCTGGCGGACGATCGAGCCGATGCAGCTCGTGCTGGGACTGAGCATCCCCGCGCTGGTGATGGCGCATGTGATCGGCGTCCGGCTGGGCCAGACCCTGTACGGGCACGAGAAGCTCTATCCGCAGGAGCTCTATCTGTTCTTCGTCGCAGCGCCAGGCCGGCTCTGGACGATGACGACCCTGCTCATCGTCGCCTGGGTGCACGGCTGCATCGGCATCTACTTCTGGCTCCGGCTGAAACCGTTCTTCACCCGAGCGGCACCGTATCTGCTGGCAGCCGCCGTGCTGATCCCGACGCTGGCGCTGCTCGGCATCTACCAGGGCGGCCGCAGCATCGCCGCCGACAGCGACGACGGCGAGTGGCGCACGCACAATCTCACCCAGCGCCAGGTCGGCTCGGTCGCAGAGGCCGACATGCTCGATCGCATCACCGGCGGGCTGACCATCGGCTATGTCGGCCTGCTCGGCCTGGTGCTGCTCGCGCGCGGCGTGCGCGGCTGGCGCGAACGGCGCGGCGGCATGATCGCGCTGTCCTACGGCAACGGCAAGACCGTGCGCGTGCCCAAGGGGCTCTCCGTGCTGGAAGCGAGCCTGCGCCACAACGTGCCGCATGCCAGCGTCTGCGGCGGCCGCGCCCGCTGCTCGACCTGCCGCATCCGCATCATCGGCGACCACGGCTTGCTGCCCGAACCATCGCAGCGCGAGGCGTTCGTGCTCGCTCGCGTCGGCACCGCCGATCCCTCCATCCGCCTCGCCTGCCAGCTGCGGCCGAACGCCGATCTCTCCTTCTTCCAGCTGTTCATGCCGCACATGCTGTCGGCGAACGCGCACGCGTCCTCGCCCGCAAGGATCGGCCAGGAGCGCTACCTCGTCAGCCTGTTCGTCGACATGCGCGGTTCGACGCAGCTCGCCGAGAAGCGGCTGCCGTTCGACACCGTCTTCATCGTCAACCGCTTCCTCGGCGCGGTGTCGCAGGCCGTGATCGAAAATGGCGGCCAGCCGAACCAGTTCGTCGGCGACGGCATGCTGGCGCTGTTCGGCCTCTCCAGCGATCCGCAAGAAGCCTGCCGGCAGGCGCTCAAGGCGGTCGCCGGCATCGCGACCCATGTCGACGAGCTCAACGAACTCCTCAGCCACGATCTGCGCCAGCCGATCCGCTTCGGCATCGGCGTCCATGGCGGAGAGGTCATCATCGGCGACATCGGCTATCGCGACCACATCGTCTTCACCGCGCTCGGCGATGCAGTGAACGTCGCTGCGCGGCTCCAGGACATGACCAAGACGCTGGCCTGCGAGGCGATCGTCTCCGAAGAGGTCCGCCGCACCGCCGGCCTTCAGGAGGACGCGCTGCCGCAGCAGGAGGTCGCGATCCGCGGCCGCGACGAGCCGATGGTGGTGCGCGTCATCACTGACACCAGGACATTGTCCGCCCTGATCGCCAGCGGCGAGCGCGTCGCAGCGTAACGCGAGCCACCCGCAAGGGGCGCTCCCTTTCCCGCGAGCGGGAGAGGTGAAGAGAGAAACAACTCGCGTAACACCGGCCTGTTGCAGCGCAGCGGCATGGGCTTGCTGCGAAAGCACGAATTGACTTCAACCAAATGGTCGAGACAGATGAGCGCAGGTCTTGCGGTGATGACCGCGAGCCAACGAAAAGCTCCGGGAGGAGACCAAAATGTTCGACCGACGCGACCTGCTCAAAGGAGCCGGCCTTGCCGCCATGGCGGCCACACTGAAGTCCACCAAGGCACTGGCACTCGACACCGTCACCCTGCCGATCGGCAATGGCGAGCGACCGCTGGTGAAGTACCCGCAGAAGCGGCCGATGATCGGCCTGACCAGCCGGCCGCCGCAGCTCGAGACGCCGTTCGCGGTGTTCAACGACGGCCCGATTACGCCGAACAATGCGTTCTTCGTGCGCTATCACCTCGCCGGCCTCCCTTACGATCTCGACCCCGACAAGTTCACGCTCGACATCAAGGGCAAGGTCGACAAGCCGCTGAAACTGTCGCTGAAGGATATCCGCAAGATGAAGGCGACCGAGATCGTCGCCGTCAACCAGTGCTCAGGCAACAGCCGCGGCTTCTTCGAGCCGCGCGTTGCCGGCGGCCAGCTCGCCAATGGCGCGATGGGGAATGCACGCTGGCGCGGCGTGCCGCTGAAGACCGTGCTCGACATGGCCGGCGTTCAGGCCGGAGCGAAGCAAGTGGTATTCGGCGGTATGGACGGACCGGTCAGCGACAAGACGCCGGACTTCGCCAAGGCGCTGGATCTCGCGCACGCCACCGACGGCGAGGTGATGCTGGCCTATGGCATGAACGGCGACGATCTGCCGTTCCTCAACGGCTTCCCGCTCCGCCTGATCGTTCCAGGCTATTACGGCACCTACTGGGTCAAGCACCTCAACGAGATCACCGTCATCGACAGCGTCTATGACGGCTTCTGGATGAAGGGCGCCTATCGGATTCCGGACACGCCCGACAATTCGATCGAACCCGGCACGACGCCGAAGGCGACGATCCCGATCAACCGCTTCACCATCCGCTCCTTCATCACCAGCGTGACCGATGGCGCCAAGCTGAAGGCTGGACGCACAATGCTTCGCGGCATCGCCTTCGACAGTGGCAAGGGGATCAAGGACGTGTCGGTCTCCACTGATGGCGGCAAGACCTGGGTTCCCGCCAAGCTCGGCAAGGATCTCGGCAAGTACTCGTTCCGCGAATGGAAGCTGCCGGTGAAGCTTGCGGCCGGTCAGGTCGAGCTCAAGGTGCGCGCCACCAGCAATTCCGGCGAGACGCAGCCGGAGACGCCGCGCTGGAACCCGGCGGGTTATTTGCGCAACGTCGTCGAAACCGTCCGCGTCAGCGTGGCCTGAGGGAGAATGATCATGCAGCGCACCGTTCTCCTCGCCATCGCATTGGCCGCAGCAGCAGCAAATGGTCCCGTCCTTGCCGCACCGGTCAATTACAAGACGCCCGATGAGGTCGCAGCCTTCAAGCCCGGCCCCAATCTCGAAGTCGTGCAGGGCAATTGCGCCGCCTGCCACTCGTCCGACTACATCGCGACGCAGCCGCAGATGAAGGACAAGAAAGCATTTTGGCAGGCGGAGGTGACCAAGATGATCAAGGTCTATGGCGCACCGATCGACGATGCCGACGTCGGCAAGATCGTGGACTATCTGGCCGCGACTTATTGACGGTGTACAGGCCAATTGACCGCGAAACGGGCAAAACCGGCAAAAACGCCGCGAAGTTGAGCGAATTTCAGGGAAATGCGGATGTGGTTTGATCTACCAAGCCCGCCACATTCCGCGTATCCTATAGGACCGAACCGGCCGGTTGGCGGGGACTGGCGGTTCGTGATCTCGGAGGAAGACCCGCGGAGAAGTCGTGATGGCTAAAGGTACGGTCAAGTGGTTCAACCCGACCAAGGGTTATGGATTTATCCAGCCTGCGTCGGGCGGCAAGGATGTGTTCGTGCATATCTCGGCAGTGCAGAAAGCCGGCCTGTCCTCGCTCAACGAGGGACAGACGGTGGAATATGAAGAGATCGCAAACCGGGGCAAGACCTCCGCAGAGAACCTCAAAGTATAAGCCCGTCAGCGTTTGCTGCCTCCCGGATCCGCTCCGGGGGTGAGGCCAAAAAAATTTAGAAGACGATCAGTGCATTCGACGACAGGCGTTGCGATTGCGCGAAGAGGGCTATTTGCCTGGAGAGATCGCCGATCAACGCCGCAGCAATGACAATCGCGACCGCATGTGGTCAGCCCACCGGCAACGGTGCGTCGCGCTTGATCTCCTCCATCACCGCATAGGTGCGCGTCTCGCGCACACCCGGCATCGACAGCAAGGTCTCGCCGAGGAAACGCCGATACGCGGTCATGTCGGCCAGCCGCGCCTTGACCAGATAGTCGAAGCCGCCTGCAACCATGTGACATTCCAGCACTTCGGGCGCGAGTTTCACCGCGCGCGCAAAGCGCTCGAAATTGTCAGGCGTGGTCTTGTCGAGCAGCACCTCGACGAACACCAGCAAGCCAAGGCCCAGCCGGTGCGGATTGAGCCGCGCCCCATAGCCTTCGACGAAGCCCTCCCGCTGCAGACGCTTCAGCCGCTCGCCGATCGAGGTCGGTGACAGCCCGATGCGCTCGGCCAGCTCGACATTGGCGATTCGTCCATCCTCCTGCAGAATTGAGAGGATTTTCCGGTCAGTTCGATCAAGTTCCATATTTTATACGGTCGATATGTATAGGATATTCATTTTCTAAGGCAAAATGGCTATCTTGTCTATCGAACTACGGTCATGCGGGCTTTATCCTGACTTCAACCACAGGACATGCCATGCCGAACGTCCCGCCTCCCTTCTCCGCGCCCTACGCTCCTGATGATGCCGACATCGCGGCGCGGCTGTTTCCATCAGCGCATCTCGCCTCGCCGCAGGAAGCGCGGATCGACCGCACGGCGACAAGGCTGATCGAAGCGATCCGCAAGCGCGACGACAGGCTCGGTGGGGTCGAGGACATGCTGCGCGAGTTCGCGCTCTCGACCAAGGAGGGCCTCGCGCTGATGGTGCTGGCCGAGGCTTTGCTGCGCGTGCCCGATGCCCGCACCGCCGACCAGTTCATCGAGGACAAGCTCGGCGAGGGCGACTTCATCCACCACGAGACCAAATCCACCGCGTTCCTGGTCAACGCCTCCGCCTGGGCGCTTGGCCTGTCGGCGCGGGTCATCCAGCCCGGCGAGACGCCCGACGGCACTATCGGCCGCCTGGTGAAGCGGCTCGGCGCGCCGGCGGTGCGCACCGCCACGCGCCAGGCGATGCGGTTGATGGGCAATCATTTCGTGCTTGGCGAGACCATCGAGCAGGCGCTCGAGCGCGGCAAGCCGCGCTCCGGCCAGAAGCCGCGCTATTCCTTCGACATGCTCGGCGAAGGCGCCCGTACGGCTGACGACGCCAAGCGCTATTTCGACGCCTATGCGAGTGCGATCGAGACGATCGGCAAGGCGGCCGGCAACCATCCCCTGCCCGACCGCCCCGGCATCTCAGTCAAGCTCTCGGCGCTGCATCCGCGCTTCGAGGCGATCAGCCGCGACCGCGTCATGGCCGAGCTCGTGCCGCAGCTGCTGGGCCTCGCCCGGCGCGCCAAGGCGCATGACCTCAACTTCACCGTCGATGCAGAGGAGGCCGACCGGCTGGAGCTGTCGCTCGACGTGATCGCGGCAACGCTCGCCGATTCCTCGCTCAATGGCTGGGACGGCTTCGGGCTGGCGATCCAGGCCTATCAGAAGCGTGCGAGCGCCGTGATCGACTACATTCACGAATTGGCCGGCGCGCATGATCGCAAGCTGATGGTGCGGCTGGTCAAGGGCGCCTATTGGGACACCGAGATCAAGCGCGCGCAGGAGCGCGGGCTCGACGGCTATCCGGTGTTCACCCGCAAGGCGATGACGGATCTGAACTACGTCGCCTGCGCCTCGAAACTCTTGGGCCTGCGGCCGCGCGTCTTCCCGCAGTTCGCGACCCATAACGCCCTCACGGTCGCGACAGTGCTGGAACTCGCCGGCGACAGCGGCGGCTTCGAATTCCAGCGCCTCCATGGCATGGGCGAAGCGCTCTACGAGCAGATTGCCAAGGATCACCCCGACATCGCCTACCGCACCTACGCGCCGGTCGGCAGCCATCGCGATCTGCTCGCCTATCTGGTGCGGCGCCTCCTGGAGAACGGCGCCAACTCGTCCTTCGTAGCGCAGGCGGCCGACTATCGCGTCCCGGTCCCGGCGCTGTTGAAGCGTCCGGTCGATCTCATCGTCCGTCCCGATCACGCACATCACGCCAGGATTCTGATGCCGGGCGATCTCTTTGCGCCGGAGCGGCATAATTCAGCTGGCATCGAGTTCGGCGAGCGCGCGGCACTCGACCGGTTGCTCGCCGACGTCAAGGCCGCGACGCCCGATCTCAAGCCGGTCGCGGACGCGACGCCGAGGCAAGCGGACGCCGCGATCATGGCGGCCCGCGCGGGCTTTGCCGGATGGAGCCGGACACCGGCGGGGACGCGCGCGGCGGCATTGGAGCAAGCCGCGCATCTGCTGGAGAGCCGCGGCGCACACTTCATCGCGTTGCTGCAAGCCGAAGGCGGCAAGACGCTCGATGATGCGCTCTCCGAGTTGCGCGAGGCCGCCGATTTCTGCCGCTATTATGCAGCGCAGGGCCGCAAGCTGTTCGGAAGCGAGGTCGCGATGCCGGGCCCGACCGGCGAGAGCAACGCGCTCGCCATGCGCGGCCGCGGCGTCTTCGTCGCGATCTCGCCGTGGAACTTTCCGCTGGCGATTTTCCTCGGTCAGGTCAGCGCCGCCCTGATGGCCGGCAACAGCGTCGTTGCAAAGCCCGCGGAGCAGACGCCGCGCATTGCGCGCGAGGCTGTTGCGCTGCTGCACGAGGCCGGTATCCCCACGAGCGCTCTGCATCTCGTCACCGGCGACGGCCGCATCGGCGCCGCGCTGACCGCGCACACTGACATTGCCGGCGTCGTCTTCACCGGGTCGACCGAAGTTGCACGTCACATCAACCGGACTCTGGCCGCCAAGGATGGGCCGATCGTGCCGCTGATCGCCGAGACCGGCGGCATCAATGCCATGATCGCGGATGCGACCGCGCTCCCCGAGCAGGTCGCCGACGACGTCGTCACCTCGGCGTTCCGGTCCGCCGGCCAGCGCTGCTCGGCGCTAAGGCTGCTGTTCGTGCAGGAGGACGTCGCCGACCGCATGATCGAGATGATCGCGGGTGCCGCACGCGAGTTGAAGATCGGCGATCCCGCAGGTGTCGCGACCCATGTCGGCCCTGTCATCGACACTGATGCCAAACAACGGCTCGATGCGCACATCGCGCGGATGACGAGCGAGGCACGGCTGCACTTTGCCGGCATCGCACCGGAGGGCTGCTTCGTCGCCCCACACATCTTCGAGCTCAAGGACGCCGGCCAGCTCACCGAGGAAGTATTCGGCCCGATCCTGCACGTGGTGCGCTACCGCGCCGAGACGCTCGGACACGTGCTGCAAGCGATCGAGCGCACCGGCTATGGATTGACACTCGGAATCCACTCCCGCATCGACGACACGATCGAGGCCATCATCGACCGCGTCCAGGTCGGCAACATCTACGTCAACCGCAACATGATCGGCGCCGTGGTCGGCGTGCAGCCGTTCGGCGGCAACGGCCTGTCCGGAACCGGCCCCAAGGCCGGCGGCCCGCACTATCTCGCCCGCTTCGCCACCGAGCAGACCGTGACCGTCAACACCGCCGCGGCCGGCGGCAATGCTGCCCTGCTCGCAGGCGAGGCGTGAGTCCCGCCGCGAGCCGTTGCATCCCGCCGAAACATCGGTCTAATGCCTCCGCGAGTGGCCCGCGAAAATTCCAGCAAGCGGGAAACAACAAGAGCGAGGGAGCAACGCCGCGATGGAAAAAGGCATTTTTGCAGGGCTCAAGGTTCTGGACTGCGCGAGCTTCATCGCGGCGCCCGCGGCCGCGACCGTGCTGTCCGATTTCGGCGCCGACGTCATCAAGATCGAGCCGCCCGGCGCCGGCGATCCCTATCGCAACCTGCCGAACCTGCCCGGCTATCCCACTGGCGAGCACAATTTCGCCTGGCTGCTCGAGGCCCGCAACAAGAAGAGCCTCGCGCTCGACCTCTCCAAGCCGGAGGCGCAGGCCGTGCTCTACAAGCTGGTCGAGGAGGCCGACGTCTTCATCACCAACATGCCGCCGCCGGTGCGCGGCCGGCTCGGCATCAGCTATGACCATCTCGCCCACCTCAACGACCGGCTGATCTACGCCTCCTTCACCGGCTACGGCGAGAAGGGCGAGGAAGCCAACAAGCCCGGCTTCGACAGCAACGCCTATTGGGCGCGCTCCGGCCTGATGGACCTCGTCCGCGCCGACACCGATACGACGCCGGCCCGCTCGGTCGCCGGCATGGGCGACCATCCTTGCGCCATGGCGCTGTACAGCGCGATCGTCACGGCGCTGTATCAGCGCGAGAAGACCGGCAAGGGCTCGCATGTCGCCTCCAACCTGATGGCCAACGGCGTCTGGGCGGCGAGCGTGCTGGCGCAGGCAAAACTCTGCGGCGCCAAGTTCGGCGAGCGGCGTCCGCGCGAGCGCGCGCTCAATGCGGTCGCCAACCACTACCAGTGCAAGGACGGCCGCTGGCTGATCCTGTCGCTGCTCAGCGAGGAGAAGCAGTGGCCGACGCTGGCCAAATGCCTCGGGCGCGAGGACCTGATCAACGATCCGCGTTTCGCCACCAAGCCCGACCGCCACGCCCGCTCGATCGAGCTGATCAAGATCTTTGACGAGACCTTCGCCACCAGGGACCTCGCCGAATGGCGCAAGATCCTCGACGGCAACGGCCTGGTGTTCGGCATCGTCGGCATTCTGGACGACATCCCGAACGACAAGCAGATGCTCGACAACGAGGTGCTGGTGCCGTTCGAGAACGACACCATGCTCACCATCAACTCGCCGATCTGGATCGACGGCACCAAGAAGGTGCGGCCGCGCAAGCCGCCCGGCGTCGGCGAGCACAGTGACGAGATTTTGCGTGGCGCGGGATACGACGAGGCCGCGATCAAGCAGCTGCGGGCAAAGGGCGCTGTGGGGTAAGGGGCGCTCGCACAGCAATGACGATGCCGCACCATCGCGGTATCGTCTCACGGCCATGATCGTCTCGTGAGGTCCCATGCCCCTCTATCGCCTGCACTACTTCCCGGAATCCGGCAACAGCTACAAGCTGGCGCTGATGCTGACGCTGTGCGGCGAGACGTTCGAGCCGGTGTGGACCGATTTCGGCGGCGGCGTCACGCGCACGGCGGAATGGCGCAAAGCCGTGAACGAGATGGGCGAGATACCTGTCCTCGAGGTCGACGGCGTGAAGATGACGCAGACGGCCCCTCTTCTGCTCAAGCTTGCCGAACAGTACGGCCGCTTCGGCGCCGCAACGGAAGACGAAAAATTCGAGCTGCTGCGCTGGCTGTTCTGGGACAACCACAAGCTCACCGGCTACATGGCGACCTATCGCTTCATGCGGGCCTTCACCGAGAGGAACGATCCGCAGGTGCTGAAGCACTTCCGCCGGCGGCTCGACGACTTCCTCGGTATTCTCGACGGACACCTCCAGCACAGCGCCTTCGCGATCGGAGCCAAGCCGACCGTCGCCGATATCTCGATGATGGCCTATCTGCACTATCCTGATGACGAGCACGGCTTCGATTTCGCGGCGAGCCATCCCGCCATCCACGCCTGGCTCGGCCGCATGGCGGCGCTACCCGGCTGGAAGCCGGCCTACGAGTTGCTGCCCGGCAAGCGGATGACGAACTACGCGAAGTGAGGGCTACCTCAGCGCCAGCCAGCCGAGCGTGAACAGGATGCCGCCGACAAGGACGACGACCGCGATAGCGGAGGTGCTGACGCGGATGCTGCCGGCCACTTGCCTGGCTTCCTCATTCTGCGCGATCTCGCGATTGCGCTCCTTGTTGGCGTCGCTGGTGTCCGTCATGGATCATCCAAAATCGGTTGGAGCGGGCCTACCGCGTCTTGATGAAGCACATGCCAATGCGGCTCGAAGCCGCCGCAGCCTGACAGGTGAGACCCTTGGCACAGGTCCATGACGTAAAACTCTTATCGGCCGTTCCCGATCCCGCGTTTTGCAGGGAACAATGGGCGCCCCAGCCGTCCTGATACTCGGTGCCGGCGAGTTCACGGCTGCCGCGGGTTTGCGGCCGGCTGGCGAATCCACGTGAGAAATCAGGGCGTTTGCCGGCGGCAAAGGCGGTCAGGATGTCACGACGGCGGGGCTGGTCGCCAAAGAAGTGCGGCGAGGCCGGCACGATGGTGGAATTCGACGCGTTCTCCGTCAGCCAGTCCACGCCCGGGAAATGAAAGCCGCCGATGCCGCGGGTCTGGTGGCAGCCGGCGCAGGTGACGTCGTTGAGGCGACGTTGGAAGCCCGCGACCGAGCGAATGTTCTCCATGGTGATGCCGCGCGCCGCCGCATGGTTCAGCGCGCCGACGACATCCTCGTCGGTAAAGACGGGTTCGCCTTTGCCCTCCCCTTGCATCATCCCGAACTCCGGCTGCAACGTCGAGGCGTCCAGGCCTGCAGGTGTCGGCGCCACCGCAGCCTTGGCGAGATACTTCTCCGGGATCAACACCGTGCCACGATCGAACGCGCGAAAATTCGCGGGCGTCAGCAGCCAGGCCTTGAAGTCGCGCCTGAGCGCTTCATCGGCAAGGATGCGGTCGCGGTCGATCTGGTTCTCCAGCGTCGATTCCACGAACGTTTTCGTGGCGGCGTCGTATTTGAACACCTTGAGGAGATAGTCGGAGCGGAAATCGTGCAGCGCCGACTTCGGCGCGATCGAGATCTGGATGTTGGTTTCGATGCGGTCGATCATTGCGTCATAAGGCGCGGAGCGGCTACCGATCAGAGCCTGCCAGTCGCCATTATCGAGCCAGCGCCGCGCGACCTCGGCGCAGGTGACGGGCTTACCGCTCGCGTCGGTCTGGCGCGCATCGCGCGCCTTCATCACCAGGTTGAACGTCATCGGCAGGCGCGTCGCAGTGTTGCCGGTGTCGAACCGCGCGAGACGATAGATCAGCCGGATCTCGCCGCAGGACTCTTCCGACACGTAGGCGCGATCCATGCGGTTGACGATGCCTGCCAGCACGAAACGCGTGTTGGCAGAATTAAGACCGGCCCTATCGAACAGCTGGACGTCGAAACCCTCGCCGACGCCGATGGTCTCGCTGGGCCAAGCCCGTTTGTGCCGCGCGACGTAGCGATCGAACTCCGCATCGATCGCCGGCAGGATGTCCTCGAGTTGCGGCAGCGACGCGAACAGCACATCATTCGTCAGGGGGGCATTCGCGTTGCGCTCCGGCTGCAGCAGCCGCGAGATCGAAAGAGCATCGCTCCGGTCGAGCTTGCGCAGCAGATCGGGATCGGTGATCGCGGTGCCGCGCACGAGCGGCGCGTTCTCTGCTGCCGAGAGCGACATGACGCCGCCCAACAATGGAATGGCAGTCAGGAGAATTCGCAGTGCGCGGCTCATGCCTCCACTAACACCGCTGACGACGGCCTATTCAAGTCAAAAGGCGCTTCACGCGGTGGTGAAGCGCCCTTTCGAAAGTCGGATATCGACCGCCTAGCGCGCGACGATCAGGCCCCTTGGAGTGACGACGACCCAGCGGCCGTCCTGACGGCGGATCGCATCGACACGGCCGACGCCGGGGATGGGATCGCCCGCATAGACTTCGTAAAGGCCGCCCCGGCCCTCGATCAGCGCGCCGCCATTGGCGACGTCGCGCAGCCTCCAGCCGTCGATCGTCGGCAGGCGGCCGACTTCGGTCTTGGGGGCGGCGGGCGCAGGTGCCGGCGCGGCAGCGGCCGTCGCGACCTGGGTCGGGGCCGGTGCTGCGATCGTGCCGGTGGTTTCCTTCGCGGACATGGCGGCTGCCGCTTGAGCGGGAGTTGCGGGCGGCGTGGCGCGGAGCTTCTCAACAGCCTCGGACAGCTTTGCGATCTTGGCCATCGGTTCGGCCTGCGCCTTCTCGAGTTTCTCGAGACGGTCGTTGGTCCGGTTGATCTGGCTGAGGCCGTTCTTCGACGTGTGCTCGACATTGGCCTTGAGCGCGACGATGTCGGAATCGATCCGGGCAACGGACGAGTCCAGCGCGCTGGTATCGGCGACCTGCGCGGGCGCCGGGCTGGCGAAGTGCATCATGCCGGCGGTCGCGAGCGCGCCGCTGATGGCGCCGACGCAGGCCGCGATTGCCACCACCGCGGCCATCGCCGACATGCGGCGCTTGCTCCCGGTGTCCCGCACTTCGTCGGCCTTCACATGCGGGGCAAACTCTTCGCGGTCCCAGGACCGCTCCGAGGGCGCCATCACGATGAGCTTGCCGGGCTTCGGTTCGGGCTTGGTTTCGGCCAACGGTGCGGCGCTGATCCTGGGCACCTCGATCCTTGAAGCCTCGATCTTTGGCGGTTCGACCTTCGGAGCGTCTGCTTTCGGTGGCGCCTCATGGTCGGGAGCAATCGAAGGGGCCTCGATGCCGGCAGCAGCCTCGACGGCCTGCGGCGCGGTTGCTGCGACTGCGTCGGCGGCAGTGTCTTGGCCGGCCAGTTCGGGCATGGATTCGCTCACGGCTCAAATACTCCAGTCTAGGTTGACCTTTTGGTAACTTTCATTGCTTGCGAATTCCTTACCTCGGGACCCGCTTACCGAAATTTTAGGAACTCGTCCGAGGCCGAATTGGGTCGGGAAAGTGGAACCGGCATGGCGGCGTGCAACAAATTGTCAGCCGATGCTGCCCTGCGGTAGACCACGCGTCTTAGCCGAAGGGTTTGTTTGCCCGCCATTGTTCCCCGGTTAACATGGGCCGTCCCGTCAGCCAGAAGGGCTCCGGGAGGCCCTTAGGGGGTACCATGGCGATCGAGAAATGCATCAACGCGTTTGGTGTCGATGACGTCATCTTCGAGGAGGGCTCGACCGGCCGCGAGCTGTTCGTCGTGCTCGACGGCGAGGTCGAGATCGCCAAGATCGACGGCGGGCGCAAGATCAGCATCATCAAGCTCGGCAGAGGCGAGTTCTTCGGCGAGATGGCCGTGATCGACGGCTCGGCCCGTTCGGCGACCGCGATCGCCTCGGCCCCAGACACGCGCGTGATGCGGATCAACCACGCGCGCTTCGTCTATCTCGTCAGCCAGCAGCCGGCGTTTGCGCTGATGGTGATGGACGCGCTGTCGAAGCGCCTGCGCGCGTCCAACGCCGTCACCTACCGGGCAGCGCAATCATGAGCGAGCGCAAGCCGACGGCTTTCCCGATCCTGATGAAGAACGACACCTGCTCGCTGATCCAGGCCGCCGATGACGTCTATCAGATCCGCTTCTCCAACCGCGCCGCCAACGCTTATCTGGTGCGCGGCTCGGCGCGCACCATCCTGATCGATGTCGGCTTGTCCTCGAACTATCCGGCGATGGTGGAGTGCCTGAACTTCGCCGGATGCCCGCCCGAGAAGATCGACATGGTGGTGCTGAGCCACGAGCATCTCGACCACATCGGCGCGGCTTGGCACTTCAACGAGCGCCGCACCTATGTGGCCGCCCATCGGCTCGCCGCCAACAAGATCATGCTGCGCGACGATTTCTCGATGCTGCGAAAAATGTTCAACGAGCCGAACGTGCCGATCAACATCGACATCTGGCTCGAGGAAGGCAATCTGATCGACCTCGGCAATTTCCGCCTCAACGTGATGTACACGCCGGGCCACACCTCGGCTTGCATCACGCTGTTCGACCAGGACAAGGGCCTGCTGTTCGCGGCCGACACCTTGATGCCGGGCGGCGTCATGGGCGGCGTGTTCGGCTCCGGCAGCATCGCCGACTACATCCAGTCACTGGAACGCATCAAGGGACTGAACGCGAAGATCCTGCTGTCGGGGCATGGAAGGCTGTCCGACACGCCGCAGGAGGACGTACGCACAGCGATTGCGCGGTCGCACGGCCTGCTGGAAGACACCGCGCAATTGTTCGACGCGCTGGACGCACGCTCGAACTTCGAGCCGATCATGCAGTCGGTGCGGGATTTGAACAAGCTGGATGACTAGAGGCGCAGTGCCCCCACGGCGTCGGCCCGGCGCGGGGGCTCATATCACCACCGGCTTGTCCGGCAGCTCGTTCGGATGCCCGCGGCCCGGCGGGAAATGTTTTGCCAGCTCGCGCGACACAGCCGCGATGCCGTCGATGACACCACGCTCGAACCGGCCGGCGCTGAATTCGACCTCCATCGCGCGGCAGATCGCCTCCCAGCCGGCAGCACCGACCTTCGCATCGATGCCGCGGTCGGCGACGATCTCGACGTCGCGATCTGCGAGCAGCAGGTAGATCAGCACGCCGTTGTTGTGCGCGGTATCCCAGATCCGCAAATGCGAGAACACGTCGAGCGCGCGCGCGCGAGCGTGCTGATTGCGGAACAGCGGACGGCCGTCGAGCGCGCCTTCCACGACGAAGCGGACCTGGCCGGAATGCGTGGCTTCGCTTTGCTTGATCGCCTGCTCGATGCGATCGAGCACCTCCTGAGGAAACGCCTGCTTCGCGCGCCAATGGTGCTGGAGGAGATGCCTGGTGATACGCCTGATGCCCATGATTACCAGCTCCCCGAGGCGCCGCCGCCGCCAAAGCTGCCGCCGCCCCCGCTGAAGCCGCCGCTGGATGACGATCCGCTGCTCCAGCCGCCAGACGAGGAGCCGCTCGACCATGACCCGCCGCGCGACGACCCCGTCGATGCCGGAAACAGATCGGCGATGAAGGACAGCACGAAGCCGATGATCCCGGCGAGCAATGCCAACGCGCCGGATCCGAGGATGAGCAATGCGACGAAGCCAATCACGCTACCGGTTGCGACCGAGCCGAGCAGCCGCCCCAGCAACGCACGCAAGAATCCTCCGACCACGAAGGAGGCGAACAGGACGACCGGGGCGAGCGGCCCGATGTCGTCCAGATTGGCAAAATTCACGGTGCGTGAGGGAGCCGGCAGCGGCTCGCCGTCGATGACGCGCATCATCCGCTCGGCGCCGGCCGAGATGCCGCCGGCGAAATCACCCTCTCTGAATTTCGGCGTGATGACCTCGTCGATGATCCTCCGCGAGGTGACGTCGGTGAGTGCGCCTTCGAGGCCGTAGCCGACCTCGATGCGCAAGTGCCGGTCGTTCTTGGCAACGACCAGGATCGCGCCGTCGTCGACCTTCTTGCGGCCGATCTTCCAGGCTTCAGCCACACGGATCGAGAACTGCTCGATCGTTTCCGGGTCCGTCGTCGGCACGATCAGCACCGCGATCTGGCTGCCCTTGCGCGTCTCGAAATCGCCGAGCTTCTGCGACAGCGCAGCGATGTCGCTGCTCGACAGCGTGCCGGTCCGGTCGACCACGCGGCCGGTGAGCTGCGGCACCGCGACGTCGGCCAAGGCGGGGACGACGAACGTGAATACAAGCGCAACAATGAGGGCAGCACGCCACCACATATTCGCTGTCATCGCCCGCCTCGACCGGGCTATCCGGTATTCCAGAGGCGCCAGCGGAACACCGAAAGGCCTCGGCGTTCTGGATCCCCCGCTTTCGCGGGGGATGACAGCGGTGGGTGCGGTGAAGCCCATGCGTAAAACGGCGCGATTACTTTGACGGCGCGGGCGCGGCGTTGAAATCGACCTTCGGCGCGGTCGAGATCTCCTTCTCGTTCTCGACCGTGAAGTTCGCCTTCGCCTTGTAGCCGAACATCATCGCGGTGAGGTTGCTCGGGAACGAGCGGATGGTGACGTTGTACTCCTGCACCGACTTGATGTAGCGGTTGCGCGCGACCGTGATGCGGTTCTCGGTCCCCTCCAGCTGCGACATCAGATCCTTGAACAGCGCGTCAGACTTGAGCTGCGGATAATTTTCGGTAACGACAAGGAGCCGCGACAGCGCGCTGGAGAGCTCGCCCTGGGCGGCCTGGAATTTCTGGAAGGCGGCGGGATCGTTGAGCACCTCGGGCGTCGCCTGGATGCTGCCGACCTTGGCGCGGGCATTGGTGACGCCGAGCAATACGTCCTTTTCCTGCTGCGCAAAGCCCTTCACCGAGTTGACGAGGTTGGGCACGAGATCGGCGCGGCGTTGATACTGGTTCACCACCTCGGACCAGTTGGCCTTGATCTGCTCGTCCTGGCTCTGGATCGCGTTGTAGCCGCAATTGGTGAGGCTGAGCGAGGCCAGCGCCGCCAGCACGGTCAGGATCTTGCGCATCAAATTTCTCCCGGTGGAATCGGGGGCAAGCTACCAGATTGCGCGCACACGGCGCCAGATATCCCGACCGGACGGCGCGAAAAGCAGCCGGCTGACGCAAGCCCCTTGCCTAGCACCACGCGACATAGTCAACTCGAAGCAAACAAGACGAAAAGCAGCAGGGGAACGCGCCATGTCCTCGTTCGAGACCATCCTCGTGGAGCGGCCGGAGCCGGCGATTGCCAGAATAGTCATGAACCGGCCCGACGCGCGCAACGCGCAAAACCTGCAAATGACCTACGACCTCAACGCCGCCTTCGACGCGGCGGTGCAGGACGACGCGGTCAAGGTCATCATCCTCGCCGGCAACGGGCCGCATTTCTCGTCCGGCCACGATTTGCGCCCTGGCGGCAAGAACGCCGCAGGCACAGATTTTCCGCCGGTAGGAAATTGGGGCGGCTTTGCCGAGGCGAACGCCCACGGCCGCTTCGCGCGTGAGCAGGAAATATATCTCCAGATCACGCGGCGCTGGCGCAACCTCGCCAAGCCCATGATTGCGGAAGTGCACGGCAAGTGCATCGCCGGCGGCTTGATGCTGGCCTGGGCCTGCGACCTCATCGTCGCCAGCGACGATGCGCAGTTCTGTGACCCGGTTGTGACGATGGGCGTCTGCGGCGTCGAATGGTTCGTGCATCCCTGGGAGCTCGGCCCCCGCAAGGCCAAGGAATTCCTGTTCACTGCCGACAGCTGGAGCGCGCAGGAGGCGCATCAGCTCGGCATGGTCAACAGGGTCGTACCGCGTGCGGAGCTGTCATCGCGCGTGCTGGAGCTGGCACGCCGGATCGCAGCAAAGCCGTCCTTCGCGCTGAAGCTGACCAAGGAAGCCGTGAACCGCTCCGTCGACGTGATGGGCCAGCCCGCAGCGATCGACCAGGCCTTTGCCCTGCATCAGCTCTGTCACGCCCACAATCTTCAGGAGTTCGGCATGGTGGTCGATCCATCCGGACTGCATCCCTCCGTGCGCAAGCCGGCGGCCGCGGAGTAAACGCCATGGATCTCAATCTCACCGACGAGCAACGGCTGCTGCGCGAAAGCGCGGAGCGCTTCGTGGCCGAGAGCTACGATGCCGACCACCGCCGCAAGACCGCCAATGATCCACTCGGCTTCAGCCCTGACGTGTGGAAGCAGTTTGCGGATCTCGGCTGGCTGGCGCTGCCGATCCCGGAGGAGTACGACGGCCTCGGCGGCGGGCCGGTTGAGATCGGCATCCTGATGGAAGCGTTTGGGCGCGGGTTGGTGTCCGAGCCGTATGTCGCGACGGTCGTGCTGGGCGCAGCGCTGATCGAGCGATGCGGCAGCACGGCGCAGAAGCAGGCGAGCCTGCCCGAGATTGCTCACGGATCATTGAAGGTTGCGTTCGCGCATTCCGAGCGTGCAGCGCGGTTCGATCTCGCCAAGGTCGCGACGTCAGCGACCAAGACGGCGCAAGGCTGGCGTCTTTCCGGCAGCAAGGTCGCCGTGCTCGATGGCCATGCCGCCGACGAGATCATCGTCTCCGCGCATCTGCACGACCATCAGGGACCGTCGGGGCGGATCGGCCTGTTTCTGGTGTCGGCAACGGCCCAAGGGCTGTCGATCTCGGATTATCCGCGCCTCGGCGGCGGGCGGGCTTGCAACATCGAACTCGCCGACGTGCAGCTGCCGGCAGATGCCCTGCTCGGTGACGGAAAGGACGCGCTACCGGCAATCGAATGGGCGGTCGATCGCGCCATGGCTGCGCTCGGGGCGGAAGCCGTCGGCATCATGCAGACGCTGCTCGATACCACGCTCGAGTACACCGGGATCCGAAAGCAATTCGGCCGGCCGCTCTCCGCCAACCAGGTGATCCGCCACCGCCTCGCCGACATGGCGATCCAGGTCGACGAAGCCCGTTCGATGGCGCTGCGTGCCGCGCTGAAGGCCGACAGCGCGCCGATGGAACGTGCTCGCACAGCTTCGGCTGCGAAGGCGAAGATCGGCAAATGCGCCCGCTTCGTCGGCGAGCAGTCGATCCAGCTTCACGGCGGCATGGGCGTTACCGAGGAGCTCGAGGTCGGCGCCTATTTCAAGCGGCTGGTCGCCTTCGAGACACTGTTCGGCGGCACCGCGCACCATTATGCCCGCCACGCCCAGCTCGGCCGCACCATCAAAGCTGCCTGACACAAGGAGCGCATCATGGACCTGTCGTTCAATGCCGAGGAGCGCGCCTTCCAGAGCGAGGTGCGGAGCTTCATCGCCAAGAATCTCACCGAGGATATGAAGCGCGCCACTGCGCTGACGCCGTCGGTGTTCTCCGATCCCGACATCGGCATGGCTTGGCAGCGCGCCTTGCACGGCCGCGGCTGGGGCGCTCCGGGCTGGCCGGTCGATCATGGCGGCCCCGACTGGACGCCGGCGCAGCGCTGGATCTTCGAGAGCGAATGCGCGCGGGCCGGCGTACCGAATGTGAACGTGATGGGCGTGAAGATGGTCGGCCCCGTCATCATCGGATTCGGCTCGCCGGAGCAGAAGAATTTCTATCTGCCGCGGATTCTCTCTGGCGAGGATTATTGGTGCCAGGGCTATTCCGAGCCGGGGTCCGGCTCCGACCTCTCCTCGCTGAAGACCCGCGCGGTGCGCGACGGCGACGACTACATCATCAACGGCACCAAGATCTGGACCACGCACGCCCATCACGCCAACCGCATGTTCGCGCTTGTGCGCACCAGCGACGGACCGCGGCAGCAGGACGGCATCAGCTTCATCCTGATCGACATGGCGACGCCGGGCATCACCACGCGCCCGATCCTCACCATCGGCGGCGACCACGAGGTCAACCAGGTCTTCTTCGACGACGTGCGCGTGCCCGTGGCCAACCGCGTCGGCGACGAAGGCAAGGGCTGGACCTACGGCAAATATCTGCTCGAGTTCGAACGTGGCTCCGGCATCGCGTCAGCCAAGCTGCGCGAGGGACTCCGAGCGATCACCGAACTCGCGGAGTCCGATCTGACGGGACGCGCCATCGACAGCCCCGATATCGCCGCGCGCATCTCCGAGGTCGAGGTCGACATCGACGCGCTTGAAATGACCGAGCTGCGCGTGCTCTCGGCGCTGCAGACAGGGCAAAATCCCGGCGCGGTGTCGTCGATCCTGAAGCTGCGCAACAGCGAGATCCGGCAGGCCGTGACGCGGTTAGGGGTCGACGTCATCGGCCACGACGCACTCGCGGTCGAGCCGATGCGCCCGCTCTACAAGCTCAACCACGAGCCGGCGCTGCCTGAGGACATGCTGACGGTCGTGCCGGAATATCTCAACGGCCGCGCCTACACGATCTTCGGCGGCACGTCGGAGATCCAGCGCGATATCATTGCGAAGATGATGCTGGGGATCTGAGGGGGACGGCGCCACACGTTCCGCCGTCGTCCCGGACAAGCGCGCTTAGCCCGCCACCTTCGCGTCCCTGATCGCCTTCCAGATCTTCTGCGGCGTCAGCGGCGTATTCAGCTGGCTGATACCGAGCTCGGCGAGCGCATCCATCACGCCGTTGGTGACGCAGGGCGGCCCACCGATGGCACCGGATTCACCGCAGCCCTTGGCACCCAACGGATTGGTGCGGCAAGGCGCGGAATCGTCCAGCGTCACGACAATGGGCGGCACATCGTCGGCGCGCGGGATGCAGTAGTCCTGGTAGCTTGCCGTCAGAAGCTGACCGTCGGCATCGTAGGACACGCCCTCGTACAGCGCCTGGCCGATGCCCTGCGCGACGCCGCCATGGATCTGCCCCGTCACCAGCATCGGGTTCACGGCGACGCCGACGTCGTCGACGGTGGTGTAGCGCACGACCTTTGATACGCCAGTCTCCGGATCGATCTCGACCTCGCAGATATGCGTGCCGTTCGGCCAACTGGGACCATCAACCTCGCCCTCGGAATCGACGCTGAGCTTGGCGCCAGCCTCCTTCTCGGCGATGTCGAACAGGCTAATGCGGCGATCGGTGCCGACCACGGTGAGCATGCCGCCCTGATATTCGATGTCCTCGACCGAGGTCTCCAGCACATTCGCCGCCTTCTCGCGCGCCTTCTGGATCAGATCGTTCGAGGAGACCGCGACCGCGGTACCGCCGACGAACAACGAGCGCGAACCGACGCTGCCGAAACCCATGGCGAGATCGGTGTCACCTTGGACGACGTCGATCTTGTCCATGGGGATGCCGAGCGTGTCGGAGATCATCTGGGTGTAGGTGGTCTGCAGCCCCTGCCCCATCGCCATGGTGCCGGAATGCAAGATGACGCGGCCCTGCGAGGTAGCGTGCAGGCTGACCTTCTCGGTGTGGGCGCGACCGCCGGTCCATTCGATGTAAGAGGTGAGGCCGCGGCCGTAGAGCAGGCCCTTCTTCTTAGCGGCTTTCTTGCGCGCGGCAAAACCGTCCCAGTCGGCGAGCTTCACCGCACGGTCGAGCATGTGTGCGAAGGCGCCGGAATCGTACACCTGCCCCGCGGCATTCGTGTAGGGCAGCTGCGCCGGCTTGATGTAGTTCGCCTTGCGGATCGCGCGCGGATCCATGCCGATCTTGCGTGCAGCGGCGTCGAACAGACGCTCGACGATGAAGACCGCCTCGGGGCGGCCCGCGCCGCGGTAGGCTCCGACCGGCGCGGTGTGGGTCATCACCGACTTGATCTCGAAATGCACCAGCGGCAAATCATAGACGCCGGTCTGCACGAACGGCCCGAGCACCAGCGGAATGATGTTGGCCGCGCCCGAGGAGTACGCGCCGGTGCAGCCGATCGAGGTGACGCGATAGGCCAGCACCTTGCCTTTCTCGTCCAGAGCAAACGATGCTGTCGAGGTGAGATCGCGGCCATGGGTGCCGCCGACGAACTCGTCGGTGCGATCGCCGCGCCAGCGGATCTTCTTGTTCAGCTTGGTCGCGACATAGGCGACGATGCCGTCTTCCGGATAGAGATTGGTCTTCTGCCCAAAGCCGCCGCCGATGTCGCCGACCAGCACGCGCACGCTGTCCTTGGGGCGCTTCAATATGGCTTCCGCCAGCACATCGCGGGTCGAGGCCGGGGTCTGCGACTGCACATGCAGGAGGAGCCGGCCGGTCTTCTTGTCGATCTCGGCGATGGTCGAGCGCGGCTCCATGGCCGAGGGCACAAGACGCTGGCTGACGAGATCGAGCTCGACCGTGTGCGCGGCCTTGGCGAAGGCCTCGTCCACCTTGGCGGCATCGCCGTAGCTCATCGCGCCGACGATGTTGTCGGGCGCCTCCGGCCATACCACCGGCGCACCGGGCTTCACGGCCTCGACCGGATCGACCACCGCGGGCTGCACGTCGTACTCGACCACGATCACTTCGGCCGCGCTCTGGGCCTCTGCGCGCGACGAAGCCACCACCGCAGCCACCGCTTCGCCGGTGTAACGCACGACCTCATGAGCGAGCAGCCGGCGCGGCGGCACCGTCATCGGCTTGCCGTCGGGGCGCTTGAAGATGCTCAGCGTCGGGATGCTGCCGACGTCGTCCTTGATCAGGTCGGCTCCAGTATAGATCGCGGTGACGCCGGGCATCGATGCCGCTGCGCCGGTGTCGATCGAGACGATCTTCGCGTGCGCATGCGGCGAGCGCAGCACGTGCAACCACAGCGCGCCATCCTCCGGCTTGTCGTCGATGAATTGCCCCTTCCCGGTGAGCAGCCGCTGGTCTTCCAAACGCTTGACGGGCCGACCCGCTCCGAAACGCAAATTGCCGGGAAGAATGTTCATTCCTTAGGTCCTCTAAGCCTCAAAGTGCGGGCGCCTTTTAGCGGATCGAGACAGGCGAGACCAGCCGCGGTTTTGGGCGGAAATGCCGCGCTTTCGGCATAACGAGAGCGCTTAGCCGAGCTCTTTGAGCGCAGCTTCCACCACCTTGCGCGCATCGGCCGTCAACGCGGCCTGCGGCGGAACGGGATCGCCGACGTCATAGCCCTGGATCGCGAGGCCGGCCTTGATGCAGGCCGCGAGGTTGAAGCGGGCGAAGGCCTCGTTGATGCGCCACAGCTTGCGCTGGAGCGCCATGGCCTCGTCCCAACGGCCGGCCTGGCAGAGATCGTAGAGCTTAACGCTCTGGCGCGGGATGATGCAGGCCGGTCCCGCCATCCAGCCAAGGCCGCCGATCAGCATCACCGCGGCCGGGATATGGGCGGAGGCCGAGAACACGCGCAAGGAATCGCCGCAGCGATTCATGATCGAAAGCAGCCGCCCGGTGTTGGTCGAGGCGTCCTTGATGTAGCCGATGCGCGGATGCTCGGCGAGGCGCGCGATGACGTCGAGAGTCAGATCCGAGCGCTGGAATTGCGGATTGGTGTAGAGGACGACGGGAATGTCCACGGCATCCGCGATGCTGCGGAAATAGGATTCGATCTGGGCATCATTGAGCGGGAAGTAGGCCTCCAGGATCGCCAGAATGCCGTCGGCACCGAGCTTCTGGCAGGCCTGCGCCTGCGCCACCGCGTCCGCCGTCGAGGTCGACGCAACGCCCGCCACCACGGGTACCCGCCCCTTCGCAGCCTCGATCGTGGTCCGCACCACGGCCAGGCGCTGGGCGGCATTGAGATAGGCGAACTCGCCGGTCGAACCGAGCGGCGTCAGCCCGTGCACGCCGGCGCCGATCAGATCGTCGCAGAGCGCTGCAAGCACGTTGGTACGCACGGTGCCGTCAGCATCGACGGGCGAGACGAGATAGGGAAAGACGCCGCGAAATTCTGTCATGTCGGGAATGAAGTCCGGGGGAGCCGAGTTCGGTCGGGCAGGCGCGCGATCCATGGCGTGCTACCATGGGCTCCTATTGCCAGCAAGCGAACGCGCGGGCCGCTTACACCTTGAGCAGCCGCACCCGCGTGCCCCAGGGATCGACCGCCTCGACGCCGTCAGGCAGCTGCGCCATCTGCGCGCCGCCCTCGCGCAGGCGCTCCTCCTGCGCGGCGAGGATGTCCCGCTTCTCAGTCACCAGCGAGAACCAGGCGAGCCCTGTCGCGGCATCGTCGCGCTGGCCGGCGCCCTGGCTCTGCCAGACGTTCATGCCGAGATGGTGATGATAGCGCCCCGACGACAGGAAGGCGGCGCCGTTGCGGCTGCGGGTCGGGTCGAGGCCGACAGCGCCGTGGTAAAAATTCTGCGCCTGCGCGAGATCGCCGACACGCAAATGCATGTGGCCGACGCGTAGTCCGTCCGGCGCCCTGGCATAGTCGCTGACGCGCGTGTTGGTCAGCGACAGCAAGTCTGGGATGTCGAGCTCGTCGGTCGCCATCTTCACGCTGCCCTCGCTCCACTGCCATTGCGAGGGATCGCGGTCGGCATAGACTTCGATGCCGTTGCCTTCGGGGTCGTCGAGATAGACGGACTCGCTGACGAGATGATCGGCAAAGCCCGACAGCGGCACGCGGTGCGAGGCGGCGTGGACCAGCCAGCGCGCGAGGTCCTTGCGCGTCGGCATCAGGAACGCGGTGTGATAGAGGCCGGCGGCGTTGCGCGGCTCGATCTCAGCGTCGGGACGGGCCTCCAGCGCCAGCAGCGTGATACCTGCCGTGCCGAGTTTCGCGGCGCTCGCCGAACGCGCCATCACGGTGAGGCCGATCACGTCGCGGTAATAGTCGGCGACCTTGCCGAGATTCCTCACTCGCAGCGTCACCATGCCGACCCGCATCGGCGTGCGGCTGGCATAGGTCGGCCCGCCGCCTTGCGGAACGCCCTCGGCGCGCGCGGCAGCCGCCGCGGCCATCGCGAGCGAGCTGGCCCCGGCGAGTTGAAGCAGGGTGCGGCGGGTGAGGTCGATGGTCATCGGTCGGGGCTCGCTGCAAATCGTTTGAGGCCGTCGGATGTGGGGATTGCTACACGTTCCCGTGAGCGGCTCCAATCACATGTTCGTCGGCCGCGGCTTTGGGGACGACTGGCCACCCGGCCAGTTTCGCTGACCGCCGTGACATCCCAGATTGGAGGCAGCTTACAGGAGCCTTCCATGACTGACCTCACCCCTCTCGCCTCGCTGTCGTCAGCGCTCGCAGACGTCGTCGCGCGCATCGCGCCATCCGTCGTGTCAGTGCATTCGCATCGCTCCCGCTCGACCGGCTTCGTCTGGAAGCCCGGCCTGATCGTCACCGCCGACGAGGCGCTGGCCGACGAAGGCGAGGTCGGAATCGTCCTTGCCGACGGCAGCACGGCCACCGCCGCGATCGTCGGCCGCGACCACACCACCGATATCGCGCTGCTGCGCGCCGACACCAGCATCACCCCGGTCAAGCTGGCCACGACAGTCCCCGCCCTCGGCGCGCTCTCTGTCGTGGTCGCCACCAACAGAGACACGCCGAGTGCGGCGCTCGGGATGGTCTCGGTCTCCGGCACTGGCTGGCGCTCCTTGCGCGGCGGCGAGATCGACGCACGGATCGAACTCGATGTTCGCCTGCGTCCGAACCAGGAGGGCGGCCTCGCCGTCGATGCTTCAGGCGAGGCTTTCGGCATGGCGGTGCTCGGGCCGCGCCGCGTTCTGGTGATCCCAACCGCAACGATCGAGCGCGTCGCGGCACAACTCGAAACGCGGGGCCGCATCGCCCGCGGCTATCTCGGGCTCGGCCTCCAGCCGCTGCGGCTCGACGACGGCGTCGGCGCGATGGTGATGAATGTCGACAAGGCAGGCCCCGCTGCCGCGGCCGGCATCCGCCAGGGCGATGTGATCGTGGCAGTCAACGACCAGAAGCTGTCCGGCGTGCGCGCACTGTTGCGCACCCTGGGACCTGCCAGCGTCGGCCGGGTAATCGACGTCGCGGTCCGCCGTGGCGGTGAACCAGCGCGCTTCAGGGTCACGATCGGCGAGAGGCCCGAGACGTGAGCGCGGACACCGCGCCCGAGATCGTGCTGTCGCTGGAGATCGACGATCCCGCGCTGGCCGACCGCCTTGCGACCCTGCTCGGCAGCGTCGCGGGGCTTCGCCTTGCCTCGCCCGGCGAGCGCGCGAATGCGACCATCGTCGCGCGCGACCCCCGCGTCATGCCCGATGACATCGCGCTGACGCAGCGCGAGCTCGACGTGCTGGCGCTGATGGCGGAAGGCGCCTCCAACAAGATGATCGCGCGCCAGCTCAACATCTCCGTGCACACCGTGAAATTCCACGTCGGCTCGCTGCTCGACAAGCTGGATGCGACCGGCCGCACCGATGCGGTCGCGCATGCGGCGCGCCGCGGCGTGATCGAGCTCTGAGCGGGGAGCGACGATCTCTCCCCTTCACTGCGGAGAGCTCTCGCGGGGAAGCAACCCAGAGTCTTTCCGCGGTGGCAGCCTGGATTGCTTCGCTACGCTCGCAATGACGGGCGGATGGAGCTCGCCCTCTATGCGCTACTCGGCTTGTTACGCCCGTTTCCCGTTGTTCTTCTCCGCAGCCCGGCGCATCGCTTCGGCCAGCGCGCCGCCACCGCCGGATGGCTCCTGCTTGCGCGGGGCCGAGGAGGTCATGCGGGCCGGACTGCGTGCGCTGTTGTCGCGCTGCATGCCGGGGGCGTCCTTCTTGGCGCCGACCTCGTCGTCGAGGCGGAGCGTCAGCGAGATGCGCTTGCGGGCGACCTCGAAGTCCAGCACCTTGACCTTGACGATGTCGCCGGGCTTCACGACCTCGCGTGGATCCTTGATGAAGTTCTTCGACATCGCCGAGATGTGCACGAGGCCGTCCTGGTGCACGCCGATGTCGACGAAGGCACCGAAGGCGGCGACGTTGGTCACGGTGCCCTCGAGGATCATGCCCTTCTGGAGATGCTTGATCTCCTCGACGCCCTCCTTGAACACCGCGGCCTTGAACGCCGGACGCGGGTCGCGGCCGGGCTTTTCCAATTCCTTCAAAATGTCGGTGACGGTGGGCAGACCAAAGGTCTCGTCGACGAAGTCCTTCGGCTTGAGCGTGCGCACGAGCTCGCTGCTGCCGATCAGCGCCTTGATGTCGCTCTTGGTCGCTTCGAGAATCCGGCGCACCACCGGATAGGCTTCCGGATGCACGCCGGAGGCATCGAGCGGGTCTTCGCCGCCGAGGATGCGCAGGAAGCCGGCGCATTGCTCGAACGCCTTCGGACCCAGGCGCGGCACGTCCTTCAGCGCCTTGCGCGACTTGAACGGGCCGTTGGCGTCGCGATGCGCGACGATGCTCTGGGCGAGGCCCGAGCCGACGCCCGACACGCGCGCCAGCAACGGCGCGGAGGCGGTGTTGACGTCGACGCCGACGGCGTTCACGCAATCTTCGACCACGGCATCGAGCGATTTGGCGAGCTTGGCCTGGCCGAGGTCGTGCTGATACTGGCCGACGCCGATCGCCTTGGGCTCGATCTTGACGAGCTCGGCGAGCGGATCCTGCAGGCGCCGCGCGATCGAGACCGCGCCGCGCAGGGTGACGTCGAGACCGGGCAGTTCCTCCGAGGCGAAGGCCGAGGCCGAATAGACCGACGCGCCGGCTTCCGACACCACGATCTTGGACATCTTCAGCTCGGCGAGGCCCTTGACGAGATCGCCCGCGAGCTTGTCGGTCTCGCGCGAGGCGGTGCCGTTGCCGATCGCGATCAGCTCGACGCGATGCTTGATCGCGAGCTTGCCGAGGATGGCGAGCGCCTCGTTCCACTGCCGCTGCGGCTCGTGCGGATAGATCACGGCGGTATCGACCACCTTGCCGGTTGCATCGGTGACGGCGACCTTGACGCCGGTGCGGTAGCCGGGATCGAGACCCATGGTGGCGCGGGTGCCGGCGGGCGCGGCCAGCAGCAGGTCGCGCAGGTTCGAGGCGAACACGCGCACGGCCTCGGTCTCGGCCGCGTTCCACAGCCGCATGCGCAGGTCGATGTTGAGATGCACCTGGATCTTGGTGCGCCAGGCCCAGCGCACGGTGTCGATCAGCCAGCGATCGCCGGCGCGCTTGAGGTCGGCAATGCCGAACCGCTTCATGATCTTGAGTTCATAGGCGCCGGGTACGCCGGCGGGCGGCGCCTCCTCGGCCTGAATCTGCAGATCGAGGATCTCTTCCTTTTCGCCGCGGAACATCGCCAAAATTCTATGCGACGGCAGCTTGGTCAGCGGCTCGGAGAAGTCGAAATAGTCGGCGAACTTCTCGCCCTCGGTCTTCTTGCCGTCGCGCACCTTGGAGGCCATGCGCGCATTGGTCCACATGTCCTCGCGGAGCGCGCCGATCAGGTCGGCGTCTTCGTCGAAGCGCTCGACCAGAATGGCGCGGGCGCCGTCGAGCGCGGCCGCGGCATCCGCGACGCCCTTCTCGGCATTGATGAAACCTTCGGCAACGACCTTGGGATCGTTGCCGGGCTCTGCCATGAGCTGATTGGCGAGCGGCTCGAGGCCGGCTTCCTTGGCAATCTCCGCCTTGGTGCGTCGCTTCGGCTTGAACGGCAGATAGATGTCTTCGAGGCGTGCCTTGCTGTCGGCGGCGAGAATTGAGGCCTCCAGCGCGGCATCGAGCTTGCCCTGTTCGCGGACTGATTCGAGGATCGCCTTGCGGCGGTCTTCGAGCTCGCGCAGGTACACCAGGCGCTCCTCCAGGGTGCGCAATTGCGCGTCGTCGAGCGCACCGGTCGCTTCCTTGCGGTAGCGGGCGATGAAGGGAACCGTGGCGCCGCCGTCGAGCAGCGTCACCGCGGCCTCGACCTGCTCCGCCCGTACCCCAAGCTCCTGCGCAATTTTCTGGTTGATATTTGCCACGCGAGATTTCCTCTATATCCAAGCACGCGACGCAAACCGAAATCCGGCCGCGGGACGCCGCTTATGAACCAACCGAGGTTGATTCATCAAGATGCGGCGCACAACCGTCGACAGAGGATTTTTTTTGTCGAGCCGATGCGATCTCGCCACAATCGTGGGGATGTCGCGGGGGCTCGTGTCCCGGACGCGCTGCGACGCGCAAGCGTTGCGGCGCAGAGCCAGGCCCCAGAAAGTGGCACGGCATGCGGCGAGATGGGCCCCGGCACAGCAGCGCATTGCTTTGTGCTGCGCAGCGTCCACGGCACGAGGCACCCTTGGATTATTCATCTCCGCAACTTCGTTCAGCAGACACAGCTTCGCCTCCTCGCGGCGCAATCCGCCCGAGTTTTGCTGTTCGCGTCACGCCCTCAAAACAAAGGGCGCAGGGAAGGCCGGGTGCCGGCCGGCACCCACG
>NZ_JAUIZJ010000003.1:0-384970 GCF_030435535.1 Bradyrhizobium sp. WYCCWR 13022
GGTCAGTCATACGCCTATGTCTTCATCCTCCATCAAACCGCGCAAGGCGGTCCTCGCCGGAGCGATACGTTATTGCCGGTAGAGCAGACGTGGGACCGTGCTCGCTTCGACGGCCGCTTGTGACCCATCTCGGACATGGCACATAGTCTGACAGTAGCCACGCCGGTGTCGACGCACTAGTATCCGTCTCTGGGCATCAGCCGGTAAGGGCACGATGTTTGAGGTCGTGGAGTTTCCTTCCGAGGGCGCGACATTGCGCGGGCGCTTCTATCGCCCTGCGCAGGTGGCGCCTTGGCCGACCGTGGTCATGACGCATGGCACCACAGCCACCATCACCATGTGTCTCGATCGCTATGCCGAGGTATTCTGTCGCGCCGGCCTCGCTGTGCTGCTCTACGACCACCGCAATTTCGGGCTCAGCAGCGGCGAGCCCCGGCAGCTGATCAACCCGTGGCTCCAGGCGCGCGGCTATCGCGACGCCATGAACTATCTGCTCACGCGCGCCGACGTCCATTCGGAGAGAATCGCGGCTTGGGGCGATAGTTATTCTGGCATGATTGCGCTTGCGGTCGGCGCGCTCGACCCGCGATATGCGGCGGTCGCGGCGCAATGTCCGGCCTGCGGCATGGAAATGCCCAAGCTCGCGCCGGACGAGTGGCATTTCCAGACAATGCAAACGATCTTCGACGACGGCGACATCACCGGCACGCCTGAAACCACGACCGGGCCACTGCCGGTCGTGTCGGCCGATCAAATCGGCGCGCCCTCGCTGCTGAAGCCGATCCAAGCTTACCGCTGGTTCATCGATTACGGCGGCCGGCATGGCACATTGTGGGAGAACCGTGCCATTCGCGTCATTCCACCCACGGTGGTTCCGTTCAGCGCCTATCTGGCGGCGCAGTTCATTCGCGGGCCGACCCTGCTCATGGCCGGTCGCAATGACGAGATGACTCACTGTAATCCCGACGTAACGAGGGCCGTATTTGGGCTCATGCGCTGCCGTAAGCAGTGGGCTGACATCGATGGCGGCCATTTCGGCTTGTTGTACCATCCAAGCGAGATTTTCGAGGAAGCTAGCGCGCGGCAGTGCGCCTTCCTGACCGAAGCGTTGGGCGCGCAAATCGACCAACGATCACTGATAACCTGACACTTCGCCTTTGGCCTGAGCGAAGTCCGGATCGGCCCTGGAAAGGTCCGTGTGGCCCTTAGCTGACTTCCTTCAGGCATTGCGACATGGGCCGGTTTTGACCCAAAGCGGCCCGACACGCCGTCAAGTATGCTTTTCAATGGTCTGTCACCAAGGGGCGGGAACGTAGTAATTTTTGTTTCCCATAGGCGTGGTCCTTGAGGAGGGACATATGCGACGGCGGGAGTTCATCGGACGTTTCGGCCTTATCGGCGCAGCCGCATCAACACTGTTTGGTCAAGGCTCAAACGCGCAGTCTGCGCCGAAACGTCCGATCATCGCGTGGGCGGGAGCCCCGCCCGCAGGTACACCCGCAGGCTTAAACGTGCCTCAATTTATATTGGACCTAGTGTTCGGCAATTTTGTCAAAGGTCTCTCGGAGTTTGGTTACGAGCAAGGTCGAGACGTTGATATCATTCGGCGAACTGACATGTTTACTGACCGAGTAGCAACCATGGAAGAAATGGTCGCTCTGGTCAAACCCAATATCATCGTCGCGCCAGCGACGTTGCAAGCGGTCGAGGCCCGAAAGGCGACATCGACGATACCGATTGTCTGTGGCGCGCTCGCGGACGCGGTTCATCTCGGCTTGATTGCCAGCGAAGCTCGCCCGGGAGGAAACGTAACCGGAATTGAGCCCTATATCGCGGGATTGCCGACCAAGCAAATTGAACTTGCGCGAGAAATCGTGCCGACGGTACGGCGCGTTGGACTGCTCACCAACATGAACGATCCCAAGGGCCCACCTCAAGTGGCGGACTTGAAGGCTGCTTGCCAAGCTATGAGCCTCAGCGTGATTGAAGCCGATGCTAACACGCCGAATGATATTCCGGGTGCACTCGCGACACTGGCGAACGAAAAAGTCGATGTTGTCGTTGTCCTTCAGACCAATCTGCTCCTTGTCCGGTCCGAGCAGATCGGCGCCATTGCCCTTGAAAAGCGGCTGCCGACCGTCTTCGGATACCGCGAGCACGTTATTCACGGCGGCCTTGTCAGCTACGGAGTTGATTTGCGCTGGTGTTATCGTCGCCTCGGCTATTTTGTGGACAAAATCCTCAGGGGTGTTCGTTGCGGTGACCTGCCCATCGAATTTCCAACGGAATTCTGGTTGGCAGCCAATCTCAAGACAGCAAAGGCCCTCGGCGTGACCGTGCCGACAGACCTTCTCGCCCGCGCCGACGAGGTGATTGAGTAATTGCTGCGGGAACAAGTCCGCCTTTGGCCCGTGGCTGACTTCCGCTCTTGGCCTCGCAGCGTCCGCTTCCAAGGGCTGAGCGGACAGCCGAGTGGTGACGCCAAGGGCTGCCTTTGACCGATAGGCGACCTCGGCGCGGGACGCATGGGCCACCTCCTGCGTACATCCCCTTAAGATACTGACCTGAATTTTTTGACGCTTCATCTCCTGCTATCGGTCATCAAGGAGTGGAGGCCAGCATGCGATTGCCATTAAAGCTCATCGCTCTTGGAATTATTCTTCTGCTGCCGAAGACTCACCTTTATCTGTCCGAGGCTCATCTCTCGGAAGCGCAAACCGCTTCAGGGCGCCAGATGTTAAGCCCGGTAGCTCATTGGGATGCTAACTCGGCGAGTCATTTCACGGTCTCTGCGGCCAAAACCTCTGAGTGCGCAGCGAAGCCCGGGCACGACGGCAGCGACACCGTGGCCATTCACGCCATGGATAAGAGCCCGAAGGGGTCGTACGCATCTCACAGCAAAGATATAGACCCGCCGACGGGTGGGCAGGGCTGAAGGTTTGCTTCTGCACCATCGCGATAAATGTAGAAGGTCTTGCTATTCAGTCGGACGCAGAGCCGACTTGATTTGGTCACCGCAAGCAATGCGGCTCGTGACCCAACGCAGCCGGCGATGCTGGTGCCCGTGCAGGTGTTCAACTAGCATTCCCTCCGAGAAAAACGCCACTGACTTTCGCGATGAAAGGGGAGAGGGTGCATGCGCAACGTAAGTCCCCGTCGCTCTTTGGCGAAAGCAATAACCTACCGCGTTGTAGTTATGACTTTGGATTTTCTGACGATCTACGTACTGACTGGAGCGGTACATGCTGCCGTTGGCTTCATGATCATTAGCAACATCTACACGTCGCTCGCCTATCTCGTGCACGAAAGAGTGTGGGCCACAATCCGGTGGGGAATTGAAGAGCGCTAGAGCGGCACGCGAACGACGAACGCCGCCCATCTTGGCTCAAATGCCCGCTCATGGCCCGAATGCGAAGTTCGGGCGGCGTCATCAGTTGTCGGCTCAGTGGGGTAGACCGAAAGCAACCGACCGACCTATGACCCGAAGCGGAAGTTTGCTCCAGCCGGAGCCAACCTGTCTTGCTCTTAATTCAGGACTGGGTTTATCTTTGGCCGCGCGGTCGCTTACTTCGTAGCGCGCTAACCACGTGGAGTGGCAGTCATGGTGCAGAATGTCATAGCCGGATTTGTCGTCATGGCTTTGATTTTCATGGGCGTACTTGCTTATGCCCAAAAGCATGAAGGATGCTTGCGCGGACGCTCGCTCCAAACCTTCCAGCCCTGCGGATCAATCGGCTCTGACATATAGCACTGACCGAGGGCAGCTTGTGACCGATAGCAGCCCTTGCGCCCCTGCCAGTGCGAGGCGAAACCCCGCTGTCGGGATCGGTGGCAGGTCTCGCCGGCGACATCGGCGCGGTGCTGACGAGACAAGATATTTCGACTATCCTCGATGCTGACCATCAAGGCAGGCCGGACGGGGCCCGCGAGAGGAAACCGATGAGCACAGTCAAAAGCGCTCTGGCCCAGAAGCGTGGCGCCCTGATCCATGTTCGTTCCGACGACATGGTCGTCGAAGCCTTGCGCAAGATGCGCGACAACCGGGTCCGGTCGGTGCTGGTCATCGACGACGACGTGCTTGTCGGTATCGTGACCCAGGGTGACTGCGCCATCAAAGTGCTGCTGCCCGGGCTCGATGCGACGCAGACGCCGGTGGGCCAGGCGATGACTGGCAACCCGGTGACGGTCAAGCCGGACGATCGGCTGGATGGCTGCATGGCAATGATGGCTCAGCGCAGTTTTCGCCATCTGCCCGTGCTGGACGCGGGCAAGGTGGTGGGCGTGATCTCGATCGGAGACGTCGTCAAGAACATCATCCGGGACCTGGAGCACAACGTGGACGACCTGATGGGCTACATCATGAAGGACGGACCCGGAGGCTGACAGACGAACCGCGGTGCCGTCCCCCCTTAGCCGACCTGAGCGCGTTCGCAGCCACTCGACCGAAAGCCGGCGCGTCAACGTCGGCGGGGGACAGGCGGAGGCGGAGGCAAGTCCCGCTGCCAGATCGTGCCGTTGTCGAACTGGATCAGCATTCCGTCCGGCGAGTAGACGGCGCTCTGATTGAACGCATCGACCCAAATCCGGTTGGCCGGAGAATACCAATCGGGCCAGGCCCGAGATGGCACGCCGGCTTCGGTCAACAGATTCAGTTCAGTCCCGTTCTGGGTGACATAGGCCGCCAGGCCCCCTCGGCACATCTGAATGCACTTGTACACGCCGGTGAGGTTGATCGACTGCGCCGAGGCACCGGAGGCGGTCATCGCCGCTGCCAAGCCGACAACGAGAGACAAACGCTTGCTGCTCATGAACTCGTTCCTGGAAATGTCCGCTACTGCTCGTTTCAATTCTTGCTGGCCCGTCTGAGTGACGACGCCGATGCCGGCGCGCGCCATGTCTTCAATCGGAATGCAGGCGAGGAGATCGAAATTGGCTCGATCCAACAGATCTTGCTTTGCGAGAGAAATCTGTCACCGGCCCCTCAGGGCACCTTGATCAGGATCAAACGTCCCCGATCAAGTCGACCAGCAAACGGCATCGCCGGGCTTGACGGTCCACGGCAGGTCGCAAGATACCGAAGCGTTGCGGAAGCTCTGTTCAATCGGGTGACGGAGGCACGATCCGCCGCCGGCCCGCGGCTGTCGACGTCGTGTGAATGCACGCACGCTCTAACCTTGCTTCGTGAACGCCGCCTCCATCGCCTTCCTGGTCTTGACCGTCTCGTCGTTGGCGTCGAATTCGACGTCGCTCCAGCGCACGATCTCGCCATGGGGGACGTCGTGCTTCAGCTTGAGGCGATGCGCGAGACCGATCGGCAGGGCGCCTGCCTTCAGGCTCGCAGCCGCCGGCACCAGCTTGCCCCACACCGTGTAGCCGCCTTCGCCGTCCAGCATCTCCCCGGCGCGCAAGTCTCGCTTGGCCACGGAGGCGACGTCGCCGCGGAAGCCGAAAGGTTGCCCGGTCGGCTCGCCGCGCAGTGCGGCCGACAGCACAGAAATGTTCAGCTCGAGCCCGATCAGATGATAGGGCTTGTACATCGCGGCAAACCGTCCGCTGGCGTCGGTCTTGAGGCCGTACTGCTTGAAGCAATCCGCCGCATAGTCATTCGGCGCCTCCAGCACGACATAGACGCCCCAGCGCAAATCGCGAAACACCGGCCGGCCGTCGCGCTCCAGTGAGGAGACCACTTCCACCACGCCCGGCCGCTCCAGCACGCCGCCGCGCGATCGCGGCCGCATGATGTGCGGCAGGTCGTCGACCCCGCAGGGCGGAAACAGAAGTCCCTCCGTGGGCACGTCGAGCCCGCAGGCATTCGCAATCGCAGCCATCTCGATCGCCGATTTGGTGCCGTCGAGGAAGGAGTTGAACATCTGCGGATTCATGCCGGCCGACTGCGCTTCGCCGGCCGTCAGGCCATAATGCTGCCAGACGCCGTCGGGCGTCACGTCGTGATAGGCAGGCAGATATTTCGTGCCTTTGCCGGCGGCGATGACGCGAAAACCGGTGGCGCGCGCCCAGTCGACCATCTCCGCTGTCAGTGCCGGCTGGTCGCCATAGGCGAGCGAGTAGACCACGCCCGCCTTGCGTGCCTCCTCGGCGAGCAGGGGGCCTGCCAGCACGTCGGCTTCGACATTGACCATCACGACATGCTTGCCGGCCGCGATCGCCGCGCGCGCGTGGCGGATGCCGACGGCGGGATTGCCGGTCGCCTCGACCACGACATCCATCGCGCCGCCGGCGATGGCGCGCGCGCCGTCATCGGTGAAGACGGTGGCCGCAATCCGCTCGGCGCTCCAGCCGACGGTGCGGCAGGCCTCGCGCGCGCGGTCGCGGTCGATGTCGACGATGATCGGCACCTCGAGCCCCGGCGTATGCGGCACCTGCGCCAGAAACATCGAGCCGAATTTGCCGGCGCCGATCAGTGCGACGCGGACAGGCATTCCGGCGGATGCCCGGGCCTGGAGGATGCGGAAGAGGTTCATGGGGAAATCTCGATATCAAGCGTTTCCAGTGCGGCTTGCGCTCGGTCCACCTCTCCCAATGGGAGAGGTGGCTCTCGCCCGTGGCGGCGATTTTACTCCGCAGCCTGCCGCGGCGCCCGCGCAAGCCGTACCAGCGCATCATCGTCCACCGTCTTGATCGGCGTAAAATCGCGATGGGCGATGTATTCGGGCCTTGTCGGGGTGCGGATGTAGTTCGAGACCGCGTTCAGCGTCAGGTACACGATCTTGCGCGGATAGGGCGTGATGTTGCCGGCCGAGCCGTGCACGAGATTGCCGTGGAACATCAGCATGCCGCCAGGCTTGCCGGTCGGTGCGACGATGCCGCCCTGCTTGACGAGACGCGTCACGGTGTCCTCGTCCAGCGTCCACAGCGGATAGGACGTTGTCGAGAGGTCGTGCGAAGCCTGGAGATCGCCGGCATTCTGGCTGCGCGGCACCAGCATGAGGGGGCCGTTGATCGGCATCACCTCGTCGAGGAAGATCGCGATGTTCATCGCGCGCGGCTCCGGCATGCCGTCGTCGCGCTTCCAGGTGCCGTAATCCTGGTGCCACTGCCAGACGTCGCCGGTGAAGGCCGATTTCGCGTTGATCTTGAACTGGTGCATGTAGACGGGCTCGCCGAAGACCTGTTCGACCGGCTCGATCATGCGCGGATGTGCGCCGAGCACGCCGAAGGCCTCGCTATAGAGATGCGCGGCAAAGGCCGTGCGCGGCGCGCCGCTCTTCTCGCGCCAGACCTCCGGCCGGTTGGCATCGTAAATGCCGACCGCCTCGCGCGCGAGGAAATCGACCTCTTCTTGGGTAAACAACTCCGGGAGGAACAGCCAGCCCTCGCGATGGAAGAACTCCAATTGCTCCTGAGACAGTTTCATGGGTCGTCCTCCTTGGCTCATTTTGTTTTTCTCGTCGTGGCTGGCGCGCCCTTGGCTACGCCGCCACCTCGTCCGTCGCCCTCAATCTCTCCTCGGTCATCCGTCCCGCCGTCTGCGCATGCGCCAGTGCCGCGCGTTCGGCGGCGTCGACGTCGCCTGCAAGAATGTGCTTTGCGATGTCGGCGTGCTCCGCCCAGGCGCTGCCGCGATAATCGAGCTCGGACAGCACGGTCGCCATCGAGCGGCGCATATGCGGCCATTGCGGCGTGATCGTTTCCTCGATCACGGGATTGCCGGCGAGCTGGTAGATGGCGCGGTGAAACTCGACGTCGAGCGCGATCAGCTCGGCAAGCGGAGTCTTCCGATCGATGCGACGTCCGGCGGCGAGCGCCGTCTCCAGCCGCGCGCGTCCCGCGGCGTCGGTTGCAGTGCGCCGAGCCGCAAGCCGCGCTGCGAGCGCATCGATGGCGCCGCGCACCTCATAGAGCTGGCGAATGCGCGCGGGATCGAGCTGGGTGACTTCAAAGCCGCGCTTGCCGCTCTCGGCGACGAGGCCCTGGCGATGCAACAGATGCAGCGCATGCGACACCGGCTGGCGCGACACGCCAAGCTTGTCGGCAAGCTCGTTCTGCCGGATGCGCTGGCCCGGCTGCAGCGTGCGATCGGAGATCGCCTCCAGGATCCGGGCATAGACCTGGTCGATCAGGTTCGGCAGCGGGTCGAGAGGAATCACGCCGGGTAGCTCCGAATAGGAATACGGAATTCCGTATTCTAAAATAGACCGGTAAGGGGGGGCCGTCAATATCCTCGCTTTTGGCGAGGTAAGCTCTTGATTTTATTGAGGCCGTCTACTGTGCATGGGGTTGTTTTCGCGTTGTGAGGCGTACCGGCCTCTACTCCGCCAGGAACCTGCTTACGACCTCGCCGAACTCCAGCGGCGCCTGTTCGAACATCCAGTGCCCGGCGTTCGGAATCACCGCCGTCTGCGCGCCCGCGATGTGCGCGGCCAGCACGCGCCACAGTACCGACAGGCTGCCGGTGGTGGCGCCGCCGCCGATCAGCAGCGTCGGCGTCCTGATCGCCTGCGCGTCTGCAAGCGTGTAGGGCCGGCGCTGCTCGTTGATCTGGCCGAGGAAGGTGAGCGTGTTGTCGCGCAGCTGCTGCTTGGCGGCTGCCGGTACGCGCCGCCAGGAGCCGTCGCCTTCGATGCCTTCGTAGAAGTTCTGCAACGCGCCCTCGATGTCGCCGGCGCGGATCATCTCGACCGAGCGTATCGTCTTCGCGGCCAGCGGCGGATGCGCGGGCGTGCCTTCGGGCAGCGGCAGGCTGGCGTCGAGGTCGCCGCCCGGCTCGGCCAGCACGAGCTTTCGCAGCAGGTCAGGGCGTGCCTGCGCGACGCGAAACGCGATGTGCCCGCCGCGCGAATGCCCCATCAGGTCGACGGGGCCGGGCTCGACCTGCTCGATGAAGGCGATCGTGTCGGCGACATGCTGTGCCATCTTGTAGTCGTCGCCGACGGCATCCCAGTGCTCAGGAAAGAAGTGCCGCAGGCTGACCGCGATGACGCGATGGCTCTTCGACAGCGGGCCGAGCACCGAATACCAGGTGCGGAAATCACCGAGCGTGCCGTGCACGCAGACCAGCGGATGGCCCTCGCCGAGTTCGAGATAGGCCATGTCGTAACCGTTGACGCGAAAGCTCTGCATGATCAGCTCGCCAGGAAGTCCAGGACCACTTCGGAGTATTTTTGCGGCGCCTGCTCGAACATCGGATGCGTCGCGTTCGGGATGATCGCCGTCTTGGAATAGGGCACATGCGCGGCGAGCGCATGCAGCACCTTCGGCAGCAGGCCCTTGGTCCGCGCGCCCAGGATGAACAGCGTCGGCATCTTGATGGATTCCGCATCCGCTTTCGAGAATGGCGGACGATTGTCGCGGACCTGGCCGATCAGCGTATAGGCGTTGTCGCGCAGGTTCTGCTTCACCATCGCCGGCAGCCGCGGCCAGGTGCCGGCGCCCTCCAGGGTGTCGACGAAGACCGCGAGGCCGCCATCGACATCGCCGGCTGCAATCTTGCCGGCCGAGGCTGTGAACCGCGCCAGCAGCGGCGAGGGGCCGCCGGAATAGTCAGGGTCGAGGCTCGCGTCCAGTTCGCCGCCCGGCTCCGCCAGCACCAGCCGCCGCAGCAGATCGGGCCGCTGCTGCGCCACGCGGAAGCAGATGTGCCCGCCGCGGGAATGGCCCATCAGGTCGACCGGACCCAGGTCGAGCTTCTCGATGAAAGCGATGACGTCGCTGACATGCTGGGCGATCGAATAGGTATTGCCGACGCCGTCCCATCGTGCAGGGAAGAAGTGCCGCAAGCTGACGACGATCATCCGGTGCCGTTGCGTCAGCGGCCCGAGCACGCAGCCCCAGACGCGGAAGTCGTTGAGCGAACCATGCACGCAGACCAGCGGCGGCCGGCCTCTGTCCTCGCCCACGTCGAGATAGGGCATGTCGTATCCAAGGACGTGGAGGCTTTGCATTCAGGGCTCGTGGAAAGGTGTGCGGAACTCCTGTGCAAGATTCCCGGAAACCGGGTGGATCGCAACTATTTCCAAGCCTAGATTTGTACCGAGATCACAACGGGGGCATGCGAAGACGCTAGTCCAGGAACCAAGCCATGACCGACCAGCATTTTGCCCTGTTCGATACCAGGATCGGCCTCTGCGCCATCGCCTGGGGTCCGCGCGGCATCAACGGCACGCAGCTCCCGATGGGCGGCGAAGCGAAGATCCGCACCCGCATCAGCCAGCGCCACGCAGATGCCACCGAGGCCGTGCCGACGGCAGAGGTACAGCAGGCGATCGACCGCATGACGAAACTGCTCGCGGGCGAGCCGGATGACCTCACCGATATCTCGCTCGACCTCGACGGCGTGCCCGAGTTCAACCGCGGCGTCTACGAGATCGCCCGTGCCATTCCGCCGGGGAAGACCATCACCTATGGCGACATCGCCAAGCAGCTTGGCGGCGTACAGCTCTCGCGCGACGTCGGCCAGGCGCTCGGCCGCAATCCGTGCCCGATCGTCGTGCCCTGCCACCGCGTGCTCGCCGCCGGCAACAAGCCCGGCGGCTTCTCGGCGAATGGCGGCGTGGTGACGAAACTGAAGATGCTCGAGATCGAAGGCGCGCTGGTGAACCACACGCCCAGCCTGTTCGATTGTGACCCTATATCTTCGCCGCCGTCTTCGGCCAGTACTTGTCTCGCAGATGCCGCTTCACCAGCTTCCCCGTCGGTGTGCGCGGCAGCTCCGCCTCGAAATCGATCGAGCGCGGGCACTTGATCGCCGAGAGGCGGGTCCTGCAATAGGCGATCAAATCGGCCTCGAGCGCTTTGCCGGCGCGCTTCATGTCGTGCGGCTGCACGACCGCCTTGACCTCTTCACCCATCTCCTCGTTCGGCACGCCGAACACCGCGACGTCGGCGATCTCGGGGTGAGTGATCAGCACGTCCTCTGCTTCCTGCGGATAGATGTTCACGCCGCCCGAGATGATCATGTAGGACTTGCGGTCGGTGAGGAACAGAAACCCGTCCTTGTCGAGATAGCCGACATCGCCGAGCGTCGACCAGCCCTTGGCGTTGTAGGCCTTCTTCGTTTTTTCGGGATCGTTGTGATAGGTGAAAACAGGCGCGTCGGCGAAATAGACCGTGCCGATCTCGCCCGCCGGCTGTTCCTCGTCGTTCTCGTCCAGGATCTTGATCTTGCCGACCACGGCGCGGCCGACGCTGCCGCGATGCTCCAGCCATTGCTGCGAATTGCAGACGGTGACGCCGTTGCCTTCCGAGCCTGCGTAGTACTCGATCAGGATCAGTCCCCACCATTCGATCATCTTCGCCTTGACGTCGACCGGGCAGGGCGCCGCGGCGTGGATCGCGCCTTTCAGCGTCGAGACGTTGTATTTCGCGCGGACATCGCCCGGCAGCTTCAGCATGCGCACGAACATGGTCGGCACGAGCTGCGATTGCGTGACCTTGTATTTCTCGACGAGCTTCAAGAATTCCTCGGCGTCAAAATGCTCCATGATGACGGAGGTGCCACCGAGCACCACCGCCATCATGTTGAAGCGCAATGGAGCTGCGTGATAGAGCGGCGCCGGCGACAGATACGTGCTCTCGGCATTCATGCCGCACATGTCGGCGCAGAGAACGCGCAGGAACGCGTTCGGCACGTCGATCTTGTTTCCCTCGAACGCTTTCTTGATGCCCTTCGGCCGACCGGTCGTGCCCGACGAATACAGCATGTCGTAGCCCGCGACCTCGTCCGCGATCGGCGCGGTCGGCTGTGCGGCCGCTTCCTTGTCGTAGGAACGGAAGCCGGGGAGCGGATCGTCGACCATGTAGAAGAGCGGCTCGCCGGGCTTGCCCTTGACCAGGTCCTTGACCTGGTCGGCGCATTTCGGCGTCGTGATCAAGACCTTGGCGCCGCAATCGCCGATGATGTAGTCGATCTCGTCCTGCTTCAGATAGCGGCTGATCGCGGTGTAATAGAGCCCGCTGCGCTGCGCCGCCCAGCAGATCTCCATGAACGCGAGCCGGTTTTCCATCAGCAGTGCGATGTGGTCTCCGGCCTTCAGCCCGAGCGAGCGGAACAGCTGCGCGCCCTGGTTCGAGAGCTCGTCGAGTTCGCGATAGGTGATGGCCTTGCCGGTCCCGGCCATCTGGTAAGCGATCTTGTCGGGCGTGCTCTTGGCGTGGATGGACGGATGGGTCATGGCGTTTCCTCAAAAAAAGAGGCGAGCGGTGAATGGCGACAGGGGCGGAAGCCGCTCCCCATCACCACTCACCACTCGCCATGCGTTCTTCGCTTTTCTTCTTACAGTCGTTCGACGATCGTCACGTTGGCCATGCCGCCACCTTCGCACATGGTCTGCAGGCCATAGCGCTTGCCGCGCTGATGCAGCGCGTGGAGCAGCGTCGTCATCAGCTTGGTGCCGGAGCCGCCGAGCGGATGGCCGAGCGCGATCGCGCCGCCGTTGACGTTCAGGCGGGCCGGATCCGCACCGGTGGTCTTGAGCCATCCGGTCGGCACCGAGGCGAAGGCCTCGTTGACCTCGAACAGGTCGATGTCGTCGACCTTCATGCCGGCCTTCTCAAGCGCCTTCTTGGTGGCGTGCAGCGGCGCGTCGAGCATGATGACGGGGTCGCCGCCGGTCATGGTCATGTGATGGATGCGTGCTAGCGGCTTGACGCCGAGCTGCTTGAGGCCGCGCTCGTTGACGACCATCACGCCGGAGGCGCCGTCGCAGATCTGGCTGGCGCTGGCCGCGGTGAGCTTGCCGTTCTCGGCGATCAGCTTGACGCCCTTGATGCCTTCGAGCGTGGCATCGAAGCGGATGCCTTCGTCGATGTGATGGGTGTCCTTGCTGCCGTCGGCCCTGACGATCTCGAGCGGCACGATCTCCTTTTTGAAGTGACCGGCCTGGGTCGCCGCGATCGCGCGCTGATGGCTGTTGTAGGAGTATTCGTCGAGATCGTCCTTCGACAGGCCGTACTTCTCCGCCATCATCTCCGCGCCGGTGAACTGGCTGAACACGATGTTGGGATATCTCGCCTCGATGCCCGGGCTCTTGTAATGGCCGAAGCCGTTCTTGGCGGCGAGCTGCGAAGACAGGCCCATCGGCACGCGCGTCATCGATTCCACGCCGGCCGCGATCACCACGTCCATGGTCCCGGACATCACGGCCTGTGCCGCGAAGTGCAAGGCCTGCTGCGAGGAGCCGCACTGGCGGTCGATCGAGGTGCCCGGCACGCTCTCGGGCAGCTTCGATGCCATGATCGCGTTGCGCGCGACGTTGTTGGACTGCTCACCGACCTGCATCACGCAGCCCATGATCACGTCCTCGACCAGCGTGGGATCGACCTTGGTGCGATCGACCAGCTCGTCCAGCACCTTCGCGGCGAGATCGGCCGGATGCCAGCCGGCGAGGCGGCCCCCCTTGCGCCCGCCCGCGGTCCGCGCAGCGGCGACGATATAAGCCTCGGCCATTTCGGTCTCTCCCATGATTGTTCTGAATTGGGTTGTCGGGGTTTTAAGGGGCAGGATATCGTTTAGTCAATCGATCAATTAACTCTTGTGGGGAGGCGCTGCTTGGGCTTATCTGCGGCCCGCTTCAAGCGGCGAGAACAAGGGATTTCCGTGACTACCAGCGTACCGAGCAGGCTCCCCAGCGGAAAGAATTCCACGGCAGAGAAATTGCTCGTGGCCGCGAGCGAGTTGATGATCGAACGCTCGTCGATCGAGATATCGCTCTCCGACATCGCGCAGAAGTCGGGCGCCAACGCCGCGCTGGTCAAATATCATTTCGGCAACAAGGACGGCCTGCTGCTGGCGCTGCTTGCGCGGGATGCTGCTACGGAAATGTCCAATCTCGAATATCTCCTGGCGCAGCAGATCACGTCGACGGCGAAGCTGAAGCTGCATATCGCCGGCATCATCCGCGCCTATCACCGGTTCCCCTATATGAACCGTCTGATCCATTATCTTCTGCATGAGAGTGTCGCCGGTTCTGCAGACGAAGTTTCAAAATTTTTCGTCGCGCCGCTGCTCGACTTTCATCGCCGCCTGCTCGCCGAAGGCGTCAGCCGCGGCGAGTTCCGCCAAACCGATCCTGTGCTGTTCTACACCAGCCTGATCGGCGCCTGCGATCACCTGTTCTTCGGCCGGCACGCGATGTCTCGCGCGACCGGCGTCGGTCCGGTCACCGATGACGTCTGCCGGCAATACATCAAGCACATGGAAACGCTGATCTGCGGCGGCATCCTCACGCAAGCCGAGGAAGCTGCCGCGGCCGGATAATCCGGCCATCACTTGTGAAGTTGACGACTTGCAAGTCTAGAGAAGAAACGCCCAAGGAAAAGGCAGAGGAAAGGTAGCCTGTCATGGAATTGAAAGACGTAGCCGTTCTCATCACCGGTGGTGGCTCTGGTCTCGGTGAAGCGACCGCCCGCGCCATGGCGGCCAAGGGTGCCAGGATCGGCGTGATTGACCAGAACAAGGACAATGCCGAGAAGGTTGCCGCTGAAGTGAAGGGCATCGCGCTTCACGCCGACGTCACCAGCGAAGAGCAGATCAAGGCCGCGATCGCCAAGGCGGAAGCCGCGCATGGCGTCGCCCGCGTGCTGATGAACTGCGCCGGTATCGGCGGCTCGCAGCGCATCGTCGGCCGCGACGGAGTCTATCCGCTGGAGAAGTTCGCGCGCATCATCAACGTCAACCTGATCGGCACCTTCAACTGCCTGCGGCTGTTCGCCGAGCGGCTCGTCACGATCGAGCCTGTTGGTGAAGAGCGCGGTGTCATCATCAACACGGCTTCGGTGGCCGCTTACGAAGGCCAGATCGGCCAGATCGCCTATTCGGCCTCGAAGGGCGGCGTGGTCGGCCTGACCCTGCCGGCCGCGCGTGACCTCGCCAGCCAGAAGATCCGCGTCAACACCATCGCACCCGGCCTGTTCTTCACGCCGCTGCTGATGGGTCTGAACGAGGAGGCTCGCAAGAGCCTGGGCGCCCAGGTGCCGCATCCCTCGCGCCTTGGCGATGCCAAGGAATACGGCGCGCTCGCCGTGCACATCGTCGAGAACGCGATGCTGAACGGCGAGACCATCCGCCTCGACGGCGCCATTCGTATGGCTCCGCGGTAGGGCTCTTCCTTCTCCCCTTGTGGGAGAAGGTGGCGCGCGTAGCGCGCCGGTTGAGGGGTTTCTATCCACGGAGACAGACCCCTCACCCAAGCGAACTCTTGGCTAGCGACGTACATGCCCTCTCCCGCAAGGGGAGAGGGCGCAATAACCGCCACCCAAAGAGCGGATGCAGGAGCGCCCCATGTCCCAACCGCTGCTGATCGAGCATGACGACGGCGTCGACCGGGTGACGCTCAATCGTCCTGACAGCCTCAACGCGCTCGATCCCGCGCTGATCGATGCGCTCAACGTTTATTTCCAGGGCCTCCAGCGCAACCGCGACACGCGCGTCGTCGTGCTTCGGGGTGCGGGCAAGAATTTCTGCGCAGGCCTCGATCTCAAAGCCGCGATGTCGCGCCGCGCCGGGCAACAGGAGCCGCCCGGCGTCACGGAGTCGCTGGACTCGCAGCGGCGCATCGCCGACATCGTCATGCTGATGCGGCGCTGTCCGCAGCCGATCCTGTCGCTGGTGCAGGGCGCGGCGGCCGGCGGCGGCTTTGCGCTGGCGCTGGCGTCCGACATCCGCCTCGCGACGAAATCGGCGCGGATGAACTGCGCCTTCATCAAGCTCGGCCTCGGTGGCTGCGATATCGGCACCAGCTACTTTCTGCCGCGGCTCGTCGGCGTCTCGGTCGCCTCCGAATTGATCCTCACCGGACGCTTCATCGGCGCCGAGCGCGCGCTTGCGGTGGGGCTCGTCTCCGAGGTCGTCGACGAGGACAAGCTCGATGCAGCGGCCGAGCCTTACGTCGATGCGATGATGGCGGCTTCGCCGGTCGGGCTGCGCCTGTCGAAGGAATGTCTCAACATGAGCGTCGATGCCGGATCGTTGGAAGCTGTGATCGCGATGGAGGACCGCAACCAGGTCCTGTGCAGCCGCTCTGAGGAATTTTCGGAAGGCATCAGGGCCTTCCTTGAGAAGCGAAAGCCTGTCTATATCAAGCGCTGAAACAACGAAGATCCGCAAAGGACAATAATTCCGGGAGACGCAAAATGAGTGGAAGCGCGGCGGCGGTGATGGCAAAGCCCGCCTTTCGCAAGGTTGAGTGGCTTGCGCGAGACATCGATGTCGAGCGGCGCGCTGACGGCACGGTGGTTCTGAAGTCGCGCATTCCGCTGCAGGCCTACGAGACACATCTTCCGGCCTCGCTGGCAAAATGGGCCAGAGAGGCGCCTGAGCGCATCTGGCTCGCGCAGCGCGGTGGACCCAATCGCGAATGGCGCAAGGTCTCCTATGGCGAAGCGAAGCGCACCGTGGATGCGCTGACGCAGGCGCTGCTCGATCTCGAGCTCGAGGGACGTCCGGTGACGATCCTGTCAGGCAATTCGATCGAGCATGCGCTGATGACGCAGGCCGCGATGCAGGCGCGCGTCCCGGCTGCACCGGTGTCGCCGGCTTACTCCTTGATGAGCCACGATCACGTCAAGCTGAAGTACCTGTTCGACCTGATCAAGCCGGCGGTCGTGATGGTTCAGGACGGCCCGACCTTCGAGAAGGCGCTGAAGGCACTCGATCTCACCGGTGTCACCGTCGTTCACGTCGTGCGGCCGTGCGAGGGCGTGAAGAGCGTCAGCTTCGCCGAGCTAGCTGCAACGCCGGTGACGAAAGACGTCGACGCGTCGATCGCAAAAATCACGCCCGATACCATCGGCAAGCTGCTGTTCACGTCGGGCTCGACCGGCATGCCCAAGGCCGTCATCAACACGCAAGCGATGATGTGCGCCAATGCCGCCATGATGATGCAGGTGCGGCCGCGCGTGCCGGGCGGCCCGCTGCCGGTGGTGCTCGACTGGATGCCGTGGAATCACACCATGGGCGGCAACGCCGCGTTCCATCCTGTGCTGGTCGATGGCGGCACGCTTTATATCGACGACGGACGGCCGATGCCGGGCCAACTCGAAGAGACCATCAAGAATCTTCGCGAGGTCTCGCCGACCTACTACGCCAACGTGCCGGCCGGCTATGCCGCGCTCGCGGCTGCCATGGAGAAGGACGATGCTCTATGCCGCTCGTTCTTCAAGAACTTGTCGATCATGGCCTATGGCGGTGCGCGGTTGCCCGACGATCTCTATGATCGCATGCAGGCGCTGGCGGTGAAGACCACCGGCGAACGCATCGTGTTCTATACCGGTTGGGGCTCGACCGAGACCGCACCGACCTCGACCGGCACCTATTGGGACACCGAGCGCGTCGGCCTGATCGGCCTGCCGTTCCCCGGCGTCGAGTTGAAGATGGTGCCGTGCGGATCGAAATACGAGCTGCGCCTGCGCGGTGTCAACGTCACGCCCGGCTACTTTGGGCAGCCTGACTTGACCAAGAAGATGTTCGACGAAGAAGGTTTTTACTGCATCGGCGACGCCGGCATCTTCGTCGACGATGCCGATCCGGTGAAGGGCATCATCTTTGCCGGCCGCGTCGTCGAGGACTTCAAGCTCACGACCGGCACCTTCGTGCATGTCGGTTCGCTCCGCACTGATGCGATTGCGGCCGCGACACCCGTCGTGCATGACGCCCTGGTCGCGGGTCAGGATCGCGCCTTCATCGGTCTGCTGGCCTGGCCCAATCTGCATGCCTGCCGTCAGCTGGTCGGCAATCCCGATCTCAGCTTCGAGGACGCAGTGAAGCATCCCGAAGTGATCGCCTGCTTCAAGCGCGGGCTCCAGGCCCACAACAAGGAATGCGAAGGCGCCAGCAGCCGCATCATCGCCCGCGCAATGCTGATGGCCGAGCCGCCCTCGATCGACGGCAACGAGCTCACCGACAAGGGTTACATCAACCAGCGCGCCGGCCTGGAACGCCGTGCGGCGCTGGTGGAGCGGCTTTATTCGGATAGACCGGACCAGGACGTGATCGTGCTGCGATGAAGCGCCCCTCCCTCACCTCGTCATTCCGGGCTCGCGACTTCGTCGCGCTCCGGAATGACGGGCTCAATAAATGACAACGAATAAACAAAGGTAAGCCGCCATGAACTTCGATTTCTCCGACGACCAGAAGCAGCTTCGCGATCAGGCGCGCAAATTCCTCGCCGAGAAGTGCTCGCCGAAAGCGGTGCGCGTCGTGCTCGACGGCAAGGCGCCCTATGACAAGGAGCTCTGGAAGGGCCTCGCCGAGATGGGTTTTCTCGGCGTCGCGATCCCCGAAGATTTCGGCGGCGCCGGTGCCGGTCATCTCGAGCTCTGCGTGATCGCGGAAGAGATGGGCCGCGCCAATGCACCGGTACCGTTCTCTTCGACCGTCTATCTTGCTGCCGAAGCGCTGCTGATCGCGGGCAGCGACGCGCAGAAGAAGAAGTGGCTGCCCGCAATCGCCTCGGGCGAAGCGATCGGCACGCTGGCGCTGTTCGAAGGCAAGGGCAACCCGGCGCCGAAGAACGTCAAGCTCGCGGCCGCCAATGGCGTCCTCAACGGCGTCAAGAAGCCGGTGGCCGATGGCACAATCGCCGACTTTGCCGTGGTTGCGGCGCGCACCGGATCGAGCGGGCGCGACAGCGACATCTCGCTGTTCCTGGTCGATCTCAAGGCCGGCGGCGTCGAGGTGAAGAGTCTTACCAATCTCGATCCGACTCGCGGGCAGGCCGAGATCATTTTCAAGGATTGCAAGGCCGAACCGCTCGGTGCCGCCGGCGAAGGCTGGAGCATTCTCACGCAGGTGCTCGACCGTGCCGCGGTGCTCTGTGCCTTCGAGCAGGTCGGCGGCTCCGACCGTGCGCTGGAAATGGGCCGCGACTACGCGCTCGACCGCATCGCCTTCGGTCGACAGATCGGCTCGTTCCAGGCGGTCAAGCACATGCTCGCCGACATGTATGTCTCGGCAACGCTGGCGCGCTCCAACAGCTATTACGGTGCCTGGGCGCTCTCGACCAACGCGGCCGAGCTGCCGGAAGCGGCCGCGGCCGCACGCATCAGCGCGACGCAGGCGTTCCAGCACTGCGCCAAGAACAACATCCAGGTTCACGGCGGCATGGGCTTCACCTGGGAGTTCGACTGCCACATGTACTACCGCCGCGCCAACGCGATGGCGCTCGGGCTCGGCAGCCTGTCCTATTGGGAGGACCAGCTGATCGACCGCATGCGCAAGAAGAACGCGGCGTAAGCGAAGGGCACGCATATGAACTTCGACGACACCCCGCAGGAAGCCGAATTCCGCGCTATCGCGCGCACCTGGATCGGCGCCAACGCACCCAAGCAATATGTGGAGGATCTGCGCAAATCCTCGCTCGGCCGCACGGCGCTGAAGAACGCTGACATTCTCGATGTCGCAAAGGCCTGGCAGAAGAAGAAGGCCGATGCCGGCTGGGCCTGCCTGCACTGGCCAAAGGAGTATGGCGGTCGCGGCTCGTCGCCGATCGAGCGCGTGATCTGGCAGCAGGAAGAGGGCCCGTTCGGCCAGCTCTCCCGCATGTTCATCATCGGCCACGGCATGTGCGGGCCAACCATGATGGCGTTCGCGCGCGAGGAGCATAAGCGCACCTATCTGCCGCCGCTCGCCTCTGGCGAGAAGGTCTGGTGCCAGCTGTTCTCCGAACCCGCCGGCGGCTCGGACGTTGCGGGCTTGCGCACACGTGCCGAGAAAGATGGCGACGACTGGGTCATCAACGGCCAGAAGATCTGGACCTCGGGCGCGCATTATTCCGACTACGGCATCCTGCTGACCCGTACCGATCCGACCGTGCCCAAGCACAAGGGCCTCACAATGTTCTTCCTGGACATGAAGAGCCCGGGCGTCGAGGTGCGGCCTATCAAGCAGGCGAGCGGCGCCTCCGACTTCAACGAGGTCTATTTCACCAATGTCCGCATCCCTGATCATCAGCGCCTCGGCGAGGTCGGTGACGGCTGGAACGTCTCGCTGACCACGTTGATGAACGAGCGCAGCGCGATCGGCGCCGCCGTCTCGACCGGCTTCCCGGAGCTGTTCGAATATTGCTCGAGCTTGATGCTCGACGATGGTCCGGCGATCGAGGATCGCGCGGTGCGCTCGAAGCTCGCGAACTGGGCAGTGAAGGCGAGCGGGCTGAAATACACCAGCATGCGCGCGATCTCCGCGCTGTCGAGGGGCGAGCGGCCGGGGCCCGAAAATTCCATCGGCAAATTGGTGGCGGGCTCGATGATCCAGGACGTCGCGACCTACGCGCTGGATCTGCAAGGTGCAGCCGGCGTCGTTAGCGGTGAAGATGCCGAACTGGCCGGCCGCTTCCAGGCGATGCTGTTGCGCGCGCCCGGTACGCGCGTCGAAGGCGGCACCGACGAGATCATGCGCAACATCATCGCCGAGCGGGTGCTGGGCCTGCCCGGCGACATCAGGGTCGACAAGGACGTGCCGTTCAACAAGATCCCGACCAAGGGAAGATGAGTTCGCAGGGCGGGTTAGCCGAAGGCGTAACCCACCTCTTTCGTCCCCGCGTCAGCAGAAGCGGTGGGTTACGCTTCGCGGACCCACCCTACGCACCGAGCAAGCATTTGAGAGGTCCGCCATGAATTTCGACGACACCCCGCAGGAAGCCGCATTCCGCGAGACCGCGCGCAAATGGGTTGTCGCCAACGCGCCGAAAGAACTCGAGGAGGAGTTGTCAAAATCCTCGCTCGGCCGCATCAGGCTTGCGAAGCACGACATGGTCGAGGTCGGCAAGGCCTGGCAGAAGAAGAAGTCGGACGGCAATTGGGCCTGCCTGCATTGGCCGAAGGAATATGGTGGCCGTGGCGCCACGCCGATCGAGAAGGTGATCTGGCAGCAGGAGGAGGGCGTCTACGGCAAGTTGACTCAGCCGTTCCAGATCGGTGAGGGTATGTGCGGCCCAACCGTGATGGCCTGGGGCAGCGAGGAGCATAAGCGTCGCTATCTGCCGAAGCTCGCCTCCGGCGAGGAAATCTGGTGCCAGTTGTTCTCCGAGCCCGCCGGCGGCTCCGATGTCGCGGGCCTTCGCACGCGCGCGGAAAAGCAGGGTGACAATTGGATCATCAACGGCCAGAAGATCTGGACCTCCGGTGCGCATTACTCCGACTACGGCCTCCTGATCACCCGCACCGATCCTGGTGTGCCCAAGCACAAGGGCCTCACCATGTTCTTCCTGGACATGAAGAGCAAAGGCGTCGAGGTTCGACCGATCAAGCAGGCCAACGGCATGCAGGAGTTCAACGAAGTCTATTTCACCGACGTCGTGATCCCCGACAGCCAGCGTCTCGGCGCGATCGGCGAAGGCTGGAGCGTATCGCTGACCACGCTGATGAACGAGCGCATGTCGATCGGTGCGCGGCTTGCAACCGGTGTGCCTGAGCTGTTCGACTTCTGCTCGAACCTGATGCTGGAGGACGGGCTTGCGATCGACGATCCGGCCGTGCGCTCAAAGCTTGCGAGCTGGGCGGTGAAGTCGAGCGGGCTGAAATATACGAGCTACCGTGCGATCTCGGCACTGTCGAAGGGCGAGCGTCCCGGCCCCGAAAACTCCATTGGCAAGCTGGTGTCGGGCGTGATGCTGCAGGATATCGCGACTTACGCGATGGATCTCCAGGGCGCTGCCGGGTTGCTCACCGGGGATGCGGAGGAAACCGTCCAGGGCCAATTTCAGCAGATGCTGCTGTCCTCTCCCGGGATGCGCATTGCCGGCGGCACCGACGAGATCCTGCGCAACATCATCGCCGAGCGCGTGCTGGGCCTGCCGGGCGACATCCGTGTCGACAAGGACGTGCCGTATAACAAGATCCCGACCAAGGGGCGGTGATAACCCAACCTACGAAGAGCGAGCTGATCCATGGACGCAAAAGTAAGCCAGAACGACCGCATCGGCGTGCTCGAAGACCTCCTCAACGAGCGCTACTCGGTTCGCGCTTTCTTGCCGAAAGAGGTCGACCGCGCCACCATCGAGCATGTGCTGACGACGGCACAGCGCACCGCATCCTGGTGCAACAGCCAGCCCTGGCAGGTCATCATCGCCAGCGGCGAGGCCAAGGAGCGCTTCCGCCAGCTGATCTACAAGGAGGCTTCGGGCGGCCTCGGCGACGACTACGATTTCACGCCGCCGCGCGAATATCTCGGGGTCTATCTCGAACGCCGCCGCGAGAGCGGCTTTCAGCTCTACAACACCCTCGGCATTGTCAGAGGCGACAAGATGGCTTACGCAAAACAGGCGCTGGAGAACTACAATTTCTTCGGCGCGCCGCATGTCGCGATCATTCACACCAACGAGCCGCTCGGCATCTACGGCGCGATCGATTGCGGTGCCTACGTCTCGAATTTCATGCTCGCCGCGCAAGCGCTCGGGCTCGGAACGATTCCGCAGGCCGCATTGGCGCGACATTCCGGCCTGATCCGCCGCCACTTCGACCTGCCTGACGACCGCCGTGTCGTCTGCGGCATCTCGTTCGGCTATGCCGATAACGCCCATAAGGTCAACAGCTACCGCACCTCGCGGGCATCGGTCGCCGACACGGTGACGTTCGTCGGGAAATAACCTGCACGCGCGCCAAGACGGCCGCGCAAACGGCCGCCTTCACAGCTGTCGCCCTCAATCGATTGACGCGCTATCCGCCGCTGCCGCCGATCACGGCGCGCACGGTCTCGTCGGGTCCGAAGTCCTCGGCGCCGTCGACATAGAGCAGTGCGGCGAGCTTCGAGCGCGCGCGATTGACGCGGCTCTTGATGGTGCCGACCGCACAGCCGCAGATCGAGGCCGCATCCTCATAGGAGAAGCCGGAGGCACCGACCAGGATCAAGGCTTCGCGCTGGTCCTGCGGAAGCTTGTCGAGCGCGGTGCGAAACTCCTCGAACTCGAGATGGGCGTTCTGCGAGGGCTGTGTCTTCAGCGTCTTGGCATAGTTGCCCTCGGCGTCCTCGACCTCGCGCCGCCGCTTGCGATAGTCGGAGCGGAACAGGTTGCGCAGGATCGTGAACAGCCATGCCGGCAGGTTGGAGCCGGGCTGAAACGAGTCGATGTTGGCGAGCGCGCGCAACAGCGTCTCCTGCACCAAATCGTCGGCGCGGTCCGCATTGCCGCTGAGCGAGATCGCGAACGCGCGCAGGCTCGGCACGGCCGCGAGGATGTCGTCACGCAGGGAGTTCGTGAGAGGCATTAATCCCTCCCATTGTTGTCGTTGGAGCCCCCAGCCCCATTCTCGTTTGGAGATCCACCTCCGGGCGCATCAAGCTTCTTGATGAGTTCCGCGAACCGGTCCGGAACCCCCTGCCGCACGACGTCGTCGTACATGGCGCGCAGTTGGTGCCCGATCCGGGATTGAATCTCCGGAGTTAGGCCTCCCTTGCCGGGGGTCGTGCTTTTGCTGGCTTGAGACTTGAGATCTTTCATGACCTGTTCCACGTTTCCCCGAGTTAAGTGACTGCAAAATAGAGAAGTTTTCTCAACCGGGAGCCGTTCCCTGGACGAGTTCAATTCCAGGTTCGACAAAAAGTTCCCCCCTCTGCGGAACTTTTCTTATCCTGAGGCGTAATCAGCCCCAGCAGGGGAACCCGGGCCTCCCCTCATATTGCCTGGTTCTTCAAGGTTGGCCCGATGATGAATGGAGTGGGGATGTCCCGTTCACAGCTCGTTGCTGAACACTTGCCGTTGTTGCGCCGGTATGCACGTGCCCTGACGGGCAGCCAGGCCTCCGGCGACGCCTATGTCGCAGCCATGTTGGAAGCCATGCTGGGAGATCCGTCGGTGCTCGACGAAAGCCACGGGCCGCGTGCCGGCCTGTTCCGGCTGTTCACCCAGATCTGGAATTCGGTCTCGGTCAATGACGACGCCGAGGTGGCGACGCTGCCGATGCCGCCAGAGCGGCGGCTGTCCAACATCACGCCGTTGCCGCGGCAGGCTTTCCTGCTGCTCTCGCTCGAAGGGTTTTCGGAAGAGGAAGTTGCCTACATTCTCGCGACCGATGTCGCCGAGACGCGGCGGCTGGCCGACACCGCCGGCCGCGAGATGGCGGCGGAGATCGCGACCGACGTCCTGATCATCGAGGACGAGACCTTCATTGCCATGGATCTCGAGAGCCTGGTGAAGAATCTCGGCCACAATGTCGTCGGCGTCGCGCGCACCCATGCCGATGCGGTGGCGCTGGCCAAGAACAAGCGGCCGGGCCTCATCCTTGCCGACATCCAGCTTGCCGACGGTTCGTCGGGCCTGGACGCCGTCAACGAGCTGCTCCGCACCTTCGAGGTGCCGGTGGTGTTCATCACCGCCTATCCGGAGCGCTTCCTCACCGGCGAACGCCCGGAGCCGGCCTTCCTGATTTCAAAGCCGTTCCAGCCCGCCATGGTGTCGGCGGTGGCGAGCCAGGCGCTGTTCTTCCAGCGCAATTCGCGCAACCGCACGCCGAAGGCGCCTGCGGCGTAAGACTCGGGCGGTTCGGCACAACGCCAAGTGATCCAATCCGGCGTGCTGCAAGCACGCCGGATTTTTCACGGCCGCTTGACGCCCATCGCGTTCGCCGCTCATACCTCGTGCATCGCCCCACATTGGAGACGTGCACCATGGACCAGCAGCTGCTCGACCGCCTCGCCATCCGCGACCTCGTCGAGAACTGGGCGGTGTGGCGCGATGCAGGCGATTGGGAGCGGTTTGCCTCCGTCTGGCACGAAGGCGGCTGGATGTCCGCCACCTGGTTTCAGGGGCCGGCACGGGACTTCATGCGCGTCAGCCAGGAGGGCTTTGCCAAGGGCGTGCGCATCCTGCATTTCCTGGGCGGCACCAGCATCGATCTCGCAGGCGAGCGGGCCATTGCGCAGACCAAGATGACGATCTCGCAGCGGGCTTTGGTGCACGACGTGCTCTGCGACGTCGTCTGCACCGGGCGGTTCTACGATTTCCAGGAGAAGCGGAAAGGTCAGTGGGGCATCGTCCGCCGCCAGCCGATCTACGAGAAGGACCGGATCGATCCGGTCGATCCTGCCGCGACCCTTCGCCTCGACCAGCAGGCGCTGGCAGCGCTGCCTGAAGGCTACCGCCACCTCGCCTACATGCAGGAGTTGATCGGCTACAAGGTCAAGCGCGACATGCCGGGCCTCATCGGCGCCGAGGTCGAGAAGCTCTATGCCGAGGGACGGGCGTGGTTGGCGGGGAAGACCAGATAGTCTGCAAGCAAGGCGAGCCCCGGACAAAAGTAAGGCGCGACTGGCATCACCACAGTCGCGCCCTACGTCGCCGGCTTATGGGGCAGGGGGGAATAGCCGGCTGTTGGAACGACTCCCTGGGGCGAGAGTCGTTCCAGCTGATTGCAAATTTTTTTGTTCGGCCTTTTGTGCGGCCTGGCGTGAATTTGGGACACGGTTAAGTGATCTTAACGTCTCGGAAACTCCGCTCCTCCCTCCGCGTTGTTCCCGCGATCGCCAAGGGGCGAGGGATCGACAGCCATGCCACAGACTCAAAAGGTATTTTTTGGTGCCGTCGCACTCGTCGCGACGCTGGGCGCCGTTCAGGTCGGCGCCGTGCAGCTGGCCTCCGGCCACGATCTGGCCTCCCGCTGGGAAGCGCTCGCTGATCAGCCGGGCCAAACCTCGGGCCCCAATGTCGCAAGTCACATTGTCAATCGCGCCGGCAAGTCCGACCGTCAGGCCGCGCTGAAGCCATCGGCAGTTCCAACCCGCACCGTCTCGATGCGGCTGAACGATCTGCCCGATACGTCGGTGCTGCTCCGCGTGCCCGCGGCCATCGAGACCGGCAACGCCAAGCCGGCGCCGACGCTGCTGAAGTCTGGCCGCAAGCCGACGATCGCCTGCGAGCCGATGGTCAGCTCCCTGACCGAGGTCGCCAAATTGCTGCAGCCAGGCCGTTGCGTGACCTGATCCGCATCGGCCCTCGTGCGAAAACCGCTCTCCTGTCGGGAGGGCGGTTTTGGGCGTCCACTTGATCCCCTATCCCATCACGTTATATCCCGGCTTTCTCCATTTCTGATTGACCGGGTAAACGCATGACGACGTCCGACACGGCTACGCATACGCAACCTTTCCAGGCCGAGGTTTCCGAACTGCTGCACCTGATGGTGCATTCCGTCTATTCGGAGACCGACATTTTCCTGCGCGAGCTCGTCTCCAACGCCTCCGACGCCTGCGACAAGTTGCGCTATGAGGTGATCGCCAATCCGGGCCTGCTGGGCGAGGGCGACGAGCTCAAGATCCGGATCATCCCGAACAAGACAGCGGGAACGCTTGTTGTCGCCGACAACGGCATCGGCATGGAACGGCAGGAGCTGATCGACCATCTCGGCACCATCGCCCGCTCCGGGACCAAGGCCTTCGTGTCGAAGCTGAAGGAAGCCAAGGACGGCCTCGGCCTGATCGGCCAGTTCGGCGTCGGCTTCTATTCCGCCTTCATGGTCGCCGACAAGATCGTCGTCGTCAGCCGCCGCGCCGGCGAGAGCGATGTCTGGACCTGGACGTCATCAGGCGGCTCCGGCTTCGAGATAGCGCGCGCCAGTGACGAAGAGGCGGCCCGTGTGGCGCGGGGCACCGAGATCGTCCTGCACCTGAAGGACGACGCCAGGAAATATCTCGAGACCTACGAGATCGAGCGCATCGTCAGCGCCTATTCCGACAACATCCTGTTCCCGATCGAGCTGGTGCCGGAAGAGGGCGAGCCGCGCCAGATCAATTCGGCGAGCGCGCTGTGGCAGCGCTCGAAATCGGAGCTGACGGCGGAAGACTACAAGAAGGCCTATCAGCAGATCGCGTCCGCCTTCGACGATCCCGCGATGACGCTGCACTACCGCGCCGAAGGCCGCTACTCCTACGCGGTGCTGCTGTTTGCGCCGTCGGCCAAGCCGTTCGACCTGTTCGAGCCGAACCGCAAGGGCCGCGTCAAGCTCTATGTCCGCCGCGTCTTCATCACCGACGACGCCGATCTGCTGCCCGGCTATCTGCGCTTCATCCGCGGTGTCGTCGACAGCGAGGATCTCCCGCTCAACATCTCGCGCGAGATGCTCCAGAACAACCCGCAACTGGCGCAAATTCGCAAGGCCGTGGCGACCCGCGTCGTCAACGAGCTCGAAGGCCTCGCCGAGAAGGACGCCGAGAATTTCGCAAAGATCTGGGACGCCTTCGGTGCGGTGCTGAAGGAGGGCATCTACGAGGATTTCGAGCGCCGCGAAAAGCTGCTGGCGCTGTCGCGCTTCACCACCACGGCCGGCGAGACGCGTGCGCTCAAGGACGTCGTCGCCGATTTCAAGCCGAACCAGACCGAAATCTATTATCTGGTCGGTGACAGCATCGAGCGGCTGAAGTCCAGTCCGCGGCTGGAAGCGGCGGCCGCGCGCGGCATCGAGGTGCTGCTGCTGTCCGATCCGGTCGACGCGTTCTGGACATCGATGTCGACGGAGTTCGAAGGCAAGCCGCTGAAGTCGCTGAGCCAGGGCGATCTCAATCTCGACCTGATTCCACGCGTCGACGAAAAGGACGAGGAGAAAAAGGACGAGCCCCAGGCGGACGAGGCCGCCACGATCGCGGTGATCAAGGCGGCGCTGGGCGAACGCGTCAGCGACGTCAAGGCCTCGACCCGCCTGACAAGCTCGGCGTCCTGCCTCGTCGCCGACAGCCAGGGCCCGAGCCGCGAGCTCGAGCGCATCCTGGCGCAGCAAAACCGCGGCCTACGCACCCGGCCCATCCTGGAGATCAACCTGCGCCACCCCATGGTCACGGCGATCACCAGGGCCCAGGCTGGCTCCAAGACGGTCGACGACCTCAGCCTGCTCCTGCTCGAACAGGCGCAGATCCTGGATGGCGAGCTGCCTGAAGATCCGGCGGCATTTGCCGCGAGGTTGAACCGGCTGGTGTTGCAGGGGCTGGGCTGACGCGGGCCCTGCTTACTCCGCCGCGTCCTTCTGCTCCTCGCCCTCTTTCTCCACCACCGGCTTCCTCTCCATCCAGCGTGACAGCGTGTTGGAGAGGCGGTCGAGGTAGAGGTAGACGACGGGGGTCGTGAACAGGGTCAGCGCCTGGCTGACGATGAGGCCGCCGACCATGGCATAGCCGAGCGGTTGGCGGATCTCGGCGCCGGTGCCGGTGCCGAGCATCAGGGGCACGCCGCCGAGCAATGCTGCCATCGTGGTCATCATGATCGGTCGGAAGCGCAGCAGCGCGGCCTGGCGAATCGATTGCTCCGGCGTCAGGTGCTGCTCGCGCTCGGCGACGATGGCGAAGTCGACCATCATGATGCCGTTCTTCTTGACGATGCCGATCAGAAGGATGACCCCGATCAGGGCGATCAGGCTGAAATCGAAGCCGAAGACCATCAGGATCGCGATTGCTCCGACGCCGGCGGAGGGCAGTGTGGACAGGATGGTCAGCGGGTGGATGTAGCTCTCGTAGAGCACTCCCAGCACCAGATAGACCACGACGAGCGCGGCGAGGATCAGCATCGGCACGGTGCCGAGCGACTGCTGGAATGCCTGTGCCGTTCCCTGGAAGCTCATCGACAGCGTCGGCGGCGCCCCCATCTCGTTCACCGCGCGCATCACGGCCGCGGTCGCCTGTCCGAGCGCGATACCCTCGGCAAGGTTGAAGCTGATCGTCACGGCCGGAAACTGGCTCTGATGCGCGATCGCGAGCGGTCGCACCGGCTCGTTGTTCCAGCTGCAGACGACCGAGAGCGGGACCTCGTCGCCGGTCAGCGGTGACTTGATGTAAAGCTTGTCGAGCGTGTCGAGCTTGCCTTGCAGCGCCGGGGTTATCTCGAGCACGACGTGATAGCTGTTGGTCTGCGTGAAATATTGCGCCACCTGGCGCTGGCCGAAGGCGTCGTAGAGCGTGTCGTCGATCAACTGTGGCTGGATGCCATAACGCGCGGCGGTGTCGCGATTGATCGTGAGCTGTACGGTCGTGCCCTCGGTCTGCTGGTCGGTGGCGACGTCGCGAAGCTCCGGCAGGCCTTTCATGTCCGTCAGGATCTTCGGCGCCCAGGCGTTCAGCTCGGCAAGATTGGCGTCCTGGAGCGTGAACTCGAACTGGGTGCGGGTGGCGCGTCCGCCGAGCCGTACATCCTGCGAGGCTTGCATGTAGAGCCGTGCGCCTTCAACCTCGGCGAGCTGCGGTCGCAGCCGCGCAATGATCTGTTGCGCATTGGCGTCGCGCTCCCCGATCGGCTTGAGCGTGACATACATGCGCCCGGAATTCAGCGCCGTGCCGCCGCCGCCGATGAACATTGCGATGGAATCGACTGCAGGGTCTGCCTGCACGATGGCATTGAGCTCCTCCTGCCGCCGCTTCATCTCGGCGAAGGAGATATCCTGGGGCATCTCCGACACGGCGGTGAGGAAGCCGTTGTCCTGCTGCGGGAAGAAGCCCTTGGGGATCAGGACGAATAGCAGCCCCGACAGCGCGACGGTGGCGAAGAAAACGCAGAGCGTGATCAGGCTGTGCCGCAGCGCGAGGTCGAGCCCGCGCTCATAGGCGCCGAGCAGGCGCTCGAACAGCCGCTCGCTCCATTGGTAGAAGCGACCGTGGCGGGCTTCGTGGTCGGAACGCAGGAAGCGTGAGGCCATCATCGGCGTCAGGCTCAGCGAAACCACGAGCGAGACGAAGATCGCCATCGACAGCGTCACCGCGAATTCGCGGAACAGCCGGCCGATGATGCCGCCCATCAGCAGCAGCGGGATCAGCACGGCGACCAGCGAAATGCTGATGGAAACGATGGTGAAGCCGATCTCTGCTGCGCCCTTGTAGGCGGCGGTAACAGGGTTTTCGCCCTGCTCGACATAGCGCGTGATGTTCTCCAGCATCACGATGGCGTCGTCGACCACGAAGCCGACCGCGATGGTCAGCGCCATCAGCGAGAGATTGTCCAGGGAGTAGCCGAACACCCACATCAGCGAGCAGGCGCCGAGCAGCGCCAGCGGTACCGTGATGCTCGGGATGATGGTGGCCCAGAAGCTGCGCAGGAAGATGAAGATCACCATCACCACCAGAACGATGGTGATCAGGAGCGTGATCTGCACGTCATCGACCGCGGCGCGGATGGTGATGGTGCGGTCGCTGATGATCTTGATGCCGATCGCCGGCGGGATCGCCGCGATGAGTCGCGGCAGCTTCTGCTTGATGCGGTCGACCGTCTCGATGACGTTGGCGCCGGGCTGCTTGAAGATGACCAGGAACACGCCCCGCTTGCCGTCGGCCCAGGCCGCGGTCTTCATGTCCTCCGGACCCGACACCGCCTCGCCGATGTCGCGAATCCGCAAAGGCGCGCCGTTGCGATAGGCGATAATCACGTCCTGCCACTGCGCGGCCTCGAGCAGCTGGTCGTTGGCATAGACCGTATAGGCGCGCCGGGCACCGTCGATGCTGCCCTTGGGGCTGTCCGTGGTCGCGATCGCGATCTGGCTGCGCACGTCCTCCAGCGACAGTCCCTTGGCGACCAGCTTGGCCGGGTCGATCTGGATGCGGACCGAGGGCTTCTGCTGTCCGCCGACAAACACCTGGGCGACACCGGGAATCTGGCTGATCTGCTGCGCGAGCTGGGCGTCGGTACGGTCGCTGACGGTGGTCAGCGGCAGCGTGTCGGAGGTCGCCGACAGGATCATGATCGGCGAATCCGCCGGGTTGACCTTTCTGTAGGTCGGGGGTGAGGGCAGGTTCTTCGGCAACTGGCCGCCCGCGGCGTTGATCGCGGCCTGCACGTCGTTGGCGGCGGCATCGATCAGGCGATTGAGATCGAACTGGATGGTGATCGATGCCGAGCCGAGCGAGCTCGTCGAGGTCATCTGCGTGATGCCGGGGATTTGCGCGAGCTGGCGCTCCAGCGGCTGCGCCACGGAGGACGCCATGGTTTCCGGGCTGCCGCCCGGGAGCGAGGCGGAAACCTGGATGGTCGGAAAGTCGACCTGCGGCAGCGGCGCAACCGGCAGCAGAGGGTAGGCCACGAGGCCTACGAACAAGATGCCCGCCATCAGCAGCGAGGTGCCGATTGGATAGCGGATAAATGGAGACGAGATACTCTCTTGCATGCCCTGAGCCCACAGACCGGCGAGCGCATCTTCTCGCCGCGTACGGCGGAGCCGCACTCGAGAGATCGAGAGCGAATCTGCGTTTCCTTCAGCCCGTATGTTTTTCGATGCCCCGGAACGTCATCGCTCCGGGGCCGGCGTTGTCATCGAGAGACTAGTCGGTTCGCCCAGGCCTGCGAATGGTTTCCTGCGCCGGTGGCGTGCGACCTTTGTCGAAGGATTGTTGTCGCGAGATATGCATTGAGTGCAGATCGCCCAAGGAGCGCCTTTGCGGTTTCAGTCAGTTAAGGCGCCGTGTCGCATCGTTTTTTGGTGCGTGTCACAAGCGGGAGAGGTATGAATAGGAACGATCGCTTCTTCCGCGCTGCTGTGCCATATCGAAATAGCATAACGCTTGCCGTCGCTACCGATTCGAGGAAATGTCCGATGCGCCTGCCTCTCCTGACCATCACAGCCATTGCCACGCTGTTCGTCGCGGCAGATGCCAGCGCCCAGACCTACGATCCGCGTTATCCGGTGTGCATGCACGTCTATGCGGGCGGCGGCCCCAGTGGGGGCGGCGCCAACTGGTTCGACTGCTCCTTCACGTCGCTGCCGCAGTGCCGCGCCACGGCATCGGGCCTCGCGGCCAGCTGCGACCTCAATCCCTACTACGCTTTCGACGAGCCGCCGCCCCCGCCGCGCAGGCGTCACAAGAAGGTATATTGACGGACCGGGATGCGTCGTACGGGGTAACCACCAGCTTGCTTAGCGCGCAAAAGCAGCAAGCTATTCCTTCTTGATCCCCGACAGCTCGACCACTTTGCGCCAGCGCTCGGTTTCGGCGGTGAGCATGCCACCGAATTCGCCGGCCTTGCCGTGAAGCGGGATCGCGCCCGAGTTCGGCGATGCGGGCTTTGATCTCGGGATCGGATAAAGCCGCGTCGACCTCGCGATTGAGCAGGTCGACGATCTCGCGCGGCGTGTCGTAGGGCGCGCCGGCGCCGTAGAAGGATGAAGTCTCGTAGCTGGACAACGTGTCCGCGATCGGTGGCACACCGGCCATCGACTTGAACAGCTCGCCGGAGAGATGCAACGACGTGCCGATGCCGGAGGAGGCGATCGGCATCTTGCCGGGATTGGCCTTGGCGTAGGCGATGAAGTCCGCGACGTTCTTCACCGGTAAATCGTTGTTGACGACCAGCACCAGCGGAATGCGTGCGATGCCGGCGACCGGTGCGATGCCTTTGGCGAAATCATAGGGCAGGGCCGGATCGAACGAGGCATTGATCGCGTTCGCGGTCGAGGTCAGCAACAACGTGTATCCGTCCGGTGCGGACGCGATCACGGCTTGGGTTCCGATATTGCTGCCGGCGCCTGGCTTGTTCTCGACCACATTGGTTTGCCCAAGCCGGTTGGACAGGCGCTGGCAGATCAGCCGCGACAGCACGTCCGTGGCGCCGCCCGGTGCGTAAGGAACCACCCATTTCACGCTGCGCGAAGGATAGGACGGGTTGCCGATCGCAAAGGCGCGCGGCGCTACGAGCACAGCCGCGGCGCAGGTCGCGGTCTGAAGGAATCATTGTCGCCTCCAGTTCATCTCGCGCGAGGCGAGGGGGCACGCGCAGCGTGCCCGAATGACTGGATTTGCTATCGCAAGAATTGCGCGAGGTCGCGCGCCGTTCCCATCCGCTTGGTAAAGGATGATTGCAGTTAATCGAGAGCTAACCGAGTTTTACCTTGTCTCTTAACACCTGGGCAGGACGCGCGGGCTAAGCTGCCGGCAACAAGCAGATACCGTCCGAAAGAATGAACGGCATGACAACCGGCGTCATCGAGCAACCCAGAGCCGCGCGCGCGCCCTCGGCTTCGAAGATCTGGCTGAAGGCGATCGAACTGACCGCACGGATCGAGACGCTGCCGGGCCGCCTGTTCGCGGACGTCATCGACGACTGGGCGCGGCGTCAGCCCGACCGTGTCGCGCTGGTCACGGATGACGCGGCACTCGACTATGACGGCCTGTCGAAGCGCATCAATCGTTACGCGCGCTGGGCGCGTTCGGTTGGCGTCGTCAAGGGCGACACCGTCGGCCTGATCATGCCGAACGGCGTCGATTATGTCGCAGCCTGGCTCGGGATCAGCCGTGTCGGCGGCGTGGTGGCGCTGCTCAACACCAAGCTCGTCGGGAAATCTCTCGCGCATTGCATCGATGTCGCAAAGCCCTCTCACATCATCGTCGCGCATGATCTCGCCGCGACGCTGGCGAGCGCAACGTCGCATCTCAAGACAAGTGCAGAAATCTGGACCCACGGCGATTCCCGCAGCGAGCGTGCGATCGACGTGGCGCTCGCCGCGCTCGATGACGGGGCGCTGTCGCCGGAGGAGCACGGTGGCGTCGCCATCGATGATCGCGCGCTGCTGATCTACACCTCAGGCACGACGGGACTGCCGAAAGCGGCCAGCATCAGCCACCGCCGAATTCTCAACTGGGGTTTCTGGTTTGCCGGCCTCACCGGCGCGACGCCGCAGGACCGGCTCTATGATTGCCTGCCGCTGTTTCACTCGGTCGGCGGCATTGTCGCGCCGTGCAGCATGCTGGCCGCCGGCGGCTCGGTGGTGATCGCGGAGAAGTTTTCGACGTCGAATTTCTGGTCCGACATCGTCCGGCACGACTGCACGCTGTTTCAATATATCGGCGAACTCTGCCGCTACCTGCTCAAGGCGCCGCCGTCGGAATACGAGAACCGCCATCGTCTGCGGATGGTTTGCGGCAATGGCCTGCGCGGCGACATCTGGGAGGATTTCCAGGGCCGCTTCGCCATTCCCCGCATTCTCGAATTCTATGCCGCGACCGAAGGCAATTTCTCGCTGTTCAACGTCGAGGGCCTGCCGGGTGCGATCGGCCGCATCCCGCCGATGCTGGCGCATCGCTTTCCTGCCGGCCTCGTCAGGCTCGATCCGGATACCGGGGCGCCCCTGCGCGATGTCGAGGGCTTTTGCATCGCCTGCGCCCGCGGTGAGGCTGGCGAGGCCATCGGCCGCATCGGCAGGGCAGACGAGGGCGGTGGCCGCTTCGAGGGCTACACCGATGCCGGCGAGACCGAGAAGAAGATCCTGCACGATGTCTTTGCCAAGGGTGATGCCTGGTTCCGCACCGGCGATCTGATGCGGCTCGACGACAAAGGCTTCTTCCATTTCGTCGATCGCATCGGCGACACTTTTCGCTGGAAGGGCGAGAACGTCGCGACCTCGGAAGTCAACGACGCCGTGCGCGATTTCACCGGCGTGGTCGATGCCACCACCTACGGCGTCAGCATTCCCGGCACGGATGGCCGCGCCGGCATGAGCGCGATCGTCGTGAACGAGGGATTTGATATCGCGGCCTTGCCTGCGCATCTCGCACAGCGCCTGCCGGCCTACGCCCGTCCCGTTTTCATTCGCATCTCGCGCGAGCTCGATGCGACCGAGACGTTCAAGCAGAAGAAGGGTGAACTTGCCCGCGAGGGCTTCGATCCCGGGGCGGTGACGGACCCGATGTTCATGCTCGAGCCGAAATTCGGCGCCTATGTCGCCCTCGATTCCGAAGTATTTGCGCAGATCGAGGACGGTGCGATCAGGCTGTAGCCGCGCCAAAATCGGCAGATCGGTCCAATTTTATCTGAATTGTCCAAGAGGGCATTTACTTCTGTCCGGTAAACAAGCGGCCATGGGAGGCGGTCTTCGAGAGCCGCCGCAAGAAACACGGTTGGTTAACTAAGCAAGAGGCGAGAAAGCCATGTCGGTCAGGTCTAAAGTCATCGAGGCGATCCAGCAGATCGCCAAAGAGCAGCACGTCACGCTTCCCGCCCTCTCGGACGATTTGTCCCTGCACGAGACGGGTTTTGACTCGCTCGCCTTCGCCATCCTGGTCGCGCGTCTCGAGGACGAGACCGGCGTCGACCCCTTCACCATTTCCGAGGACGCAGCGTTCCCCGCCACGGTTGGCGATTTCGTGCGGGCCTACGAAAATGTCCCCGCGTGAGATTTTTGCGCTCCGTGACCATCTCGGCGCGGAACTGAAAGACCGGACGCTGTCGGACGCGCACCATGTGGTGTCGCTGACCGACATCCTGTCGCAGACGGTTCTCGGTGGCCGCCTGCGCGAGCTGTCCGGCCGCGCCGTCCTGCTCAAGCTGTCGGACCAGCTCCGGTCGGGCGTTGCCATGATCGAGCTCGACGGCATCGCCCGTCGCATGCTGCTGTGCCCGCCGGATCTCAACCCCGCGCATCTGGAGGCGCTGATCGCCGATGCCGGGATCGACGCCGTCGTCACCGACGAGCCCGATTGCTGGGCGGGGACCGGCGTGTCGCTGGTCGTCACCGCACAATTACCGCTCCAGGCGACGGCGCCTGCCAGGACAGAGCGCGCCACGGAATGGCTGATGCTAACCTCCGGCACATCAGGCGTGCCGAAAATCGTCGGTCACACGCTGGAAGCGCTCACCGGCGCCATCGTCGCTGAAGGTCCCGCAAAGGGACCCGCGCCGGTCTGGGCGACGTTCTACGACATTCGCCGCTATGGCGGCTTGCAGATCTTCCTCCGCGCCATCGTCTCCGGCGGCTCGATGGTGCTGTCTGACCCGCACGAGGCGCTGGCCGATCACGTCGCGCGGCTGAATGCGCGCGCCGTCTCCCACATCTCCGGTACGCCCTCGCACTGGCGCAAGCTCCTGATGAGCGGCTCGGCCGCGCAATTCGCTCCTCGCTATGTTCGTCTCTCCGGCGAGATCGCCGACCAGGCGGTGCTCGACGGGCTGAAGGCGGCTTTCCCCAATTCCTCCGTCGGGCACGCCTATGCCTCGACCGAGGCGGGCGTCGGCTTCGCGGTCAATGACGGGCTTGAAGGTTTTCCGGCCGACTATCTCGGCAACCGCAACGGCGTCGAGATGAAGGTCGTCGACGGCTCGCTGCGCATTCGCTCGACGCGCACGGCGCACGCCTATATCGGCCGTAACGCCGCCGCGCTCACCGATGGCGACGGGTTCGTCGACAGCGGCGACATCGTCGAGTTGCGGGGCGACCGCTATTATTTCGTCGGCCGCCGCGGCGGCATCATCAATATCGGCGGGCTGAAGGTTCATCCAGAAGAGATCGAAGCGGCGATCAACCGTCATCCGGACGTGCGGATGTCGCGCGCGAAGTCGCGGCGCAGCCCGATCACCGGGGGCATCGTCGTCGCCGACGTGATTCTCGCCGAAGGCACCGATCAGGCCCGGGCGAAGGAGATCCGCGACCAGATCCTTGATCAGTGTCGCTCGCAGCTGGCCTCGCACAAGGTGCCGGCGGTGATCCGCTTCGTCGAGGCCCTCGACGTCACCCCGGCCGGTAAACTGGCACGCACCGATGCATAATGTTCTCGTCACCGGCGGCAGCCGCGGCATTGGCCTTGCGATCGGAAAGCGCCTGGTCGGCGCCGGCTACAACGTCATTGCGGCGGCGCGGCGCGAGACCGACGAGCTCAAAGCCGCGATCGCGGAGTCGGATGGGCGCCTGCATTTCCGTGCCTGCGATCTCGCCGTGATCGATGCGATTCCGGCGTTCGCAAAGCTGGTGCGCGACGAGTTCGGTCCGACCTATGGCCTCGTCAACAATGCCGGCCTCGGCACCGAGGGCCTGCTCGCCACCATGCACAATTCGGAGATCGAGGCGCTGGTGCAGCTCAACGTGCTGTCGCCGATCATCCTCACGAAATATGTCGCGCGGCAGATGATGGCCGATGGCGCAGGCCGCATCATCAACATCTCCTCGATCATCGCGACGACGGGCTATAACGGCCTCTCGGTCTATGGTGCGACCAAGGCTGCGGCGACCGGCTTCACGCGTTCGCTCGCGCGCGAGGTCGGCAAGCTCGGCATCACCGTGAATGCGATCGCGCCCGGCTTCATCGATACCGAGCTGACGCACAATCTCTCCGACGATGGCCGCAAGCGCATCGCTGGCCGCAGCGCGCTGCGCCGCCTGCCGGAGACTGATGACGTCGCGCGCATGGTGGAATATCTGCTCGGCGAGGGCGGTCGCAACGTCACCGGCACGGTGTTCACGATCGACGCCGGCAATACGGCATAAGGCGGAACTCTGCCATCGCAATCGGGTTGATTCGGCACAATGACATCGGGCCGGATTTGGTCGTAAGATGCTTCACCATCGATTGGGTTACGTCAATCGAACTGCCCTAACCGACAGGGAGCAGTCCATGGCTTCTCAAAATATGGTCACGTCAAACGTCACCGTTGCAAATCAGGGCGGGACACCTGCGGAGCCATCGCCCGCGAAGCTGGACGAGGCGCGTTGCCCGCCGATGTCGCATCAAAACTCCGGCGGCCATGGCTATGAAATGTATCCGCAGCAATTCGTGCGGCTGATCGGCTGTCATGACGCGCCGTCGCCAGGCTTGCGCAAGCGCCAGCACGAGAAGCTGCATTAGCGCGTATCGGCGCTCACGTCTGCTGTTTCGGCAGATCAATCCGCTCGTGGGAGAATTCGGGAGGTCCCTCGGTGAGGCGGCGAATGCGGCGCTCGCGCTCGTCCGCGGGGAGAGCCGGATCGAGCAGCCCCTCGATTTCATGCACCGCGATTTCTTCGATCCTGGCGGCATCCGATGTGATCGTGATCTCGGGCGATGCCGGCATCGCGGGGGCGAGCTTCAGACCCAGTTCGAGGAGCTGGTAGATCGCGTCCGAGCGCGAGAGGTGACGAGCCCGGGCCCAGGCGTCGATGGCCGCGGTCAGCCGTTCCGGCAGTTTTACGGCACTGATGATGTCAGGCACCTCGATGATCCCGTGCAACGCCTCTGAGAGTTTGGGAGCGTAGGCCTGATCCCAGAGCCGCTGTTTGACTCCGATCAATGACAATGTGCGGCATAGCGGCGCGGCGCGACCTTGTTGTCGGGCGCCATTTCGGCCAATGATCGGGGCCTCGAAAGGACCGCCCAGGCGAACCCCGATCGATCCTGCCACGTATCTCGTTCGGACGTGCGCTTTCCAACCATCCGGCACCACGCGATGATCTCAGGCGAATCCTTCTACGGCAGCATCCCTGTCTTCCGCGGCTTCACCAGCCTGATGGAGCCAAAACTCTATTCGCCGCTGCCGGAGGACTGGAGCATCGGCGTCGCCGATATCGTCGATTCCACCAAGGCGATCGCGGCGCAGCGCTACAAGGCGGTCAACATGGCCGGGGCCGCCGTGATCGCGGCGGTGACGAATGTGCTGGGGGGGCGCGAATTTCCCTTCGTGTTCGGCGGCGACGGTGCGAGTTTTGCGGTCGCACCCGGCGATCTCGATGCGGCGCGCGACGCGCTGGCCGCGACCGCGACCTGGGTGCGGGAAGACCTCGACCTGAAAATGCGAGTCGCGCTGGTGCCGGTCAGTGCCATCCGGGCGAAAGGTCTCGACGTGCGCGTCGCGCGCTTCGGTCCGTCGGCCAATCTGTCCTATGCGATGTTCTCCGGCGGCGGGCTCGCCTTCGCCGACGCCGCGATGAAGCGCGGCGAGTTCGCCGTTGCCGAAGCGCCCTCCGGGACGCAGCCCGATCTCTCCGGCCTGTCCTGCCGTTTCGAGGTGATGCCGGCCTCGCGCGGGATGATCCTGTCGGTGCTGGTGATGCCGGCTGCCGGCGTCGACCCGCAGGCGTTTCGCAATGTGATCGAGGACATCATCCATCTCGTCGAGCGCAGTCCGGATGCGGGCCGTCCGGTGCCGCCGCAGGGACCGCCGCTGAAATGGCCGCCGCAAGGGCTGGACTACGAGGCGCGGGCGATCCGTGGCGGCTCGTTGTTCAAGCGTCGTGCCAGCCTGCTCGCCTTTACGTTCTTCGCCTATGTCCTGATGCGCTTCGACATCAAGGTCGGCGGCTTCCTGCCAAAGGTCTACAAGCGCCAGGTGGTCGAGAATTCCGACTTCCGCAAATATGACGACGGCCTGCGCATGATCCTCGACTGCACGCCGGAACTCGAGCGCGCGCTGAGCGATCGCCTCGCGGCGGCTGCCCGCAACGGCGTCGTGCGCTACGGCCTTTATCAGCAGGATGCGGCAATGATGACCTGCTTCACCCCCTCGGCGCTGCGCAGCGATCACGTGCACTTCATCGACGGTGCGCGCGGCGGCTATGCTTCGGCGGCAACGGCGTTGAAGGCTATGGCAGCCGCGCGCTAGCGTCCCGCCCGCGTCCAGGTCTCGCCGCCGCAGAGTGCGCCGACGCAGCCTTCGACCCGCAAGCTCTCTGCGCCGGTCACGGTGACGCTGCTCACATAGGTGCTGCCGTCGTCTGCATTGTAGATCTGGCCCGACCATTTGTTCGGGCTTGCGGGCTGCATGCCGGAGAACAGCGGCAAGCCGATCATCGGACGCTTGGCGAGCGCGGGATTGGGATTCTTGCTGTCGGTCGCGGGCTGGCCGGTCGCGGTGTCCATCGGCTCGCGCAGCCAGACGATATGGCCGCAGATGCCGCCGCCGCATTTGCTGATTTTCACGCGCGCATCGCCGGCCTGAGTGAGCCAGGTCCCGCTCGCGTCGGCATCTTGTGCATGCCCGACCGTGGTGCCGGAGAACGCCGCCAGGAGAACGGAGAGGAAGATGAATCTGCGGGACATGGTCGGGCCTCGAAATGGAGGGCGTCTCCATAGCAGCAAATCAGAATCCTGCAACGCCTGATGGAATTACATTCCTGCGTGCATTTGCCTCAGGAAGCTCTCACCACGGCAGGCCGCACAGGTCGATCGTGCCGAGCGTCGGCGCTCGGACGATGTTGAAGACGTAGGGCGCCATGACGTCGAAGCGGATGCGCCCCTCGGGCTGCTCGCAATAGACCTCGCCCTTGAAGGGCAGCCAGCTGCGGGCCTGGTAGAACGCGGCATTGTGCGGCTCGCAGAACAGGATCGCAAAACGAACCGCCTCGTTGGCGCGCATGGTGTGCACGGCGGCGTCGATCGCCATGGTCGCATAGCCGCGGTTTCTGCGATCCTCGCGCGTGCAGACGCCGCCGATACCGCCGACATGTACCTTCTGCCCATTCCAGGTGACGGTGCGGAAATAGATGCCGACGTGGCAGACAAGGCCGTCCGCCGGCGTCTCGATCAGTACGCGCAGATCGGCATTGGCCCATTTCACATGCCCCCACGGTAGCTTCGCGACGATGTCAGGTCCCCAGACCGCCTGATGCAGCGGCTTGGCGATCGGCCATGAGGCGTCGCCGTTCAATATGTCGATCTCGATGCTCATGGCTCTGCCTTGGGTCCCGGCTGGTGGTGCATTCGTTCTGTCATAAGCGCTTCAAAGGCAATGATATTTTGTAGCACATCCGGTGAACATGCGCTTGCCTGCGGCGAAGCTGTGCAATCAGCCCGCGCGATCGCGTCATGGCTTTTCGCAAATTGGCGGTATTTAACGACGCAGGAACCTTCTATAAGGGGTGACCGTTAGAACACGTTCCCCACCAGTTGCGGACAAGAACCCATGACCTTTACGCTGCCCCCACTCCCTTACGCCTATGACGCCCTCGGCCAGTTCATGTCGAAGGAGACGCTGGAATTCCACCACGACAAGCATCACCAGGCCTACGTCACCAACGGCAACAACGCGCTCAAGGGCACCGAATGGGAAGGCAAGTCCCTTGAGGAGATCGTCAAGGGCTCGTTCGGCAAGAATCCTGCGGTGTTCAACAACGCCGGCCAGCACTACAACCACATCCATTTCTGGAGCTGGATGAAGCCGAATGGCGGTGGCGCCAAGCTGCCGGGCAAGCTCGAGAAGAAGATCAACGAGGACCTTGGCGGCTTCGAGAAGTTCAAGACCGACTTCCAGGCGGCGGGCGTCGGCCAGTTCGGCTCCGGCTGGTGCTGGCTCCAGGTCAAGAACGGCAAGCTCGAAATCTCCAAGACCCCGAACGGCGAGAATCCGCTGGTGCACGGCGCCACCCCGATCCTCGGCTGCGACGTCTGGGAGCATTCCTACTACATCGATTATCGCAACCGCCGTCCGGATTATCTCAAGGCGTTCGTCGAGAACCTCGTGAACTGGGAATACGTCGAGTCCCTGTTCGAGAAGGCGTGAGGTTCACTCCGTCATCCCGGGGCGATGCGAAGCATCGAACCCGGGATCTCGAAAGTTCGGCTTTGCTGCCCGGAATGAGGGAAACAAAGGCGGTCGCTCACGCGGCCGCCTTTTTGCAGTGTGGAATTGACCTGGGGGTCGTCTTCGCGCCGTCCCGGTGCCGTTCCCGTTCGCGGCGGCCGCCGTCGCGCTGGCGATCGGCAAGCCCTGAGCATCCCGTGGACAGGCGTAATGTTATAATATAACATTCTTGGCATGGTTCCCGCCGCGTCCCCCGCCCATCCTCACGACCACGCTCATGGTCATTCGTCTGGCCACTCTCACGGCCATTCCCACGAGCCCGGGCATTCGCACGGGCACGACCACACCCACGCCCACGTCCACGATGTGGCTTCGCCGCACCCGGCCCAGGACGCGCCCTGGTCGATCCTGCGCATGACCATGGCCGGCCGCCTCTCGGCCGCCGTCGCCGTCTGCGCCGTGCTCTGGGGCATCGTTTGGCTGGCGATGAGGTGACCATGGCTGCGCTAGACTTTCACAACGTCACGCTCGGCTACGACCGCCACCCGGCCGTGCACCATCTCAATGGCGAGGTCGCATCCGGCGCGCTAGTCGCGGTGATCGGCCCGAACGGCGCCGGCAAGTCGACGCTGCTGCGCGGCATCGTCGGCATTCTCAAGCCGCTCGACGGCAGCATCCATCTCGGCGGGCTGGATGCCCGCGACATCGCCTATCTGCCGCAGAGCGCGGACATCGACCGCAGCTTCCCGATCTCCGTGTTCGATTTCGTCGGCACCGGCCTGTGGCGCGGGACCGGCCTGTTCGGCGGCATCGGCAAGGTCGCCCGCGAGAAGATTCTTCGCGCGATCGCCTCCGTCGGCCTCAACGGGTTCGAGAACCGGCCGATCGGCACGCTCTCCGGCGGGCAGATGCAACGCGTGCTGTTCGCGCGCGTGCTGCTCCAGGATGCGCGCCTGATCGTGCTCGACGAGCCCTTCAACGCCATCGACAGCAAGACCATTGCCGATCTGCTTACGCTGGTGAAGCACTGGCATGCCGAGGGTCGCACCGTGCTCGCCGCGCTCCACGACATGGAGATGGTACGTGCCCATTTCAGCGAGACCTTGGTACTGGCGCGCGGCCCCGTGGCCTGGGGACCGACGGCCGAGGTGCTGACGCCTGAAAACCTGATGGTCGCGATGCGGATGTGCGAGGCCTTCGACGACACCGCAGCGGCCTGCGCGGCCGACGATGTCAGTTCGCGAGCGGCGTGATCCCAGATGATCCATGACGCGCTGATCGGTCCGTTCACCGAGTTCGAATTCATGCGGCGGGCGCTTGCCGCCGTGATTGCGCTCTCGCTGGCGGGTGCGCCGATCGGCGTGTTCCTGATGCTGCGCCGGATGAGCCTCGTCGGCGATGCCATGGCGCATGCGATCCTGCCCGGCGCGGCCGTTGGCTTCCTGCTCTCCGGCCTCAATCTGTTCGCGATGACGGCCGGAGGACTGATTGCCGGCTTTGCGGTGGCGATCCTCGCCGGCGTGGTCGCGCGCTCGACCGGGCTGAAGGAGGACGCCTCGCTCGCGACCTTCTATCTGGCCTCGCTGGCGCTCGGCGTCACCATCGTCTCGATCAAGGGCACCAATATCGACCTGCTGCACGTGCTGTTCGGCAACATCCTCGCCATGGACGACCAGACGCTGCTGGTGGTCGCCTTCAACGCCACGGTGACGCTGCTGGTGCTTGCGGTGATCTATCGCCCGCTGGTGATCGAGAGCGTCGATCCCCTGTTCCTGCGCACCGTCAGCCGTGCCGGCGGCCCCGCGCATCTCGCCTTCCTCGCACTGGTCGTCATCAACCTCGTCAACGGGTTTCAGGCGCTTGGTACCTTGCTGGCCGTGGGCCTGATGATCCTGCCGGCCGGCATTGCGCGGTTCTGGTCGCGCGATCTCACAATGATGATCTGCATCGCGGTCGTCGCTGCTGCTCTCTCCGGCTATGCCGGCCTCGTGCTGTCGTTCCAGACCCGCGTGCCTTCGGGCCCTGCGATCATTCTGGTGGCGACGGTATTCTACATCGTCTCGGTCCTGTTCGGCCGCGTCGGCGGTATCGTCCGGCAGATGTTTCCGGGCCGCCATCTGGAAGCGTGACGATGCGGCGCATTCTCCTCTGTTTGCTCTTGGTGATCGCCTCGCCGCTGCACGCCGCCGAGCGGCTCAATGTGGTCGCGAGCTTCTCGATCCTCGGCGATTTCGTGCGGAATGTTGGCGGCGACCGGGTCAACGTCACGACCCTGGTCGGCCCGGACAGCGACGTCCATGTCTACACTCCGGCGCCATCAGATGCGAAACGCATCGCGAGGGCGAAACTCGTCGTCGTCAACGGGCTCGGCCTCGAAGGCTGGCTGCCGCGCCTCGTGCAATCCTCCGGCAGCAAGGCGCAGGTCGTCACCGCGAGTGCCGGCATCGCGCCGCTGAAACTCGGCTCGGCCGCCGATCCGCATGCCTGGCAATCCATCCCCAACGCCAAGATCTACGTGACTGACATCGCCAACGCGCTGGCCGCTACCGACCCGGATGATGCGGACTTCTTTCGCACCCAGGCCAAGACCTATCAGGAAAGGCTCGAAGCCCTCGACCGCGAGGTCCGGGATGCCGTCGCCAAGATCCCGCCCGAGCGGCGCAAGGTGATCTCGACCCACGATGCCTTCGGCTATTTTGCTGCGGAATATGGCATTCAGTTCATCGCCCCCCTGGGTGTCTCCACCGAAACCGAGCCGAGCGCGCGGGACATCGCCGCCATCATCGGCCAGATCAAGGCCCAAAGAATCCCGGCGGTATTTCTTGAAAATATCAGCGATGACCGGCTGATCCGGCAGATCGCGGCCGAGACCGGCGCAAAGGTCGGCGGGACCCTCATTTCGGACGGTTTGACCGGCGAAAAGGGGCCTGCACCCACTTACATTGACATGGTCAGGCACAATATAAAGGCCCTGACCAGCGCGCTTGACCATTAGGGCAGGGGGCCACCCCGCCGCCTCGCGTCGCGCGGAAAAGCCCGATCCGGAGTTGTTATGCCTGAAGCGACCGCCTCCAAAATTCCCGTGACCGTCCTGACCGGCTATCTCGGTGCCGGCAAGACCACGCTCTTGAACCGCATCCTGTCGGAGAACCACGGCAAGAAATACGCCGTCATCGTCAACGAATTCGGCGAGATCGGCATCGACAACGACCTCATCATCGGCGCCGATGAGGAAGTGTTCGAGATGAACAACGGCTGCATCTGCTGCACCGTGCGCGGCGACCTCGTCCGCATCATGGACGGATTGATGAAGCGCAAGGGCAAGTTCGACGCCATCATCGTCGAGACCACGGGTCTTGCCGATCCCGCGCCGGTCGCCCAGACCTTCTTCGTCGACGAGGACGTGCAGAAGAACGCGCGGCTTGATGCGGTCGTCACGGTCGCCGACGCCAAATGGCTGTCCGATCGTCTGAAGGATGCGCCCGAGGCCAAGAACCAGATCGCGTTTGCCGACGTCATCGTGCTGAACAAGACTGATCTCGTCACCAAGCCGGAGCTCGCCGAGGTCGAGGCCCGCATCCGCGGCATCAACCCCTATGCGAAACTCCATCGCACCGAGCGCTGTTCCGTGGCGCTGGCCGACGTGCTCGATCGCGGTGCGTTCGATCTCGACCGTATCCTCGACATCGAGCCTGACTTTCTCGTGGCCGATGACCACGATCATGATCATCACCACCATCACGACCACGACCATCACCACCATGATCATGGCCACGGCCTGAAGCACTATCACGACGAGGACATGCAGTCCCTGTCGCTCAAGACCGACAAGCCGCTCGATCCGAATGTGTTCATGCCCTGGCTCCAGAATCTGGTGCAGGTCGAGGGCGGCAAGATCCTGCGCTCCAAGGGCATCCTCGCCTTCCACGACGACGACGACCGCTACGTCTTCCAGGGCGTCCACATGATGCTGGAGGGCAACCACCAGCGGAAGTGGAAGGAGGGCGAGCCGCGCGAGAGCCGCCTCGTCTTCATCGGCCGCGAATTGCCGGAGAAGGCCATTCGCGAAGGCTTCGAGAGCTGCATCGTCTCGTGATGAAAGAGTTTTCGCCGGCCCCCGATTCCGCCTCGATCGTCTCCGTCACCGATCGCGTCAAGCCCGTGACGCTCGGCATGGCCGTCACGTCGGTGCATTTCCTCGGGCCCCGCGCCGCCTTCGTCGGCGGCGAGGAGAATGTCGCGTTCGTCGACGCGAAGGGTGAGGTCAGCACCGTTGCCGTTCACGGCGGCGGCATTCTGTCGACGGCTTCCGACGGCAAGCGCCTCGTCATGGGCGGCGACGACGGCAAGGTCGTCTCGCTCGATGCCAAGGGCGAGGCGACGCTGCTCGCGACCGATCCGAAGCGGCGCTGGATCGATGCCGTCGCGTTGCATCCGGATGGCGCCTTCGCGTGGTCTGCCGGCAAGACGGCGACCGTCAAGAGCGGCAAGGCCGAGGAAAAGTCCCTCGACGTGCCCTCGACCGTCGGCGGTCTCGCGTTCGCGCCGAAAGGCCTGCGACTCGCGATCGCGCACTACAACGGCGCCACGTTGTGGTTTCCCAACATGGAGGGATCGGCGGAATTCCTGCCCTGGGCCGGCTCGCATCACGCCGTCACCTTCAGCCCGGACAACAAATTTCTGGTCACCGCGATGCACGAGCCCGCGCTGCACGGCTGGCGGCTCGCGGACAACAGGCACATGCGCATGACCGGCTATCCCGGCCGCGTCCGCTCGATGTCCTGGAGCGCGGGCGGCAAGGGACTGGCGACCTCGGGCGCCGACACCGTCATCATCTGGCCGTTTGCCAGCAAGGACGGCCCGATGGGCAAGGAGCCCGCGATGCTCGCGCCGCTTCAGGCCCGTGTGGCCGTGGTGGCCTGCCATCCGAAGAACGACATTCTGGCCTGCGGCTACAGCGATGGCACCGTGCTGATGGTGCGTCTGGAGGACGGCGCCGAGATCCTGGTCCGCCGCAACGGCACCCCGCCGGTCGCCGCGATCGCCTGGAATGCCAAGGGCACGCTGCTCGCCTTCGCCGACGAAAATGGGGACGGCGGTCTGCTGGAGCTTTGATCTGTCATCGTTCCGGCCGTATAGGGAATCATGCGGTTCCTGACGACCTTCCAGCTTGCTGATTTCGCCGACACGCTGGTGAGCCTGTTCACGGCCTTTGCGCTGGGCACGCTGATCGGCGCCGAGCGGCAATATCGCCAACGCACCGCGGGCCTGCGCACCAACGTGCTGGTCGCGGTTGGCGCGGCGGCCTTCGTCGATCTCGCCATGCATCTGGCCGGTGCGGACGGTGCCGTGCGGGTGATCGCCTATGTCGTCTCGGGCATCGGCTTCCTCGGCGCCGGCGTCATCATGAAGCAGGGCATGGACGTGCGGGGCCTCAACACCGCGGCGACGCTGTGGGCCTCGGCCGCGGTCGGCTCCTGCGCCGGCGCCGACATGGTCGCGCAGGCGGCGGCGCTGACCGTGTTCGTCATCGCCGGCAACACCATGCTGCGCCCGCTTGTCAATGCCATCAACCGCATTCCGCTGAACGAGAAGGCGCTCGAGGCGACCTACTACTTCAAGCTGGCGGTCACGACCGACGCCCTGCCCGACATGCGCGACCGTCTCGTCGACAAGCTCGAAGCCGCCAAATACCCCGTGGCCGATGTCGACGTGGTCGAGATCGGAGACGACGACCTCCTGGAAATCGTCGCCAAGCTGGTGGCGACCGCGGTCGATCCGAACGAGCTGAATGCGGTGGCGACTGATCTCCAGCATTTGCCCGGCGTACGCCACGCCACCTGGGAAGTCAGCACGACGGAATAGCCGCGGCATTTGGCGCGTGAGCGCGCGGTTCCCGCCTTTCGAGGGACGGAACCGCAGTCGCGGAAATTCGTTGATCCCCCTGGATAAAGGCGGTGATCGACATGCGCGGCCCAAACGACAAGCGAAACCTGAAGCTCGACCTCACCATCGCCTGCTCGCTGTTCGCAGCCGGCGTCCTGGTGTCCGCGATGTCGCTGGCCCAGATCCGTGCCGAGAGCAGGACGGAGTTGGCACAGGCAACGCAGCCGCTGCAGGGCACGCCATCCAACGATCAGGACAAGACGCCCGCCGAGGCAAAACCCGGCGGTGAGCGTCCGACCACGCCGGCTCCCGAGCCCGCGCGCCCCGATACGCAGACGCAAGGCGCGGCGGGGGCTGCCAAGCCGGCGCTGCCGCCGGCCCCGGCCGAGAAGATCGCGCCGCCGATCAAGGACAAGTAGCCGTGACGGCCGGCGTATTCTGACACGTATGTGACAACTGATGCCGATTTAACGATCTCGCCTCGGCGCACGGCTCGCTCCATAATCCGTCGAACCAACGACAGATGGGGCTCCCATGAAGATCGAAGACGTTCGCCGTACCGCATATTCGATGCCGCTCACCAACCCATCATTCCCACCGGGGCCATACCACTTCTTCGACCGCGAATATTTCATCATCACCTACAGGACCGATCCCGAAGCCCTTGCCGCCATCGTGCCCGAGCCGCTCGAGGTGGCCGAGCCGGTGGTGAAATACGAATTCATCCGCATGCCCGACTCGACCGGCTTCGGCGACTATACCGAGACCGGACAGGTGATCCCGGTCCGCTTCAAGGGCGAACTGGGCGCCTACACCCACGCGATGTATCTCGACGACGAAGGTCCGATCGCTGGTGGCCGCGAGCTGTGGGGCTTTCCGAAGAAGCTGGCGCGGCCGAAGATCGAGGTCGAGAGCGACGTGCTGGTCGGCTCGCTGCATTATGGTTCGGTGCTCTGTGCCTCCGCGACCATGGGCTACAAGCACCGCAAGGTCGACCATGACGTGGTGCTGCAGTCGATGACGGCGCCGAACTTCATCCTCAAGATCATCCCGCATGTCGACGGCTCACCGCGAATTTGCGAGCTGGTGCGCTTCCATCTGGAGGACATCACGCTGAAGGAAGCCTGGACAGGCCCGGCCGCGCTCGGCCTGTTTCCTCACGCGCTCTGCGATGTTGCCCGGCTGCCGGTGCGCGAGGTGGTCTCGGCGCTGCACTTCAAAGCGGACCTGACGCTCGGGCTCGGCAGCGTGGCGTTCGATTACATGGCAAAGTAACGTGAGTGGGCGGGGCGCGGCATTACGCCCCCCGGTCCTCCGCTAGACTAATGCGCCGCGCCGTTCGGCAAGAGCGCCGCAAACGCCTGATCGAGCGCGGTATCGGCCTTCGCCAGCTTGTCGCGCTGGGAGGCAAGCCAGAGCTTGTCGGCATCGAGGCGCTGCTGGGCCACCTTGAGCATGCGTGCCGTCTCCTCCGGCTGCGGACCGCCGACGCCCTTGGTGTGCGCCACGATCCATTCCGGTGACATCACCTCCCTGAATTCGGCCTCGCTCATCGGGAAGGGCCTCGCCGGCATGTTGAATTTGGCGAGCGTCTTGGCGAAGAGGTCGGTCACTTCGCCGAAGGGTATGGTCTTGGGGGTGAGATCCAGCGGCCGCGCATAGCTGACCATCTGCGATGCAAAGCCGTGCCCGACGCGGAACGGGATCTGGTGCGCCTGCAACAGCAGCTCGGCGAGGTTCATTGTCGAGGTCCAGTCGCTCTCCAGCTCTTCCTTGGCGCGGGCCTTGTTGACCACGATCGCATCGAACACCCGGTCGGTCGCGGTGACCATCTTGATGGCCCGCGGGAACAGGCCGATGTCCTCGGACTGGGCCTTGGAATCGACCATTCCCGACATGACGTTGTGGGCGCGGATCGAGACCGCCCCCGACAGCCCCACCACATCGGAAGCGGCGATCCTGGCCTGCATGATCAGACCCGGATTGCGCTTCTGTGGCATCGAGCTGCTGGTATAGGTCGAGCCCTCCTGCAGCAAAAGCCACGGTCGCACTTCGGCGTATTGCGTATGCAGGTCCTGCATCATCACGCCGATGCGGATGGCGGCCGAATTGGCGATCGCGGTGGCCTCGAGCTGGTTGTCGAATGGGATCACCTGGTTGGCGTCCATCGAATTCTCGACGATGCCGTCAAAGCCGAGCAGCTGGGCGAGGCGCGTGCGGTTCAGCGGCCAGATCGAGTCGGACATGACGCCCACGCCCATCGGGCTGAGGTTGAGCCGGCGATAGGCCTCGCTGATGCGCTGCTGATCGCGCTCGAACGATTCCTCATAGGCCAGCAGGTAATGACCATAGGTGATCGGCACAGCCTGCACGCCGTTGGTGTAGCCGGGCATCAGGGCATCGAGATTGTCGGCCGCCTTGGCGAGCAGCTTGGCACGCAGGCCGAGCAACGCTTCGGCAAAATCCAGCGTCTGGTTCCGTAGTTTGGCGGCGCGAAAGGTCGCGTACATGTCCTGACGGCTGCGCCCGGCATGGATGACGGAGGCCTCCTCGCCGACCTTGTCGGTCATGATCTTCTCGATCTGGAGGACGTCGCTCGGACGCTTGCCATCGGGCTCACGCGCCTGGCGGATCGCGTAATCCACGCCCCCGGCGATCAGCTGGCCGGTGCTCTTCGGGAAGATGCCTTCCTCCACCAGCATCACGGTGGAGGCCTTGTTGATCTTGTTGAGCCAGTAGAACTGGTCCTCTGCCGCGTCCGATTTGCTGGTCGAGAGCTGCGTGCCGCTGGGCGCGTTGGCACCGATCTTGGCGGCGTTTTCGTTGCATTCCTGCGTGGTCTTGCAGGGTAACTGACCGGTGTCCGCGGCCAATGCGTGGGACGCGATCAGGAGACCGACTCCTCCCGCGATGCAGGCGATAAGTTTCATGCGGACCTCCCGGTTGCCGTGCGACCGGGAGGTTGGTTAGCATCCGGGCTGGCGGAAGGCTATTAGCCTCCCGTTCATTACTACTCGGACAGGTGCGCCTGTCAGCGGACCAGGATGTTTTTGAACTGCCAGGGATCGCTGGTGTCGATGTCCTCCGGGAACAGTCCCGGACGGTCCGTCAGCGGGGTCCAGTCGGTGTAGAAACCCTTCACCGGGCCGAGATACGGCAGCTGGATTTCCAGTAGGCGATCGAAATCCATCTCGTCGGCTTCGACGATGCCTTCGTTCGGGTTCTCCAGCGCCCACACCATGCCGCCGAGCACGGCGGAGGTGACCTGCAGGGCGGTGGCGTTCTGGTAGGGCGCGAGCGCGCGGGTCTCTTCGATCGAGAGCTGCGAGCCGAACCAGTAGGCATTGTTGTCGTGGCCGAACAGCAGCACGCCGAGCTCGTCGATGCCGTCGACGATTTCGTCCTCTTCGAGGATGTGGTGCTTCTCCTGCATCCTCCCGGCGCGGCCGAACAGTTCGTGCAGCGACAGCACGGCGTCGTCGGCCGGATGATAGGCGTAGTGGCAGGTCGGTCGATAGATTGCCTTGCCGGAGGCGTCACGCACCGTGAAGTAATCGGCGATCGAGATCGACTCGTTGTGGGTGACGAGGAATCCATATTGCGCGCCGCGGGTCGGGCACCACGTGCGCACGCGCGTGTTGGCGCCGGGCTGCATCAGATAGATGGCCGCGCCGCAGCCGGCCTCGTGGGTATGCGCATTCTCCGGCATCCATTTCTCATGGGTGCCCCAGCCGAGTTCCGACGGCTGCATGCCCTCCGACAGGAAACCTTCCACCGACCAGGTGTTGACGAAGACGTCAGGCTCCTTCGGCTTCTTTGCGCGCTGGGTGTCGCGCTCGGCGATGTGAATGCCCTTGATGCCGGCCTGCCGCATCAGGTCGGCCCATTCGGCCTTGGTCTTCGGCTTGGGGGCGTTGAGCTTCAGATCGGCGGCGACGTTGAGCAACGCCTGCTTGACGAAGAAAGAGACCATGCCGGGATTGGCGCCGCAGCAGGAGACGGCGGTGGTCGAGCCCTCGGGGCGCGCCCGCTTGGCGGCCAGCGTCACTTCGCGCAGCGCGTAGTTGGAGCGCGCTTCCGGGCCCTTCGACGAGTCAAAATAGAAGCCGAGCCAGGGCTCGTTGACGGTGTCGATATAGAGCGCGCCGAGTTCGTTGCAGAGCTCCATGATGTCGGTCGAGCCGGTATCGACCGAGAGATTGACGCAGAAGCCCTGGCCGCCGCCTTCGGTGAGCAACGGGGTCAGCAACTCGCGATAATTGTCCTTGGTCACGGCCTTCTGGATGAAGCGCACATTCTGTTTCTCGCAATGCGCCTTGCGGCCCTCGTCCTTTGGGTCGATCACGGTGACGCGCGACTTGTCGTAATCGAGATGCCGCTCGATCATCGGCAAGGTGCCTTTGCCGATGGAGCCGAAGCCGACCATGACGATGGGACCGGTGATCTTCGCGTAGATCTGCGAGGGAGGGCTCATGGGATGGTTTCTCCGGAACGTGCTGGCGGACAATTGGTGTGTGGATCAGGCGCTGCGGCGCTTGGCCGTGACTTCGATCTCGACCTTCATCTCGGGCTTCAGGAGCGCTGAGACGACCAGAAGCGTGGCAGCCGGGCGGATCTCGCCGAGGACCTCGCCGCAGACCGCGAAATGCTCGTCGGCATCCTTGGCGTCGGTGAGGTAATAGGTCGCGCGGACGATGTCGGCCATCTTGAAGCCGCCCTCCTTCAGGGCCGCTTCGATGGTCTTGAAGCAGTTGCGTGACTGGCTCGTGACATCGTCAGGCATCGTCATCGTCGTGTAGTCGTAGCCGGTGGTTCCAGCCACGAAGCAGAACTCGCCGTCGACCACGGCGCGGCTGTAGCCGGCGGTCTTCTCGAAGGGGGAGCCGGTGGAAATCAGGCGACGGGACATGGGTTCGGCCTTGGCTGAATGGGGGGATTTCGTGGGGTTAAACGGCGTTTCCGCGGCTCACGCAACCCCAAAGGGACGAGCTCAGAACAGGTGCGGCCGGGCGTTACCGCGTGGTGCGGCTTGGGTCGTCGCCATCATGGCAATCCCTTAGGCTGCGTGCGCCTGGAGGGCGCGAACTACCCTCCGTTTAGGCTGGGCCGCGCCGGTCGGGACGATCATTCCTTCGGCGCCGTCGAGTGCGCCGGTCTGGAATTCGATCGCCAACAGGCGCTCGCGCTCGAACGGGCCAGGCAGCAGCAATGCGCCGGTCTTCTCGGCCGAGAAGCCGAAGCGGGCGTAATAGGGCGCATCGCCGAGCAGGATCACGGCGTCATGCCCGCGCGCCCGGGCGGCGGCCAGCGCCTGATTCATCAGCGCGGCGCCGATCCCGAGTTCGCGGCAGGCTGGGTCCACCGCCAATGGTCCGAGGACCAGAGCGGGCCTGCCTCCGGCGCTGACATGCCACAGCCGCACGGTTCCCACGAGCTTGCCCTCGCGCATCGCCGACAGGGCAAGGCCTGCGGCAGGCGCGCGTCCATCGCGCAGGCGCTGGCAGGTGCGGTCATGGCGGTTCTTGCCAAAGCAGGCATCCAGCAACGCCTCACGCATCGCGACGTCGACAGCACGCTCGCTGCGGATCGCGAACGGAGCGGCTTTCGAAGTGAGGGCGACTTGTGGCTTCCGAAAAGCAGTCATGGTGCGTCAGTCCCCGCTCAAGCAGACGTGCGCGCGGCACGCCGGTTCAAGACGTCGTCAGAATGGCAATGTCAGGAGGAGAGCCGGCAAGCCGGCTCCCGGGTTCGTCAGGCCTCAGAACGAACGAGAGCCTGCTTAGATGTGGTAGGTCTTCAGCGGCGGGATGCCGTTGAACGCCACCGCCGAGTAGGTCGACGTATAGGCCCCGGTGCCTTCGATCAGCAGCTTGTCGCCGATCTCGAGGGTAACGGGAAGCGGATACGGGGTCTTCTCGTACAGCACGTCGGCGCTGTCGCAGGTCGGGCCTGCGAGCACGCACGGGGTCATTTCCGCGCCGTCATGCGGGGTGCGGATGGCGTAGCGGATCGACTCGTCCATCGTCTCGGCGAGACCGCCGAACTTGCCGATGTCCAGGTACACCCAGCGCACCTCGTCCTCGTCGCTCTTCTTCGAGATCAGCACGACCTCGGATTCGATGATGCCGGCGTTGCCCACCATGCCGCGGCCGGGCTCGATGATGGTCTCCGGAATCTGGTTGCCGAAGTGCTTGCGCAGCGCGCGGAAGATCGACCGGCCGTAGGTCACGACCGGCGGCACGTCCTTCAGGTACTTGGTCGGGAAGCCGCCGCCCATGTTGACCATGGTCAGGTTGATGCCGCGCTCGGCGCAGTCGCGGAACACCTGCGAGGCCATCGCCAGCGCACGGTCCCACGCCTTCACCTTGCGCTGCTGCGAGCCGACATGGAAGGAGATGCCGCACGGCTCCAGGCCCTGGCGCTTGGCGACGTCGAGTACCTCGACGGCCATTTCCGGGTCGCAGCCGAACTTGCGCGACAGCGGCCATTCGGCGCCGGCGCAGTCATAGAGGATGCGGCAGAACACCTTCGCAGCCGGCGCGGCACGGGCGACCTTCTCGACTTCGGCGACGCAGTCCACGGCGAAAAGCCGGATGCCGAGCGCGAAGGCGCGCGCGATGTCGCGTTCCTTCTTGATCGTGTTGCCGAAGGAGATGCGGTCGGGCGTCGCGCCGGCGGCCAGCGCCATCTCGATCTCGGCGACGGTCGCGGTGTCGAAGCAGGAGCCCATGGAGGCCAGCAGGGAGAGCACTTCCGGCGCCGGGTTCGCCTTGACGGCATAGAACACGCGGCTGTCGGGCAGCGCCTTGGCGAAGGTCTGGTAATTGTCGCGCACGACCTCGAGGTCGACGACGAGGCACGGCTCGGTGTCGAGACCTTCCTTGCGGCGGTTGCGCAGGAATTCCTGGATACGTTCGGTCATGGCACTCTCCAACGGCCCCAGCGACGGGACCGCATCAACGTGACGTCGGATAAGAGTGCTCCGGCCACATCGCGCGATGGAGGCGCGCTGAAGCCAAAAGACTCAAACCAGACTGTGCTGCCGTGGATTGGTTGGGAGAGCTTCCCGCCCGCACACCTGGCAATGAAGGACAAGCCTTTTCAGTAGCCCGCGCCGGCGGTGGAATGCCGGTAGAGACCAAAAAAGCCCGATCCGTCGTTGCTTTAAGTCGCGTCCCCCGTTGAGAGCGGGGTGCGCCGGTTCGCCTCCGGCTGCCAGTCACGGTTGCAAAGAGCGAAGTCACCTTCGACAGGGCATCTCTTTGAGAGAGATGCTGGACGCTCCGGGTTTGCTTAAGTCTTCAGACCGTGGTCTTGCGACTTCCGCACTTCCGAAGAGCCCCTCGGCTTCTTCACCCCTTGGCGGCTGTCCGGCCTCTTGTCCGGATACCTACCGACTGACACACGACCACAGGCACGTGCGAAATTGGGCAAAAACGCACATAAGGGTTTTGACTCGCCTTCGCAAGAATTTTTTTAGGCTGAGAAGAGAATTGCCTAACATCTGCTTGCGCAGTGTTGCGCGAGCGACGCGGAAGATGAATAGGCGTTAAGTTTTCGGTGTCGTGCGCGCGACTCTGTCGCGCGCGATGCGTCAGCCGCGCTTGAAGAACGGCTCGACGCGCTGGGCTGCGCGGATGAAGGCGGTCATGACCAGCACGCCGAGCGCGAACAGCACGGCCTGGAGGATGTGCGCGCCCTGGTCGCCGAGCCCGAACAGAATCGCGAGCGCCCAGCCGCCGGCAAACGCCGCGCCGAACACCTCGGCGCCGATCAGGATGGCGGCGCTGACGACGGTGATGACGCTCGGCCAGACGATCTGACGGGAAGACGAGGAGGGCGCGTTCATGGGTGTTTGGGTCCGGTGTTTCGAGGGCCGCAATCTCCCCGAAAAGGCGGGCGGGAGCAAGGCCAAATGGCCCAAAAAAGCCCCATCGCGTGCTATAGCTGGCCCCAATAAATTGCCTCAAAAAACGAGACTTGCGATGTCAGACGCCCGCCAAACTACGGACTCCGAGACCAATCCGCTGCTGAAGGCCTGGGTGACGCCGTTTGCGACCCCGCCCTTCGACGAGATCGTGCCGGAGCACTTCCTGCCCGCCTTCGAGCAGGCCTTCGCCGACCATTCCGCCGAGATTGCCGCGATCACCAATGATCCGGCTGCGCCCGACTTCGCCAATACCATCACGGCGCTGGAGCGCTCCGGCAAGCTGCTGAACAAGGTTGCGGCGGTCTTCTACGATCTTGTCTCGGCGCATTCCAACCCGGCCATCCTCGACATCGACAAGGAGGTCTCCTTGCGGATGGCGCGGCACTGGAATCCGATCATGATGAACGCTGTGCTGTTTGGCCGCATCGCCCAGCTGCACGAGACCCGCGCCAATCTTGGCCTCAACCCGGAGCAGCTCCGCCTCTTGGAGCGCACCTACACCCGCTTCCACCGCGCCGGCGCGGGCCTCTCCGACGACGCCAAGACGCGGATGGCCGAGATCAACGAGAAGCTGGCCCAGCTCGCGACCGGCTTCAGCCACCATCTGCTCGGCGACGAGCAGGACTGGTTCATGGAGCTGGGAGAGGCCGACCGCCAGGGCCTGCCGGAGAGCTTCATCGCGGCCGCCAAGGCTGCGGCTGAAGATCGCGGCATGGCAGGCAAGGCCATCGTGACGCTGTCGCGCTCCTCGGCCGAGCCGTTCCTGAAGAGCTCGTCGCGGCGCGATCTGCGCGAGAAGGTCTACAAGGCCTTCACCGCGCGCGGCGACAACGGCAATGCCAACGACAACAACACCGCCATCGGCGAGATCCTGAAGCTGCGCGAGGAGAGCGCCAAGCTCCTGGGCTACCCGACCTTCGCGGCCTACCGGCTGGAGGATTCCATGGCCAAGACGCCGGACGCGGTGCGCGGCCTCCTGGAGCGCGTCTGGAAGCCGGCCCGGGCGCGTGCGCTTGCCGACCGCGACGAGATGCAGGCGCTGATCACGGAGGAGGGCGGCAATTTCAAGCTCGCGCCCTGGGACTGGCGCTTCTATGCCGAGAAACTCCGCCTCCAGCGCGCCAATTTCGACGACGCGGCGATCAAGCCCTATCTGACGCTCGATCACATGATCGCCGCCGCCTTCGATTGCGCCACCCGCCTGTTCGGCATCACCTTCGCCGAGCTCAAGGATGTGCCGGTCTGGCATCCCGACGTCCGGGTCTGGGAGGTCAGGGGTCCCGACGGCAAGCACAAGGCGCTGTTCTACGGTGACTACTATGCCCGGCCGTCAAAGCGCTCAGGCGCCTGGATGACCTCGCTGCGCGACCAGCAGAAGCTCGACGGCGAGATCGCCCCGCTCATCATCAACGTCTGCAATTTCGCCAAGGGCACCGGAAGCGAACCCTCGCTGCTGTCGCCCGACGATGCCCGCACCCTGTTCCACGAGTTCGGCCACGGCCTGCACGGCATGCTGTCCAACGTGACCTATCCGTCGCTGTCGGGCACCTCCGTGTTCACCGATTTCGTCGAGCTGCCCTCGCAGCTCTACGAGCACTGGCAGGAGCGGCCCGAGGTGCTGCAGCAGTTCGCCCGCCACTACCAGACCGGCGAGCCGCTGCCGGACGATCTGCTCAAGCGCTTCCTCGCGGCGCGCAAGTTCAACCAGGGTTTTGCCACCGTCGAGTTCGTCTCCTCGGCCCTGGTCGATCTCGAATTCCACTCCCAGCCGGCGGCAGCCGCGCAGGATGTCCGCGCCTTCGAAAAGAAGGAGCTCGAGAAGATCGGCATGCCCGAGGAAATCTCGATGCGGCACCGGCCGACCCAGTTCGGCCACATCTTCTCCGGCGACCACTATGCGGCCGGCTATTACAGCTACATGTGGTCGGAGGTGATGGATGCGGACGCCTTCGGCGCCTTCGAGGAGGCCGGCAACATCTTCGATCCGGCCGTGGCAAAACGCCTGCACGACGACATCTATTCGAGCGGCGGATCGGTCGATCCGGAAGCGGCCTACGAGGCCTTCCGCGGCCGCCCGCCCGAGCCCGACGCGCTGCTCCGCCGCCGCGGCCTGCTCGACGGCGCCAAGGCGGCCTGACCGGCATGCGCGCCCTGCTGGGATGGCTGTTCGCCGCCGCCATGATGCTCGCATCAGGCGGGGCGAGCGCGCATCCGCACGTCTGGATCACAGCGACCAGCGAGCTGCTCTACGCCGGGGATGGCAGCATCACCGGTGTGCGCCACGCCTGGACCTTCGACGACATGTTTTCGGCCTATGCGGTGCAGGGGCTCGAGGCCAAGAAGAAGGGCGCTTACACCCGCGAGGAACTGGCGCCGCTGGCGCAGACCAATGTCGAGTCGCTCAAGGAATACGCCTTTTTCACCTTTGCGCGAGCCGACGGGAAGAAGGAGCGATTCCAGGAGCCGGTCGACTACTTCCTCGACTACAAGGATTCGGTGCTGACCCTGCACTTCACGCTGCCGCTGAAGAATCCGGTCAAGCCCAGGCAATTGGTGCTCGAAGTGTTCGACCGCTCCTACTTCATCGACTTCCAGATGGCCAAGGACAATCCGGTCAAGCTGGTCGGCGCCCCTGCCGGCTGCCAGATGAAGCTCGATCGGCCCAGCGACGGGTCCGCGACCGCGCAGAAGCTCAACGAGCAGACCTTCCTGAACGGCGAGAATTCGAATTTCGGCATGATGTTCGCCAACAAGATCACGGTGGATTGCCCTTGAAGCCGCAACTTTCCCCGCTTGGGCGCCGGCTCCTTGCCTGCGCCGCTGTTCTCCTCGTCGTGAGCCTGGCCGATGCCGCGCTGCATGATGTCCTCGCGCAAAATCCGTTCGGCGCGCCGAAACCGGCGCCGGCGGCCGAGCCGGAGGTCAGGGGTCTGATCGGCTGGCTGCTGGCAAAGCAGTCTGAGTTCTATCGGCAGATGTCGTCGACCATCCGTGCCGCCAAGTCCGACGGCTCGGCGGTGTGGACGCTGCTCTTCATCTCATTTGCCTATGGCATCTTCCACGCCGCCGGTCCCGGCCACGGCAAGGCGGTGATCGCATCCTATCTCGTCGCCAACCGCGAGACCGCGCGGCGCGGCATCGCATTGTCGTTTGCCTCGGCGCTGATGCAGTCGCTGGTGGCGATCCTGATCGTCGGCATCTCGGCCTGGATCCTGAACGCCACGGCCAGGACCATGTGCAAGGCGGAAGGCGCGATCGAGATCGCGAGCTACGCCCTGATCGCGCTGTTCGGCCTGCGCCTCGTCTGGGTCAAGGGGCGCACCTTCATCCGCGCGCTCCAGGCGACGCAGCCGGTGCCGGCCATGGCGGGCGTGCCTCATGACCATGGCCACCATCATCATGACGCGCATGATCATCACGATCACGATCACGGCCACGCGCACGCCCATCACCACCACGCCCACGACCACGTCCATGACGAGCATTGCGGCCATTCCCATGGCCCGACGCCGAGCGAGCTCGCCGGCCCCGGCGGCTGGCGGCGCGGCTTTGCCGCGATCCTGACCGTCGGCATCCGCCCCTGCTCGGGCGCGATCCTGGTGCTGGTGTTCGCGCTGGCCCAGGGCCTGTTCTGGGCCGGCATTGCCGCGACCTTTCTGATGGGGCTGGGCACCGCGATCACGGTTGCGACCATCGCGGTGGTCGCTGTCTCCGCCAAGGACATCGCCGGCCGTCTCGGCGGCGCCCGCGACGGCGGCGGCGCGCTGTTCATGCGCGGCATCGAGTTCGGTGCCGCCGCCCTCGTGCTGTTGTTCGGCGTGGGCTTGTTGTTCGGCTACATCGCGGCCGAGCGGACGACGTGCTTCTGATCGGCGGGCTACGGCCTCACGCTCACACCGGCAACAGCCGCTTCAGCATCGGCATGAAGAAGATCGTCAGATTGAGCGCAAAGCCGATGCTCCAGAGGATGGAGCGCAGGGTCGGGCGGTTGCCGAGATAGGTCAGCACATAAGCGACCCGCACGATCAGGAACAACACCGCGAGCTCGTCGATCAGGCGCTGCGGCGAGTCCCTGAATTCGGCGAGCAGCACGGCAAAGGCGAAGAACGGAAAGGTCTCGATGCCGTTCTGGTGCGCGCCGAGCGCGCGCTGCGAAATGGCGTCCTCATAGAAGGCCGGATCGCGCGGCCGGGAATTGTCGAAGCCGCGAAATCTGATCCATTTGATCGAAGCGATCGTTACGAGATAGAGCAGCAGTGCTCCGAGAACGCACCATTCCGCGAGTGTCATCTTCCCTCCCCCGCTTGGGGGCGACCCTAGCGAAACCGGGCTCATCTTGACAAGTTCGGAGCAACGCGCGACGCAACTGATCATGACGACCCTGGCCCCCATCGTTTCAGCGAAGCCGCTCCGTCAGCCCAGCCAGCCGCGCGTTGGTGTGCTGCTGGTCAATCTCGGCACGCCCGATACAGCCGACGCCCCGGGGGTACGGGTCTATCTGAAGGAGTTCCTGTCGGACGCCCGCGTGATCGAGGACCAGGGCCTGATCTGGCAGCTGGTTCTGAATGGCATCATCCTGCGCAGCCGTCCCCGCACCAAGGCGCTCGACTACCAGAAGATCTGGAACGTCGAGAAGAACGAGTCGCCGCTGAAGACCATCACGCGCTCGCAGAGCGACAAGCTTGCCGCCGCGCTGTCTGACAGCGCGCATGTCGCTGTGGACTGGGCGATGCGCTACGGTAATCCCTCGATCAAATCAGGGATCGACGCACTGATCGCGAAGGGCTGCGAGCGCATCCTCGTCGTGCCGCTCTACCCGCAATATTCCGCCTCGACCTCGGCGACCGTCTGCGACGAGGTGTTCCGCGTGCTCGCCAGCCTGCGCAACCAGCCGACGCTGCGGGTGACGCCGCCTTATTACGAGGACGAAGCCTATATCGAGGCGCTAGCCGTCTCGATCGAGACGCATCTGGCCGCGCTGCCGTTCAAGCCCGAGTTGATCGTGGCCTCCTTTCACGGCATGCCGAAGTCCTATGTCGACAAGGGCGATCCCTATCAGAGCCACTGCGTCGCCACGACGGAAGCGCTGCGCCGCCGGCTTGGCATGGATGACACGAAGCTGCTGCTGACCTTCCAGTCGCGCTTCGGCAACGACGAGTGGCTGCAGCCCTACACCGACAAGACCATGGAACGCCTCGCCAAGGACGGTGTGCGCCGCATCGCCGTGATCACGCCGGGTTTCTCCGCCGACTGTCTGGAGACGCTGGAGGAGATCGCGCAGGAGAATGCCGAGATCTTCAAGCACAATGGTGGCGAGCATTTCTCCGCGATCCCCTGCCTCAACGACAGCGATCCCGGCATGGACGTGATCCGGACGCTGGTGCTGCGCGAGCTGCAAGGCTGGATCTGAGGAGCGCACCATGAATCGCCGCGACTGCCTGGCGCTTCTTGGGATGATCACGGCATGGCCGGCCTCAAGTCCGGCACAGCAGCCGGCTGCTCAGCGCCGGCTCGGGGTGCTCTCGGTCACATCAGCCGATGACGTGATCGGCCAGACCCGCCTCGCCGAGGCGCTCACAGCTCTCGGCTGGAAGGAGCAGGACAATCTCAGGGTCGATTGGCGGAGTGGCGCCGGCGATCGGGTACGCCTCGGGCAGCTTGCCGACGATTTGATCGCCCTCAAGCCCGACGTCCTGCTCGCGCTCGGCACCCCCTCGGTGGAGGAGCTGCGCCAGCGCACCACGACGATCCCGATCGTGTTTGCCGTGGTCACCGATCCCGTCAGCCAGGGTTTTGTCCAGAACCTGGCTCATCCCGGCGGCAACATCACCGGCTTCACCGACTACGACGGCCCGCTCGCCGGAAAATGGCTGGAGATGCTTACGCAGGTCACGCCAAGAGTGTCCCGCGTTTTCGTCGTCTATAATCCCGCCACCGCGCCGTTTGCGCCGCTGATGCTGCGCACGCTCGAGGACGCGGCACGGACGCTGCATGTGACGGTCGAGCCCGCCCCGGTGCATGATGTCGCCTCCCTCGCTGCGTTGGCTTCGCACAAGGATGGCGGTTTCCTGGTCCTGCCCGACTTCTTCACCATGGCCAATCGCGCGCATCTGCTGGCGGCGATCGTCGAATCGCACCTGCCGTCGGTGTTCTGGAGCCGTGCCTTCGTCGATGAAGGCGGGCTGATGTCCTACAGCACCGACAGCGCCGAGCAGCTCCGCCGTGCCGCCAGCTACGTCGATCGCATCCTCAAGGGCGCTCTGCCGGCGGACCTCCCGGTCCAGAACCCGATCAAGCTCGAGCTCGCGATCAACCTGACGACGGCCAAGGCGATCGGTGTCACGCTTCCCCCCGGACTGCTCGCAATCGCGAACGAGGTCATCGAATAGGACGGCATTTCTTGACTTTTGCCGGTAGGTCTGCGCCTTCGCGCTTTCAAGGGCCTTTCGCAAATACTTAATCGTGACCGTTCCCTCTCCGTCCGTCTTGTGCAGAATGGCGTGGATGCCGACGTGAAAAGCGACCGCTGAACCGGTAGGGTCCTGGTCCCGACCAATGACAGCGCGGGAAGGGTCTTTTCTCGCCTTGGAGGACATATGAGCGGCTTCGATATTTTCGCGATTGTTCTGGTGTTGCTCGTCATCATCACGCTGATTGCCGGCGTGAAGACGGTGCCGCAGGGCTACGACTGGACCATCGAACGGTTCGGCAAATACACACAGACCCTGAGCCCCGGGCTCAATCTGATCGTGCCCTATTTCGATCGCGTCGGACGCAAGATCAACATGATGGAGCAGGTGATCGACATTCCCGAGCAGGAGGTCATCACCAAGGACAACGCCACCGTGACGGTGGACGGCGTCGCCTTCTTCCAGGTGTTCGATGCCGCGAAGGCGAGCTACGAGGTCGCCAATCTGACGCAGGCGATCACCGTGCTGACCATGACCAACATCCGTTCGGTGATGGGCTCGATGGATCTCGACCAGGTGCTCTCGCATCGCGACGAGATCAACGAGCGCCTGCTGCGCGTCGTCGACGCCGCGGTCTCGCCCTGGGGTGTCAAGGTCAACCGCATCGAGATCAAGGACATCGTGCCGCCGGCCGACCTCGTCGAGGCGATGGGCCGGCAGATGAAGGCCGAGCGCGTCAAGCGCGCCGACATTCTGGCTGCCGAAGGCCAGCGCCAGTCCGAAATCCTGCGCGCCGAAGGCGCCAAGCAGGGCCAGATCCTCCAGGCCGAGGGCCGCCGCGAAGCCGCCTTCCGCGACGCCGAGGCGCGCGAGCGTCTGGCCGAAGCCGAAGCCAAGGCGACACTTGCGGTGTCGGAGGCGATCGGCAAGGGCGACGTCGCCGCGCTGAACTACTTCATCGCCGACAAATACATCAAGGCGTTCGGCCAGTTCGCGGAGGCGCCGAACCAGAAGATCATCATGCTGCCGATGGAAGCGACCAGCATGCTCGGCTCGCTCGCCGGCATCGGCGAGATCGCGAAGGCGACGTTCGGCGAAAGTGCGGCCTCCGCGGCCGCCGCCGCGCGCCGCACCGGCTCGGTGCCGCCGACCGGCAGCACACCGCCGGCGGTCCCGCCGCGGCAGGGGTAAGGAACGGCGCATGGCTTTCCGATGAGGTCACGCGCTCAATATCTGGAGGTCGTGTCATGACCGACATGTTCGTATCGCTCGGCAACTGGAACTGGCTGATCTTCGGCTTCATCCTGATGGCGATGGAGGTGATCGCGCCGGGCGTGTTCCTGTTCTGGCTCGGGCTTGCAGCACTGCTGGTTGGCCTGATCTCGTTCGCCGCCGTCATCTCCTGGCAGATCCAGCTCGTGATGTTCGCGGTGTTCGCCGCCGCCGCCGTACCGGTGTGGCGCCGGCTGGCCCGGCCGAAGCCGGATACCAGCGCCAGCCCCTTCCTCAACAAGCGCACCGAGGCGCTGCTTGGCCGCGAGTTCACGCTGGAGAAGCCGATCATCGACGGCAACGGCACCGTCCGCATCGGCGATACGGTCTGGCGCGTCGCGGGCCCGGATACGCCGGCGGGGACGCGAGTGAGGGTGGTGCAGGTGGATGGCGCCAATCTGACGGTGGCCGCGGCTTAACTTCTGTGTTCCCCTCCCCCTTGGTAGAAACAAGGGGTATCTGTCCTCGAACGCCACGCGGCGACGGATGATCTCTACTTCTTCCACCTCTCGGCAAACCGGTGCAGCGGCATGAATGTCTCGCACAGCTCCCGTCCAAGCGGCGTCAGCCCATAACCGCCACCTTTGCCGAGCTCCACAAACCCCGCCTCACGCAGCTCCGTCAGTCGCGCCTGCAGCACCGTCGGCGAAGCCTCGTCGCAGGCTGTGCGCAGCGCGCGGGAGGTGAGCGGCTCCTCGCGCAATTCCCACAGGATGCGCAGGCTCCAGCGCTGGCCGAGCAAGTCGAGCAGCGCCATGATCGGCCGACCGGTGCGCGAGCCGCGGACTTTCTTTGATGCTGCCTGTTTCGCCATCGCACCCCTCTTGCGCATTGCTACAATTAATGTAGCGTCTTGTTACATTAATTGTAGCAGTGAGGACGCCCATGTCATCCCCGACGCCGCGCATCGCCCCGCTCGCGCCGCCTTATCCCCCGGAAATCCAGGCGCAGTTCGACCGCATCATGCGCGGCGCGCCGCCGCTGGTGCTGTTCCGGGTGATGGCCGGTCGCAGCCGCGCGTGGGACAAGTTTCGCGCCGGCGGTCTGCTTGATGCGGGACCACTGTCGTTGCGCCAGCGCGAGATCGTGATCGACCGGACCTGCGCGCTGAACGGTTGCGAATATGAATGGGGTGTCCATGTCGCGGTTTTCGCCGGCCCGGCAAAGCTCACCGATGATGAAGTGCGCGCGACTGTCGATGGTGATGCGACGTCTCCCTGCTGGTCGCCGGCCGAACAGATACTGATCGCGGCGGTGGACGCGCTTCACGCCCGCGCGACGTTCACGGACGCCGAGTTTGCCGCGCTGTCGGCGCATTACGACGAGGCGCAGATTCTGGAGATCATGCTGCTGTGCGGCTTCTACCGCACAGTGTCGTATCTGGCGAACGGGTTGAACCTTCCGCTGGAGGAGAAGGCGATGCGGTTTCCGGCACAGGCCTAACCGCCATCATTGCCAACGACGGGGAGAGACTTACGCCACGCCCGCGCGCAGCAGATCGTGCAGATGCACGATGCCCACCACCTTGTCCGCCTCGGTCACGACCAGCGTCGTGATCTTGCGGGTGTTCAGCACCTCGATCATCTCGGTCGCGAGCATCGAGGGCGGCACCGTCTTCGGCTGCCTGGTCATGATCTCGTCGACCGACGCCGTCAGCAGGTCAGGCCGCATGTGGCGGCGCAGATCGCCGTCGGTGATGATGCCGACGGCCTCGTTCGCCTCATTGACGATGCAGACGCACCCCAAACCCTTCGCCGACATTTCGACCACGGCGTCCGACATCTTGGTGCCTTCAGGCTTCACCGGAATCTCCGCGCCGGTACGCATGTAGTCGCGGACGAATTTCAGCATCGCGCCGAGCTTGCCGCCCGGATGGAAGTGCGCGAATTCCAGAGCGGTGAAGCCGCGGCCTTCGAGCAGCGCGATCGCGATGGCGTCGCCGATGGCGACCTGCATCATGGTCGAGGTGGTCGGCGCCAGATTGTGCGGGCACGCCTCGCGGGCCTTGGGCAGCTCGATCACGATGTCGGCGGCCTGGCCGAGCGAGGACACCGCGTTCGACGTCACCGCGATCATCGGGATCGCGAAGCGCGCCGAATAGTTCACCAGCGTCTTCATCTCCGGCTGCTCGCCGGACCAGGACAGCGCCATGATGACGTCGTCAGCCGTGATCATGCCGAGGTCGCCATGGGCGGCTTCAGCGGTGTGAACGAAGAAGGCCGGCGTGCCTGTCGAGGCCAGAGTCGCCGCGATCTTGCGCGCCATGTGGCCGGACTTGCCGAGGCCGGTGACGATGACGCGGCCCTTGGCGTTGCGGATCAAATCCACTGCTTTGGCAAACGCCTCGCCCAGCGGACCGCGCAGAGCCGCGGCGAGCGCGTTGATGCCGCCGCTTTCCGTCTCCAGCGTTCGGAGCGCGGATTCGACGCTGGCGGGGGTGGAGCCGGATGATTGGGTCATCAGCGGTTTCGAGCTCGGCATGTTCTGGTCCAGGGAGGAGGGGGCGTTGGCCCGTTGCCGGCCTGCTTAGCACGCTCCGCGGCGAGAGGCGACGCGGGCCCCAAGGCCCTCAACGGGTCATTAACCATAATTGTTTTAACTCCATTAACGATGGTTTCCGCGAGGTTGCGGAGGACCATCGGTGAAGTATTTGATTTCGTTGGAGTTATTCCATCGTGGGGTCGCCTCCAGGTAGGGGCCGGAGCAGTTGCGCGCATCTCGTCCGCGCCGCTTTGCCATGCCTGCTGCTGACCGCGCTGGAAAGTGCACCAGTGGCCGCCCAGAGCCTCACGCCCGACCTGTTCAATCCCAGCCGCGGCGGCTTCGTCTCGCCCGACACGCTGCCGATGCGCCGCACGGCCGGTGTGCCGCAGGCACCCTCGGATGCGATCCCGCAGCCGCCGGATCCCAACGACGATCCGCGCAAGAAGAGCGACGCGCCCGCGACGACGCGCGTCGGCCAGATCCCGACCTATGGCTTGCCCGCAGCCAACGGCGCGAGCAGCTCGGGCTACGACTCGCTCAATCGCAAGCGCCAGCAGCCGAAGCTCTATCCGGGCCAGCCGAAGCCGAAGAAGCCCGCCGGCCCCGGCTCGCCGGTGCCTTCGGCGACACCAACGCTGTCCGCTCTCGGCGCGCCGCGCATTGCGCCGCCGCCGTCGGAGACCGCGCACAAGTCGCCGCTGTCGCCGGCGATGGCGGGCACCGTGCCCGGCCAGCCGCAGCGCCGCCGCCTCAAGGCCGACGACGATGCGTTCGGCGCGGTCGGCGATTACGCCGGCAGCTTCCTGATCAAGGGCGGGCTCGAGCTCTCCACCGGCTACGATACCAATCCGGCGCGCCTGCAAAAGCCGGTCGGCTCGCCGGCCTATGTCGTCGCGCCGGACCTGGTCGTGATGTCCGACTGGGAGCGCCACGCGCTGGTCGCCGACTTGCGGGGCTCGTTCTCCGGCTACACCAACAACATGCCGGCGACGATCGACGGGCTCGCCTCGCCATCGCCGGTCGAGATCAACCGCCCCGACTTCACCGGCCATGTCGATGGTCGTTTCGACGTCGATCGCGACCTCAAGCTGACCTCGCAGTTGCGCCTGCGGCTCGCCACCGACAACCCCGGCAGCCCGAACGTGCAGGCCGGCCTGCAGAAATATCCCGTCTACGCCACCTATGGCGGCACCTTCGGCTTCGACCAGACCTTCAATCGTTTCCAGGTTGCCGCCGGCGCCACTGTCGATCGCACCGCCTACACGGATTCAAAGCTCACCGACGGCTCGACCTTCAGCAACGACGATCGCGACTTCAACCAATATGGCGGCGTCGGGCGCTTCTCCTACGAGCTGAAGCCGGGCCTGAAGCCGTTCGTCGAGATCCAGGGCGACAACCGCGTCCACGACCAGGCCGCCGACCGCAACGGTTATTTGCGTGATTCATCGGGCGGCTACGCCAAGGTTGGCTCGTCCTTCGAGTTCACCCGCATCCTCACCGGTGAAGTCTCGGTCGGCTATTCCGCGCGCAACTATGTCGATCCGCGCCTCAGCCAGCTCTCGGGCTTCCTCACCTCGGGCTCGCTGATCTGGAACGCCAGCGGCCTCACCACGGTGAAATTCAATACCGACACGCAGATCGCCGAGACCACGATCCCCGGCTCCTCCGGCGTGCTCGTGCACACCTATGCCGCCGAAGTCGACCACGACTTCCGCCGCTGGCTCACCGCGATCGGCAAGTTCACCTATGGCACCTACGACTACCAGGGCCAGAATCGCAACGACAAGACCTACTCGCTCGAAGGCAACCTGATCTACAAGCTCAACCGCAATGTCTGGCTGAAGGGCACGCTGCGCCACGACATCCTGGATTCGAACCAGCCGGGCTCGAGCTCGCAGGGCACGGTGGTGATGCTGGGGGTGAGGTTGCAGAATTGACGCCTCTCGGCAAGCGCCTGGAGCGAGATGAGGCGCGAGGGCGCGGCTCTCTCTGCTCGTCATTCCGGGGCGCGCGAAGCGCGAGCCCGGAATCCATTCATCCACGAACCCTGAGGCCCGATGGATTCCGGGTTCGCGCCAGGTGGCGCGCCCCGGAATGACCGGCTAGCCGCGGACCTACCGCGGCAGATCCGTCTTCCCCATCAGGAACGTGTCGATCGACCTTGCACAGAGCCGGCCTTCGCGGATGGCCCAGACCACCAGCGACTGGCCGCGGCGCATGTCGCCGGCCGAGAACACGTTCGGGCGCGAGGTCTGGTAGTCCAGCGTGTTGGCCTTGACGTTGCCGCGCGGGTCGAGGTCGACCGCGAGCTGCTTCAAGAGGCCCTCGTGCACGGGATGGACGAAGCCCATCGCGAGCAGGACAAGCTCGGCGTCGAGCTCGAACTCGGTGCCTTCGATCGGCTTGAACTTGTCGTCGACGTGCACGCAGTGCAGCTTCTTGATCTTGCCGTTCTCGCCCGAAAACTTCTGGGTCAGCACGGCGAATTCGCGGACCGCGCCTTCGGCCTGGCTGGAGGAAGTGCGCATCTTCAGCGGCCAGTTCGGCCAGGTCAGGCCCTTGTTCTCGCGCTCGGGCGGGGCGGGCATGATCTCGAGTTGGGTCACGCTGAGCGCACCCTGGCGCAGCGAGGTGCCGATGCAGTCGGAGCCGGTGTCGCCGCCGCCGATGACGACGACATGCTTGCCGCCGGCGAGGATATCGGTGACGCCGCCGAGCGGCTCGCTGGAGACGCGGCGGTTCTGCTGCGGCAGGAAGTCCATCGCATAATGGATGCCGTCGAACTCGCGGCCGGGGATCGGCAGGTCGCGCGGGGCTTCCGCGCCGCCGGTCAGTGCGATCGCGTCGTACTGGTTGAGCATCTCGCGCGGATCGACGTTGCCGTCGGTGCCGACATGGCTGTTGTAGTGGAAGGTGACGCCTTCGCCTTCCATCTGCTTGACGCGGCGGTCGATGACGCCCTTCTCCATCTTGAAGTCGGGGATGCCGTAGCGAAGGAGCCCGCCGGCCTTGGCGTACTTCTCGAACAGATGCACGTCGTGACCGGCGCGCGCGAGCTGCTGCGCGCAGGCCATGCCGGCCGGACCCGAGCCGATCACGGCCACTTTCTTGCCGGTCTTCACGGCGGCGATCTCGGGCTTCAGCCAGCCATTGTCCCAGGCGCGGTCGACGATCGCGCATTCGATCGTCTTGATGGTGACGGGGTTGTCGTCGATGTTGAGCGTGCAGGACGCCTCGCACGGCGCCGGGCAGATGCGGCCGGTGAACTCAGGGAAGTTGTTGGTCGAGTGCAGGTTGCGCGAGGCTTCTTCCCAATTGCCCTGATAGACGAGGTCGTTGAAATCAGGAATCTGGTTGTTGACCGGGCACCCGGGCGTGCCAGGCGCGACCGAGCCGGTGCCGTGGCAATAGGGAATGCCGCAGTTCATGCAGCGCGCGGCCTGGTCGCGCGTTTCCTTCTCGGTCAAGGGAACGACGAACTCGTTGTAATGCTTCACGCGCTCGGCAACCGGGGTGTACTTGCGGTCGTGCCGTTCGATTTCGAGAAAACCCGTGATCTTGCCCATTAAACCCGAAGTCCCTGCCGCTTAGGTTTCTTTTCCGTCGTTCCGGGATGCGCGCACCGCGCGCAGACCCGGAACCTGGAGGTTATCTTTGCGAGATTCCGGGTTCGCGCTTCGCGCGCCCGGAATGACGCGTTGTGAGAATTACGCTCCGATCGCGATTTTCGGCTCGGCGTCCGCGTTGGCGACCATTTCGCGCAGCGCACGCCGGTACTCGACCGGCATCACCTTGCGGAATTTGGGCAGCCAGTCCTTCCAATTGGCAAGGATGTCGGCGGCGCGCTTGGAGCCGGTCGCCTTGGCGTGGCGCGAGATCAGCACGTGCAGCCGCTCGACGTCGGAGTCGAGCAGGTTCTTGAACACGTCGACCCGGCCGTGCGCCTCGAGGTCACCGGAGTGGTGATAGGTGCCGGCGTTGATCAGCTCTTCCGACAGTACCGGCTCGAGCTCGACCATCGCCATGTTGCACAGCTTGTCGAAGTCGCCGGTCTCATCGAGCACATAGGCGATGCCGCCTGACATGCCGGCCGCGAAGTTGCGCCCGGTCTTGCCGAGCACGACCACGATGCCGCCGGTCATGTATTCGCAGCAATGATCGCCGGCGCCTTCGACGACGGCGACCGCGCCCGAGTTGCGCACGGCAAAACGCTCGCCGGCGACGCCGCGGAAGTAGCACTCGCCCTCGATCGCACCGTACATCACGGTGTTGCCGATGATGATGCTCTCTTCCGGCACGATGGCGCTGTTGGCCGGCGGCTTGACGATGATCTTGCCGCCCGAGAGGCCCTTGCCGACATAGTCGTTGCCTTCACCTTCGAGTTCGAAGGTGACGCCGTGGGCGAGCCACGCGCCGAACGCCTGGCCGGCCGTACCCTTGAGGCTGACATGGATGGTGTCATGCGGCAGGCCGGCGTGGCCGTAGATCTTGGCGACCGCGCCCGACAGCATCGCACCCGCGGAGCGGTTGGTGCTGTTGATCGCAGCCTCGATCTTCACCGGCGCACCGCGGTCGAGCGCAGGCGTGGCCTTCTCGATCAGCGAGCGGTCGAGCACCGCCTCCAGATGATGGTTCTGGCGCTCGGAGTGATAGATCTTCTGGCCCTTCTCCTCCTTCTGCTTGACGAACAGCTTCGAGAAGTCGAGGCCCTTGGCCTTCCAGTGCGCTACCAGCCTGCTCTGGTCGAGCAGCTGAACCTGGCCCACCATCTCGTTGAAGGTGCGGAAGCCGAGCGAGGCCATGATCTCGCGGACTTCCTCGGCGACGAAGAAGAAGTAGTTGATCACGTGCTCGGGCTGGCCGGTGAAGCGCTTGCGCAGGACGGGGTCCTGCGTCGCGACGCCGACCGGGCAGGTGTTGAGATGGCACTTGCGCATCATGATGCAGCCGGCCGCAATCAAGGGGGCGGTGGCAAAGCCGAACTCGTCGGCACCGAGCAGCGCGCCGATCACGACGTCACGGCCGGTGCGGAAGCCGCCGTCGACCTGGACCACGATGCGGCTGCGCAGCCGCTCGCGCACCAGCGTCTGGTGGGTTTCGGCGAGGCCGATCTCCCACGGCGAGCCGGCGTGCTTGATCGAGGTCAGCGGCGAAGCGCCGGTGCCGCCCTCGAAGCCCGCGATGGTGACATGGTCGGCACGCGCCTTGGCGACGCCCGCGGCCACCGTGCCGACGCCGATCTCAGAGACGAGCTTGACCGAAACGTCACCGGTCGGGTTGACGTTCTTGAGGTCGTAGATGAGCTGCGCCAGGTCCTCGATCGAGTAGATGTCGTGGTGCGGCGGCGGCGAGATCAGGCCGACGCCCGGCGTCGAGTGACGCACCTTGGCGATGGTCGCGTCGACCTTGTGGCCGGGCAGCTGGCCGCCTTCGCCGGGCTTGGCACCCTGCGCCATCTTGATCTGCATCATGTCGGAGTTGACGAGATACTCCGTGGTGACGCCGAAGCGGCCCGAGGCGACCTGCTTGATCGCCGAACGCATGGAATCGCCATTCGGCATCGGCTTGAAGCGGTCGGCTTCCTCGCCGCCTTCACCGGTGTTCGACTTGCCGCCGATCCGGTTCATGGCGATCGCCAATGTCGTGTGCGCCTCGCGCGAGATCGAGCCGAAGCTCATCGCGCCGGTGGCGAAACGCTTGACGATGTCCTTGGCCGGCTCGACCTGCTCGAGCGGAATCGGCTTGCGCTTCTCTTCCTCCGCGTTCTTGATCCGGAACAGGCCGCGCAGCGTCAGCAGCCGCTCCGACTGCTCGTTGAGGATCTTGGCGAAGGCGCGATAGCGTTCCAGCGAATTGCCACGGGCGGCGTGCTGGAGCAGGCCGACCGACTCGGCGGTCCAGGCATGGTCCTCGCCGCGGCTGCGGTAGGCGTATTCGCCGCCGACGTCGAGTGCGGTCTTGTAGACCAGCGCCTCGCCGAACGCGTCGGCGTGACGGCGCACGGCCTCTTCCGCGATCTCGGCAAGACCGACGCCCTCGACGCGGGTATGCGTGCCGGCGAAGAACTTGGCGACGAAGTCAGCCTTGAGGCCGACCGCGTCGAAGATCTGCGCGCCGCAATAGGACTGGTAGGTCGAGATGCCCATCTTGGACATCACCTTGAGCAGGCCCTTGCCGATCGACTTGATGTAGCGCTTGACGATCTCGTAGTCGTCGAGCGAGCCGGGCAGGCGGTCCTTCATCGCGACGATGGTTTCGAACGCCAGGTACGGATTGATCGCTTCTGCGCCGTAGCCCGCAAGGCACGCGAAGTGATGTACTTCGCGCGGCTCGCCGGACTCGACGACGAGGCCGACCGAGGTGCGCAGGCCGGTGCGGATCAAATGATGATGCACGGAGGCGCAGGCCAGCAGCGACGGGATCGGAACCCGGTCGGTGCCGACCATGCGGTCGGACAGGATGATGATGTTGACGCCCTCGCGCACCGCGCTCTCGGCGCGCGCGCAGAGCTCGTCCAGCACCTGGTCCATGCCCGCCGCGCCGAGACCGGCGTGGAAGGTGGTGTCCAGCGTGCGTGACTTGAAGTGCGATTCGGCGACATCGGAGATCGAGCGGATCTTTTCGAGATCGGCGTCGGTCAGGATCGGCTGGCGAGCCTCCAGGCGCTTGGTGGTGGCGAGGCCCTGCAGGTCGAACAGGTTCGGCCGCGGTCCGATGATGGAGACGAGGCTCATCACCAGCTCCTCGCGGATCGGATCGATCGGCGGATTGGTGACCTGCGCGAAGTTCTGCTTGAAGTAGGTGAACAGCGGCTTGGCCTTGTCCGACAGCGCCGAGATCGGCGTGTCGTTGCCCATCGAGCCCGCGGCTTCCTCGCCGGTGGCCGCCATCGGCGTCATCAGGATCGCGATGTCTTCCTGGCTGTAGCCGAACGCCTGCTGGCGATCGAGCAGCGACAGGTTGGAGCGCACGCCCGTCGTCGGCACCTTCGGCAGGTCTTCCAGCACGATCTGGGTCCGCTCCAGCCACTCCTTGTAGGGATGGCTCCTGGCGAGTTCGGCCTTGATCTCGTCGTCGGGGATCAGGCGGCCCTGCTCGAGGTCGACCAGCAGCATCTTGCCGGGCTGCAAGCGCCACTTGGTGATGATCTGGTCCTCGGGGATCGTGAGCACGCCCATTTCGGACGCCATCACGATGCGGTCGTCCTTGGTCACGAGATAGCGCGCCGGCCGCAAACCGTTGCGGTCGAGCGTCGCGCCGATCTGGCGGCCGTCGGTGAAGGCGATCGCGGCGGGGCCGTCCCACGGCTCCATCAGCGCGGCGTGATATTCATAGAAGGCGCGGCGCTTCTCATCCATCAGCGGATTGCCGGCCCACGCCTCCGGGATCATCATCATGACGGCGTGCGGCAGCGAGTAGCCGCCCTGCACCAGGAACTCGAGCGCGTTGTCGAAGCAGGCTGTGTCCGACTGGCCTTCATACGAGATGGGCCAGAGCCGGTTGATGTCCTTGCCGTAGAGCTCCGAGCTCACCGACGCCTGACGTGCCGCCATCCAGTTGGTGTTGCCGCGCAGCGTGTTGATCTCGCCGTTATGCGCGATCATGCGATAGGGATGCGCCAGCGACCACGCCGGAAAGGTGTTGGTCGAGAAGCGCTGGTGAACGAGCGCGAGCGCGCTCTCGAAATCCTTCTCGTGCAAATCGGGATAGTACTTGCCGAGCTGGTCGGCGAGGAACATGCCCTTGTAGATCACGGTGCGGCAGGACATCGAGCAGGGGTAATAGCCCGCAAGGCCGCGGTCGCGGCGCTGGTAGATCGCCTGCGAGATCGACTTGCGCAGGATGTAGAGCCGGCGCTCGAACTCGTCCTCGGTCTTGGCGACGCCGTTGCGGCCGATGAACACCTGCATGCAGGCGGGCTCGGTCGGCTTCACGGTGACGCCGAGTGAGGAATTGTCGGTCGGCACGTCGCGCCAGCCGAGCAGGGTCAGGCCTTCCGCCTTGATCTGGTCGGCGATGATGCTCTTGATGACGTTGCGCCAAGCGGTGTCGCGCGGCATGAACAGCGCGCCGATGGCGTATTCGCCGGGCGCCGGCAGCTCGAACTTGTTCTCCTTGGCCTTGCGGCTGAAGAAGGCATGCGGAATCTGCACCAGAATGCCGGCGCCGTCACCGGCGCGCGGGTCGGCGCCGACCGCGCCGCGGTGCTCGAGGTTGCAGAGGATGCTCAGCGCGTCCGAGACGATCTCGTGGGACTTCTTGCCCTTGATGTTGGCGATGAAGCCGACGCCGCAGGAATCCTTCTCCAGGCTCGGATCGTAGAGACCTTCGGCCGGCGGGCGCGAATTGTGTTCCTGAATCGGATCGGTCGTTTTCGAGGCGACCGTCGCCGACAGCTCTTCTGCCACGATGTTTCCGCGCTCGAATTGCGACCCGTTCATTGTTCCAATCCTCTCCATGCGGCAAGCTGCCTCACCGCCATCTTCGGCGCACCTTGGGCGTTCCGCGGCACCCGCCTCTGGGTCACCGCTCGTCCGCTGCGAGCCGCATTTTCTTAAATTCAGGCCAAGGCGTTCTTCGTCCCCGAGAACGGCTTTGCCTGCTTGCCTTATGGTGCTCGGAAGCACCGATTTTCGTTGCAATCCCTATGCCGGAACCGCAAGCAAAATTGAGACAGTCTTCCTGTCCTAACCATCACCTTGCCAAATTTTTGTCTACCACACAAGCGTGCGGAAGTCCCGATTCCCGATAAGTCAATCAAACGCTTTCCGAAAGTTGCGCGGCCCCGGTTTTGAAGCAAACGCGCCCCGATCCGGCCCAAGCGACGCCGAAATCCCGGATGAAGCTTCGGATGCCCCCTTCGAAAGGCGCGTCACGCCGCAAGAAGCGAAAGAGCGCTGGTCATTCGGGGCCTGACAGGAGCGTGTCGACCATGAAGTTTTTCACAGGATGTATGGCCGCCGCCGCGCTGGCGCTGGTGGCAGGCGCTGCCGAGGCGCAGGTTCCAGCGAGCGGCGTCTCGGGCGGGGCCTATCTCGCGGTGTCGGATTTCGACGGACCTTACATGCCCCCGGAGGCCGCGCCGCCACCGCCGCCGCATTACGGCTATGGCTACGGATATGAGGAGCGCGGCCCGGCGCCGGCGCTGCTGCCGGCCACCGAGGTCTATGCCGTGCTGCGCGACAACGGCTTCTCGCCGCTCGGCATCCCGCGCCTGCGCGGCGCCGTCTACACCATCGCTGTGATCGATCGCCGCGGCGACGACGGCCGCCTCGTGATCGACGCCCGAGACGGCCGGATCATCCGCTTCATGCCGGCCGCGGACGCCTACGGCATGGCCCCCGCCTATGAGGAGCCGTCGGTTACGCCTTACCGGCCGCAAAGCGCGCTGCCGCCGCCGACCATGGTTCGCGGCGGCCCGCCGCGCCCGCCGGCGTCGATCCCGCATGTCGCCAGCCGCACCGTCCCCCTGCCCAAGGCCGCTCCGCGGCGGGCCGAGAGGCCGCTCGCGGATCCGAAGGCTGCCGAGCAACCGACACCGCAGACCCAGCCCGAGCAGCAGACCGCCGCTGTGCAGGCAAAGCCGGCCGAGGCCGCGCCGCAGGCCGCAGCTCCGACCGTCGGCCAGGCCAAGCCGGCTCCCACCATTTTGCCGACGCAGGAGATGCCGCCGGCGCAGGGGTTGGATTAGGCCAGCGCAAACAAAAAGCGCCCGAAGACCTCGGGCGCATTTGCCTCACTGTCGCTTAGCCTCAGCTGCGCGGATATCCCGCGGCCTCCAGGATCAAATTCGCGACCTCCTTCGGATGCGACACCAGGGAGAGGTGGCCGGCGTCGAGCTCGATCGTGGTCGCGTTCATGCGCTTGGCGAGGAAGCGTTCGAGATCGGGATTGATGGTGCCGTCGTTCTTCGACACCGCGTACCAGCTCGGCTTCGTGTGCCAGGCGGCCTCCGTGGTGCGGCCCGCGAAGATCGAGGCGGCGGTCGGCCATTGCACGGCGTAGAGCTCCTTGGCGCGATCAGGTGCGACGCCGTTGGCGAAATATTTCAGGAAGGCGTCCTTGGAAAGCTTGGTGAAGCCGTCGCGCTCGACGATGCCGGCGCGCGCCGGTCCCGTGGGAAACTGCTTCGACAGCGCGACGAAATCCTCGTTGGCATCGGGGGCGCGCGCTGCGATGTAGACGAGACCGGTGACCTTCGGATCAGTGCCGATCTGGCTGATCACGGTGCCGCCCCAGGAATGCGCGACCAGCACGGTCGGACCATCCTGCTCGGCCAGCACGCGCTTGGTCGCCTCGACCGACTCGGCGAGCGAGCCGAGCGGATTCTGCACGGCAGTGACGTTCAGGCCGGCAGCCTGGAGGATCGGGATCACCTCCGACCAACTCGAGCCATCGGCCCAGGCACCGTGCACCAGCACGACATTCTTGGCCTTCAATGTCTGCGGGGCCTGCGCATGGGCAAGGCTGACAGGGGCCACCAGCAGGCTCGCGGCAACGAAAAGGCTGCGCCAGAAAGTCATGATCGTTCTCCGTCTTGTTTTGGTGCGATGTCCAAAGGACGGAGCGTGAGGCTGAGGCGTTACGCGCCTCACCGCTCTGTGATGCGGTGCAAAACGAAAACGAAAAAAACGCCCCGGGGGCACCGGGGCGTTTTCGCAACTTGATGGCTGTGGACGCGCTTAAGCGGCGACCGAATTCTCGATCACCTGCGCCTTCGCAGCGCCGGTGTTGATCGCGATCTGGCGCGGCTTCTTGGCTTCGGGAATCTCGCGCACGAGGTCGACGTGGAGCAGGCCGTTCTCGAGCGAAGCGTCCTTCACCTGCACGAAGTCGGCAAGCTGGAAGGCGCGCTCGAAGGCGCGGGCAGCGATGCCGCGATAGAGCACTTCGGCTTTCGAGTTCTCGTTGGCGACTTTCTCGCCCTTGATCGTCAGCGTGTTTTCCTTCGCGACGATTGAGAGCTCATCCTTGGCAAAGCCCGACACCGCAACGGTGATGCGGTAGGCATTCTCGCCGGTGCGCTCGATGTTGTAGGGGGGATAACCGGGGCTGCCGTCAGAGCCTGCCTGGTCGAGCAGGTTGAAGAGGCGGTCGAAGCCGACGGTGGAACGATAGAACGGGGTGAGATCGTAGGAACGCATGGTCAAGTCCTCCATTGAGCGACTGTTTTGGCAACCCGCCCGCCAATCGGGCCGGGCTTTAGTCTGTGTGCAGCCTGATGTTCCGGTTCCGAAACACTGGTAGCGGCCTGCACTGAGATGATATGGGTGGGTCCAGACGGCGTTCAAGAGGGCGGCAACAGCGCCTTTTCGGCGCTCCCGCCCCTGATTTGCGGCACTGATTACAGCACGTGGCGCCCAAGCACTCCCGATCATGACGCTGGTCTCGATTCCGTCCAACCCCGTTCCCGAAGACGTCGTCAGCGGCACCATCAAGACGCCTGATGGCGTCGAGCTGCGCTTCGCGCGCTGGGCGCCGCCGGCGAACCGCAAGGGCACGGTCTGCGTCTTCACCGGGCGCAGCGAGCAGATCGAGAAATATTTCGAGACCGTGCGCGATTTGCGCGACCGCGGCTTTGCGGTGGCGATGATCGACTGGCGCGGGCAGGGCCATTCCGCGCGCCGCCTGCGCGATCCGCGCAAGGGCTATGTGCGCAGCTTTTCCGACTACGAGATCGACGTCGAAGCTTTCGTGCAGCAGGTGGTGCTGCCGGATTGTCCGCCGCCGTACTTCGCGCTGGCTCACTCGATGGGCGGTGCGGTGCTGTTGCGCCTCGCGCATGCGGGCAAGCGCTGGTTCGACCGTATGGTGCTCTCGGCGCCGATGATCGACCTGCCCGGTCGCTCCACCTCGTTCCCGGTGCGGGCGCTGTTGAAGACGATGCGGATGCTGGGGCGGGGCGGTGCTTATGTTCCCGGCGGCAGCGATCAACTCACCGGGCTGTCGCCCTTCATCAACAATCCGCTGACCAGCGACCCCGTGCGCTATGCGCGCAATGTCGCGATTCTGGAGGAGGACCCGACGCTGGGCCTTGCCTCACCAACGGTGGCCTGGGCCGATACCGCCTTCCGCGCCATGCAGACCTTCAAGGGCATGCACTACCCCTCCGAGATCCGCCAGCCGATCCTGATGCTGGCGGCCTCCAACGACACCGTGGTGTCGACGGCCGCGATCGAGGAGTTCGCCTACCATCTGCGCGCGGGCTCTCACCTGGTGATCGCCGGCTCCAAGCACGAGATCCTCCAGGAGCAGGACCGCTACCGCTCCCAGTTCTGGGCCGCGTTCGACGCGTTCGTGCCGGGCACGCCGTTGTTCGGGTGAGAAGACTCGGACGCATCCTGCGCCACCGATCGTTCCACGACTCCGCCATGCCGGGCGTGTTCCGGGCATCCACGGACTGTGGCTCGGTGCGACAAGAACGTGGATGGCCGGGACAAGTGTCTGGCCCGGCCATGACGACGAGGAGCTACAACGTCTTCAAATACTCGATCAGATCGTAGCGCTCTTGTTCTTTGAGTTCGCGGCCGACGACACCGTCCTTGTGCGGCCCCTTGCCCTCGAACGAATGGCCGAGATTGCTGTTGCCGTAGAGTTCGGTGCCGTCAGACGCTCGCGTCGAGAAGCGCGATTGCCCCGTCTTGCAACTCTCGCCGTCGGAGACCGCAAAGCCGACCTGCTTCGGATCGTAGTCGCGGTCACCGCCCATGCAGAACGATTTGGGGCGTTCGGCCGCGGGGCTCAGCATCCAGTAGAGCGACGGCACCGATCCGTTGTGCAGGTACGGCGCGGTGGCCCAGACTCCGTTGAGCGGGCGCGCGCGATACCAAGGGCCTCGCTCCGGCTCGTCGGGCGGCTGCGGTCCGGGATTCGGGCAGTTCGGGCGCTTGCCCCACCAGGCCTGCTGCTCCTCCGGCTTGATCTTGGCATCGTCCATCGCCTTGCGGCTGACGATGTCGACGAGCACCATCAGGCCGAGCGAGTACGGCATGTCGGTCGAGGACACGTCGGGCAGTTTGCAGTTCCACCAGGCATTGAGTTTCTGCGAGGGATCGAGCTTGAGAAAGCCCGGCACTTGAACGGTGCGCGTCGCCAGCACACTGGCCTGGGCGGGATCGGTCCCCATGCCTCTGGCGCTTTTCTGCACCTCGTTCAGGAATTTGTCGTCGCCGATGGTCTGCCAGCGGTCCGAGGACCAGATGCTCTTGTCAGGAAATTCGGCGTCGAACACGGGATCGTTGACCGGACCGAGATGGCATTCGACGCAGATCTCCGAATAAAGCTTGCGGCCGCGTTTGACCCGCTCGCCATCGATCTTCCACGCGACATCGCCGATGATGTCCGACGGCCATTTCGGCGATGTCAGTCCCGAGAGCTGCTTTTTCGGATAGGGCGCCGATCCTTTCAGCAGATCCTCGATCCAGTTCAGATTCTTGATGTCCATCGACGAGCGGAACAGCGCATCCTTGGGTGTACTGTCCGACAGGTTGAGCAGGGCGGTGACGCCCAGTGCCTCGCCGGCGTTGCGGATCAGCGGTTGCTCGATCGAGGCGTCGTATTGCGCGTATTTGAGCCAGGGCACGGTCCAGATCGGCGGGAAGCTGACTGGCGCGTCCTTGGCATGCAGATTCTTCTCGAAGCCGCTGAGGCCGCTGAGCGTCATGTCCTGTGAGAAGACCTGGTTGCCGATGCGGTTGAGCGCGTCGAGGCGGCCATAGCCCTCCTCGGTGTCCGTCTGCTGCTCGTCACGCTTGGTCTTCTCATTGTATCGTGTCTTGCCCGCGATGGTCTTGTCGTAGGTCGTTTCCCAGTCTTTCAGGAACGTGCCGATCGCACTCAGCTTCTGCTTCAGCGCATCGCGATCCGCATCGCCGGCGGACGGCCCGAGCACACGGTCGGCGAAGCGCTTGAAGCGACCCGGCACGTAGAGCGTATAGGCGATCGACAGCCCCGTCGTGACCTCGAGCTTTCGAAGGTCAGTCATCGCCGGGCCGCCGTCGAAGCGGATGTCGATGCCCTTGTAGTGGATCTGGCCGGTGTGACAGGCGGCGCAGGTGAGGCCGATCCGGTCCTCGCCGACCTTGCCGGTCGCAGGATCGGGCACGCCGGTCATGCGCGCGAAACCGACGGGCAGGCCGCCGACGTTTTCAGCTTGCGCTCCCCAGTTGACCGGCGGATCCCAAAGCCGCGCCGGCGCCGGCTTCGTCTTGTCATAGACGTTGGCATAGCCAAAGCGGCGCAGCGTGGCCTCGTCCGTGTTGATCGTCTGCGGGCTCGGGATGAAGCCGAAGCGCTGCAGATGGTCACTGTCATGCAGCATCCCGGGCTTGGCGAAGAAATGCAGCCGTGGCTGCTCCAGTGCCATGAACCAGCTATAGGGTACCGGGAAGGTCGCGGTGCCCTGGCTGGCGTGATGAAACCAGTGCCGGTCTTCCAGCGCCCAGTTCTGCTCCAGCCAGTACGCAGCACGGGGTTCGACCAGCTTGGGTAGTGGCGGCGCGACGAGGTCGCCGAGGATGCCGGGCAGCATCGGCTGGAACTGATCGGGAAAGCGCAGCGCCACGATACCGAAGACGAGCAGCGCCGCGACAAGCCCGCCGGCCGCGCGCAGGATCAGCGAAGGTGGGGTCACCGGCTGGCTGACCATCCGCTGGGTGATCCGGTCGGGGAATTTGCGCTCGTTGAACAATGTCCTCACCTCGGCCACGCTGAGATAGCGATCATCACCCTGACCCTTGCCCATGATCTTGAGCAGCACCGGCCATTCGAATTTCATCAGGAGCGGGTAGTACCAGCGCGATTGATTGCCGGCGCGCTTGAGATTGTCGTTCATGAAGGTCTGGATCTGCGAGGCGTTGAGCCCGACCTCGGTGCCGCCATCCGGATCGGCACAGGTGCCGCCGAAACCAGCGAGCCGCGCGATCTCGTCCTCGTCGACCTTGCCGTCGACGCCGAGGATGCGCGAGCCGGCCCCGAGCTTGTCGAGCGGGCCGCCGCGCAAGCCGTTGAGCTGTGCGCCCCAGAAGATGCTTTGCAGGATATGGCAGGCGCCGTTGGCGATTAGCGCGACGCCACGAACCTGGATGCGGGCCGAAATCTTCTTCAGCCCGGTCTCGCCGCTTGCATTCGCGATGGTCTGCGACAGCGTCCGGAGCGGAACGGTCCCGCCGTCGACGAAGCCTTCGCCGACGAGGCCGCGCAGGAAGGGGCAGGGATTGTTCGGCGAGACTGCGATTGAGGGATCGAACGGCGTCTTGCGAGAGTCATCCATCGGCAATGTCCTGAAACAAACGAATCGCGAAAAGCGGCCGCGCTGATACAGCGCGGAAAGTCCTAACAAACAGACAGCGGAGGCGGCGTAGCTATACTACTTCAGGGTGTGGCGGAGTGTGGCTGAATTCACCCTGCTGTCAATAACGCCGCGGCGAGACCGCAGCGCCCGCGCAAAGCGATCTCAGGATATTGCTCCGGGACGATGCGATCAGGATTCGGCGGCGCGTCTGAGGTCGCTCTGGACCAGCGTGAGCTTGCTGGCCGGCACGCCGGCTTTCAGGAGCCCGTCGCGGTAATGCGCAATGTCCTCGGGCCGCTTCCAGTGAAAATTCCGCAAATGGCGGTCGACATTCAGGGTGGGGTAATTGCTCATCAGCACGCCCGTCGCCTCGGTCGCCTCGTCGGTCCGGCCCAATTGCGCCAGCGCCGCGGCGCGGATCGCCAGCGCCTGCATGTGGTTCGGGTTGACGTAGAGCTGCTCTCGCGCCCAGGACAGGGTCGCGTCGTATTGACGGACGAGATAGTGGCTGAAGGCGTTCAGCGCGGCCCATTGATAGCGCGGGTCGCTGTTGTCGCGCTGGGCGGCCATCGAGAACAGCTCGATCGCCTGCTTGTGCTCGCCGATGACGAAATGGCAGATGCCGAGCACGCCGCGTGCGCCCATGTCGTAGGGGTTCAGGGCGACCGCGCGCTTGGCCGCATCCATCGCCGCCTCGTCATGGCCTTCCATCGCATGCGCCCAGGACAGGATCGAGAACGCGAACGAGGAGCGCGGGTCGAGCCGGACGCTGGTTTCGGCCAGCTGCATTGCTTCAGCCCACATCTCGCGCGTGCCCTTGACCCAGCCGAACTGGATGCTCTGGATCTGGATCGTGGCGAGATAGGCATGCGCGATCGACAGCTTGGGATCGAGTGCGATCGCCTCCCGGAACAGGCCGACGGCTGTGCCCAGGTCTTCCTTGGTCTGCCGGTAATAATGCGACAGGCCCTTCAGGAAACGGTCCCAGGCCGTCACGTCGTTGGTCGGGCGCGCGGGCGCGGAGGCTTCGGCCCGGACGATCTCGGTGGCGATTGCCGCGGACAGATTGGTCGTGATCTCGTCCTGCATCGCGAAGAGGTCGCCGATGTCGCGGTCGTAACGCCCGGTCCAGAGCTGCTCGCCGGTCTCCGGCGCGATCAGCTCGGCGGTGACGCGGATCTTGGCGCCGGCGCGCCGCACCGAGCCCTGGATCAGATAGGTGGCGTCGATCTCGCGCGCGATCACGCGGGTGCTGACCGTCTTGCCCTTGAAGGCGAAGGTCGAGTTGCGGCTCAGCACGCGGTAGAACGATTGCAGCGACAGCGCGTGGATCAGATCCTCGGTCAGGCCGTCGGAGAAGTATTCGTCCTGGGCATCGCTGAGATTGGCGAACGGCAGCACGCCGACGATGGCGGTGCGGTACGGCTGCGACAGCGCCGATGCTTCCCTATGCTCGGGCGCGAGCGCGGTCGCACCGTCGGGCGTCCAGGTCCAGACCCCGATCGGATCCCTGATGTTCTTGAAGCGGTGGTTGCCGCCGTCGACCAACGGCACGGTGAGATGCTTGCTCGCCTCGCGATAGGCCTTGGCCGAGATCGCGAAGCCCCCGGGGCTCGCCACCGATTCGAGGCGGACGGCGATGTTGACGTCGTCGCCGAACACCTCGTCCTCGTCGGCGATGACGTCACCCATGTGGATGCCGAGCCGGAACTGCATGGCGCGGTCGGCCGGCAGATGGTGGTTGCGCTCCACCATCAGCAACTGCATGGCGATCGCAGCTTCGGTGGCGCCGACGATGGAAGCAAACTCGAGCAGGAAGCCGTCGCCGGTGTTTTTGACGACGCGGCCGCCGTGATTGAGGATGATGGGGTGAATCGCGCTGCGATGGGCCTTGAAGACGGCATGGGTGCCGGCCTCGTCAGTGCCCATCATCCGCGAATAGCCGGCGACATCGGCGCAGACAATGGCGGCCAGACGTCTTTCCATATTCTCGGAGCTCCAGGGGACGGGGACGGCCACCCTGTGGCAGTCGCCGCGAATCCCGCATTTCAAAACTCTGCCTTTATAGAGCACATGAGGCCGAACGAAAGTATGATCCGCATTGCAAATTTGATGCAAATCCCGGGCATTCCCGGCGGTGGACGGCCAGGCGCGAACCGACTAAGGCCATTCCCCTTGAAACCGCCCGGCCGGGCGGCGGGAGCCTGTCATGCTGGGCATTCACGAAATCTGGCTTTTCGTCCTGTCGGGCGTGCTGCTCAACATCACGCCGGGCCCCGATACGGCCTATGTGATCGGCCGCAGCATGCAGATGGGCTGGCGCGGCGGAGCGGCGGCGGCCTTCGGCATCAGCTGCGGCTGCTTTTTCCACGTCGCGGGCGCGGCGATCGGCCTTTCGGCGCTTCTGATGGCCTCGTCCACCGCGTTCTCGATCCTGAAGCTGGTCGGTGCGGCCTATCTGGTGCTGACCGGGCTTCAGATGCTGTGGTCGCGGCCGGCGCTGATGGCCGTCAAGGACGAGGCGGAGCGGAACTCGCTGCGGCGGGTTTTCCTCCAGGGCGTCTTCACCAACGCGCTCAATCCCAAGGTCGCGCTGTTCTTCCTGGCCTTCCTGCCTCAATTCGTCGCAGCCGACGCGCCGCACAAGCCACTCGCCTTCCTGACGCTTGGCCTGATCTTCATCCTTACGGGCACGCTCTGGTGCCTGTTGCTGGCGGCGTTCGCGGCCAAGGCCGCGCTCCGGCTGCGGCAGTCCGAGGGCGTGATCGCCTGGGTCAACCGCGCGCTCGGCGGCCTCTTCATCTATCTCGGCATCCGCGTCGCCATGCTGGAAACGCGGTAGCTTCGGCTACGCGAATTCCTTCAGAAGCGCGCTGCCGGCCAGATACACGCCGAGCACGATCATCGCGACCAGGAACCAGCGGCGGAACGCCTCTGCCGGCATCCGCGCCCGCACCGACTGACCGATGAACATGCCGGCGAAGGCCATGGCCATGCCGACCGCGCCCGGCACGGCATTGGCCGGCGTCAGCAATCCACCGGCGGTGAGGCTGAAGGCGAGCGCCAGCGTCGCCGTCGTGAAGAACACGCCGAGCGCCTGCACCAATTCGTCCTTCTCCATCCCGATCGCCTGCATGAACGGCATCGAGGGGATCACCTGCACGCCCGTCGAGGCCGAGATCACGCCGGTGATCACGCCGACCACGCCGCCGGCCCATTTCTCGTTCCGAGGGGCGACGTGGAACTTGAACTTGCTGAGGCCGATGATTGCGTAGATCACCAGCAGGATGCCGAGAACGATCGTGCCGTAGCGCGCATGCGGGCCGGTCAGCGCGCCCGCATTGAGCCAGCATCCGATCACGGTGCCGATCATCAGCGGCCACAGCCGCCTCAGGATGTCGCGCAAATAGGGACCGGCAAAGGTCTGCCAGATGTTGGTGACGGTGGCGGGCACGATCACGATGGCGATCGCGCGGCTGGGCGCCATGTTCACCGCGAGCAGCCCCATGGACACGGTCGGCAGGCCGAGCCCGACGACGCCCTTGACGAAACCGGCGACCAGGAAGACCGCGGCGATGAGAATGAGAAGCGGGTCGATCATATCAGTACATTGACCGAAGCCGCGCGCGGGCACAATCTGGAGGTTACGGAGACAGCCTTCGCCAACAGCGAAGGCAAAATCGGAGGAGACATCCGTGCGCTTCGATCTCGTCGATCTCCAGCTCTTCATCGCGATTGCCGACCAGCGCAGCATCACCCGCGGCGCCGAGCGCTCGCATCTGGCGCTGGCATCGGCCAGCGCGCGCATCAAGGGTCTCGAGCAGGCGCTTGGCGTCGCGCTGCTCAAGCGCGGGCGGCGCGGTGTCGAACTGACCGCGGCCGGCGAGAGCCTGCTCGACCACGCGCGGCTCGTCATCCACCAGGTCGATGCCATGCGCGGCGATCTCGCAGGCTTTGCCAGCGGCGTGCGTGCCAGCGTGCACTTCCTCGCCAACACCTCGGGCCTGTCGGAGCATCTGCCGAAGGCGCTCGCCGGTTTCCTGCGCGAACATCGCGACGTCGCCATCGACATCGAGGAGCGCGAGAGCACCGACATCGCGGCCGCGATCACGGCGGGCGCTGCCGATCTCGGCTTTGCCGCCGAGCACGCATTGCCCGACCATATCGAGCGTTTCGTGTTCAGCGAGGACCGCCTGACGCTGGTGACGTCCAAACGAGGCCCGTTCGCCGGCCGCCGCCAGATCGACTTCCAGGAGGCTGGCGCCTGCGAGTTCGTCGGCCTGACCAGCGCCACCGCGCTTCAGATGCATATTTCAAAGCACGCCGCGCGGCTCGGCATGCGCCCGCATTTCCGCGCGCGCCTGCGCGATTTCGACGCGATCTGCCAGATGGTCGCCGCCGACGTCGGCGTTGCCCTGGTGCCGGAATCCGCCGCCCGTCGCTGCGCCAAGCTGATGCCGCTCGCCATCGTCCGCCTGCGCGACGCCTTCGCCAATCGGAGACTCGTGATCTGCGCGCGCAGCTTCAAGGCGCTGCCGCGCCCGGCCAAGATGCTGGTGGAGCATCTGCGGGCAGAGGCGGTGTGATGCTGATGTGAGCCGGCACTGCAGCCGCGCACTCGACGGCGCTCCTACTTCGCCGTTTCCACCCCGGCGTCCTTGATCACCTTCGCCCACTTCTTCGTCTCATCCGCGATGAAGCTGCGAAAATGCTCGGGCTCGTCGCCGACGAGTGTTGCGCCCTGTTGCGCGAGCTTGTCCTTCACCGCGGGATCCGCCATGGCTTTGGTCGCGAGATCGTGCAGCGCGGCGACGATCTCCTTCGGTGTGTCCTTGGGCGCGACCATGCCGTACCAGTTCTCGATGCGCAGATCGGGAAAGCCGGCTTCCTTCGTTGTGGGCACGTCGGGTGCGGTCGGGGCACGTTCGGCTGAGCCGACTGCGATCGGCTTGAGCGCACCGGCCTTGACCTGCGGCAGCAGCACCGGGAGATCGAGGAACGTCATCTGCACCTGCTGGCCCAAGAGATCGTTCACCGCAGGCGCGGCACCCCTATAGGGCACGTGCACGATGTCGATCTTGGCCGTCAGCTTGAAGAGTTCGCCGGCGAGATGGGGCAGGCTGCCGGGACCGGAGGAGGCGAAGTTGAGCTTTCCCGGCTGCGCCCTGGCGAGCGCAATCAACTCGCCGATGTCCTTGGCCGGCACGTTGGCGGCCACGACCAGCATTTCCGGCACGATCGCCACCAGCGTCACCGGCGTCAAATCATTGAGCGTGTCGTAGGCGACCTTCTCCATACTCGGGCTGATCGCGAGCGCGCCGGCCGAGGAGATGGCGATGGTGTAGCCGTCGGGCGCGGCCTTGGCGACCGCGTCGGTGCCCAGCACGCCGCCCTGGCCGCCGCGATTGTCGATCAGCACCGGCTGGCCCGATAGTTCCGACATGCGCTGGCCGATCACGCGCGCGATGATGTCGTTGGGCCCGCCGGCCGGGAACGGCACGATCAGTTTGATCGGTTTGGCAGGAAAATTCTCGGCCGCCGCCAGCGATGGTAGCAGCAGGAGCAATCCAAAGAACAATCGAACGAGCGGCCTGCGTGAGATGGTCATGCAAGCCTCCCGCTCGCGTTGGTCATTGGTTGAGCAGTTTCAGGGCTTCTTCGTGAACTCTCGCGTCGCCGGCCGCGATGATGCGACCGCCGCCCTGGGCCGGCTTGCCTTCCCAGGTGGTGACGACGCCGCCGGCGCCGGTCACGATCGGGATCAGGGCCGCGATGTCATAGGGCTTCAGCTCGGTCTCGACCACGAGATCGACATGGCCGGCCGCCAGCATGCAATAGGAATAGCAATCGCCGCCATAGCGCGACAGCCGCGCGCCCTGCTCGATCCGGCCGAAGATGGCGCGGTCGCGCTCGTTCATCAGCAGCGGCGATGTGGTGTAGGTCGTCGCCTCCGACAGCGAGGCGCAGCGGCGGACCTGGAGCCGGCGTTCGCCGGACGGGCCTCTATAATTGGCCGAGCCGTTGTCGCCGGAAAAGCGCTCGCCGATGAACGGCTGGTGCATCATGCCGTAGACCGGCGTGCCCTTGTGCAGGAGCGCGATCAGCGTGCCCCAGATCGGAAAGCCGCCGATGAAGGATTTGGTGCCGTCGATGGGGTCGAGCACCCAGACATAGTCTGCGTCCTCGCGCTCATTGCCGAATTCCTCGCCGACGATGCCGTGCTGGGGGAAACTCGCCTTGATCAGCCGCCGCATCACGGCCTCCGCGGCGCGGTCGGCTTCCGTGACCGGATCGAAATCCTTGGTCTTGCTCTTGTCGTCGATCGACAGCGAGGTGCGGAAGAACGGCAGGATGGTCTCGCCGGAGGCGGTGGCAAGCCGTCCGATGAAGGCTGAGAAGTCGATCACCGTCACGGCGCATCCTCAAAACGAAAGTTGGGTGAAGCTCGCATCTGCCTAGCTCAATTCGCCCCTCGCGTGCAGCGCTGTCTTGATTTGCACCCTGGTATTTTGGATCCGGTTACCTTCTGCCCCAAGTGAACCGTCGGGCGAGCCATATGCTGGCCAAATATCGATCACAGAGTTGAAAACTTAGTTCCGAGCATGCCTCGTTCGTATGCAAATGACAATCAACTCATTGAATTTCCTTATCAAAGAAACTGAATCTGGGTTTCTCTGGGAGCAATTGAGCCATGTGTTTTTGCATGGGAAATGGCTCAAAAGCCCTTGCGCTTTGTGCGGCGCGGCCGCATATTGTTGCGGTGCGGTAGCGCTTGGCGTTGCCGCTGCCCTCCTTGGGCGTTTCCTCCCTAGACTTGGGCCGCTTCTTCATTAGAAGCGGCCCTTTTTTCTTTGGGTCTCTGTTTTCAGTTTAGCGCGCATACGCTTGCGAAGCGAAAACGCATCCGCGCTTCTCGCGGAGGGCACGATCGTTCGAGAAAGAGGCGAGTCTATTCCGCCGCGGCCTGGAACGGGCCGAGATCGCCGAACGGGATCGTGGTCGCCAGCACGTCGGCAAGGACGCCGAAGTCGCTTGCCACCTGGCCAAAGCGCGGACCGCGCTCGCGGCGGCGCTCGTCCATGTAGATCGCGCGGTTGAACTCCAGCTGCACCGCGTGCAGGCCGCTCGCCGGATTGCCGTAATGCTCGGTGATGAAGCCACCGGCATAGGGCTTGTTGCGGCCGATCGAATAGCCGAGCCCGGTCATGGTCTCCTCGACCCGGTCGGGCAGCAGCGGCGTGCAGCTCGTGCCGTAGCGGTCGCCGATCACGATATCGGGCCGGCGCGGCTCGTCCCTGCTGACGCCGACCGACGGCATCGAATGGCAGTCGACCAGCACCACGGTGCCGAACATCTGGTGCACCTTGTTGATCAGCCTGCGCAGCGCCCGGTGGTAGGGCTTGTACAGCGTCTCGATCCGCGCCAGCGCGTCGTCGACCGCGATGCGGTCGCGATAGATCTCCTGGCCGTCGCCGACCACGCGCGGAATGGTGCCGAGGCCACCCGCGACCCGCATCGAGCGGGTGTTGGCAAAGCTCGGCAGGCGGCCGGTGAACATGCGGGGGTCGAGCTCATAGGGCTCTCTGTTGACGTCGACATAGGAGCGGGGAAAGTTGACCCGCACGGTCGGAAAGCCGCGTCCGCTCAAATGGCCGATCAGTTCGTCCATGAAGGAATCTTCGGACCGCCTCAGTTGCGGCAAGTCGATCCGCGAAGCGCTCAGGAATTCGTCCGGGTAGGTCGAGCCGGAATGGGGCGAGTTGAAGATAACAGGCGCGCGCCACTCGGCGGGCTCCACGATCTCGAAGGCTGGCGACACCTCGCCGTCAAACCGGGTCATCTTCTCAGGCTTCGTCCCTTCACGCCGCACGATCCAGCATGGGTCCAGATCGAGTGATTCGGCCGGTCGAGCGGCTCTTATGTGTCGTCATTGTCCGGAATCGCAACCATTCTGCCAAGCGAAAAGATGTGACGGGGTGCTGGAACACGTCTTAACCGTGCGAGCAGGCAGGCGGGGATCAGTGGTTGCGGCAGAATTGATTCGGAGCCCATTCCGGTTCACAACACCCCGGCAGCGCGAGCCCCGAGGGTTAAGATTTTCACCCCAAATTTACCCTCTGTCGGGCTTAGTGACCTCTGCATATCCTCTGGGGATTCGACGTTCCTGCCATGCCAAAGATCCTGCTCGCCGAAGACGACAACGACATGCGCCGTTTCCTGGTCAAGGCGCTGGAAAACGCCGGTTTTCAGGTTTCGTCCCATGACAATGGCATGGCCGCCTATCAGCGGCTCAGGGAAGAGCCGTTCGAGATGCTGCTGACCGACATCGTGATGCCGGAGATGGACGGGATCGAACTCGCCCGCCGGGCCTCGGAACTCGATCCCGATATCAAGATCATGTTCATCACCGGCTTCGCCGCGGTCGCCCTGAACTCGGATTCGGACGCCCCCAAGAACGCCAAGGTGCTCTCGAAGCCGGTTCACCTGCGCGAATTGGTGAGCGAAGTGAACAAGATGCTGGCGGCCTAAATCCGCCGCGTTCCGTCCTTGCGCACGCTCCCCTGAGCCGTTATAGGGACCCCCACCCGACGCAAGTGGACTTCTAGGGCACGTAGCTCAGCGGGAGAGCACTACCTTGACATGGTAGGGGTCACAGGTTCGATCCCTGTCGTGCCCACCATCCTTCGCTCGCCAAGCGAGAGAAGGATGCCACGCCGAAGCCCAACGGGCGCAGGCGGGCTGGCGCCGCGAGCTACGGCTCGGCAAGCCACGCTCCAATCTCAATACGAAGCGTGTCCGGCGTAGCTCGAAGAGCGAAGACGGACTGGTGCGTCTAGCTGCGCTTTTCCTCTCGTCCTTTCCCTAGCCCCTCACGTCAACGGTAACAAATGCTCCGGAATCGGCACTGGCGCGGCCGGCACCAGCGAGGCGACCGAGACGTGCGGCCAGGTCAGGCCGTTGAAATCCAGCATGACCTTTTGCGAGTACTGGATCTGCGTCGTCGCCACCCGCACGCGGCCGCCGGCAAATCCCTTGCCCGGCACGATCGGCAGCGTGGCGACGAAGCTCGGCACCAGCGGCACCGTGCCCTTCTGTAACGGCTGCAGGATGATCGGCGGCTCGCCCGACGCGATGCGCGGCACGTCGACGTCGTAGATGACGGTCTCGATCCAGAACACGGCGTCCATCTGGAATGCGTTGGCGTTGGCGCCATTGCCGCCCGGCGGCGGCACGGGCACGCCCTGGAGGAAGGCGATGTTCGCAGTGCCGCCCGCGAAATTCGGCGCCTGCGGATGTGGCCCTGCTGATGGGACGGCCGGCAGCGGGCCGCCTGACAGTGGAGAACCGGGCTTGGTCGAGGTCTCGATGATGACGGTCTGGCTGATGGTCTGATGTGCGATCTGGTTGCGCAGCACCGTGTTGGGGTCGGTGATCATGGCCTGCGTCAGCTTGCCGGAGGCGATCAGCGCGGTGAGGTCCTGCGGCAGCCTGCGCGTGGTCTTGTTGGTCGCGGTCTGGTTTTGAAAAGTGATCTTGTTGGCCGGATTGCCGTTCAGGAACGGCGTGATGTTGACCGCCGCGATAACAGGCTTGCCGGCGATCGCCGGCAGCGCGGCGCCTTGCGCCGTGATCGTCGTGCCGTGCGGGATCGAGGCCATGCGCGCGACGGTGAATGGTTCGTGCGGATTGGTGGTCGCCGGCACCGCGAGCCAGATGCCGGGCTCGAAGTGAATGCCGACAGGCGTTCCCGTGGTCACGTCGTTGATGGTCTGGAGATACGGCACGCCGTTGAGGAAGGCATCCGCCTGCGGCCCCGAGCCGCGATTGGGGATCGAACCGAGATTGTTCGAGAACGACATGGTCTCGTCGGTGAGATTCAACTCCAGCACGTTGTCGGGCGGGTCGGTGGTGTTGATCGGCCCCGGCATCTGGGTCGGCGTCGTCGCGCTGTCGGGCCGGAAGATCGTGTTGAACCCCTGGCCCGTGAACGTGCCGGTGAAAGCTGACAGCGGCCCGAGCGTCGGCGGCAGGGTGACCGGCACGGCTGCGGGTACAGCAGCAGCGTGTGCGGCAGCCCTGAACACGCTATCGACCTGGTGGATGGAGAAGTTTGCGGTTCTGTTGAAGGCGCTGGTGAGCGGCTTGGGTTCGTCCATGGGGCGTTCCTCTCGATGGCTGCAAGCGCGAGGCGGCCGTCGCGTCGCCGAATTCGGCGAGACGTCGGAATTTTTCGAAACTGATCGCGATCTCTTGTTGCGGTCTCTTGGGGCGCGTCCGCCGCAGGGATCGTTGGCCTCACCCTGGAAGGGGGGACTCCAACTCGGTGTTCGCAAATGAAATAATCGAGAAACAGATACGGGGTCGTTCGCCCCGTTCGTCTTGGTTACATCTTGAGTATGATACAACCTGAAGGCTGCTTCAAGTGTGTTCCATTTCACAACCGCAAGAGACGCAGATCAGGCGCGCATCGAAGCACCGCAGACGAGAGGGCCGCCCATGAGCGTATCCGTCATCGAGCAGGCAAAAATCCAGGCGCAGGTCCTTGTGCCGCTGGTCAAGGCGCTTCAGGCCGAGCTCGGCGAGGCGCGTGCGAATGCATTGGTGCGCAACACGCTGGGCGACCTCTATCGCGGCTTCGGCGAAGAGTTCTGGAAGGCCAGGAACAAAGACAAGAACGACGCCGATCTCGGCCAGGCCGTCGCCTCCGCCTTCAGGACTTATGCGCGCGACGGCGCGCTTGAATACGACGTGATCGAGCAGACCCAGGACGCATTCGCGTTCGACGTGAAGCGATGCGCCTATGCCGAGTTCTACAAGGCGCTCGGCGAGCCGGAGCTCGGCTTCCTCATGGTCTGCACCGCCGACTTTGCGACCGCGGAAGGGTTTGGCCCCGACGTCAGGCTCAGCCGCACGCAGACCATCATGCAAGGCGCCGATCATTGCGACTTCCGCTACCGGCGTGATACGGCTGGCGCGGGATGAGGGGGATGCTGCTGATGCGGACGATTTGCCTTGCCATCGCGGTTCTTGTCGGAGCGGTCCCGGCGCTGATGGCATCAAGCGTGAAGGCTGCGATCATCGACTGGCAGGCCGAAATGGAGCGCTGCCGTGCGGTGCGCGCGAACGTGGCGCCGCTGCTTCAGGCCGGTGAAGGCATATCCGCCGTCGGCCGCTCCAACAGATCGGTCCGCCGCTGCATCTGGATCCAGCGCATGGCCGTGCGCAGGAAAATCCCCGGCGCGGAAACGTGGTAGCCGCGGCTGTCAGTCGCGCCCGTTCTTTAGCCTGGGCAGCAAATCCTTCAGCCCGGCGGGATAGAGGCTAGGGGCCATCAGGCATGTCGAGATCGGCGAGGTCGAACCAACGGGCGACGATCTCCTCGCCATTGTCCTCGCGGAAGTCGATGCGGTCCTGAGAGCTGAACGCGCCTTGCGGAAAGGCGACCTCGGCGATGAACATCACCTCGTGCCCGGTCGCGCCCTCGTGGGCATAGATGTTCTCCATCAGCAGCGGCTCGCCGATGATGCTGACGTTGATGCCGAGCTCTTCGTCGAATTCGCGAATGAGCGCAGCCCGCCAATTCTCGCCGAACTCGATCTCCCCGCCAAGCGGGCGCACGCCCTTGATCCGTCCCGCATCGTCGCGCACCTCGGCCGCAAGCAGCCGCCCGTCCCGCCAGTGCAGGCCGATCGCGACGACGCGGATATGGGGATGCGGGCGCCATGTGGTCATGGGGAATGGATAGTCGGCGCTGGGCGGTTTCGCAATGCGTCTGCTAGACCTGATGGTCACCCCGCCAGAACGCCGTTTGCAGCGGCAGCTGCTGCCGGATCATCGCGACGCCGTCGACGACCTTCAGCCCCCGCGCGGCGCAGGCCTCCATGAAGCCGGTGCGCCGGGCCGCGATGATGTCGAACACGGCGCAATCCTTCGGCAGTTTGGCCGGGTCCATCGGCAGCGCATCGGTCGCCTTCAGTCCGAGCGAGGTCGCGTTCACGCAGAGCCCGGCATCGTCGAAGCGCGCCTCGAGGTCGATGTCGAGATCAGGAAATTGTCCGCGCAGCTTTGCAGCTAGTGTCTCGACCGGGCCGGGGACCTCGTTGAGAATGCGCAGGCGCTTCAAACCACCTGCCGCCAGCCCATGGCAGATCGCACGGCCGGCGCCACCCGCGCCGATCACCACGGTGCGGCGGTCAGGGTTGAAAATGCCGGCCTCTCGCGCGGCGTTCAGGAAGCCCTCGCCGTCGAAGGACTCGCCGACGAGTTTTCCGTCGGCCTCGATGCGGATCGTGTTGACCACGCCTTCGAACCTTGCCGCAGGTCCGACCTCGTCGCAGAGCTCGAACGCAGCGGGCTTGTGCGGAATGGTCAGGTTGAAGCCCGCGGTGCTCGGCGACTTCGCCAAGGCGCGGATCGTCTCTGCGAGATGCTTCGGCGCCACGTCCATCGCCGTCATGTGCCAGTCGAGACCCTGCTCCCAAAAATAGGGCGTGTAGTAGCGGGGCGCTGCGACATGGCTGGCGGGATGGGCGAAGATGAAGACGGTGCGCGAGGCGCCGGTCGGAAACTTCATGATGTCAGCCCTTGACGGCACCCGCCGTGAGCCCGGAGACGAGATAGCGGCGCACCGCGAGCGAGAAGATCAGTACCGGCGCCATCACCAGCGAGCCGCCGGCAGCGATCTTACCCCATTCCCAGCCCTCGTAGTTCATGAAGTTCACGACGGCCACTGGCGCGGTGCGCGCATTGGTGCGGGTCAGGATCAGCGCGAAGAAGAAGTCGTTCCAGGCGTAGAGGAAGCACAGGATCGCGGTCGCGGCGATGCCGGGCGTCACCATCGGCAGCACGATTTTTGTGAACACGGTACGCGTCCGCGCGCCGTCGACGAGGGCCGCCTCCTCCAGCGACACCGGGATGGTATCGAAGAACGGCTGCATCATCCAGATCACCAGCGGCAGGTTGAAACTGGTGTAGACCAGCACGAGCCCCGTGATGGTGTCGAGCAGGCCGATCCAGCGGTAGAACAGGAAGAAGGGGATCGTGAACGCGATCGGCGGCGCCATGCGCGTCACCAGGATGGCGAAGGAGAGGCCATGCTTGCCGCGGCCGGACCAGCGCGACAGCGCATAGGCCGCGGGCACGCCGAACAGCAGCGCCAGTGCGGTCGAGAGCGAGGCGCTCAGGAGGCTGTTGACGAAGGACGCCGAGAACGCGCTGTGCCACAGCGCGACGTAGTTCTCCAGCGTCGGCCTGAAGATCAGCGGCGGCGGGAATTGCAGGATCTGGTCGTTGGTCTTGAAGCTCATCTGCAGCAGCCACAGGAACGGCGACAGCAGGATGAGCAGCACGACCGTGATCGCGATCAGCCGGCCGGGGGTGGCCTTGCGCAGGGACGACTCGTTCATGACAGCGCCTGCCTGCGCCGGCCCATCCAGACCAGCCCCAAGCTGATGCCGCAGACCAGGAGCAGCATCACCACGGTAACCGCGCTGGAATAGCCGATCTCGTTGGTGTCGAAGGCGAGGAGGTACGCGTAATAGTTGGTGACTTCGGTGACGGTGCCGGGGCCGCCGCCGGTGAGCAGGAAGATCAGCGGGAACGCCTTCACGCTGTCGATCAGGCGGAACATGCCCGAGATGACCAGGATCGGCGTGATGAAGGGCAACGTCACGTACCAGAAGATCTGTAAGCGATTGGCGCCGTCGACGAGGGCGGCTTCCGAATATTCGTCGGGAATGGTCTGCAGCGCCGCCAGCACCATCAGGAAGGTGAACGGCGTCCACTCCCAGGTGTCGGCGATGATGATCGATGTCAGCGCGAAATCGACGCTGGATGTCAGGGCCGGCAGCGTGAAGTGCAGCGCCTGGGCGGCGTAATAGAGCGGGCTGATGTCGGGCGCGTAGATCAGCTTCCAGATCACCGCGACCACGATCGGCGGCAGCACCATCGGGATCAGGAAGAAGGTGCGCGCGAACTCGACGAAGCGCGACGGTACGTTCAGCAGCAGCGCCAGCAGCATGCCGAGCAGCACCTGGAACAGCACGCTCGCAACCGACAGCTTGGCCTGCACGGCCAGCGAATTGACGAAGCGGGGATCGCCGGGCAGCAGGGCATAGTTGCGCAAGGGATCGCTGAAATCGGTGGCCGAGCCCGGCGTCGTCAATTGGAACGGCGTCAGGCTGGTCACGATCAGATAGATCGCCGGCAGCGCGGCGACGGCGAACAGCACGATCAGGCTTGGTGTGAGCGCGAAGGCGATGAACCTGCGGCGCTCACCGTCGATTCCGCTCTCGCTCAAAGCTTTGTCCCAGCGCGGCGGAGTGCGGCGATGGCCTGGTCCTGCGCTGCGTTCATCGCGTCCTTGGCGGGCAGCTGGCCGGTGGCGACCTGCTCGAACGCCTTGTTGAGGACGTCGCCGACGATCGGAAACTCCTTCGACGTGCGATAGGCCATGTAGTTCTCGCCCTTGCCCGGCAGCTCCAGCACTTCGAGATAGAGCGCGCCGAGGTCCTGGCCGTTCACCGTATTGAGCTTGCGATACTCGTCGCTGGTGATGATCGAGCGCCGGCAGATCGACGAGTGGCCGTGCTCCTTGACCAGCCTCATCGAGATATCCGGGCTGAGCGCCCATTTGATGAATTCCCACGCCGCCTTCTGGTTCTTCGCGTTCTTGGGAATGCCGAGACCCTGGCTGTTCGAGGCCGGATAATCGTGCACCGGACCGGCAGGCGAGCGCACGACGCGGGAGGTCTCCTTCACCTTGCTCTCGTCCGAGAGCAGGATCGGCGTCACCCAGGCGCTGGAATGGATGAAGATGTTGGCGCGGCCGGTCAGCATCGCCTGCCGTGCCTGATCCTCGGTGTAGGTCAGAACGCCGGTCGGCGCGCTCTTCAGGAGCTTCGCATAGAACTCGACGCCCTGGATCGCCTCCGGCGTATTCAGCGTCGGCATCGGGTCGCCGGGCGGGTTCCTGAAGATGTTGCCGCCAAAGCCCTGGATGTAGGGCGGCAGATTCCAGTTGTGCAGGAACCACGACACCATGCCGCTGACGCCGTCGGTGCCGTTGATCTCGGCACAGACCTGCTGCAGCTCGGCGAAGGTCTTTGGGATCTTCAGACCCTTCTTCTCCATCAGGTCCATGCGCGACAGACCCATCAGCATGGCGCCGCCTTCCCAGGAATAGCCGTAGGTGGCGCCCTTGGCGTCGCGATAGGGCACCTGCGCGCCGTCGACGAAATCCTTGGGATTCCACTCGGCCAGCGTCAGATTGGCATCGCCCGTGAACTCGTCGAGATTGGCGAGCAGGCCTGCCGCGATCCAGCGGGTCGCGAGCGTGAAGGTGACGTTGACGAAATCATAGGCCGAGCCGCCCGAGGACAGCTCGAGATTGGCCTGCTGGTTGTAGACGGGCAGGGCCGAGAGCTGGAGGTCGACCTTCATTCCGGTCTTTTCCTCGAACTCGGGAATGTATTTCTGCAGCAGCGTGAAGAAGCGGTGCTGGAACGAGGCGCCGTGCAGCGTCACGCCGGCAAACGGCTTGGTCTGCGCGATCAGCGGCGCGGGGAATGCGGCCAGTGCCGCGCCTGCGGCGCTCGCTTTGAGCAGATTGCGACGGGTGATCGAGTTCGCACGCGATGCGTTGTTCATGTTTCTCTCCCTCATCATGGTTTACTGGCTTCAACGCGTCCGTCTGGTGCGGACGTTCTCGTCGACCTCGGCGTCTTTCTTCTTCTGACGCGACATGGCCGTGACGATGTTCTGCTCGGTCAGGTCCATCAGCTTGTGCATGGCCTGGCGCGCGCCGTCGGCGTTGCGCGCCCAGATCTCGTCGAGCACGGCGCGGTGATAGGGCAGGCTCTTGCGCGGAGCGCCGGGATTGGTGCTCGACAGGTCGAACGACATCCGCAACGCGGCCGCGACCGTCGCGCCGAAGGCGATCAGGAAATCGTTGCCCGTGGCGATGAGAATGCCGCGGTGGAACTGCAGGTCCGGCTCGGCATACGCGACGCGGTCCATGCCGGCCGCATCCATGCCGCGATAGGCGCGCTCGATCCGTGCAAAGTCCTCGTCGGTGCCGCGCACGGCGCAGATGGCGCAGGCCTCGGGCTCGACGATCCGGCGAACCTCCAAAATCTGCTTGGCGAACTCCTGCGTCGGCAAGGCCGAGAGCGTCCAGTTCAGCAATTCCTCGTCGAGCATGTTCCAGTCGAACCGCGCCCGCACATGCGTGCCGGCCTTCTGCTTCGAGGCGATGAGCCCCTTGGCCTTGAGCAGCGACAGCGCCTCGCGGATCGAGGCGCGGCTGACATTGAAGCGGGATGCCAGCTCGATCTCGCGCGGCAGCGTCGTGCCCTCGCGCCAGACGCCGGTCAGGATCATCCGCGCCACTTCGCGGGCGACCTGGGCGCTCGATTGCGGGCTGTCCTTGCTGGGAGATTTTGCCACGGTGGTTCCGGTTTCTTGGAATAAAATGTCTGATTTATTACAAGTGACGGCGAAGAGGCATGCAGAATTAGGCTTCTGAAGTCAGATAATCAAATCCGGGCTGGTTTGACAAGAATTATTATGTCAGACATATTTTCTATTGACTCAACGCCGCGCAGGACAAAGCCATCGTGACAAAGCCCCACATCATCCTGGTCATGACCGACCAGCAGCGTTTCGACACGATCGCGGCGACGGGCCATCCGTACATGAAGACGCCGAATCTCGATCGCCTGGTGCGCGAGGGCGTCTATTTCGACAATTGCTTCATCAACGCGCCGAGCTGCGTGCCCTCGCGCGCCGCGCTGTTCTCCGGCCTCTATCCGCACGCCTCGGGCGTGCTGAAGAACGGGCAGCACTGGCAGAAGACCTGGGTCAGCAAGCTCGGCGAGGCCGGCTATCACTGCGTCAATGTCGGCAAGATGCACACCATCCCCTATGACGCGAAGGCCGGTTTCCACGAGCGCTTCGTGGTCGAGAACAAGGATCGCTTCTTCGAGGGGCGCTGGTTCGCCGACGAACTCGACAAGGCCTTTGCCGCGCACAAGCTGACCAAGCCGTCACGCGCCGGCTACCGCAGCCTGCCCGACTATGGCGACCGCATGGGCGCCTTCACCTGGGAGATGCCGAAGTCGCTGCACCCGGACATTTTCGTCGCGGAGACCGCGATGTGGTGGCTCCAGACGCGGCCCAAGCCCGAGGCGCTGTTCATGCAGATCGGCCTGCCCGGGCCGCATCCGCCGTACGATCCGCTGCCGGAATATCTGGAGCACTATCTCGCCCGCAACGACCTGCCCGTGCCGCGGCCGACCGAGGCCGAGATCGAGGGCCTGCCGGCGTACCTGAAAGAGAAGCGCCGTCACGACACCGAGGTCGACCACGACGCTGTCTCATGGAAGCTTGCGCCCACGCATGAAGAGATGCGCCGCCTGCGCGCGCATTACTATGCCAACGTCACCATGATCGACGAGCAGATCGGCCGCCTGATCACCATGCTCGAGGACAAGGGCTACCTGGACAATTGCGTCGTCGTCTTCATGTCCGACCATGGCGACAATCTCGGCGAGCACGGCCTCAGCCAGAAATGGTCGATGTACGAGCCAGTGACGCGCATCCCGCTGCTGTTCTGGTCGCCCAGCCTGTTCGCCGGCGGCCGCCGCATCCGTGAGAAGTGCCAGCTGTTCGACCTTGCGCCCACCATTCTGGATCTTGCCGGCGCCGAGCATCCCAAACCGTTCCAGGCCCGCAGCCTGCTGCCGGCGTTGAAGGGCGAGGAATGGGCCGGCCGCGATTTCGTGTTCAGCGAGCAAGCCGGCGACGTCGCGATGACCGGCGCAAGGCTGATCACCATGGTGCGCGATGTCAGGTGGAAGGTCGTGTTCATCCACGGCGCCGAGGACGGTCAGCTGTTCGACCTCGAGACCGACCCGCTCGAGCAGCACAATCTCTGGGGAGTGCCCGAGCACGCCGGCGAGATCAGCCGCCTCAAGGACGCCTTCATCGACTGGCGGCAGAACAGCCTGCTCGAGACGATGGACCTGAACGCCGCGGCGCGGTGAGGGCGCTCACCGCGAGAGGCCGTCATGCCGGGACAAGCCCGGCCACGACGATGTGGAGATTTCAGCGTATCTACCCCACCAGATACTTCCTCACCGCCGCCTCGTCCCATTCAATCCCGTTGCCCGGCTCCTCGCCCGGCAGCGCAAACCCGTCCTTGATCTGCAAACGCGTCGCCAGCACCGCGTTCGCCCAGTCGACATATTCCAGCCAGTGCGCTGTCGGCGTCACGCAGAGCAGATGCGCGCTGACTTCCGAGAACAGGTGCGTCGACATCTCGATGCCGGCGGCATGCGCGAGCGCGGCGGCGCGGAGCCAGCCGGTGACGCCGCCGATGCGCTGCACGTCGGGCATCACGTAGTCGCAGGCTTCGGCGGAGAGGGCGGCCTGCATCGAAAACGCGCTGTCGAAATTCTCGCCGATCTGGACCGGCGTGCGCAACGCATCCGCGATGCGGGCGCAGCCCGCATAGTCGTCGTGGCGGATCGGCTCCTCGATCCAGCTCAAGCCCTCGTCGTCGAGCATCTCGCCGCGGCGGATCGCTTCCGTCACCGTCAGCGCCTGATTGTAGTCGCACATCAGCGTCACCTCGTCCCCGACGGCCTTCCTCACCGCGCGGACCACGGCGAGATCCTCCCGCGCATCGGGCCGGCCCACGCGGATCTTTGCGGCGTGAAAGCCCTCGGCCAGCAGCTTGTGGGCTTCCTCCACCGCGGCACCCGCGGGCATGATGCCGAGCCCCTTCGAATTGTAGGCCTTCACCGGTTTCGGCGCGCCGCCGAGCAGGCGCGCCAGCGGCAGGCCGCGTATGCGCGCCAGCGCGTCCCATGCCGCCATGTCGATGCCGGACTGCGCCAGCCGTTGCAGGCCGGCCAGCCCGAGCAGCGTGAAACGCTGGGTCAGCTTGCGCTCGATCTCGAACGGCAGCAGCTCGTCGCCTTTGAGCAGCTCTGACATTTCCGTGACCATCGCGGTCAGCGGCATCAAGGCCGACGGCGTGATCGAGAACAGATAGGCGTGCCCCACCGCGCCCTGGTCGGTCTCGCAGTCGATCAGCACCAGCGGCGCCTTCGCCACCGCCCCGGTCGAGGTCTTCAGCGGCAAATTCATCGGCACGATCACGGGGCGCGCGTTGAAGCTGACGATGCGGATGTTCTCGGTCATGGGCCCTCCCGGCGGAGTGAATGCAGGTTGATGCCGATCTTAGACATTCGACATGAAACGAAAAGCCCGGTGCCGCGACCACCATAAAATGGGGTTGCGCGGGCGCGGGTTTATGGGCTCTGTGCAGACCGCATGCTGGCCGCAAATCCCCGGATTTGCGCCAAAAACGCACACAACGGAGCCATCAAGTGAAACAAGAGATCGCCGAAGAGCAGCGCAAGAGCGGCATCCTGATCGGCGCCGTGATCGCCTTCCTCCTGCTCGCCCTGCCGCTCGCGGTCTGGCTGGACCTGACCGAGCTCAGCAAGAACGCGCTCCGCCGGCAGGCGATCGATCTCAACTCCGTCATATCGAGCGTGCGCAGCTATTATGCGTCCAACGTGGTCGGGCGCGTTCTCGCCAACCCCAACGGCACCACCAAGGTCGTGCACAACTACGAATCCGTCCCCGGCGCGATCCCGATCCCGGCGACGCTGTCGCTGGAACTCGGCCGGGTCATCGGCGCGCAGCAGGAGAACATCACCTACCGCTTCGTCTCCGACTTCCCGTTCCAGAACCGCGCCCCGCACCAGCTCGACAAGTTCGAGAAGGATGCGCTGGCCGCGCTGCGCGCCGATCCCGAACGGAAGATCGTCGACACCGAGACCTCGCTGTTCTCCGACAAGGTCCGCCTGGTCGCGCCCGTCACGATGGGGCCGGCCTGCGTGAGCTGCCACAACAGCCATCCCGAGAGCCCGAAGAAGGACTGGAAGGTCGGCGACGTCCGCGGCATCCAGGAGGTGATCATCGCCCAGCCGATCGCCGCCAACATCTTCTCGTTCAAGTTCCTGCTGGCCTATTTCCTGATCGCCGCCGGCAGTGGCCTGTCGTTCCTCTCGCTCCAGCGCCGGCAGGCGCGCCGCATCAAGGGCATGAACAAGGAGCTCGAATCCGCCAACGACTTCCTGGCCTCGCTCTCGATGAAGATCTCGCGCTACATCCCGCCGCAGGTCTACAAGAGCATCTTCTCCGGCCAGAAGGACGTCACCATCCACACCGAGCGCAAGAAGCTCACGATCTTCTTCTCCGACATCCAGAATTTCACGGCGACCACCGAGCGGCTCCAGCCCGAACTGCTGACCCAGCTCCTCAACGAATATTTCACCGAGATGTCGGCGATCGCGCACGAGCACGGCGGCACGGTCGACAAGTTCATCGGCGATGCCATGCTGATCTTCTTCGGCGACCCCGAGTCCAGGGGCGACCGCGCCGATGCGCAAGCCTGCCTCCAGATGGCCTGGCGCATGCAGCAGCGTCTCACCGAGCTCAATGCGAAGTGGCGGGCCTCCGGCATCGAGCAGCCGTTCCGCTCGCGCATGGGCATCAATTCCGGCTATTGCAATGTCGGCAATTTCGGCAGCAGCGACCGCATGGACTACACCATCATCGGGGCCGAAGCGAACCTCGCAGCGCGCCTGCAATCGATCGCCGAGCCCGGCGGCATCGTGCTGAGCTACGAAACGTTTGCGCTGGTCAGCGACATCGTCCGCGCCCACGCGCTGCCCGCGATCACGATGAAGGGCATCAGCCGCGAGGTGATTCCTTATTCGGTCGATGCGCTGAGCGATGCGGCTGCGGAGAGAAGCGGCGTCATCACCGAGCGCGCGCCGGGGCTCGAGCTCTATCTCGATCCGGCGGTCGTGAAGTCCGGCGATGCGGCACGCGTGCGCTCGCTGCTGGAGAACGCGCTGGCGTCGCTGAAGCCGGCGTGAGATCTTTCTGATCGAGAGAGTAGGAGGGAACGCACCTTTGTTGTGGCGCGAGCTCGCTCCAGTGAGTGCGATGAAGCACAACGTAGCGACGCACTCCGCCGCGCGCCCTCCCCCCTTGTGGGGGAGGGCGGGGGAGAGGGGTAGCTCAGCAAAAGGTGGACATGACAGGGCTCACCTTGCCGCCCCTTCCGTGAACGCCGTCTCGATCACCGCCCCGAACGGCTGCCAGGATCGTCCGTCGAACTGCACCAGCCGCATCTGCTTGATCGGCAGATAGCTGCCCGGTGAGGTGTTCATCCTGATGTTGGGCAGCGCGACGGAGGGGTGAAAGTCCCTGAGCGAGGCCGCCTGGCGCATGATGTTGTCGCGCGAGAGGTCGTCGCCGCATTGTTTAAGCACCTGCGTCAGCGTTTCGGCCGCGGCGTAGCCGTAGAGCGCCGCGCTGTTGTTGGTGCTTTCGACCTTGTGGTACCGGTCCATGAAGGCGAACCAGTCCTTCATGGCCGGATCGTCCTTCCAGGCGGGATCGCTCGGGTCCTTCAGGAACGCCGCCGAGACCACGCCGGCCGAATTCTCCAGCCCCGCAGGCGCCATCGCATTTGCGATCGTGGCGGAGGCATCGTTGACGATGAAGACGGGGTGCCAATTCAGCGACGCCGCCAGCTGGATCACCTTGGCCGCGGTCGAGGGCACGCCGAGAAAGACGAAGATGTCGGCGCCGGCGCGCTTGAGGATCGAGACGTGTCCTTCGAGATGCTCGTCCGAAATGTCGAAGGCGACGTCGACGAGGACCTGGCGGTTCATATCGCCGAGACCTTCCTGGATGCCCTTGTAGAGCATGCGGCCGAACTGGTCGTTCTGCCACAGCACCACGATCTTCTTCCGGGGATAATAGGCCTGGATGTAGTTGGCGTAGATGCGTCCCTCCGAGCGGAACGGCGGCTGCCAGCCCATGGTCCAGGGAAACGCCTTGGGCTGGCTCAGCTCCTCGTCGCCGGAGGCGACGAACAGCTGCGGAATCTTCTTCTGGTTCAGATACCAGCGCGTGGCGATATTGCCCGGCGTGCCGAACGAGCCGAACATCAGATGCACGTCGTCCTTCTCGACGAGATCGCGGGTCAGGTCCAGCGCAGCGGCGGGATCGGAATTGTCGTCGCGGGTGATGAAGCGGATCTTGCGGCCGTTGATTCCGCCGCGATCGTTGACCATGTCGAAATAGGCGGCCTCCGCCTTGCCGATCGCACCGAATTCCGACAGCGGCCCCGAATAGGGCACGATGTTGCCGATGCGGATTTCCTTGTCCGAACCGGGATCGGAGTCGGGCTGGTCCGAACGCTGCTGCGACATCGCCCCGAGCGAGGCGAGCGCAGCGATCGAAACGAACAGCAGTCTGCTGCTGACGCGCATGCTCGACGCCTTGATGTTGTTGGCCCCCGGAAAGGACGGCTCGATCTGCACCAAGGCGAGTTGATCTACGTCAAGCGTTTGGCAATCCTGTGGCCGGGTGACGTGCCGGACGAAACGGCAGGCCTACTGACGCGCCGCGACAAGTCGTCATGCCCGGGCCTGTCTCGGGCACCCCCGTTCTTGCGCCGCGGGTGAGCCGTGGATGCCGGGAGAAGTGTTTGGCCCGGAGAGATCACTGACGGCGCTGGCGGGTGAGGAACGCCCCTTACGGCAACCCCCGCGCCTCGAGCTGATGCACCAGCAGCAGCGTCGGCTCCGCGAGACTGTCGCCGGAGCCGTCGAGCCCGAACGCCGCCGCGATGCCGTCGCGGCTGCGCAGCAGCGTGGTGCGCGGGCAGTGGCCCGCGCCGCAGAGCGTCTTCTTCAGGGTCTCGCCCTGTGCAACGAGGTTCGCCGGATCGTTCGCGGCCCAGGCCAGCACGATCGGCGCGTCGACATTGAGGATGCCGGGAAATACCGAGCGCTTGTCATATTGAGCGGTATCCGTGCCGAAATACGCCTTCTCGCTGTCGCTGGCGTCCTTGCCGGCGCGGTAGATGCCCGAGACCAGCACCACCGCGGCGACATCGGCGCGGTCGGCCTGGAGTTCGGGATGCGCCAGCAGGCTTGCGACATGGAAGGCGCCGGCGCCATAGCCGACTGCGACGATCTCGCGGGCGTCGCCGTTGAACAGGTCGATATTGCCGTGGATCCAGGACAGCGCCGCCGCGACGTCGGTCGACCCCATCGGCCAGGTCGCCGATGGCGCGAGGCGGTAGTTCGCGCGCACCCCGATCATGCCGTTGCGCGCGGCAAAGCACATCGCCTCGTCCTGGATGTCGCGCGACAGGTCCGGCGCCCCGCGGTCGCCGGTGAACGTGTCGCCCGCCACGAACAGCAGCACCGGCCGCGGCGTGTCAGCCTTGTTGGTCTCGCTGGTGGCGACGTCGAGCACGTTGGCCTCGCTGTCGCCATAGCGCAGGCCGCGCGAGAAGGTGACCTGCTCGCACAGCCGCGCGACGCCGCCGGCGGTGGTGTCGCTATCGGTGAGGCCTGTCAGGACGAGATCGGACGGGGCGGTCGGCCGCACCGGCAGCAGGCCATGGGCGGAGGCCGTCGTCGCGGTCAGGAGAAGCAAAAATGCGAGACAGTTCTTCATCATGAGGGTGCCGGCCTTGCGCGCTCATATTGGTGCGCCTGATGGGCCTGTCTTTTCAATTCGCCTTATGACGTGATGTTTTTGGTCCATGATGCGGCGATTTCACGGCGGCTCGAACCTGCCCCTCGCGCTGGTTCAATTCCCCGGCTGAAACGTGCAGTCCGCCCCGCTCCCGTCCTTCTGCCTGATGGCGTTGGGATCGATCGTGCAGCTCAGCTTGCTCAGGCTCTCGAAATTCGATCCCGCCGCGCCATCGGCCGGAACGCCCGATAGCGCCTCGGTCGCGAAGATCTCGTTGGCCGTGGAGCCGTTCACCGTCTTGACCTTCTTGCCGAAGGTCACCTCGCAGTTGCGGACGGTGATGTCGACATTGCTGGTGCGGCAGACGATCTTGTCTGCGGTCACCACGATCGGCTTCTTGTAGGGAATGTCGGCATTGGCGGCGAACAGCATCGCCACCGCCTTCTTCTCGGCGCCCGACAGGATCGGCGACAGCGGCGCGATCACGCCCGCCAGCGCCAGCGCCGTGGAGCCCGAGATTTTCGCGGGCGTGGCGGCGGAGGCACCAGCGACATGAGTGGCGCCGGCGACGAGCAGGGCGCCGGCGAGGCAGGCCGACATCGCGAGTTTCATGGGCGTCTCTCCTCGGAGGCCACGGCTTCGCCGCCGCGCAGGCGCGCCGAGCCTATGACAGATTTCCCGTTTGGGGGAGGGCTATCGTCACAGTCTGGGGAGAGTGAGCGTAGCGGAGTTGCTTGATGTGCACTCGTAAGGGCCGGGCGGACGTCCGTTTCGGCGAGCGCAGCGGATCGGCTGTGCCGACAGGTCGGGTCGGTGAGATGGGTCTGAAGTCAGTCGGTGATGTCATCTCGGGGAGTCTTCGTAAGATTGTCCTTTGCGCCGACATCGCTGTCTTCCTGGCTGTCTCTGCCAGCACGTCGCGTACGCCAACTGTCGAGTGACAATGGTCCCGCGCCGCTGATTGCAAGACTGATCAGGCCGGCAAGATAGAGCAGGATGTGCTCGTACCCGACCGGGCCGAACTTCACTCCGTCCGGAGAAATGCCTGCTAGCTTGACGGAGAAAAAGCCGTAAGGAAGATGAACCGTGAAGAGCGCGGTCAGCAACACGACCGACAACGGCAGGCTCGCCGCTGCGACAAACGCGCCGCACAGAACGCAGAGGCCGCCAATCAGCTCGGTTGCCGTGGTTGCCCAGGCAAAGAACAGCGGGAGAGGCACGTTGACGGCGTGTAGAAACGCCGCGAAGCTCTCGGGGCCGCGGCTCAGCTTCGCCCAGCCATGGACGATGAATCCATAACCCACGATGAGACGAAGCGGCCATGCGCTCCAGCCCGAAAGAGTGCCGGACAGTTTCGTCCAGCCCGTGACGGAGAAGGCGGGGCGATCCGATGACAATGCACTCATGAGGTCCATCCTGATCCTTGAATTCGAGTGCGCTGCGATCGCCGTACAGGCTTAAGTGGATCTTAAGGGCAGATCCTCCGTCACCAGGCGAGGAACCGGCGCCCGCCGAGATAGCCGCCCGCCACGACGATCGACGCCGCGAGCGGATACCAGGTGATCACGAACAGCGGACTGTCGTCGAAGCAGTTGAGCGCATAGAACGTTGCGGCGATCGCGCTCGCCGCGAGGCCGGCCACCGCGCCGGCGGATCCCGGATCGCGCGGGGCTCCGTCCCGCAGCAGGATGAGGAAGCACGTCAGTGGAGCCAGAGCCAGAAGCGGAATCAGGGTGATGCAGTTGACCGAGTTCGAACCGATCAGGCGGACCATCCACAGCGAGCGGGGCACCAGATCGAGCTCGAAAGCCGCCGCCGCAAGCAACAGGCAGAGCGGCACCCCGAGAATCTCGAGCCGGCATTGGCGCCACATCGCGGGCGCGGCCAACCGGTAGACCAGCGTCGTAGCTGGCACGGCCAGTGAGAGCGTGACCACGAATTTGAACAGAAACCGCCAGGTCTCGGCAGCGGCCGCAATGTCCGGCCTGGGTCCGATCGCTGCAAGGAAGATCAACGCGTCGACGGCGACGCCTGAGGCGGTGGCGTAGACGAAGGAGCGAAGGAAGGAGCGCCGCGGCGCGGTGTCGGCCGCCATTGCGTTGATGAGTTGCTCCGTCTTCATCGCCTGACGCTCCTGCGATGTGCGAGCTCCAGTCTCACGATGTCTTTGTCGCAAAACGAAGGACCGCGGCGGATCGCGGAGCCCGGGCGGGCGTCTTGTCCGAAGGCAACGGCCAGACGATCTCGGCGCGCAGTCCGCTGCGGTCACCGCGGTTGACGAGGTTGAGCCGGGCGCCGTTGGCGCGCAGCGCGAGCTCGACGATTGACAGCCCCAGCCCACTGCCGCTGGGGCGCTTGAGCCGGCCGCGGAAGAAGCGGCGTGTGACCAGTTGCAATTCGTCCGGCGGGATGCCGGGGCCTTCGTCCTCGACGGCGATCACGATGGCGTCGGCGTTGCTGTCGACGCGCCAGCGCACGAGGCCGGAGTCGGAGGTGTGTTCAACCGCGTTCTCGTGCAGATTGCGTAGCGCGAGCACGAGCAACGCGGCGTTCGCCGTCACCGTCGTCCTGCTCAACGCCGGTTCGATCTCCACGCGGATGCGATCATGGCCCGGGACGGCGTCGACGATCTCGTCGATGGCGGCGCCGAGATTGACGGCGGCGTCTGGTAGCGCGTCGTGGGAGGCGTCGAGATTCGCCATCGCCAGCAATTGCCGGACGAGGCGCGTGGTGCGGTCGACCGCGACCAGGATCTGCCGCAGCGCCCGCTCGCGCGCCGCCGGGTCTCTCGCGCCGATCGCGACTTGCGTCTGGGTCCGCAGGCCTGCCAGCGGCGTGCGCAGTTCGTGGGCGGCAAACGCCGTGATCTCCCGCTCATGCCGTCGTGCGCTCTCGACCTTCTCGAAAAGCGCGTTGATGGCGGCCGTCATCGGCAGGATCTCTGCCGAGGCCTGGTCCCCCTGCACCGGGCTCATGTCATCCGCGTTGCGGGTCTGAAGCTCGCGCGCAAGCGCGCGGAGCGGACGCAAGCCGCTGGTGAGGCTGGACCAGATCAGGAAACCGAGCAGTGGAACGATCAGCAGCGTCGGAGTGAGCAGCCCCTTGACGATGCCTGCGACCAGATGCTCGCGAATGCCGAGGCGGTCGCCGACCAGCACGCGGATGCCCTTGTCGGCATCCTCGACGGTGAAAACGCGCCAGCTCTCGCCGTCGATGTCGCGTTCGGAGAAGCCGCCTTCGGTATCGCTGAGCCGCGAGCGCGGCGCCCCGCTCGACCGCGCGACCAGGCGGCCGTCGAGCGACCAAATCTGGCAGGAAAGCTGGCGCTCGTAGATCGGTATTCCGGGAAGCGCATCGTGGCTTGCCTCAGGGGTCGCGACGCCCTTGGTCGGAACGAGCGAAGCCACCATGCGCGCGGCTTCCTGGAGCCGGGCGTCGAGCACGCCTTCAACCTCGTGTTTCGTGCCGACATAGATCCAGCCGATGGCGAACAGCCAGATCACGCCTGTAGCCGCGACCAGGATCAGAAAGAGTCTCGTTCGCAGCGACATCATTATGCGCTCACCCGGATGCGATAGCCGATGCCGCGCACGGTCTCGATCGCCTGCCGTCCGAGCTTGGCGCGCAGCTTGTGGATGTGGACCTCGACCGCATTGCTCTCGATCTCCTCTTGCCAGCCGTAGAGGCGAGCCTCCAGCGCGTCCTTGGAGCGCAGCACGCCTGGCCGCTCCATCAGCGCCTGCAGTACGGCGAACTCGCGCCGCGACAGGCTGACCTTCTCGCCGTGCGCGGTCGCCGACATGGTGGCGGGATCGAGCACGATGCCGTTGCAGGACAACAGCGGCGAGGCCCGCCCATTTTGACGCCGACCGATGGCGCGCAGCCGCGCGCCCAGCTCATCCAGGTCGAACGGCTTGCCGAGATAGTCGTCTGCGCCCGCGTCGAGGCCCTTGACGCGATCGGCGATTTCGTCGAGCGCGGTCAACAGAAGCACCGGCGTGCGGTCGCCGGCCGCCCGCATGTCGGCGAGCAGATCGAGCCCAGACCCGTCCGGGAGCATCAGGTCGAGAACGAGAGCATCGAACTCGCTGCTTGCCAGCGCCGCGCGTCCGTCCGCGCAGCTCTCCACCACGTCGAGCGTAGCGCCGAACATGCCGAGCCCGACCCGCAAACCGTCGGACAGGACAGGATCGTCTTCGACGACGAGAATGCGCATGGCTTTGCCTCTGACTTCGAGCCCGTCGCCCTGCAGCCTTAAGGCTGGCTTAAGGTGCGCTCCCCAGATCGGCGGCCGCAATCAGGCGAGGCTTTCCATGTCTTACGTGCGGACGATCTGGTTTGTTACCTTTCTTCTTCAGGCCTTTTGGCTCGGCGCGGCCGCGGCGGGTCCGAAGCCACCCGACGAGGCCTTCAGATTCGACGTCACGCAGGGCGAAGAGGAAGGCGTGGAACTCCTCTGGTCGATCGAGCCGGGATACTATCTTTATCGCGACCGGATCGCGGCGAGCCTCGGTGGCAAGCCGCTCAAGGTCGCGACGACACGCGGCGAGACCAAGGACGATCCAACCTTCGGATCGACCGAGGTCTACCACCACGAGGCCACCGCCCTCATCGATGCCTTGCCCGAAACCGGCGAGCTTCGCGTCACCTATCAGGGCTGCGGCAAGAACACGATCTGCTATCCGCCGATCACCAAGGTGATCGACCTCGCAACGTTGATCGTTCGCGATGCCGACGCCCGAGAGGACGGGATGCACTCGGCGGCCGAGGAGCCGGGTCCTGCGGTTCCGGGTGAATTTTCGCCTGGCGGTGCGACGACACCTGATCTTGGCGGCAGCCTCTTTTCGACCTTGTTCGCCTTTCTCGGTTTCGGAGTGCTGCTCGCCTTCACGCCGTGCGTTCTTCCCATGGTGCCGATTTTGTCGGGCATGCTGACGCGCTCGGCGGAGAAGCTATCGCCGGGGCGGGGCTTCCTGCTGTCCACGACCTATGTGCTCGCGATGGCAGGCGCCTATGGGGTGCTCGGGATTTTCGCCGCCTGGTTCGGCGGCAACCTTCAGGCGACCCTGCAGACACCGGTCGCTGTCGGCCTGACGAGTCTCATGTTCGTCGTGTTGGCCCTCTCGATGTTCGGATTCTACGAGTTGCAGGTGCCGCACGCATGGAGCGCGCGGCTGACGTTCGGAGCGGGCCGCGCAGGATCGATCGGTGGGGCCGCGCTGCTCGGTTTCACCTCCGCCCTGATCGTCGGTCCCTGCGTGACGCCGCCACTGGCCGCGGCATTGGTCTATATTGCGCAGACCGGAAACGCGACGCGCGGCTCGGCGGCACTGTTCTCGCTCGGCCTGGGTATGGGCCTGCCGCTGCTGGCGTTTGGAACGTTCGGGGCGACGGCTCTGCCGAAGTCCGGGCCGTGGCTGGTCCGTGTCAAGCAGGCGTTCGGCATCGTCTTCATCGGCGTCGCAATCTGGATGATGTCGCGGATCCTGCCGCTGCCCTCGATCGCATTCGCGTGGGGCGCGTTTGCTGTCGGCATCGCACTTTGGCTCGGTTGGCCGGAACCCGGCCGGGCGCGGTCGGCGCGGCATTGGGGACGCGTGGCGTCCGCGATGGCGGCCGGTGCGCTTGCGATCTATGGTGGGCTTGTGGCCATTGGCGGCATCACCGGCTGGTATGCGCCTCTGCAACCATTCGCCTGGGCGGGTGTGACGCTGCCGATCGCTGCGCCTGGCCTCGAAGCCGACGGCTTTCAGACGGTAACCAATGAGGGTGATCTCGACGCGGCGATCGCGGCCGCCGGTGCTGAGGGGCGCCCGGTCCTGATCGACTTTTCGGCCGAGTGGTGCACTGAGTGCCGGTTGATGGAGCGCACCGTCTTCGCGGATGAGGCAGTCCGCCGGCGGCTGAGCGCGTTGCGTCTGATCCGGGCCGACATGACCCGATACGACCTTGCGAGCAAGAAGCTCATGGAGCGGTTCGCGGTGGTTGGTCCTCCAACGCTGGTCTTTCTCAATACCATGGGCCGGGAAGTCGACGGCACCAGAATGATCGGCACGACCGCCGTGCACGATTTGCTGGACAAGATCGCCGTAGCCGAGCGCGGCTAAAGCAAACATCCCCTGGAGCAACACATGAACAAAGCAGTCTCTCGCTCGACCTTCCTGCGCCTTGCCGGAGCCGCCGCGCTGCTGCTCACCGAGACCCTCGCGCACAGCGCCGAGAATGAAATCACGAGCGAGATGATTCTTGCTGATCCCGAAGCCCCGACCGCGGGCAATCCGGACGGAGATCTCACGATCGTGGACTTCTTCGACTACAATTGTCCGTTCTGCAAGGATGCCGCCGTTCATCTCGAGCGTCTGGTGAAGGCCGATGGAAAGATAAAGCTCGTCTACAAGGATTGGCCGGTCTTGACCCCAACCTCGATCGTCGGCGCCAAGCTCGCGCTCGGGGCCAGATACCAAGACAAATATCTCGCGGCGCATCACGCCTTGATGAGCGTTCCCGGCTACGGGATCTCGCAACAGCAGATGATCGACGCCGTGCGCAAGTCGGGCGTCGACATGAACCGCCTCGATGCCGACATCAAGGCAAATGATGCGGCCATCACCGGTCTGCTCAAGCGAAACCTGGCGATCGCCGATGCTGTCGGCTTCCAGGGCACGCCGGGCTTTCTCGTCGGGCCCTACAAGGTCAACCAGGCGCTCACCTACGAAGGCTTCCAGCGCGTCGCGGCCGACGCCCGCGCCAGGCAGGCCGGTCAGAAGGCCGGTTGATCGGCTTCCAAATTCGGGAATACCAGCTCATGCTCGCTCATCTTCAGAAAGCCGCCAGGACGCTGTTCCTGGCGGTCACACTTCCCATGACCGTGGCGGGTTGCGTGACAACCGACGCTGCGGGCCTTGACCAACGCCAAACGGCCGGAACGGCACGCTACGCGGCGATACCGTCGGAGAAGTTCAGGGTCGATGCGATCGACCTATCGGTGGTCGATCCGCGCTTTCTGCGCCAAGTCGTCGATTACCGCACGACGGAGCCTCCGGGGACCATCGTAGTCGATCCGCACAATCGCTTTCTCTATCTCGTCGAGAAGGGTGGCAAGGCGATCCGCTACGGGGTCGGGGTCGGTCGCGCCGGCCTGGAATTCACCGGCACGGCGAACATCCAGCTCAAGCGGGAGTGGCCGCATTGGACGCCGACCGAGGCCATGATCGCACGCGAGCCGAAGCGCTATGCCAGATGGGCGCGCGGCATGGATGGCGGAGAGAGCAACCCGCTGGGCGCGCGTGCGCTCTATCTGTTCAGGGGTGGACAAGATACCCGCTATCGCATCCACGGCACGACCGAGCCGGAGTCGATCGGCAAGGCGGTCTCGTCCGGTTGCATCCGCATGATGAATCAGGACGTCATCGATCTCTACGGGAGGGTGCCCCTGCACACGAAAGTCGTGGTGCTCTAGGAGCTTTGTCGTTCGTCGGGCCAACCGGAATTTCGCAGGACCACGCGATATCCGCGCGTCGCCGAGCGCGCGAATGCACGCCGGCTGATGTGTCCGGCTGGATGAGAGGTGCCGGAAGCCCTAGCCGGCTTTCTTCCGCTTGGTCGTCTTCTTCGCGCTCTTCTTGGCGGCCTTCCTCTTCGCCGCCTTCTGGGCGGTCAGATACGCCTCGACCTTCTTGGAGGAATGGCCGGCGGCGGCGACGGCGGCCTTCAGCTTCGCCGGCGTGATCTTGAACTTCTTCGACCAGTAACGGACTTCATAGGCTTCGCTCAGCGCGATCCGGCTCTTGTCGGCGGCGCGGTGTTTTTGCAGCTTGATGTAGTCTTCGACCTTCCTGGCGGAGTGGCCGACTTTCTTGACGGCATATTTCAGCTTTGCCGGCGTGACCTTGAATTTCTTCGACCAGTAGGCGACTTCGTACTTCTCGGTGAGCGCAATCAACTTGCGGTCCGCTCCGCCCCGCTTGGTCTTGTCGTCGGCCATGTTTCTCTCCTGCCCTGGACGCGCTTCCACTCTAGCATGCGATCCGATTTTGCGGCGCAAGATGAAGCGCGCGGGGGGATTTGCGCGGTGCGGCGGTTTTGGCTCGACGGGTCAAACGGTTGCGCAGCGCGACCGCGGCTTATCCCGGTACAGTCGTTCTACTTTGCATGGGGTTGTTTTCGACTTTTTTGCTATCTCGCCCGTCCGTGATGGAACCTAATCGCGGCTGGTGCGACTTATCCATGACACGGGGAACAACGTGCGAGGCTGTCATGGCAGAGAAGCATACCGCCGATCCGGCAGAGATCATGCGGGCGACCGGCCATCCTGAGCTGGAATACGCCGCCGGCTGGACCATCGCTGGTCTCGTCACCATCGGCACCATCGTCGCCGCCTGGGTGTTTGCGATCTAGACCGTCCGAACTGCTGCCGGTGCTCGACCGGCTGCCTGAACGTCAGGGCGTGACCGCTCCGCGTGCCACTGCACGCGGGGCGGTGAGCTCTTTCCACGTCGAATTGGCGACATGCACTGGCGGGAAAGCCGGACGCTCGACATAGTGCCCGTCGCCCGCCTCGGCACGCAGATCGCCGTCCTTCCACACGATACGACCGCGTGACAGCGTCGCGGCCGCGCCGCCGGTGCAGGCGAAGCCTTCGAACACGTTGTAGTCGATCCGGCTCATCTGGCGCTTTGCGCTGATGGTCCTGGTTGCCTTCGGATCCCACACCACGAGATCGGCATCCGAGCCGACGGCGACCGCACCCTTGCGCGGAAAGATGTTGAGGATGCGGGCGATGTTTGCCGAGGTCACGGCGACGAATTCCTCTTTCGTCAACCGACCCGTGGCAACGCCGGCGGTCCATAGCAGCGCCAGGCGATCCTCGAGGCCGCCGGTGCCGTTCGGGATCTTCCTGAAATCGCCGAGGCCGAACCGCTTCTGCTCCGTGGTGAAGGCGCAGTGGTCGGTCGCGACCACTTGCAGCGAGCCGGACTGGAGGCCGGCCCATAGACTGTCCTGATGCGACCTGTCGCGAAATGGCGGTGACATCACGCGTTGCGCGGAATGATCCCAGTCCTTGTTCTGGTATTCACGCTCATCGAGCAGCAGATGCTGGATCAGCGGCTCGCCATAGACACGCTTTCCGGCGGCGCGGGCACGGGCGATCGCCTCATGCGCCTGGCGGCAGCTGGTGTGCACGATGTAGACCGGCGTGCCGGTCATGTCGGCGATCATGATGGCGCGGTTGGTGGCTTCGCCCTCGACCTCCGGCGGCCGTGAATAGGCGTGGCCCTCGGGGCCGGTGACGCCGCGTGCGATCAGCGCCTCCTGCATCAAGGCGACGACGTCGCCATTTTCCGCGTGCACGACCGGCATCGCGCCGAGATGGGCGCAGCGAGCGAACGAGTTGTAGAGCTCGTCGTCATTCACCATCAGCGCGCCCTTGTAGGCCATGAAGTGCTTGAAGGTGTTGATGCCGTAGGTTTTGACCACGGTCTCCATCTCGTCATAGATCTGCTTCGACCACGAGGTCACCGCCATGTGGAAGCCGTAGTCGGTTGCCGCCTTCTCGGATTTGTGGCGCCATTCCTGATAGGCCGCGAGCATCGACTGGCCGGGATCGGGCAGGCAGAAATCCACCACCATCGTGGTGCCGCCGGTCAATGCCGCCTTGGTGCCGGATTCGAAATCGTCGGCGGTGACGGTGCCCATGAACGGCATTTCGAGATGGGTGTGCGGATCGATGCCGCCAGGAAGGATGTAGGCGCCGCCGGCGTCGAGGATTTCCGTGCCCGTGGGCGCTGCGATCGAGGCGCCGACCGCGACGATGCTGTCGCCCTCGATCAGAACGTCCGCGCGGCGCGAATGATCATGATTGACGACGGTGCCGCCGCGGATGAGGAGGGACATGGGAACTCCGGAGGAGGGGGGAGAGGACGGAACGCGGCGAAGCTAAGCGCGCCGGTCACGATGTGACAGGTGAAATTTTAGTCAGCTGCGCTCTCGGCCTCTACGACGCGCGCGCGATCAATCCGTCGATCATCGCGCGCACGAGGCCTGCGATTTCCTTGCGCAGCGCAGGCAGCGGCACGGCGACCAGCTTCTGCTCCAGTCCCAGCGCCACCATGCCATGCACCGCCGAGAACAGGCTGCGCGCAGTGATGCCGAGCTCTTCTGGGCTGCGTTTTGGAAACAGAGCTGCGAGCGGCACATAGATGTGCCTGAACAGCTGCATCTGGTCCTCGATCGACCAATCGGGAACGATCTTGTCGGCTTCCATGCGGTGTTCGAACAGAGCGCGCCAGAGCTCGAGATTTTCCGCGGCGAAATCGCAATAGGCAATCGCGATGCGGACCAGCCTCTCCTGCGGCGCGGGCTCGCCGGCGCTTTCAGCGGCGGTGAGCGCGTCGTCCAGTCGATGCAGCGTGCGCGAGCCGACGCGCAGGATCAGCTCGTCGACGTCCGCAACGAGATTGTAGACCGCGCCATTGGCGCAGCCGATCTCGCGGGCGAGATCGCGGGTTTTCAGGCCCGTCAATCCGCGAGTCGCGATCATCCGCTCCGCCGCCAGGATCAGGTCCGCACGAAGTTTCTCTCGACGTTCCAAGGCTTTAGTCATTAGCTTACCAAAATTATGAGCGTTGCTCAAATAAATCTTGAGCGATGCTCAAGATGTGCTACAACACCCGTGAGCAACGCTCATAACAGGGAGCAGCCAATGTTCAAGACCGTCATCACACTTTTCCGCGGCAGCGTGGCCGCCGCGGGCGAGGAGCTGGAAGACCGAACGGCCCTTCTGATCCTCGATCAACAGATGCGCGATGCGGCCGCAGCCGTCGAGCGCAGCAAGCGGGCGCTGGCGCTGGCGATTGCGCAGGATCAGCAGGAAAGCCGCAAGCTGGAGGCGACCATCGCCCGCATCGCCGATCTCGAGACCCGCGCGGTTGCGGCGCTCGACGGTGGACGCGAAGATCTCGCCAAGGAGGCCGCTGAATCCATTGCTGGCCTCGAGGCTGATCGCGATGCGGCGCTAACGGCGCGGGCGCTGTTCGCGACCGAGATTGCCCGACTGAAGCGGCATGTCGCGAACGCGCAGGCGCGTATCACCGAACTCGATCGCGGCCGCCGTGTCGCCCGGGCCTCGGAGGCGGTGCGCTCGCTTCGCCGTAGCGGCATCGAGGCGACCCGTCCTTACGAATCCACGCTGCCGGAGGCGGAGAGCACCTTGCGGCGCCTGCGCGACCGCCAGATGGAAGCCCAGGCGGCTGACGATGCGCTGGTCGAACTCGATGCGGCCAGCGGTCCGCTTGCCACTGCCGAGAAACTCGCCGAGCAGGGCTTCGGCCCCCGGCTCAAGACGACCGCGGACGACGTGCTGGCGCGGTTGAAGTCCAAGCGCGCACCGACGGCCTGATCTCAAACCCCGTCATCATTCGAATCAACAGGAGAGCATCATGAACCAGAACGGCCAGCCCCACAGCAGCGCCTGGGTGACCTTCACTTACGCGTCCTTCGCGGCTTCCGCCTTCCTCGTCGCCCTCGGCGTCTTTTTCCTGCCGATCGATCTGTGGATGAAGGGCTATCTCACCATGGGCATCGTGATGCTGATCCAGACCTGCGTCACTCTGACCAAGACCGTGCGCGACAACCACGAGAGCGGCCGCCTGATGAATCGTATCGAAGACGCCAAGGCCGAGCGGTTGCTGATGGAGGTCTCCAAGGCGGCTTGAGCGGAGACCCTGTCGGAGCGGGGCGGCGGATGTCGGATCGTCCGCCACTCTCGCGCATTTCCGGTCATGTGGAACAGCAGCCGAAAGATATCCTTTACCCTGCAACCGGCGCGCGAAACGCTGATCATCGCTGCCACGCGCTTCCGCTCTATCGCGGGATGGCCGCCTGAACGATATCGCGACCGCGAAATGCAACCGAGCCATGACGGATCACGCAGGCCATTGCCCTTGCGCGTCGTCACAGGGCGGCGCACTCTGCGCGAGCGGTTGCAGAGAACGCCGCCAATAAACATTGCCCGAGGAAGCATCCATGGCGGTGACGCGGATCGACTGCGACATCCACCCGGCGGTTGGTGGCACGCGCACGACGCTGTTGCCTTATCTCAGCGATCACTGGAAAGAGCAGGTGGTGAGCCGCGCGATCGACGGCCTCGATCTCACCTCCTATCCACCGAGCATGCCGCTTTCAGGCCGCGCCGACTGGCGGCCGGCCAATGGCACCAAGCCGGGCTCCGACCTTGCCATGGTGCAGAAGGGCGCCTTCGACCAACTGGGCGCCAGCCACGCAATCCTCAACGTGCTCTATGGCGCCCAGGCCGTTTTCGATGCCTACATGGCCGCAGATTTTTGCAAGGCGATCAATGACTGGATCGCGGCCGAGTGGCTGTCGCGCGATCCGCGCCTGCGCGCATCCATCGTTGTGCCGATGCAGGCGCCCGATCTCGCGATCGAGGAAATCGAGCGCCGCGCCGGCGACGTCAGGTTCGTCTCCATCCTGGTGCTGGCGCAGGGTGAGACCCTGCTGGGGCGGCGTCACTTCTGGCCGGTCTATCAGCTCGCCGAAAAATACGAGCTGCCGCTGGCGATCCATGCCGGCACGCAATATAGGCAGGCACCGAGCTCGGCCGGCTGGCCGTCGCATCGCTACGAATATTACTTTGTCGAAGCGCAGGCATTTCAGGCGCAGATTCTCAGCCTGATCTACGAGGGCGTGTTCGGCAAATTCCCTAATCTCAAGGTCGTGCTGATGGAGTCAGGCGTGAGCTGGCTGCCGGCCTTCATGTGGCGCGCCAACAAGACCTGGCGCGGCGTGCGCGTCGAGGTGCCCTGGGTCGAGCGCGAGCCGGCATCGATTGTCCGCGATAATTTCCGTGTCACCATGCAGCCGTTCGATGCGCCCGGCGATGCCAAAAGCGTCGAGGAGATCATCGACCAGATCGGCTCCGACAAGATGTTCCTGTTCGCGTCCGACTATCCGCACTGGCAGTTCGATGGCGACGATCCGATCCCGCCGCATTTGCCGAAGAGCATCATCGAGAAAATGTGCGTCGACAATCCGCTGGAGACGTTTTCACGGTTGTCGCTCGCTAACTAGTTTTGGAGGTCTGCATGAGTGAAGTCATCGACCGTCCGCTGCGTGACGACGAGAAGCCCGCGGCATCAAGGCTGCGCATCGTCGATTGCGACGTGCATCCGAGCCTGAGATCGACGGACGATCTCAACGAGTTCCTGCCGAAACGCTGGCAGGAGCACTTGAGGGAATACGGCAGCCATCTGCGCACACCCTATCTCTTCACCACGCCCTATCCACGCTCCTCGCCGCTGATCGCGCGGCGCGATGCCTGGCCGCCGACCGGCGGGGTACCCGGCTCCGATCTCGCCTTCATGCAGAAGCAGCATCTCGATCCGCTCGATGTCGAGTTCGGGATATTGCAGGTGCTCGATCTCTTCATCTTCTCGCAGCAGAACCTCGAGTTCGGCGCCGCCATCCAGCGCGCCATCAACGATTGGCAGCTGGCGTTCTGGTCGCACCGCGATCCCCGCCTGAAGGCCTCGATTCTGGTCGGGCAAGACGGGGTGGACCTCGCCATTGCCGAGATAGATCGCTGCGCCAAGACAGGCGAGTACATCCAGATCAACGTCTCGCCGCGTGCCAACGAGCCGCTCGGCCGCCGCCGCTACTGGCCGATCTACGAGCGCGCGCAGGAACTCGATCTGCCGCTCGGCATCCATGTCGGCGGCTATGGCGGCCACGCGCCGACCGGCGGCGGCTGGCCGTCCTATTATGTCGAGGAGCACCAGTCCAACGCGCACACGATCGCGGCGCAGCTTGCGAGCCTCGTCATCGAGGGAGTGCCGGAGCGCTTCCCGAAATTGAAGATCGTCTTCATCGAGGGCGGCTTCGGCTGGATTCCGTCGGCGGTGTGGCGGATGGACCAGCACTTCGAGCGCTTCCGTAGCGAGGTGCCGCATCTCAAGCGCAAGCCATCGGAATATGTCCGCGAGCATTTCTGGTTCACGACACAGCCGATCGACGAGCCCGACGAGGCGCGGCATCTGCGGTCGCTGATCGAATGGGTCGGCATCGACCGGCTGCTGTTCTCGTCAGACTATCCGCACTGGGATTTCGACGACCCGCGCTTCGCCTTCAAGACGCCACTCACCGAGGCCGAGCGGAAGAAGATCTTCAGTACCAATGCCCGCGCGGTCTACAAGTTCTGAATCCCATGGCCCGTCACATCGTCGCGCGAACCAGCGAGATCCCGTCCGGCGGCAACAAGGTCGTCGATGTCGCCGGCCGTGATATTGTCGTGTTCCACGTCAATGGCGAGTTCTTCGCGCTGCTGAACCGGTGCCCGCACGAAGGCGCGCCGCTTGAGAAGGCGGCCTGCGTGGCACGGCTGACTTCGCCCGAGCCAGGCGTCTACGAGCGCTCGCGTGTCGGCGAGATGCTGCGCTGCCCCTGGCACGGCTGGGAGTTCGACATGCGCAACGGGCAGTCCTGGTTCGATCCGAAACGGTTCAAGATCAGGTCATACCCGGTTGCGGTGGAACGCGGCGACGAATTGCAGAAGGGGCCCTATGTCGCCGAGACGTTTCCGGTGCATGTCGAAGACTCCTATGTGATTGTCGAGGTCTGATCACGCATTGCCGATTGAGATTCGAACGCAAGTGCGATATGGCTCTCGCGCTTTCAGTGGCGGAGACGAGCTTTGTCGAAACAATCCCTGCGTGAAGAGGCTGAGCGCCTGATCCGCGAATCGATGGAAAAGAAGACCATCGTCGTGAAGCAGGGCTCGACCCGTATCGAGGCCGTCTGCGGCAAGTGCGGCGCGCCAAACCGGGTTCAGGCGGAAAAAGGCCAGAGCCGCGTCAAATTCGCCTGCAAGAATTGCGGGCACAAGCAAGAGACGCTGTAGGCGTTTCGCCTAGCTTTCCTTCACGAATGTCGCGAACGCATCCGCGTAATCCGGGTGCCAGCGCGACAGCGGCGGGCGGTTCTCGACGATGTCGCCGGCTGCCCACAGCATGCGCTTCTCGTCGAGCGCGCGCGGCACGTCGTTGTCAGGGCAGAGGATGTAGAAATCGCCGGCCTCGAGCCGCGCGATCATGAAGTCCACGGTCTGCTCCGGCGTCCATGCGCCGGCCGGCTTTTCGGTGCGGCCCTTGGCGGTGAGCCCCGTGAAGACGAAGCCGGGGATCAAGAGATGCGCGGTGACGTGACAGTCTTTCGTGTTGCGCAACTCGTGCTGCAGCGCCTCCGTAAACGCCGTCACGCCGGCCTTGGAGACGTTGTAGGCGGGATCGCCGGGCGGGGTGGTGATGCCTTGCTTGGAGCCGGTGTTGATGATCAGGCCGGCCCTGCCGCGCGCGATCATGGCGGGTGCGAAGATGCGCGCGCCGTTGATGACGCCCCACATGTTGACGCCGATGATGCGCTGCCAATTGTCGGGATCGCCAAACAACGTGCTGCCCGGCTGGATGCCGGCATTGTTCATCAGCAGGTCGGTGCCGCCGAAATGCGCGCTCACGGCGCGTTCGAGTTCCGTGAGGTTCTCGGCGCGGCTAACGTCGACCACCGACGTCATCACATTTGCGGCGCCCGAGATCGATGACAGTTTTGTTGCCGCTTCCGCCAGCCGGTTCTCGTCGACATCGGCGATGCACACCTTCATCCCGGCGCGCGCAAACGCCGTGGCTGCGGCAAGACCGATGCCGGATGCGCCCCCGGTGATCACGGCGACATTGCCCTTGGCGATAACAGGATGCGGCATGACTTTCTCCCGGACTGGCTCTTGATCGCGCGTATAAGATGGTACTCGCGCGACCCTGCACAAGTCGGCATGGCAGGGCTTCGTTCCACCCCGACTTTACGCCTTTCCGGCGCCGCTGTATTCTGGTTGACCTAACGATCCCACCCAGATCGAACCCAATCAATCACCTACCCAGGGAGTGCAGCCATGGCTGTGTCGCAAGCTATTCCGATCACGCGCCATCCGTTCGCCAACGGGTCCTACAAGCAGATGCTGATCGACGGGAAGTGGGTGGATGCCGCTTCCGGCAAGCGCTTCGAGACCCACAACCCTGCCACCGGCGAACTGCTCGCAACCGTCGCCGAGGGCGACAAGGAAGACATCGATCGCGCGGTCGCCGCCGCCCGGCGCGCCTTCGAAGGACCCTGGAGCAAGGTCAAGCCGTTCGAGCGGCAGAACCTGCTGCTCAAGCTCGCCGACCTCGTCGAGAAGAATTTCGACGAATTGTCGCAGCTCGACACGCTCGATATGGGCGCGCCGCTCAGCCGCACCCGCGCCTATCGCCTGCGCGCCGTCGGCATGCTGCGCTATTACGCCGGCCAGACCACCGCGATCCATGGCGAGACCATCGAGAACTCGCTGCCCGGCGAGATCTTCTCCTACACGCTGAAGGAGCCGATCGGCGTCGTCGGCGCCATCATTCCCTGGAACGGTCCGCTGACCGCGACGATCTGGAAGATCGGCCCGGCCATCGCGACCGGCTGCACCGTGGTGCTCAAGCCCGCCGAAGAGGCGCCGCTGACCTCGTTGCGCATCGCCGAGCTCGCGATGGAAGCCGGCATTCCGCCCGGCGTCGTCAACGTCGTGCCCGGCTATGGCGAGACCGCGGGTGCGGCACTCGCCTCGCATCCGGACGTCGACAAGGTTGCCTTCACCGGCTCGCATGTCACGGGCCAGTCGATCATCCGCGCCTCCGCGGGCAACCTCAAGCGCGTATCGCTCGAGCTCGGCGGCAAGTCACCGGACATCGTGTTCGCTGACGCCGATCTCGATGCGGCGGTGCCCGGTGCGGCGATGGCGGTATTTGCCAATTCCGGCCAGATCTGCAGCGCCGGCACGCGCCTGTTCGTCGAGCAGGCGATCTACGAGGAATTCGTCGGCCGTGTCGCCGAATTCGGCAAGAAGCTGCAGGTCGGCAACGGTCTCGATCCCAACGTGCAGATCGGCCCGCTGGTCTCCGAACAGCAGCTCGAGCGCGTCACCGGCTATCTCGACATCGGCCAGAAGGAAGGCGCGCGTGCGCTCGCCGGCGGCGGTCGCGTCACGGAAGGTGCGCTGTCGAAGGGCTTCTTCGTCTCGCCGACGGTGTTCGCCGGCGTCCAGGACAACATGCGCATCGCGCAGGAGGAGATCTTCGGTCCCGTCATCTCCGCGATCGCGTTCAAGGACATGGACGAGCTGGTCAAGCGCGCCAACAACACGACGTTCGGCCTCGGCTCCGGCCTGTGGACGCGCGACGTTACCAAGGCCCATGCGGTTGCGAAGCGCCTGCGCGCCGGTTCGGTGTGGGTGAATTGCTACCAGGCAATGGACCCCGCAGTGCCGTTCGGCGGCTACAAGATGAGCGGTTATGGCCGCGAGTCCGGCAAGCAGCACGTCGAGGAGTACCTCAACGTGAAGGCCGTCTGGATCAAGACGGCGTAAGGCCTGATCTCTCCCGCGTTCCGCGCGAGGGAATATCTCTTTTGTGGGGCGGCGCCTTTCCCGGTGGCCGCCCCTCGCTATATGATCCACGTCCTTCCATAGCCATTCGGGGCAGTCATGAAATTTCCGGCGTTGTTCAAACCGTTGCAGGTCGGTCCGTACAAGCTTGCGCATCGCGTCGCGATGGCGCCCCTGACGCGCATGCGTGCGGAGCGCGACAGCTTCTCGCCGCGGCCGCTCAACGCCGAATATTACGGCCAGCGTGCGACCAGAGGCGGCCTGATCATCGCCGAGGCTTCGCCGGTGCTGTCGCACGGTCGCGGCAATCCGGCGACGCCAGGCATCTACTCGGAGGCGCAGATCGCCGGCTGGCGCAAGGTGGTCGATGCCGTGCACGCCAAGGGCGGCATCATCTTCCTCCAGCTCTGGCATGTCGGCCGTGTCTCGCATTCCTCCTTCCACGGTGGGGAGCTGCCGGTCTCGGCTTCGGCGATTGCGATCAAGGCCGAAGGCATGAAGGCAATGACCGCCGACGGTAAGATCGCCGACTACGAGACGCCGCGCGCGCTGGAGACCGACGAGGTCAAGGGGATCGTCGAGGCGTTCCGTCAGGGTGCAAGGAACGCGCTCGCGGCCGGCTTCGACGGCGTCGAGATCCATGGCGCCAACGGCTATTTGCTCGAGCAGTTCCTGCAATCGCGCAGCAACCAGCGCACTGATCAATACGGCGGCTCGATCGAGAACCGCGCGCGGCTTCTGCTCGAAGTCACCCAGGCTGCGATCGACGTCTGGGGCGCCAACCGCGTCGGCGTGCGCCTGTCCCCGCACGGCATCGCCAACGATTCCGGTGAGCCCGATCCGATGCCGCTCTACATCCACGTGGTGAAGGCGCTCGACAAGCTCGGTCTCGCCTATCTGCACTTCATCGAGCCGCGCTCCAGCGGCGCGGGCCGCGCCGATGTCCATTGGGAGAACGTGCCTTCGGCCATGGTACTGTTCCGCCCGCACTACAGCGGCGTGCTGATGACCGCCGGCGGCTTCACCGGCGAAACCGCGAATGCTGCGATCGCCGAGGGACACGCCGACCTGATCGCGTTCGGCCGCATCTTCATCTCCAACCCCGATCTGCCGCGGCGCCTCGAGCATGCCTACCCGATCACGCCGTACAACCGCGCGACGTTCTATGGCGGCGAGGAGAAGGGGTACACGGATTACCCTGTTTTTGACGAGCTGACGCCGGCCTGATCTCTCCTGTCATTCCGGGGCCATGCGCGGCATCGAATCCGGAATCCATCTCACATTCCCGCTCGCCGACCGATGGATTCCGGGCTCGCGACTTCGTCGCGCCCCGGAATGACGATCGTGTATTGTCGCCCTCGCAAAGACGACGGGGAAACACCATGGCCAAAGCCGCAGTCGCCGCAGGAACCGCCACCGGCCAATGCCTCTGCGGCAAGGTCACCTTCGAGATCGACGTTCCCGCGCGCTGGGCCTGGCATGATCACTCCGCCAGTAGCCGCCGCGCCCATGGCGCGGCCTACGCGACCTATGTCGGCAGCTGGAAGAAGCGTTTTCGCATCACGTCCGGCAAGACCGCGCTGACCCGTTACGAGGACAAGGTAACCAGGACCGCCCGCCGCTTCTGTTCGCATTGCGGCACGCCGATCGCTTATGAGCGCCCACGCGGTCCGCACATGGTCAACATTCCCCGCGCACTGTTCAAGGAGCGCACCGGCCGCCAGCCGCTCTATCACATCGCGATCGAGGAGCTTCAGGAATGGGCCTATACCGGCGAGCCGCTGGTACCGCTGAAGGGGTTTCCGGGGGTGGTCTGGCAACGCTCGAAAAAGAAGAAACGCGTCGGTGGCGAGGATCCGTTCGAGTTGGGCCGGGAAGAGTTGTAACGCGCCGCTCGCTTGCAACGCAGCCATGACCGCGCTTCCTTGCGCGGCCCCCAAAACTTCGGCCATCATGCCGTCCGTCCTTGCGGCAACGTCCGCTCCTGGAGGAAACATGAAGAACAAGATCACCGGCCGTTCCGCCTTTCTCGCGCTGCTCAAGGACGAAGGCATCACGCATCTGTTCGGCAACCCCGGGACCACCGAGCTGCCGATCATGCATGCGCTGAAGGACCATCCCGATCTCACCTACGTAATGGCGATGCAGGAGAGCCTGGTGGTCGCGATTGCGGACGGTTACAGCCGCGCTTCGGGCAGGCTCGTTGCCTGCAACGTCCATGTCGCGCCGGGCCTCGGCAACGCCATGGGCTCGCTCTACAACGCCCAGTTCACGGGCACGCCGATGATCTTGACCGCGGGCCAGCAGGAGCAGGGCCACGGCCTGATGGAGCCGGTGCTCTATGGCCCGCTGGTGCGCATGGCCGAGCCGCTGGTGAAATGGGCGGTCGAGGTGACGCGGCTGGAGGACCTGCCGCGCATCGTGCGCCGCGCCGCCAAGGTGGCGATGACGCCGCCGACCGGCCCGGTGTTCATCTCGCTGCCCGGAGACATCCTCAACAGCGAGGCCGGCATCGACCTTGGCCGCTCCACCCGCATCGATGCGCGCACGAAGCCGTCGGATGAGGCGCTGAGGGCATTTGCCGCGCGGCTGCTAAAGGCCGAGCGCCCGGTCATCGTCACCATGGATGAGGTGGTGAAGAGCGACGCGCTAAAGGAAGCCGCCGAACTCGCCGAGTTGCTCGGCGCGGCTGCCTATCAATCCTCGACGCCTTACGGCTCTCACTTCCTGTCCGAGAGCCCGAGCTTCGTCGGCACGCTGGCCCGCGTGCAGAAGGTCGCGCGCGATACGCTGGCGCCTTACGATCTGTTGATCGCGCTCGGCGGCGATCCCCTGCGCATGTCGGTTCATAGCGAGATCGATGCGCTGCCCGACGGGCTCGACATCGTGCAGATCGGTCTCGTCGACTGGGAGATCGCCAAGAACTATGGCGCCGAGATCGCGCTGAAGGCGGATCTGAAGGAAACGCTGCGCGCGCTGATCCCGATGCTGAAGGAGATGGGCGGTGCCGCGCTCGCAACTCGCGCCAAACAGCGTCTCGCGGAGCTTGCGCCGAAGAACTGGACTGCGCGGCGCGCTGCACTGGTCGAGCAGATCGGCAAGACTGCCGGCCGCGCGCCGATCGATCCGGATTATCTGGTGCTGCAAATGGTCGAGGCCATGCCCGACCATGCGATTCTGGTCGACGAAGGCCTCACCTCCAGCCGCCAGGTGACCAATCTGCGTCCGCATCGCGACCGCTATGGCTATCACGGCCTTGCCTCCGGTGGCATCGGCTGGGGTCTGCCGGCGTCCGTCGGCGCCAGCATCGCCAATCCGGATCGGCCCGTCGTGTGCTTCTCCGGCGATGGCAGCGCGATGTATTCGATCCAGTCGCTGTGGACGGCGGCGCATCACAAGCTGCCGCTCAACGTCGTCATTGCCAACAATGGCGGCTACCGCATCATCAAGCAGCGCCTGCTCGCCTTCCACGGCGACGACAACTACGTCGGCATGGACTTTGCCGATCCGCCGGTCGACTTCGCTGGTGTTGCCAAGGCGCTCGGCTGCGAGGCGATCAGGATCAGCGATGTCAGGGAGTTGAAGGCAACGCTCGCGTCGGCGTTCAATCGGCCGGGGACCAGGCTGATCGAGGTGATGGTGGATGGGAAGGTGTAGGCGGCGAGCCTACCCCGTCTTCCCCACCCGGTACCCGGCCGCGGGATGTGGCGCATCGAGCCGCGCGCGTCCGTCGCCGAATAGTTTTTCCCGCAGCGTGCCCTTGGCGTATTCCGGTTTGTAGCGGCCACGCTTGGTCAGCTCCGGCACCAGCATGTCGCTGATATCCTCGAAATCGCCGGGCGAGATCGCAAACGCGACGTTGAGACCATCCACGTCGGTCTTCTCGAACCAGTCCTCGATCTTGTCCGCGACGCTTTCGGGCGTGCCGACCACGACCGGGCCGGCGCCGCCGATGCCGACATGCTCGATGACATCGCGCACGGTCCAGATACGATCGGGATCGCCGCGGGTGACGTTGTCCAGCGCGCTGCGACCGGCATCGTTCTGGACGTGACGGACCTGCTGGTCGAGCTCGTAGCCGGAGAAGTCGATGCCGGTCCATCCCGACATCAGCGCGAGCGCGCCTTCCGGATTGATATGCGAGCGGTAGTCGGCATATTTCGCCGCCGCTTCGGCTTCCGTGTTGCCGAGGATGATCGTCATCATGTTGAACATCAGGATCTCGGCCGGGTTGCGGCCGAGCGCGGCGGCCTCCTGGCGGATTGCGGAGACGCGCGGCGCAATGATCTTGGCCGACGGTCCCGACATGAAGACGCATTCGGCATGTTTGGCGGCGAATTGCCGGCCGCGCGGAGAGGTGCCGGCCTGATACAGCACGGGCGTGCGCTGCGGCGACGGCTCGCTGAGATGGATGGTGTTGTTGATGCGGTAGTTCGCGCTCTCATGATTGATGCGGTGAACCTTGCTGGGGTCGGTGAAGACGCCGCGCTTGCGGTCGCGCAGCACCGCGTCGTCCTCCCAGCTTCCTTCCCAGAGCTTGTAGACCACCTCCATATATTCGTCGGCGATGTCGTAGCGGTCGTCGTGACCGGTCTGCCTGTCCTTGCCGGCGCCGCGCGCGGCGCTGTCGAGATAGCCGGTGACGACGTTCCAGCCGATCCGTCCCTCGGTGAGGTGGTCGAGCGTCGACATCCGCCGTGCGAACGGGTAGGGCGGCTCGAACGAGAGATTGCTGGTGACGCCGAAGCCGAGGTTCTTCGTCACCGCCGCCATCGCCGACAGCAGCAGCAGCGGCTCGTTCGACGGTGTCTGTGCTGCATTGCGCAAGGCTGCGTCAGGGCTGTTGCCATAGACGTCGTAGACGCCGAGCACGTCGGCGAGGAACAGCCCGTCGAAACGACCGCGTTCCAGCGTCCTGGCGAGATCGATCCAGTAGGGCAGGCGGTTATACTCCGCGGTGCGGTCGCGCGGATGGGTCCACAGGCCCGGTGATTGATGCGCGACGCAATTCATCGCAAATGCGTTGAGCCTGATCTGCTTGGCCATGCTGGTCCCCCGGCGCCCTGTACTGAGCGCTCTTCGAATGATAGACGTGCGCCCCAACCTGGCGAAGTTCTTGCATATAATTGGCCCTTGGCAAGGGCCAAGAATGGAAAGACCTGCAAGCCAGGCTCAAGAGAGCAAGAACGAAATCGCAAGTCCCCGCCACTTTCGAGCGTCCGCGTAGTCCGCTACGCTGCCTCGTCCATCGAGTTGAAGACGATACGGATGACCAGAGCCGATGCCATCGCCCGCGCCCGGGACGACTTCAGATCCGGTGCGTTCCTCGCCGAACTCGACCGCCGCGTCGCCTACAAGACCGAAAGCCAGAATCCATCTCGCGGCCCCGAACTGCGCGCCTATCTGGAACGGGAGATGGTGCCGGCCTTCGCCGCGCTCGATTTCACCAGCCGTATCGTCGAATCCCCGAGCGGCAAGTCGCCGTTCCTGTTTGCCGAGCATCACGAGAATGCGTCCGCGCCGACCGTTCTGATCTACGGCCATGGCGACGTCGTCGACGGCATGGAAGGCGAGTGGCGCGATGGCCGCGATCCCTGGCGCACGACGACTGCAGGCATTCGCCTCTATGGCCGCGGGACGGCCGACAACAAGGGCCAGCACAGCATCAACATGGCCGCGCTCCGCGCGGTGCGCGAGGCTCGCGGCGGCAAGCTCGGCTTCAATGCGAAATTCATCGTCGAGATGGGCGAGGAAATCGGCTCGCCCGATCTGGGCAAGGTCTGCGACCTCAATCGCGACGCGCTCAAGGCCGATCTGTTCATGGCCTCCGATGGGCCGAGGCTGTCGGCGGATCGGCCGACCCTGTTCCTGGGATGCCGCGGCGGCATTCGCATCCACCTCGACGTGAACCTGCGCGATGGCGGCCATCATTCCGGCAATTGGGGTGGCGTCCTCGCCAACCCCGCGACCATCCTGGTCAACGCGGTATCGACGCTGGTCGACGGCCATGGCCGGCTTCAGCTCGGCGCCCTGAAGCCGCCGCGGCTCACCAACCAGATCCGCAGCTATCTGGCCGATGTGCAGGTTGTCCCGACCGAGGATGAGCCCGCGCTTGCGGAGAATTGGGGTGAGGACGGTCTGTCCGCAGCCGAGCGGCTCTATGCCTGGAATACGCTGGAAGTTCTGGCGATGTCGTCGGGCAACATCGAGAAACCGGCCAATGCCATTCCCGGCCACGCCAATGCCGTGCTGCAACTGCGTTTCGTGGTCGGCACCAAGGTCGATGGCCTGATCGACGCCGTCAGGGCGCACCTGGTCGAAAAGGGGTTTCCGATGGTCGAGGTGCGGGCGGCTCAGAGCTTTGCCGCATCGCGTACCGATTTCGACAGCCCCTGGATCAAATGGGCGGCGGATTCCGTCCAAAACACCACCGGCAAGGCGCCGGCGGTGCTGCCGAACTTCGGCGGCTCGCTGCCGAACGACGTGTTTTCGGAAGTCCTGGGCCTGCCGACGATCTGGGTCCCGCACTCCTATCCCGGCTGCTCCCAGCATGCGCCGAATGAGCACATCCTGCTGCCATTGACTGAAGAGGCCTTGACGGTGATGGCCGGGCTGTTCTGGGATCTCGGGGAATTGCAGAAGCCGCTGACCTGAGCCCCGTTAACCTGATCCGTCATCCAGCCGAAAGTCACATTCTAATCCGGCCCGATTTGTGCTTGCATTCGGCCGCATCATCCTGAAAGGGGAACAAAAAAGTGAAACATTTCCGTAGCATCGGGCTCGCGCTCGCCGCGACTTTCGCCGTCAGCCAGGCGGGCGCCGAAGAACTGACCGGCACGCTCAAGAACATCAAGGACACCGGCGCCATCACGCTGGGCTTCCGCGACTCCTCGATCCCGTTCTCCTATCTCGACGACAACCAGAAGCCCGTCGGGTTCGCGATGGACATCTGCTACAAGATCGTCGACGCCGTGAAGAAGGAGCTCAAGCTCGACAAGCTCGAGGTCAAGCTCAACCCGGTGACCTCGGCCACGCGCATCCCGCTGATGGCGAACGGCACCATCGACCTCGAATGCGGCTCGACCACCAACAATACCGAGCGTCAGAAGCAGGTTGCCTTCACCAACACCCACTTCCTGACCGCCAGCCGCTATGTGTTCAAGAAGTCGAGCGGCCTGAAGTCGATCGACGACCTCAAGGGCAAGACGGTGGTCTCGACCGCCGGCACCACGAACATCAAGCAGCTCACTGAAGCCAACGTCGAGAAGAAGCTCGGCGCCAACATCATTCCGGCCAAGGACCACGCCGAAGCCTTCCTGATGGTCGAGACCGACCGCGCGGTCGCCTTCGTGATGGACGACATTCTGCTCGCGAGCCTCGTCGCCGGCTCGAAGACGCCGTCCGACTATGTGATCTCCAAGGATGCGTTCTCCAAGCCCGAGCCCTACGGCATCATGCTCCGCAAGGACGACGCGCCGTTCAAGAAGGTGGTCGATGCGGCAACCGCTGCGCTCTACACTTCGGGCGAAGGCCAGAAGATCTATGACAAGTGGTTCATGTCCAAGATCCCGCCGAAGGGTCTGAACCTCAACACCCCGATCTCCGATCAGTTGAAGCACGAGTTCGCAAAACCCTCGGACTCGCCGATCCCGGACGACTATAAGTAAGATATAACCTCGATCTCAGGATCGGGATCATGTCCGGTCACTCTTGACACCAGAGTGGCCGGACATTTGCATAAGCGCCCAGGACTTCTTTCGAGCCAATCTTGATTGGCGCGTTCGCGCGGGGGAAACGTGAACTACCATTGGAACTGGGGAATTTTCTTCGAACCGAACCCGATGGGCACCGGCACCTATCTCGACTTGCTGTTGTCGGGGCTGGTGGTGACCCTGAAGACGGCGGTGCTCGCCTGGATCATCGCGCTGATCTTCGGCTCGATCGTCGGCGTGATGCGGACGCTGCCCTCCAAGGCGGCCTCCTGGTTCGGCTTCTGCTGGGTCGAGTTCTTCCGCAACATGCCGCTGCTGGTGCAGCTGTTCCTGTGGTTCTTCGTGCTGCCGGAGTTGCTGCCGAAGGCCGCCGGACTGTGGCTCAAGCAATTGCCGAACGCGCCGTTCTGGACGGCGGCGATCGGCATCGGCTTCTTCATGTCGGCGCGCGTCGCGGTGCAATTGCAGGCAGGCATCTCCTCGCTGCCGCGCGGGCAGAAGATGGCTGCCACCGCGCTCGGCCTGACCACGGTGCAGGGTTATCGTTACGTGCTGCTGCCGATGGCGTTCCGCATCATCCTGCCGCCGCTGACCTCCGAGTTCCTCAACACCATCAAGAACACCGCGGTCGCCATCACCATCGGCCTGATCGAGCTGACCGGAGAGGCGCGCTCGATGCAGGAATTCTCGTTCCAGGTGTTCGAGGCCTTCACGGCCGCGACCATCCTCTATCTCCTCGTCAACGCCGTCGTCGTGACTGCCATGCGCTATCTCGAGCGCTACGTCGCGATCCCCGGCTACATCACGGGGAAATAGACAATGCTCGGCAATTTCGATTTCGACGTCATCCGCCGCGCGCTGCCCTATCTGTTCTACGAGGGCATGACGTTCACGCTGACGCTGACGGGCCTCGCAGCGCTCGGGGGCCTCGTCTTCGGCACGGCCATCGCCCTGATGCGGCTGTCCGGCTACAAGGCGCTCGGGCGCATCGCCGGCCTCTATGTCGACTTCATGCGGTCGCTGCCGCTGGTGCTGGTGATCTTCTGGTTCTACTTCCTGGTGCCCTATATCGGACAGTGGCTGACCGACGCCTCGCGTCCCATCAGCGTCGGCGCGTTCGCTTCTTCGCTGATCACCTTCATCATGTTCGAGGCGGCGTATTTCTCCGAGATCATGCGTGCCGGCATCCAGTCGATCTCGCGCGGACAGCCGGCCGCCGCCAGCGCGCTCGGCCTGACCTATGCGCAGACCATGCGATACGTCGTGCTGCCGCAGGCGTTCCGCAACATGCTGCCGGTGCTGATCACGCAAACCATCGTGCTGTTCCAGGACACCTCGCTGGTCTACGTGCTGTCGATCACCGACTTCCTCGGTGCCGCCAGCAAGGTCGCGCAACGCGACGGACGTCTGGTCGAGATGTACCTGTTTGCCGCCGTCGTCTACTTCACCATTTCCTGTATCGCGTCCTTCGGTGTCCGCCGCCTCCAGGCGCGCATCGCCATCATCCGCTAGGTGTGATGTGAAATTGATATCCCGACGTACGGTGCCCCTTCACCTCTCCCATAGGGAGAGATCGGATCGCGTCAGCGATCCGGGTGAGGGGTTTGCTCCATCGATAGACCTGAACTCCTCACCCGGCGCTTTGCGCCGACCTCTCCCTTGGGAGAGGTGAACCGAGTCTGCCGCAGGGCCTGAGAGACACATGATCGAAATCAGCCACGTCAACAAATGGTACAGCCCGACTTTCCAGGTGCTGACCGACTGCACCACCAGCGTCACCAAGGGAGAGGTCGTGGTGGTCTGCGGACCCTCGGGCTCGGGCAAGTCGACCCTGATCAAATGCGTCAACGCGCTGGAGCCGTTCCAGAGCGGCGACATCTCGGTCGATGGCACCAAGGTCAACGATCCCAAGACCAATCTGCCGAAACTGCGCTCGCGCGTCGGCATGGTGTTCCAGCACTTCGAACTGTTTCCGCACCTGAAGATCATCGACAATCTCTGCCTCGCCCAGCAGAAGGTGCTGGGACGGTCGCACGACAAATCCGTCACGAAGGGCATGCAACTGCTGGAGCGCGTCGGCCTGAAGGAGCAGGCGCAGAAATTTCCGGCGCAACTCTCGGGCGGCCAGCAGCAGCGCGTCGCGATCGCGCGGGCGCTCGCGATGGATCCGATCGTGATGCTGTTCGACGAACCGACCTCGGCGCTCGATCCGGAAATGGTCAGCGAAGTGCTCGATGTCATGGTCGATCTCGCCCGCGAAGGCATGACCATGATGGTCGTGACCCACGAAATGGGCTTTGCCCGCAAAGTCGCCAACCGCGTGATCTTCATGGATCGCGGCGAGATCGTCGAGGACGCGCCGAAAGACGACTTCTTCGGCAAGCCCCGCAGCGACCGCGCGCAGAAGTTCTTGTCGAAGATTCTGTCCCACTAACCACCGCCGTCATTCCGGGATGCGCCGAAGGCGCAGGCCCGGAATCCATAACCCCGGCTGGTGGTCATGGATTCCGGGCTCGTCGCTACGCGCCGCCCCGGAATGACGAATAGAGGGGTGATCCGTTTCCTCAACTGGCGTATAAGCGCGCAAATCCCATTCCCGACCAGGAGACCCGCCTTGGACTCGACCGCCTACGTCAATGGCTCATTCGTCCCGCTCTCGGACGCGAAAATCTCGGTGCTCGATCGCGGCTTCCTGTTCGCCGACGGCATCTACGAGGTCTCGGCCGTGTTGGACGGCAAGCTGGTCGACAACGCCTCGCATCTGGCGCGGCTGGAGCGCTCGGTCGGCGAGATCAAGCTGAAGCTTCCGGAGACGCTCGAGCGCATCACCGAGATCCAGAAAGAGCTGATCGCGCGCAACAAGGTCGCAAACGGCCTCGTCTATCTCCAGGTCACGCGCGGCGCCGACAAGGGCCGCGACTTCGCCTTCCCCAAGGGTGACGTCGTCTCGAGCCTGGTGATGTTCACCTCCGAGAAGGACATCATCAACGCCGCCTCGGCCAAGACCGGCATCAACGTGATCACGGTGCCCGACATCCGCTGGGAACGCCGCGACATCAAGAGCGTGGCGCTGCTGGCGCAGGTGCTGGCGAAGCAGGCCGCTGCCGAAGCCGGCGCCGGCGAGGCCTGGATGCTGCAGGACGGCTACGTCACCGAAGGCGGCTCGTCCTCCGCGTTCATCCTCACCAAGGACGACGTCATCGTCACCCGCAAAAACTCGAACGCGATCCTGCCGGGCTGTACCCGCAAGGCCGTGGTCGCGCTCGCCGAGGAGCGCCAGCTCCGCGTCGAGGAGCGGTCCTTCACGGTTGAGGAAGCACTGGCTGCAAAGGAAGCGTTCGCCACCTCGGCCTCGCTGTTCGTGCAACCGGTGATCGCCATCGACGGCAAGACGATCGGCGACGGCAAGCCCGGTCCTCTTTCTACGCGGCTGCGTGAGATCTATGTGGAGTTCGCCAAGGCGACGGCGGTTTAAGCCGCACGCTCAGCGAAGAGCGAGTGTCGCAGCATTGCATCCCCACACTTCGGTGTCATCGTCCGGCTTGACCGGACGATCCGGTACTCCGACACGGTTGTGTTTCCATCGACGGGCCGCGGCGTACTACTGGATGCCCCGCTTCGCGGGGCATCCAGTTGAATATGTGGAGGCGCATTCGTCTCCATCATCCCCTACGCCACCGACGCCTTCACCTTCACCGGATGAACCGCGCGGAACGCGATCGCCAGCCTGTTCCAGGCATTGATGGCGCCGATCAGCATGGTCAGGTTCACCGTCTCCGCGTCGGAGAACTGCGCACGGACCTGCTCATAGACGTCGTCGGGCGTGTGCGTCTCCGCGATCAGCGTCACCGACTCGGTCCAATCAAGCGCGGCACGCTCGCGGTCGGTATAGAGCGGGGACTCGCGCCAGGCGTTGAGCAGGTAAATGCGCTGCTCGGTCTCGCCGCGCTTGCGGGCGTCCTCGGTGTGCATGTTGATGCAGAAGGCGCAGCCGTTGATCTGCGAGGCCCGGATCTTGACCAGCTCGATCAGCGATTTCTCGAGACCCGTCGATTGGATCTGCTCTTCCAGCGCCATCAGCGCCTTCATCGTGTCGGGGGCTGCCTGGTAGAAATTCATGCGTGGCTTCATGGTCGTTCTCCTTGCTTTGAGTTAAGGTCAGTGGGCTTCCCCGGCCGAGACATGGCCGGGCTTCTTCAGGAAGAGGACAGCGATCAAGGCGACGATCAGCGCCACGCCGAGCAGATAGAAGGTGTCGCTGAAGGCCAGGATGTAGGCCTGCTTCTGCACGACATGACCGATCGCGACATAGGCGCGATGCGCGGCGTCGGCACGGTCGAGCACGCCGTGATTGATGAAATACTGCGTGAGCTGTTCCAGTCGCGTGCGGGTGGCCTGTTCGAACGCCGAGACCGACTGCATCAGCACGTTGGAGTGATACTGCTCACGCTTGGTCAGAACGGTCTGCAGCAGCGCAATGCCGACGGCACCGCCGAGATTTCGCATCATGTTGAACAGGCCGGAGGCCGAGCCCGCATTCTCCGCCTCGATGCCTGCCGTCGCCACCGCCGACAGCGGCGCCATCACCAGCGCCTGGCCGATGGCACGGACGACGTTGGGCCACAACAGCTGGTCGGCGGCATAGTCGCTGGTCATGAAGATGTTCATGAAGTTCGAGCCGGCGAACAGCACGAAGCCGATGCCGATGATGATCCGCGCGTCGAACCTCTGCATCAGGCGCGGCACCAGCGGGATCAGCACGAGCTGCGGCAAGCCGGTCCAGGCCAGCACCGTGCCGATCTGCTCGGCATTATAACCCTGGATGCGTGACAGATATTGCGGCAGGATGAACACTGACCCGTACAGCGCGACGCCGAGCAGGAAGTTGGCGAGCATGCCGAAGCCGAAATTGCGGCGGACCAGCAGGCGCAGGTTCAACAGCGGCTTCTTCACTGTCAGTTCGATGATCAGGAACGCGGTCAGCGAGACGACCGCGATCACGCTGAGCTTGACGATGAAGGGCGAGCCGAACCAGTCGTCCTTGTTGCCTTCCTCCAGCACGGTCTGAAGTGCGGAGAGGCCGATCGCCATGGTGATGATGCCGGCCCAGTCGCCGTCGCGCAGCAGCGTCAGCTTCATCGGCTTGGAATCGAGCGCGTACCAGAGCATGCCGACCATGATCGCGCCCGGCGCGAGGTTGACGTAGAAAATGTACTGCCAGCCGAAATTCTCGGTGAGGTAGCCGCCGATGGTCGGGCCGATCGCCGGTGCGAACGTCGCCGACAGCGCGAACAGTGCAAGGCCGACCGGCTGCTTCGCACGCGGCAGCAGCGTGATGATGAGCGTGAACGCCATCGGGATCAGCACGCCGCCGGTGAAGCCCTGCACGGCGCGCAGCACGATCATCTGGGGCAGGTCCTGCGCCAGCGCGCAGGCTGCCGACAGCAGCAGGAACAGGATCGCGTTGGTGAGCAGGTAGATCCGGATCGAGAACACCTGCGCCAGCCAGCCGGACAGCGGGATCACCACGATCTCGGCGATCAGATAGGAGGTCGAGATCCAGCCGCCGTCGTCGATCCCGGCGCCGATCGCGCCCTGGATGTCGGCAAGCGAGGCGTTGACGATCTGGATGTTCAGCACCGCCATGAAGGCGCCGAGCGTGGCGCCGATCACGGCGATCCAGGTCTTGGCGGAGACGTCAGGCGTGACGGAAGCGGCTTGCGGCGCCGGAAGATCGGCGGCGGAAGCGGCGGTGAGGGTCGGTTGAAGCGTGCTCATGGGAGCCTCGTCTCTGATGCGGAGACAGGATGCGTTGGCCAGGTGGTTTCGATAATCGGGGAAGTCTGGGAAGGATCATCCGGCAGGACTTGATAATCCCGCCGCGACCCTCCGCGACATCAGCCTCCGTTCGGACGCGGCGCGTTGTCGGCCACGCGCTTGGCGGTCTCTCGCTCAGCCACCACTGTTGCCTTGGTGTCGACCGTCGGCACCGCCGACATGCCCGGCCGCAGCAGGCCGGTGAGGCTGTGGTCGTCGAGCACGATCTTCACCGGCACGCGCTGCACGATCTTGGTGAAGTTGCCGGTGGCATTGTCGGGAGGCAGTAGCGCGAATTCAAGACCGCTGGCCGGCGAAAGGCTGTCGACATGGCCGCGCAGCGTGCGATTGCGAAAACTGTCGACGTGAAGCTCGACCGGCTGACCCGCGCGCACATGGGTGAGCTGGGTCTCCTTGAAATTCGCGACCACGTAGACCGCATCGAGCGGAACCACCGCCATCAATTGCGTACCGGCCTGCACGTACTGTCCGACGCGCAACGAGCGGGCGCCAACTGTGCCGTCAACCGGTGCTGTGATCTCGGTGTAGGACAGGTTCAGCTCGGCCTGGTCCGCGACCGCGCGCGCGCGATCGAGCTGCGCACTGGCCTGCGCACGCTGCGTTGTCAGCACATCGACCTTGCGCTCGGCGGCGACCAGGCCCGACTTGGCACGCTGCATCTGCGCGTTGCTGGCGCGGAGCGCCGCATCGGTCTGCTGCGCGCGCTGGATCGTGCCGGAGCCCGACTTCATGAGGTCGTCGTAGCGGGCGCGTTCTTCCTGCGCGAATTTCAGATTTGCGTCGGCAGCGGCCACGTCGGCCGTGCTCTGCTCGATGATCGGCTGTTGCAGTTCGAGCTGGGCATCGAGGTTGCGGACCGAGGCTTCGGCTGCGGCGACGTCGGCGCTGGCCTGGCCAAGCGCGGCCTTGAAATCGCGGTCGTCGATCCTGGCCAGCACCTGGCCGGCCCGGACCTTCTCGTTGTCGCCGACCAGCACCTGGGCGATGTAGCCCGAGACCTTCGGGGCGATGATGGTGGAATCGGCCTTCACATAGGCGTCATCGGTCGTTTCCAGGTAGCGGCCGGTGGTCAGGTAATTGTAGCCAAAGTCGCCCACGGCGGCGACGCCAAGGGCCAGTGCGAGCGCCAGGGCCGCTCGCTTGATCGCCCGCCGGGACGGCTTCAGGGTGATTTTGTCATTGGTTTCAGTGGTATAGGCCGCGTTCGACATGGCACTCTCCGAATTCCCCAGACCTCCCCTTCCGAAGGGGCGCTGTTGTCGCAGTGGAAGATGCGCTGTCCCGGCGCTTGTGATAATCCGCCAAAAAGCAAAATGATTGTCCACCCCTGCTGCATAATCCGAGGCGCTCATGGACCGGCTGACCAGCCTGACCGCTTTCGTCCGGGTCGTTGATACCGGCGGATTCTCCGCCGCCGCCCGCAAGCTCGGGATGTCCACGACCATGGTGAGCAACCACATCCAGGCGCTGGAGGAGCGGCTCGGCGCACGGCTGCTCAACCGCACCACCCGCAAGGTCAGCGTCACCGAGATCGGCAAGGCCTATTACGACCGCTGCGTCCAGATCCTCTCCGACATCGAGCAGGCCGACGACATCGCTGGCGCGTTGCAGTCGGTGCCGCGGGGCACGCTGCGGATTCATTCCGCCACCCACATGGTGCCGTTCGTGGCGGGCGTCGTGGCGAAGCTGCTGTCGACCTATCCGGAGGTGAAGGTCGATTTGCGTATGGGCGAAGCCAATGTCGATCTGATCGAGGAGGGCTATGACGTCGCGCTGCGCATGACACCGCCTCCGGATTCGAGCCTGATCGTCCGCAGCCTCGCCACCTGGCGCCACGTGCTGTGCTGCTCGCACGAGTATCTGGAAAAGCACGGAAGGGTGCAGCAGCTCGCCGAGCTCTCGGAGCACAATTGCGGCCGCCACCTGAATTACCCGTTTGGCGACGAATGGCGTTTCTTCGATCGCAAGGGCGCGCCGGCCTCGGTGCGCATCTCGGGCAGCCTCGTCACCAACAGCGGCGAGGCGCTGCGGCGGATGGTGATCGAGGGCGCCGGCATCGGCCTGCTCGCAGGATTTCTGGTGAGCGACGATCTCGATTCCGGCCGGCTGGTGCGGCTGCTGCCGGAATACCGGCCGGTCGAGATGTCGATGAACGCGGTCTATCCGCATCGCCATCATCTGTCGGCGAAGGTGCGCACCTTCATCGACATGCTGGTGCATCACAGCGCCGAGCAGCAGAAGCTGATCAACCCGTATTCGTGAAGCCAAGACGTCGGTGCCGTCAGCGTGGCGCCGGCAGTCGCCCGAACACGGTATCGAGTGCGATGCCGATCGCCAGCAACCGTTCGTCGCTGCCCGCCGGGCCGTCCAGCTCCAGCCCGATCGGCAGCTTGCTGGTCTCACCCAACCCAATCGGAATCTGGATTCCGGGAATCCCGGCATTGCTGCCGGGGTCGGTGTTCTGGATGAACGATGCAAAATTCTCCAGGCTGCTGGACTCCGGATTGGACGCAATCGCAACCCGCGGCGTGGTCGGGAAGACGATGGCGTCGAGCTTGTTGCCAGCAAAAGTCTGCGCGTACAGCGCCTGCAGCGCGGGTCTCGCGATGTTGAGGGCGTGGTCGTAGAGCGGCTTGGCATCGACGAAGCTGCCGTCGGGCGCCGGCAATTTGCGCGGCAGCACCAGGCCCTCATAGGTGCCCTTGACATCAGGGCTCGCGATTTGCGCGACCATCGCCTCGATGGTCACGCCCGTGCCTGTACTTTTGAGATAGGCGACCATGTCATCATAGGCCTCGTACAGCGCGACCGGAAAGCCGACCTGGCCGTTGAGTTCGGCAAGCTCAGGCATTTCGATGTCGACCGCGGTCACGCCCTGCGCCTTCAGTCGATTGAGGGCGGCATGGAAGGCAGCTTCCGTGTCGCCGTCGAGGTTAGCCAGCATGCTCTTGACGAGGCCGAGACGGACCTGGCTGAGATCGGTCGGCGCAATCGCATCGCCGCCCACGATGATGCGATCGAGCAGCGCGACGTCTGCCATGGTGGCCGCCATCGGCCCTGCGGTGTCGCGGGTATGCGAGATCGGCGCGATGCCGGCTTGTGGATAGCGGCCAACGGTCGGCCGCAGCGAGGCGCAACCGTTCAGTGCGCCAGGCACGCGCACTGACCCGCCGGTGTCGGTGCCGAGCCCACCCGCGACGATCCGGGAGCCGATTGCGGCCCCCGTGCCCGAGGAGGAGCCGCCGGCGATCAGCGCGCGGTCATAGGCGTTGCGTACGCCGAATTCGGCGCCGGTTTTGAACGCGGTGTTGTAGCCGGAGATGCCGAACGCAAGCTCGTGCATGTTGGTCTTGCCGATGATCACCGCGCCTGCGGCCCGCAGCTTCCCCACGATAGGTGCGTCGGTGCCTGGAACGAAACTCTTGAGCCCCGGTGTTCCCGCCGTGCAGGGCAGACCCGCCACCTCGATATTGTCCTTGATCACGATTGGAACGCCACCGAGCGGCTTATTTCCAGCGCCTGCGCCCTGCGCATCGAACGCGACGGCGGCCTTCAGCGCACCCTCTTCGTCCAGGGTGACGAAGGCATTGAGATCGGCATTGGCCTTGGCGCGAGCGAGCGCCGCAGAGGTGAGCGCATGGCTCGTGATTTTTCCGGCCGCGAGCTCAGCAGCGGCTTGGGTGAGGGTCAACTCGTCGAAATCCATGATGCGCCACCCGATTGCGGGGCTCCATGAGGGAGCCGCCTCCTACGCAAGGCTGAAGCCTTGGTGGCGTCACGTCAACCGGTGGCGCGCATCTTTGCCGGCGAAGATGCAGTTAACCGCGCGAGCAACTGCTCGACCTCGGTTTTCACCGTCGCGATCGCGACGTCCTTCACCGGTCCGTAACCGCGGATCTCCATCGGCGCTTTGGCGATGGCGACGAGATTGGCCAGATGCGTTGCGTCGAGCTTGCCCGGCATTTGCGCGATGATGCCCTCGTACCAGGCAATCAGCGCCCGCTCTGTGCGACGATCAGCGGTGTAGCCGAACGGATCGAACCGCGTTCCGCGCAGCCTCTTCAGCCGCGCCAGCACCGCGAGCGGCATCTGGATCCACTGGCCGAAAGCACGCTTGCGCGGACGGCCGCGCGCGTCGAGGCCAGACGGCAGGAAAGGAGGCGCGAGATGATACTGGACGCTGAAGCCGTCCTCGAATTCGCGCTTCAGCTCATCGAGGAAGCCGCTCTGCATGTGCAGGCGCGCAACTTCATATTCGTCCTTGTAGGCCATCAGCTTGAACAGGGTACGTGCGACGGCTTCGGTCAGAACCTCGCTATTGAGAGCAGCTTCGGCGTTGCGGATTTTTGCGACGAGCGCGCGATAGCGCGCCGCGTAGGCTTCGTCCTGGTAAGCCCTGAGGAAATCGGAGCGCCTGACGATGATCTGGTCGAGCGTCTCGGCCTTCGGCGCCTCGTTCGTCTTGGGCAGGAAGTCCGGATCGGCGGCGGCAACCCGGCCCCAGGCAAAAGCCTGCTTGTTGCGTTCGACCGCGACACCATTGAGCTCGATCGCGCGCAGCAGCGCCGGCAGCGAGACCGGCACCAGTCCCCGCTGCCAGGCAAAGCCGAGCATGATGATGTTGGCATAGACGGCATCGCCGAGCAGCCGTTCGGCCAGTGCATTGGCGTTGATCGTGTCGAGATTGTCGCCGCCGATGACCTGGCGGATCGCACGCAGGCGGGCAGGGGAGGCCAGATCGGCGTCGCGGAAGCGAACGACGTCCCCGGTCGGCATCTCCGCGGTATTGATCGCGGCGCGCGTGCCGCGGCGATAGGTGCCGGATGCCTTCGGCGAGGAACTGACGACGAGGTCGCAGCCGATCAGCGCGTCTGCCGCGCCCTGGTCGATGCGGACCTGATGCAGCGCGTCAGGGCTCGCCGCCAGTCGGAGGTAGCTCAGCACGGGACCGAATTTCTGCGCAAAGCCGGTAAAGTCCAGCACCGAGACGCCGCGGCGCTCGAGATGAGCGGCCATGCCGATCAGCGCGCCGACCGTGATCACGCCGGTGCCACCGACGCCGGTCACCAGCAAATCGTAGGGACGGTCGAGCGCAGCGGGCGGGGGCAGTGGAAGCGTGGCGGCGCGGCCGGTCGCGTCGATCTGGCTGGTGCTCTTCTTTCGGCGCGTCGCGCCTTCGACGGTGACAAAGCTCGGGCAAAAACCGTTGAGGCAGGAAAAATCCTTGTTGCAGGCCGACAGGTTGATCTGTCGCTTGCGGCCGAACGGCGTCTCCTTCGGCTCGACGCTGAGGCAGTTGGACTCGACCGAGCAGTCACCGCAGCCTTCGCAGACGAGGTCGTTGATGTAGGCAAAGCGTTTTGGGTCGGCCATCTGCCCGCGCTTGCGCCGGCGCCGTTTCTCGGTGGCGCAGGTCTGCTGATAGATCAGCACGGAGACGCCGGAGATCTCGCGCAGCGCGCGCTGAACGGCATCCATCTCCTCGCGCGGATGGATCGTGACGCCGCTGGGCAGGTCCGCAGGCAGAAATTGCGTGGGATCGTCCGACACCAGCGCGATGCGCGCCACGCCTTCGGCCCTGACGCTATGTGCGATCGCATGCACGCTGACCGGGCCGTCGACCGGCTGGCCGCCGGTCATGGCGACGGCGTCGTTGAACAGGATCTTGTAGGTGATGTTGGCTTTCGCCGCGATCGCCTGACGGATCGCCATCGAGCCGGAGTGATAGTAGGTGCCTTCGCCGAGATTCTGGAAGACGTGCTTGTGGCCGGTGAACCGCGACGAGGCCGCCCAGTTCACGCCCTCGCCCCCCATCTGGATCAAGGAGGATGTCTCGCGATCCATCCAGCTCGCCATGAAGTGGCAGCCGATGCCGGCCAGCGCCTTCGATCCGTCCGGCACCTTGGTCGAGGTGTTGTGCGGGCAGCCCGAGCAGAAATAGGGCGTACGCGTCGCGCCCGCGACGTTGATGGTGCGCTCGGCTTCCGGCAACAGCGCGGCTGCGCGCGCGGCAAGATTGACGCCCGGAAACATCGGATCGAGCCGGCGCGCGAGCACGGACGCCAGCGCGCGTGGCGACAATTCGCCGATCCACGAGATGAGCCGTGCTCCTCGCTCGTCGTGCTTTCCGACCATCCGCTCGGGCTTGGTGCCGGGATAGTCGTAAAAATACTCCTTGAACTGGCTCTCGATGATGCCGCGCTTCTCCTCGACCACGAGGATTTCGCGCTTGCCTTTCACGAAATCCATCGCGTCGTGCAAGGCTAGCGGCCAGACCATGCCGACCTTGTAGATGTCGATGCCGATGCGGCGGCAGGCGGCCTCGTCTAGGCCCATCAGCCGCAACGCTTCCATCAGATCGAGATGCGCCTTGCCCGTGGTGACGATGCCGTAAGTGGCGTGCGGGATGTCGTAGATGTGGCGATCGATCGGATTGGCTTTGGCGAAGGCGTAGACCGCGTGCTTTTTCGCCTCCAGCCGCTCCTCGATCTGCGGACCCGGCAGATCGGGCCAGCGATAGTGCAGGCCGCCCGGCGGCGGTGTGAAGTCGGGCGCGCGGAAGGGGCGTGGCGATCGCAGCGCGACGGAGGCGCCCGATTCCACGATCTCCGAGATCGCCTTGAAGCCGACCCACATGCCGGAGAAGCGGCTGAGCGCATAGCCATATTCGCCGAACTCGAGATATTCATCGACACTGGCGGGATGCAGCGTCGGCATGAACCAGCTCATGAAGGCGACGTCGGACTGGTGCGGCATCGAGGACGAGACGCAGCCATGGTCGTCGCCGGCGACGACCAGCACGCCCCCGTGCGGCGAGGAACCATAGGCGTTGCCATGCTTGAGCGCATCGCCGGAACGATCGACGCCGGGGCCCTTGCCGTACCACAGCCCGAACACGCCATCGACCTCGCGCTCGGCTTGGGTTTCGACCTGCTGCGAGCCGAGCACAGCGGTTGCCGCGAGGTCCTCGTTCACCGCAGGAAGGAATTCGATGCGGTCCCGCTTCAATCGTTCCTGGATGCGCCAGAGTTCGAGATCGATGCCGCCGAGCGGCGAGCCGCGATAGCCGGAGATGAAGCCGGCGGTGTTGAGACCCGCGGCACGATCGCGCCGCACTTGATCTAGCGCGATGCGGACGATCGCCTGCGTGCCTGTGAGGAAGACGCGGCCCTCCTCGCGCTCGTAGCGGTCGGAAAGCTCGTAGGTGTCGAGTGACGGAATGGCGTCCATGGCGGACCTCGCGCGGCATCCTGCCGAATGGGCGAAAGGTAGACCCGGTAAGCTGGTAGGTCTTACCTATTTATCCCGATCCTCGCGTTTAATCGGTAGAATTTTGCGCATTTGCTTGAGTTTTGGTAGATTAAATCGAATTGAGGGCTCTCCATGATTGAAGATCAGGACACGCGGATTCTCGCGCATCTCCAGAAGGATGGCCGCGCCACCAACCAGCAGCTCGCCGATGAGGTCGGCATGTCGACCTCTGCCTGCTGGCGCCGGGTGCGTGCGCTCGAGGACAGCGGCGTCATCCGCGGCTATGCCGCCCTCGTCGCGCGCGAGCAGGCGGGCTTCACGATGTCGGCTATCCTCCATGTGTCGCTGGAGCGGCACGATGCCAAATTCGTCGACGAGTTCGTCTCGCGCGTCACCACGCGCCGCGAGGTGCTGGAGTGTTTTGCCACGACCGGTGATGCGGACTATCACCTGCGCGTCGTCGTGCAGGACATGGCCGCCTACAACCGCTTCCTCGACGAGTTCATGTTCCGCATCCCCGGCATCCGCTATGTCCGCAGCAACGTGGTGCTGAAGGAGATCAAGACCAGCGTGGCTTTGCCGTTTTGAGCCGGCCTCATTCGCGTGCCGAGCATCACGACGCATGTTCTTCCGAGCCTGGTTTCAGCAGAAGCATGAAGATGAGCACGTGACCGACCAGCAGCAGCGGTACGTAGAGGGCCGGGATATATATGCCGGCTCCAAACAGACCGGGGTTCTGAATCCTTGTCGCGCCCACGTAGTACGCATTCAAGAGATCGAGCGTACCCCACACGTTGAAGATCCAGACCGTTGGAACGGCGATCGTCCATCGCCAGGTTAGCGCCGCCATCGAAGCGAGCGCGAGGGTGGCAGCAATGAGATCTCCCCACCCGACTTCGCCGGCGAAATCCGGCCCCAATTCCGCAGACACGAAGCCGGCAACCATGAAATTCATTCCCAGGAAGCGGAACGCATGGAACGCCGCGAGAAGACGCAGGGCCTCATGACGAGGCATCGCGCGGACAAAAGGCCAGACGTAGAGGACAGCGACCACCGCGCTTGCGAGCAAGGCGCCGGCGACACTGAGGACGAACGGAAGGTTGAAGTTCGCGGGCACGTTCGGATGTCCTTCGTGTGGAGGTTCGAAGCCGGTTGATCGTCGGCGAGCACTCAGGGCTTGCTCATGAGCAGGCGCAACGGCATCAGCGGGCCGACCGCGATGTATTCGTGGTCGATGAGCTCTTGTTTGGCGAGTGGCAGGGCATCCATGGTGGCGTGCGCCTCGGCGACGTCCCTGGCGTCGAGCAGGAAGACCGCACCGCGCCCATCGGACCGCGAGTACCATTCGCGGATTTTCCCATTGAGATAGAGCTGCACCGTCTGCCTGACCTCATCAGGCATGACGGCCATCACCTGTTCGCGTGTGATGCCCGCTTTCACGGTCAGGATGACCAACACGCCCGTGGTCGCGGGTGACGGCGCTTGTGTCTGGGCAAGGGATGGATCGGTCATGGCGATAACACCTGTCAGTGTGAGGGTGAGCGCCAGGGCGGCGTTGCGGATTGCCTTCATCGGTTTCGCTGCTCCGGTGCGCGGGTCACTTGCAGTCTGGATGTAGAGCCACTTTCCGTGAGCGACTATTCGCGATAATGTTGACGGGCTATGAAGCAGAACTTCACAGTCAGGCAGGGGGCGCTCGACGGCGTCGAGGCCTTCCTCAGTGTGGCCCAGCACCGCAGCTTTCGTCGGGCGGCCGCCGAACTCGGGGTCACACCGTCTGCCATCAGTCAGGCGATCCGGACGCTCGAGGCGCGCGTGGGCGCCGCGCTCTTCATCCGGACGACCCGCAGTGTCGGCCTGACGGAAGCCGGCGAGCGTTTCTTTGCGCGCGCACGACCGGCCTTCGAGGAGCTGGTCGCGGCAAGCGGGGCAGCCCGCGACCTCGGACAGCGGCCGGCCGGGCTGTTGCGATTAACCGTGCCACGTTCGGTCGTGCCGATTCTGCTTGAGCCGCTGATCGCTTCATTCTGCCAGGCGTTTCCGGAGATCGAGGTGGAGCTTGCCGCAAGCGAAGAGCTGGTCGACCTTGCGGCCGGCGGTTTCGATGCCGGCATCAGGATGGGTCAGTTCATCACGCCCGACATGATTGCGGTGCGGCTGACGAAGCCGCTGCCCCTCATCGTTGTGGGCAGCCCCGCCTACCTTGCCCGCCAAGGCCGACCCGAGCGCCCAGACGATCTCCGCGCGCACGCCTGCTTGCGATTGCGGCGATCAAACGGTGCTCTCGCATCATGGTCGCTCAACGACCGCGGCCGTTCGGTCGAGATCGCGGTGTCAGGACCCTTCATAGCTTACGACTTCCCGACGATGCTCGGAGCCGCGGTCGAAGGTGTGGGGCTGGCGCAAGTGCCCGCGCCGCTGGCCACTGGCGCCATCGCGACGGGAAAGCTGGTCCGCGTGCTGGAGAAATTCGCGCCGATGACGCCGGGTGTATTCCTGTATTATCCGAGCCATCGGCAAATCATGCCAAAGCTGCGCGCCTTTATCGACCATGTGAAGATCCGCTCGGCAGCGCGCTGATCCGGCAGTGTCTACTGCCGCTCCCGCACAAACCGGTTCCGAAGCGTGCCCACGCCGGTGATGTCGATTTCCACGACGTCGCCGTGCTTGATGTCGGGCGAGGCGCCATCGGTGCCCATCCAGATCACGTCGCCGGGCCACAGCGTAAAATATTTGGTCAGCTCGACCAGAAACGGCACCACGCCAAAGATCATGTCGTTCGTGTGGAAGCGGTTGGTCTCCTTGCCGTTGACGCGGACGACCGTCTCCATCTTGGCGAGATCGGCCTCGGTCTCGATCCACGGTCCCATCGGCTTGAACGTGTCGGCGTTCTTGGAGCGCCACAGGCCGCGGTCGGCCTTCTGCCAGGTGCGCTCGCTGACGTCGTTGCCAATGGTGTAGCCGAACACGCAATCCATCGCGGTCGCTTCGGTCAGGTGCTTCACCTTCTTGCCGATGACGACGACGAGCTCGCCCTCGTAATGGATCTTCTCCGTCGCGAACGACGGGATCACGACGTCCTCGCCATGTGCGATCAGCGCGTTCTGGGCGCGGTAGCCGATCTCGGGGCGATCAGGCACGGCCGGCACGGTCCCGGCCTTGTCGGCGGCTTCCTTCAGATGCTTGAGGTAATTCAGGCCGACGCAATAGAAGGTGCGCGGGATCAACGGCAGCTCGATCTTCACTTGCGCCAGCGAATGCCTGCGCGAGGTGCGCTGCCATTCGCCGAAGGGATCGCCGTCAACGGCGATTACCTGGTCGCCTTCAATGATCCCCCAGGAGTTTTTGCCGGAGGCGGTGAATTTCAGCCAGCGCATGATCTGTCCTCGTCGCTATTCTGCAGCATCGCGCGGCTGTACTTTCCACGCGCCGGCGGCCGGGCGCTTCAACCCGAGATTCTCCCGCAGCGTCTTGCCGCGGTATTCCTTCTGGAACAATCCGCGGCGCTGCAATTCCGGCACGACGTGCTGCACGAAGTCTGCATAGGAGCCGGGCACATAAGTGGCGGCGATGACGAAGCCATCGCAGCCGCGCTCGACGAACATCTCTTCCAGCTTGTCCGCGATTTCCTTGGGGCCGCCGACCATGGCGTCGTGCACCTGGCCGCGGCCGGAGAAGGTGACGAAGTCGTGCGCGCTGGGATTGCTCTTGCCTGAAGTCTTCAGCACGCCGTCGCGGATGCCGAGAATGCCTTGCATGCTCTTGAGTTCGTCCGTGGTGAGCGGCTCGTCGAGATCCTTGGAGGCGAAATCGTAATTGAGCGCTTCGGCGAGCAGCGACAGCGCGTCTATCTCGAGAGGCAGCTTGTTGATCAGCGCCATCTTGTCCTCGGCTTCCGCCTTGGTTGCCGCGCAGACCGGCGTCGTCAGATTGCAGAGGAACATCTGATCAGGATCGCGGCCGGACTTGGCGGCCTCGTTGCGCACGGCGGCATAGCCGTCCTTGGCGCCTTGAAGATTGCGCGCGGCGGTGAAGATCACTTCGCCCCATCGTCCGGCGAAGCGCTGGCCGCGGCCGGACGCACCGGCCTGGATGATGACGGGATGGCCCTGGTCCGAGCGCGGCACGGTGAACGGTCCGCGCGACTTGAAGTTTGCGCCCTTGTGGTCGAGCCGCTTCACCTTGCTCGGATCGGCAAAGCGGCCGCTCTTCTTGTCCATGATGAGGGCGCCGTCTTCCCAGGTGTCCCAATGGCCGAGCACGACCTCCATGAACTCGTCGGCCTTGTCGTAGCGGGAATCGTGTTCGGGATGCGAGTCCCGCCCCATGTTGAGCGCTTCGCCGTCGTTGAGCGACGTGACGACGTTCCAGCCAGCCCGCCCGCCCGACATCAGATCGAGCGTGGCAAAGCGGCGGGCGACGTCGAACGGCTCGTAATAAGTGGTGGAGCAGGTCGCCCCCAAGCCGAGCTTGTCGGTGACCATGCCCATCGTGGTCAGCACGATCAGCGGGTCCATCTTCACGCAGCGAATGCCGTACTCGACGGTGTGGGCGTGGTCGTTGCCGTAGCGGTCCGGCATGGCCAGGCGATCGTCGAAGAAGGCCATGTGAAACTTTCCGGCCTCCAGAATCCGCGCGATCTCCTGGTAATAATCCGCGGACATCGAATCCGAGCGGGAGTCCGGATGCCGCCACGAACTCGGCAAGTTCGTGCAGTTCTGCGCCTGTAGGAATCCGACCAGGACCATCTGCCGATTCATGCTGCTGTTCTCCGAATGGTGTCAGGACAGATCGAGGACGGTGTCGAGCCGGTATTCGCGCGCGAGCGCGCGCAGCTTCTCCCAGGTTGCATCCTCGACCTCGATGCCGTCGCGCAAGCGCAGCTGCTCGCGCAAGCCCTCGATCTCGCCGGGATAATAGACGCCCCTGCTGCCCTCGGAGGGCGGCGTCGACTTCAGATAGCGCGCAAACTCCGCAATCTCGCGCTTGAACTCCTTCAGCGGGCGGAACGCGGCGACGTTGAACACCGCCATGAAGCATCCGTCATTGTGACGTCCCGTCGGCTCGACCCCGAAGCCGAGACCGGTCAGCAGGCCACAGAGCACCTCGACCATCGCGGCAAGTCCGCTGCCCTTGTAGCCTTCGGTCCCGCCGAGCGGCAGCAGCGCCCCGCCCTTGCGATATTGCGCGGGATCGGTGGTGTGCCGTCCCTCGGCATCGATGATCCACCCCGTGGGGATCTCCTCGCCGCGCGCGACCGCGAGCTGGATCTTGCCGGCGGCAACTGCCGACGTCGCCATGTCAAGGTAGAATGGCGCATCGAGGTCGGACGGCACCGCGATCGAGATCGGGTTGGTGCCAAGCCGCGCCTCCTTGCCGCCGAACGGCGCGACGTGCTTCGGCGAACGGCCGGAGTCGGCCGTCGCAATCCCGATCATGCCCTCGCGCATCGCCATCAGCGGATAGGCGGCGAGGCGGCCGACATGGCTCTGCCGGAACACGGTGCAGGCGGCGACGTTCGCCGTCTTCGCCTTTTCGATCGTCAGCGCCATCGCTTTGGCGTTGACGTGAAAGCCGAAACCCCAATGACCGTCGATCACGGTCGTGGTCGGCGATTCCTGCACGATGGTCCAGGTGGCGCCTGGGGCGATGTGCCCGGCCTTGATGCGGTCGATATAGGTGGGAATCGCGATCACGCCGTGTGAATCATGGCCGGCGAGATTGGCGTTGACGCAGCCGACGGCGACCGCGTCGGCTTCGTCCTCGGAGGCGCCGGCGGCACGGAGCAACGCGGCGCTGACGCGTGTGAGGCGGTCGGCCCTAACGATCGGCATGGCGTTCCCTCGGCTTTCATGCCCTTAACGGGCTGCTTGTTGGACGCCATGGTCTCAAAGCGGAGCTGCGATATCAATCTCCCGTAAACCAATACAGGGCTGCAAATTCGTAAAGAGAGCACGCCTTTCGTCGAAGATTCCTCCCGCGAGACGGTATTCCCGGACGTTTCCCGACAGTCATTCGCCTCTCGTTCACTGTGATTGGCGGTTTCCTTGCCGCAATAACGACCACTTAGGCGATGTCGGTTCACAAGGCACCCGGGAGAAATCGGCAGAAATGCCCGGGAGTTGAGATCGTGCCGACGACACTCGCGCGCACCTTTGCGGCGTTGAGCGCCATCAATGAGGCGATCCTCTACGCGAAATCGCCGGACGAGCTGTACCAGATGGTCTGCGACGCCGGGTTTTCGAGTGGGGACTTCATGGCCGTCGCCGTGTTCCTGGTGGAGCCGGATGGCCAGCATCTGCGCTTTGCCGCCGGGCGCGGTGACGACGTGGCGCGCCTGCGCGCGATCAAGATCACCACCCAGGCTGACGCGCCCGAGGGCTTGGGCGTCGGTGGCGAGGCGTTTCGCAGCCAGAAGCTCTGCATCAGCAACGACTATTTGAACGATCCCCGGTCGCTGGCATGGCGTGAGGGCGCGGCCAAGGCGAATATCGGTGCCGCGGCGGCGCTGCCGCTTCTGTGCAACGGCAAAAGCGTCGGCGTGCTGTTCGTGACCCGCAGCGAGGCCGGCTCGCTGAGCGAGCAGATGGTGTCGCTGTTCGGGCGCATGTCGGCCAATATTTCCTATGCGCTGGAGAATTTCTCGCGCGAGACGGCGCGGCAGAATAGCGAGCGGGCGACGCGGCGGCTCAACCGCATGTTCGGCGCGCTCAGCGCGACGAATGAAGCCATCCTGCGGGCGAAAACCGAGCAGGAGCTCTATCAGCTCGTCTGCGACGCCTCCGTGCACGGCGGCAAGTCGCTGGCGACTTTCGTGCTGCTGAAGGAGCAGGACTCGCATTGGCTGAAGCCCGTCGCGGGCACCGGTGAGAATCTGGAGATCGTTGCGCGGACCCATTACTCCGCCGATCCCGACAATCCCTACGGTCGCGGCATTTCCGGCGAGGTGTTCCGAACCCGGAAGCCTGTCGTCGAGCGCGATCTCGCGCGCCGCACCAAGGGAACGCCCTGGGAGCAGCCCAATCTCAACACGGGCGTCGCCGCAGTTGTGGCGGCGCCGCTGGTCAAGCACGGCCAAAGCATCGGCGTCATCCTCTCCTTCCTTAGCCAGTCCTGGGCCAAGGACGAGGAAGTCGTCGCGCTGATGCTGCGCATCGCCGAGAACGTCTGCTTTGCGGTCGACAATTTCGACCGTGAGGCCGAGAAGGCGCGGATTGCCGAGGAAGAGGAGCGCCTCGCGCGCATGTATGCGGCACTGAGCGCGACCAACGAGGCGATCCTGCGTGCGCATTCGCGGGCCGAGCTGTTCGACCTCGTCTGCGAAGCAACCGCGAAGGGCGCCAAATTCACCTCGGCCAACATCGCGCTGGTCGACCGCCATGCCGAGCTGCTTCGCGTCGTCGCCTGCTATGGTCCGAACGCGGATATCGTTCGCAGCTCGAAGTTCTCGATTTCCGACCAGGTGCCCGAAGGGCGCGGGCTGACCGGCACGGCGTTCCGCACGCGCCGGTCTGCCATCAGCAACGATGTGCTGGCTGACGACCGGATGAAGCCATGGCACGCCAACGCCCGCCGCAACGGTATCGGATCGTCCGCAGCGCTGCCGCTGTTCAACGGCGACCGTATCGAGGGCGTGTTTCTTTTCAACTCGCCGGAACGCGGCACCTTCACGCCTGAGTTCGTCGAGCTGCTGCAACGGCTCCAGGCCAACGTCGCCTTCGCGCTCGAGAATTTCGATCGCACCGACGAGAAGGCGAAGGCCGAGATGCAGCGCAATCGCCTGCGCGGCATGCTGGAGGCGCTGAGCGCGACCAACGAAGCCATCATGCGCGTGAAGACCCGCACCGAACTGTTCGAAGCGGTGTGCGAAGCAGCGGTGCTTGGCGGCACCTTTTCCTCCGCGACCATCGCCCTGGTCGACCAGACGGGGCGCCATCTCGACATTGCCGTCACCAAGGGCGAATGCCGCAGCCACGTCGAGAAATGGCGATTTGCGACCTCGGCCGACGAGCCGCTGGGGCGGGGGCTGGCCGGAACCTCTTTCCGCACCAAGGCGCCCTGCGTCGCCAACGAGATCCTCACCGACATCCGCACCACGCATTGGCACCAGATCGCGCGCGATCAGGGCACGAAATCCGGCGGCTGCTTTCCCCTGCTGAGCAACGGCACCGATGCCATCGGCGTCCTGCTGTTCCTCTCGCCGGACGAAGGCACCTTCACGCCAGATCTCATCCAGCTGCTGGGACGCCTCGCGGAGAACGTCTCCTTTGCGCTCGACAATTTCGACCGGGCCGACGAGCGCGCGCGGGCCGAGGCGCAGAAGGAGCGCCTGACGCGCATGTTCGCAGCGCTGAGCGACACCAATGAAGCGATCGTGCGCGCCAAGTCCCGCACCGAGCTGTTCGAGCTGGTGTGTCAAGCCGCGTCGACCGGCGGCAAGTTCACCTCGACGACCATTGCGCTCGCCAGTGCCGACACCGATCAGCTCGAGATCGTTGCGACCGCGGGACCATCCGCCGAGACCACGCGGAACGTTCGTCTCTCCATCGATTCCGGCCGGCCCGAAGGCCGCGGCATGAGCGGCACGGCATTCCGCACCAGGCAGCCCTGCATCAGCAACGACTATGTCAACGACAACCGCGTGAGCGCATTCCATGCCGTCCTCCAGGGCGACGGCGCGCGCTCCGGCGCGGCCTTCCCGCTGATCACGCACGACAGGGCGGTCGGCGTCATGATCTACATGTCTATCGAGCAGGATACGTTCACCCGCGAGTTCGTCGAGCTGCTGCAGCGTCTTGCCGACAACGTCGCCTTCGCGATGGAGAATTTCGACCGCGCCGACGAGAAGAACAAGGCTGACGAGCGGATCGAATATCTCGCCTCGCATGACAGCCTGACCGATCTGCCGAACCGCGAGACCTTCAACGGGCTGCTGCGCGAGGCGATCGAAACGGCTGAGCGCCGCGATCACCGCTTTGCCGTGCTGTTCATCGACCTCGATCGCTTCAAGGTCATCAACGACTCGCTGGGCCATGAGGCCGGCGATCTGCTCTTGCTCCAGGTCGCGAGCCGTCTGCGCGGCGCGCTGCGGGCGAGCGACGTGGTCGCACGCCTCGGCGGCGACGAGTTCGTGGTGATCCTCGACCAGTGCGGCGAGATCGACGACGTCCAGCGCATCGCCACCAGCCTGCTCGCGGCGCTCGCCGAGCCCATGGAGCTCGCCGGCCATGAGTGTCACACCACGGCCTCGATCGGCATCGCGATGTACCCGGCCAACGGTGCCGACGCGCAGACCCTGACCAAGAACGCCGACATGGCGATGTATCTCGCCAAGGAGGACGGCAAGAACGGCTATCGTTTCTTCTCCAAGGAAGTGAAGACGCAGTCGATCGAGCGGCTGTCGCTCGAAAGCGCGCTGCGCCGCGCGCTGGAGCGCGAGCAGTTCTCGCTGAACTACCAGCCCAAGGTCGACATGGAATCCGGCCAGATCACCGGGGTGGAAGCGCTGCTGCGCTGGAATCATCCCGATCTCGGCAACGTCTCGCCGGCGCAATTCATTCCGCTTGCGGAGGAGACCGGCCTGATCGTGCCGATCGGCCGCTGGGTGCTGAACGAGGCCTGCGCGCAGGCCATGGCCTGGCAGCGCTGCGGCCTGCTGCCCGTGTCGATGGCGGTCAACCTGTCGCCGCGGCAATTTGCCGACGAGCATCTGTTGCAGGACGTCGACGAGGCGCTGGCAGTCTCCGGCATGTCGCCGGTGCTGCTCCAGCTCGAGGTCACCGAGAGCATGATGATGCGCAATGTCGGTCGCGCGCTGAAGGTGCTCGACGCCATCCAGAGCCGCGGCATCCGCCTTGCCATCGACGATTTCGGCACCGGTTACTCCTCGATGTCGCTGATGAAGCATTTCCCGATCGACACGATCAAGATCGACCGCTCCTTCGTGCGCGACCTGCCGCAGGATTCGGAGGATCAGGCGATCGCACAGGCCATCATCAGCATGGGCAAGGCGCTCGGCATGACCGTGGTCGCCGAGGGCGTCGAAAATGCCGAGCAGGAGGTCTTCCTGCGCACCCATGGCTGCGACGAGATGCAGGGCTTCCTGATCTCCAAGCCGCTGCCGGCGAAGCAGATGGCCGAGTTGCTGCGACCGATGGAGCTTGCCGTCGCACCGCCGCTCCAGCCGGAGACGGATACGGCCGTGGACGAAGCCGCGGCGCTACGGCCGAAACGCGCTGCTATCTGACCACCGCCGTCGCTTAACGCGCCCTCAACGGATGCGCCTTCTGGTGCCAGGCCCAGGCGGTGCGGATCACGGTCGGCAAGTCGGAATGGCGCGGCACGAAATCGAGAACCTTGCGTGCGGCAGCGGCGTCGGCGACGAGATAGGTGGGGTCGCCGGCACGGCGCGGCTTGACGGTGTGCGGCACCTCGCGCCCGGTCTCCAGCCTGATGGCGTCGAGAATCTCGCGCACCGAAAAGCCTGACCCGGTGCCGAGATTGAAGCTGCCGCCGGCATGTCCCGCCTCCAGCAGCTTCAACGCCGCGACATGCGCCGCGGCGAGGTCGGTGACGTGGATGTAGTCGCGTATCGCGGTGCCGTCGGGCGTATCGTAGTCATCGCCGAACACGGCGAAATCGACATGGCCCTGCAGCGCCATCATGGCGCGCGGAATGAGATGGGTCTCGTTGTCGCGCAATTCGCCGATGCCGCCGGCCGGATCGGCGCCGCTGGCATTGAAGTAGCGCAGGCAGAACGCGCCGAAACCGTAGGCTGCGCGGTAGTCGGCGAGCATACGCTCGATCATCCACTTCGACGCCCCGTAGGGATTGATCGGTGCGCAGGGAAAATCTTCCGGCAGTTCCTTGGAATCGGCGTTGCCATAAACGGCGCCGGTGGAAGAGAACACGATGCGATGACAACCTGCGTTGCGCATCGCCTGCAGCAGCGACAGCGTGCCCTGGACGTTGTTGACGTAATATTTCTGCGGGTCGGTCATGGACTCGCCGACGAGGCTCGCTGCCGCGAAATGCATCACGGCCGTCACTTTGTGCTCGGCAAAGGTGCGCGCCAGTGCTGCACCATCGAGCAGATCGCCCGTGACCAGTTCCCCCGACACAAAATTGCGATGACCTGTCGAAAGATTGTCATAAACGACGGGCCGATATCCGGCAGCGGCCAGGGCGCGGCAGGCATGCGAGCCAATGTAGCCCGCGCCCCCTGTGACGAGGACTGTCGGTCGATCGGTCATGTGGATCTTCTACTCTTTCAGCGATTGACGGGCCGGTTGCGGCTGAAGAGAAGATAGATCGCGCGGGGGTTGGTGGTCAAATAGCGCCAGAACAGGCGGCGAGGCTCGAGCCAGGTGCGCCAGGCCCATTCGAGCCCGAGTTTCTGCATCCATTGCGGTGCGCGTGCGCGGCTGCCCGACAGGAAGTTGAACAGGCCGCCCGACGTCTTGATGACGCCGACATTGGTCAGCAGCGGTGTGTATTCCTCGACGAAAGCCTGCTCGCTGGGCACACCGAGCGCGACCCACAGGAAGTCAGGTGCGAGAGCATTGATCTCCTCGACCTTGGCGCGCAACGCCTCGTCACGAAGATAGCCATGGCTCTGCCCGACGATCTTGAGCTGCGGATACATGTTCTGAACGCGTTTGACGGCGGCGGCGTTCTCTTCCTCGCTGGCGCCGAACATGTAGAAGGTGCGGCCGGCGGCTTCAGCCTTGCGCGCGACGACATGGAACAGATCCGTGGTGGCGACGCGCTCCGGCAGCGGAAACCAGGATTGAAGCCGCGAGGCCGCCACCAGTGGCTGACCGTCGGCATTGATCAGATCGGCCGCGCGGAACAGGCGCTCGGTCTGGGGCTCTGTCGAGCAGCGCGCCAGCACCTCGCCATTGGCCGAAGTCAGGTACAGTGGCCGCCCGATGCGGTGAGCCCGATCGGTTGCCTCGATCATGAAGTCGGCAGTCGCTTCGAGATCGAGTGCGGCCATGCGAAGGCCGCCGACGGTGATCCGCGGCACCTCGGATGTTGCGGCCCGGCCTTCGAAATTGATGCGGCGCTCAAGCATATTGTTTGCCTCGCTGGCGCGCTTGGGTTGCAGGGGTGAGCTCGTCGAGCACGACGCCGACGAGCTTGCGCTGGGCGGTGCCGAGCGCGGACAGGATGTCTTCCATGCTGTCGTTGATGTCGAGGCTGGTCGGCAGCACCGCGACCAGCGCATCGGTGCCGTCGAGCAGCTTGCGGCCTGCCGTGGAGAACGGCATCGCGGGGCCGTCGAGAATGACGAGGTCGTAGCCGCCGGCCGAGCGCGCCTGCGCGATCGCCTTGCGGATGGCCTCAGCAGCCCTGCCGGCGTCGCTCTCGGTCGCCGGCAGCACCGAGATGCCGTTGACGGTCTTGATCTCGCGCACCGTCTTGTTGCCGATCGAGAGCCAGCCAAGCTTGCTGGGTTCGCTCTTGCCGGGCCGATTGATCTTGCGCGAGAGTGTTTGTGCCTGATGGTCGGCATCGATCATCAAGACACGGCTGCCGTCGCGCGCGGCGGCGAGCGCGAAATTCAATGCCGTCATGCTGCGTCCGGTGGTGTCGCCGGCGCCGACCAGCGCCATCACCGGCATGGTCTTGCCGCCGGCGCGGCGCGCCATCGCGGCGCGCATGTCGCGCAGGGCGTTGAGAAGGGTCGTCAGCGGGAATCCCGGGCGCAGCGTCGGCCAGCCGACCCGGGTCAGGTCAACACCGCCGCCTGTGGCGAGAATGGCGGCGAGCGTGCGGATAACGTCCGCTTCCTGGAGGCGGGCGATCAGCGGCTTCTCGACCAGCGCAAGCGCAGGTGAGGGCGCGGCGGCTTCGGGCTGGGGCCGCATGACGTCATGCGCAGGCGTGCGCTCGCGGCGCCCCGGCTCGGGGGCGGACGCGCCGTTGAACAGATGCTCGGCCGCGACGAACCAGCAGGCGGCTGCGAGCGCGCCGAAGATGAAGCCGATCATCGCGAACAGGCTCATTCCAGGCGGGAACGAGCGGCGCTGCGGCACCGTGGCTTCGCCGATGACGCGGGCCGCCGAAGTGTTCAGGGTCTCCTGCTCCTCGGTCTCGCGCGAGCGCTTGAGGAAGGATTGGTAGACGTCGCGGCTGGCATCGGCCTCGCGCTCGAGCTCGCGCAGGCGCACGGCGGCCTGGCTGAGCTGCACGCTCTGCCGCTTCTGGACTTCCAGCGCCCGGTTGAGCGACGCCTCGTAGTCGCGGGCGCGCGTCAGATCGTTCTTGGCTGAAAGAGCAAAGCGCTCGATCTCCTCGTTGATGGTGCGCTTGAGATCCTCGACCTGCTTTTCGGTCTGGCGCAGCGCGGGATGACGCGGGCCGAGTTCGGCGGTCTGCTCCGCATATTTCTTGCGGGCGTCGGCATATTGCGCCCGCAAATTGGCGATGGTCGGCGACTGCAGCGCTTCGGGGATCGCGCCTGCATCGGCGGCGGTCCGCTTGTTCGCCTCGATCTGGTCCAGCCGCGCCTGTGCGTCCATCGTGGCCGCGCGGGCCGCGGACAGCCGCTGGTTACTGGAGGAAAGCTGCTGATCAGAGATCAGCGAGTCCTGGGTGCCGACGAAATTGTTCTGGGCCTTGTAGGTGGCAAGCGCGGTCTCGGCGTTGCGCAGCCGCTCGCGCAGCTCCTTCAGCCGGCCCGACAATTCGCTGGTGGCGCGCCGCGCCGCCAGAGCCTGGGAGTTGCGGGACTCCGTGAGATAAGTGTTGGTCAGGGTGTTGGCGAGCATCGCCGCCTTCGCCGGATCGATCGACCAGACCTCGATGTCGACGATGAAGCTCTTGTCGGTCTTGCGGATCGTGATGTGCTTGTTCAGCGCGTCGAGGGCCGCCAGCTGCACCTCCTTGGTCTCCGCAGCGGAGGGCGCGCGGACATGGAGGCCGATCAGGCCGAGCAGGGACGAAGTCAAGGTTCTGCCGTCGCCACCGCCGAATTCCGGATCCTTGTCCAGACCCGCTTGCTGGATCACCTGCAACAGCACGCTGTTGGAGGTGATGAGGCGCGCTTGGCTCTCCACCACCATGGACATGCCGGAAACGTCCTGGGCGCGCGGCGTGAGCTCGCGGTCGACGAGCTGAAGCTCGCGCGGGTCGACATAGAGCTGGGCGGTCGCGGTGTAGCGGGGTGTCAGGCTCTTGCCGACGGTGACGGCGAGGCACGCGCCGATCAGTGCCGCGGAGGCAATCGCGATCTTGCGCCGCCACAGTAGGCTGACGAGCTCCAGCACGTTGAAGCTGGCCTCGGGTTTGCGCTGCGGGGCTTCCGATACGGTCGGAGTTATGGCCCGATCAATCGGCTGGTTATAGTCAAGCATAGTCCCCAGCTTTCATTCCAACGGCCGCGGGCTGAGGGGTTACTCTTCGCTTTACGCCTCGCACCGGGGATATGGGTGCGCAATCAACGCAACAGGGAAAATTAACCATACTCATTGAGGGACTATTCACCGAAATGGCAAACAAAGCGTTTAAGCGCGGGCCGCCATTTGCCGCGTCGTTGTGCCGCTTCGGCGGCGGCGCTCCCGCGATGATTAACGGTTCGTTACCAGGCGTGCCCAGCGGCGCGCGCGCGTGCGGCTTCGCGACGTGAAGGCCGGGTTGCGCACGCATGGCCGTCAGATCCTTCGCGGGATGACGTGATGATCGCCGCGGCGGACGTCGGTGCCGCGCGGCAGCACCTTGTGGATCCCGAGCAGGCTGTCGCGGGCCTCGCCGCCGACAAGATCGAGCAGAGCTTGGGTGTGGGTCGGCGCTTCGGTCGCGAGATCGATCGTGGCTGACTTGTTCATTTTCCGACCGGCTTGTTCTCTACAAATTACAGGAAAAATCCCGCGATCTCGAAGAGCAAATCTGATGCCGCCGGATATCCCGATCACGGTGCTTACGACCGGGTTAATCGGACACCACGTTAACTACGGCATCGTTCATGTTGCGCTGTTGACGCGTGATGGACTGCGAATTGCAGTATCACGCGCGAAGGAATTCGCAGGGAAAACACGCGAAAGCGGTTAAACGTATGACGAAGTGTCCCAGCGTCGGGAGATCGGGGTCGCGGTGCAGTTTGAGCGCTCCTGCGGTACGCTCGTTCCGGGACGCATCTGTCCCGTGCGGGCGTGCCGACATGGCACAATGCACGCAGGGCTTTTTCAACATATCTCAGGCATTGAGAACGCGATGACGCTGATCCCGACAGATTTATCCGCCAGCCGGATCTTGGAAACGTTGCGCGATCCCAACCGGGAGATCGCGGCGAGCTCGCGCGTCATCGACCTCTCGGTCGGCATCGTCGTCTGCATTCCCTGCTTCCGCCGTCCCGATCATCTGCGGCTGACGCTGGATTCGCTGGTCAGTCAGCGCACCCCGCGCTCTTTCGCGGTGGTGATGGTGGAGAACGATGCGGCAGGGCGCGCCAGTGCGCCCGTTGCTGCGGAATATCTCGCCGCCGGCAAACTGCAGGGGATATGCCTAGTAGAGAAGCGACAGGGCAATTGTCAGGCGATCAACGCCGCGTTCGAGACGGCGCAGGCGGTGTTTCCCGCCGCGACCCGCTTCCTGATGATCGACGACGACGAGATCGCTTCGCCCGATTGGCTCGAGTTGATGGTTCGCACCGCGGAGGCGACCGGTGCCGACGTGGTCGGCGGACCGGTGCTGCCGGTGTTCGACGATGACAGCCAGCCCTGGCTCGCGCGTCATCCCGCCTTCTGTCCGGCCTATGATTACACCGGTGCCGTGCCGCTGATCTACGGTTGCGGCAATTGCCTGGTCACGCGCGCCGCTTTCGAGCGGCTCGGCAGCCCAGCCTTCGACCTGCAGTTCAATTTTCTCGGTGGCGGCGATTGCGATTTTTTCAATCGTGGCCGCGATGCCGGCATGGTCTTCCACTGGACCGCGGAAGCGGTCATCACCGAGACTGTGCCCCAGAATCGAACCGCCTTGGGTTGGATCGCAAAGCGCAGTCTGCGCATCGGAGTGATCAACTATCGTGTGCAGGTCAAGGCTGCGCGGGGTGCGGCAGCGCGAGCGCGTTTGTTTGCGCAAGCGCTGGTACGGTTGCCGTTGTCGCTGGTGCGCTCGGCTCGCCTGCTGACGTCGTCGAAAGCGGTCGTCGCGATGCACCCCGTGCTGATGGCCGTCGGTTCTGCACTCGCGGCTTTCGGTTACGACCCGAAGCCCTATGAGGCTTCGAAGATCGTTTCCTGACGCCTTTGCGTCGCTAGATGCCGAAATAGGACAGCGCGATCTTGACCGCAGACCTTGGCATTGCCTTGAGCGAACGCTGTCCGACCATGCCGAGATAGACGAACGCCTCGCGATATCGCCCGAAGCGGACTGCCTGCGTCGCGGCATAGGTCACGAGATGGATTTCGGCGGCCTGGCGCAGCCGGGGCGCTGCGCCAGATGGCAGCTTGCGCAGGATCAAATCGTCGGCGAACACGCGCGCGACCGCCGGGAAGAAATCGTGCGGCGTCCGCAGCGCGGCATTCATGGTGTTGGCCGTGTGCAGGCGATAGTCGAGCAGGAGCTTCGGAACATAGGCGAACTCGCCTGTTGCGGCGAGACGGCACCAGCAATGCCAGTCCTCGCAATAGCGCAGCGAGGCGTCGAAGCCGCCGGTTGCGCGGAAGGCGGCAAGGCGGATCAACATGATGCCGCCATTGACGATGAAATTGCCGCCGGCGAGGCGTTCCAGCACGTTACCGGACGGCTTGAGTCGTCCCTTCAAGAGCTCGCGGCGGCCGATCGTCCGTCCCGCGCTGTCGATCGTGTTGTAATCGCCATAGACCAGAACCGCGTGCGGGGCGGCTTTTGCTGCCGTCAGCAGGGTCGCCACAGCATCGGGCCGCAAGCGATCGTCCGCATCGAGAAACATCAGCCAGTCGCCGTGCGCATCGCGTGCGCCGAAGTTCCGTGCGGCCGACACGCCGCTGGCCTCGTTCCGCACCAGGTGCAGCCGCGGATCGCGGATTGCGTCGACGATGGCCACGGTGTCATCGGTCGAGCCGTCGTCGACGATGATCACCTCGACAACGCCGTCTTGCGCCAGCGCGCTTGCGATGGTCTCGCCGATATAGGCCGCGGCATTCTTGGCGGGGATCACGACGGAAACCACTGGCGTCGCCGCGCGCGCATCCGTCGCCGCGGGTGCGGCGGTCGGTGCATCGTGCGTGGCGTCGGCAAGGGTCAATCGATGACTCCTCGTGTTAAGGATCCGTTAAGCAGGCCGCTTGGCGCGGCCGCCGCGGATGATACCCACATAACGATCAAATCGTTGTTGCGAAGCTCCGCGTAGTTTCGGTTTCGTAGATTAGCGTTAAACCTGAGGCGTTAAGTCTATGCCAGCTTTCGAAAGGTTCGACAGCCGGTCTCATGCGAGAATGCGAGGCCGCGATGCCGCGGATGGATCCAGTGCCTGCAAAGACGTTCGATTACGATCCCGACGACATGATCCTCAACCTGTTCTACGAGGACAAGGACGATCGCTGGTTTCCCGGCGACCGCCATCTGCGGCGGATGGCGCGCAAGATGTTGTTCGGCGAGCCGCGCATGAGTGGACAGCTGCGCGTGTTCCTCAATCTCTGCGCCGGCCTCGACCGTCTCGGTATCCGTTACCGCGTCAACGATTACAGCTACATCGCACAGCACCCTGAAGAAGTCGCCTGCATCATCGGTCGTGCCTTCCTGCTGGACAAATTCGCGTGGAAGAATCCGATCCTGCTCGGAGTTTGTGCGTTTAATCATCCGTTGGACGATCCTGATCTGTTCAAGCGGCTTCCAGTCAGGAAATTCCTGGTACCCGGTCCGTGGTATGCCGACATGTATCGGCCGCATTGGCCGGACACGGAAGCCTGGCCGGTCGGCATCGACACCGATTTGTGGGCGCCGTCGCCTCCGCGCGGCAAGACCGTCGACATTCTCCTCTACGACAAGGTCAGTTTGAACCGCGAGCGCCACGTGCCGGAACTGGTCGAGCCGGTCCGCGCCCGGCTCGAGAGCGAAGGTCGAACGTTCACCGAGCTGCGCTACGGCAGCTACAAGGAGGAAGACTATCAAGCCGCACTGGCGCGCTCGCGTGCGATGATCTTCCTTTGCCAGAACGAAAGCCAGGGCATCGCCTATCAGCAGGCGCTGTCCTGTGGCGTGCCCGTGCTTGCCTGGGATCCCGGCGGCCCATGGCGGGATCCCGACTATTATCCGCACCGTGTGCAGTTCGGGCCGGTGTCGTCGGTGCCCTATTGGGACGATCGCTGCGGTCTCAAATTCACCGACCGCGCCGGCTTCGAGAACCGCTGGACCGATTTCTGGGCCGGCTGCGCCGCGGGCAAGTTCGATCCGCGCGGCTACATCCTGGACAATTTGACGCTGGAGCAGCGCGCGCTGCAATATTACGAGATCGCCCGCAGCATCGCCCGGCAGAGCCGAGTTCCAATCGCTCCCGACGTGCTGGTTGACGGATGGTTAACGGGGATGGGCTAAACCTCGCAGGTCCCCATCGTCCCGTCAGGTCTCGAGGCATGGATCGCAGCGCCGCAGACATGACTGACGTCGAGGCCCACTCGCTCGGCCAGGCGCTGCGCGGCCTGCTGGCGAGGCTCGACGTTGTGCACGCGGCGCGTTGTCTTGTCGCCGTCGCGGCCCTGCTTCTGGTCCTGATCACGCTCGATCCGTTCCCGGACTTGCGCAACCCCGACATCGCCACAGTCGTCAGCGGTCGCTTGGCGACGACCTACATTTCGTTCGGATTGCTGGCGGCGGTCGCCGTGCTGCTCACCCTCACCACCGACGCGCTCTCGCTCAGAAGCCTGGTCACGCCGCTGCATCTGTGCCTGATCGGCTGGATGCTGATCAACATCGCATTTTCCGAGAGCCGCGAGATCTCGATCCAGCGCTTCGTGCTGGCGGCGAGCGCAACCACGCTTGCCATCCTGCTGCCGCTGTTGCCGTCGACGCCGCGCAGCTTCAATCTGTGCCTTGGCGGCGCTGCGCTGGCGCTGCTGGTGGTGTGCTTTCTCGGCGTCCTCTTTGCCCCGCAATATTCGATTCACAGCGCGCTCGACATCACCGAGCCGCAGCTTGCGGGCGACTGGCGCGGCAGCTTTGGCCACAAGAATATCGCCTCGCCGGTGATGTCCATCCTGGTCTATGTCGGAATTTACCTTTCGGCTGTGGGCTCCTTCGTGATGGGACCCGCGATCACACTGCTTGCGGGCATCTTCCTGATCTTCACCGGCGGCAAGACGTCGTCGGTGCTGTGCCTTGCGATCTACGCGCTGGCATCGCTGGTCTACACCGTCAGGAGCTTGTGGCTGAAGCGGATCATCTGCTTCGTGCCCCTCATCGTGATGAATCTGCTGACGGTCGGCAGCGTCGTGAGCCCGCTGCTCGGCGGCATCACGCGGGCTCTTCCGGTCGATCCAACCTTCACCGGCCGTGCCGAGGTCTGGGAGTTTGCGCTTGGAGCCGTGGCGGAAAAGCCGATCACCGGTCATGGCTATGCGGCGTTCTGGGACGGCGCCGCCGAGGGACGGACCGTCCGGGGCTCGGAATGGGCGGTGACGGCGGCGCACAGCCATAACAGCTATCTCGATCTCGCCGTCACCATCGGCCTGCCCGGGCTGCTGCTCGTCATTCTCATCTTCGTGCTTGCGCCGCTGCGCAATTTTCAACAGGCCCAGGCCCACAACCGCAGCAACGCGCTGGGCAAGCTGTTCCTGACCATCTGGTTGTTCGGCCTGTATTTCGGAACGACGGAAACCTTCCTGATCGAACGGCAGAATCCGGTCTGGTTCATGTTCGCGCTTGCGGTCGCCGGATTGCACTTCCTGGCCAGGTTCCAGTGCGTCGAACGAACGGAACCCGAGCGCTGACAATTTGTCGCAGCCTCGCGTTTCATATCGGCACACGGGAGACGCCGCGCACGTACAGCGACGGTATCTATTTAACGATAAGCAGCGACGTAACTTGTGGTCTGCGGCAAAACATAATCTATCTGGAAATGTTCTGTAACTGTATGCCCCGCAAATGGCGTTTCTCAGCGTCGAGCAACTAGACGGTCGGGTGTCCAGCACGTCGGGAATCTCAGTCGATTTCTTGCGTGACTGGCGACGGGCTGCTTTGCGCCTGAGCGCCGGCCATCGCACCGCGTTTCAGCATGGTTACTGGCTGGGTGCCTGGTACGAAGCCTTTCACGGCGTCGCGCCGCTGATCGCCGTCATCACCGACGCGGTGACCGGCAAGGACATCGCGATGGTGCCGATGTTCAGTCACATCAGGCGCGGCATCCGCATCGTCGAGTTTGCCGATCTCGGCGTCTCCGACAACAACGCTCCGATCCTGGCCTGCGATCCAAGCTTCGATGCGGCCAGCGCACGGGCGATTAGCATGGCGCTGGTCGACGGCTTGCGAGCCTTGCCTGATCGCTTCGACCTGCTGCGCCTGAAGAAGCTGCCGGCCTATGTCGGCGCCAAGCCGAACCCGCTGGTGTCGCTCGGCCGGCTCGGCTCGTGCTCGCTCAACGGCAATCTCGTGCTCACTGGCGACGACTACGCGGATTACCAGGCCTCGATCAAGCGCATGCAGATGCCGCGCTGCTGGCGCGTCTTCAGCCGTCACGACGGCGCGCGGTTCGAGATCGCGACCGACATGTCGCGCGCCCACGAGCTGCTCGACGTCATGGACATGCAGCAGCAGGAGCGGATGCAGCAGCTCGGCTCGCGCTTCGTCCTCAACGACGAGGCCCATGGCCGCTTCTACCGTGATGTCGCTCGGCAGGGCGTCGCGGAGGGTTACGCCGTGGTGTCGGCGCTCGTCTGCGACGAGGGCATTGTCGCGACCACGTTCGGCGTCAGATACGGCGCGACCTATTATTTGCTGCGCATCGGCCATGCCGGAAAGCCATGGGCGAACTGCTCGCCTGGGCTGCTCGTCACCGAGCGCACCATGGCGGCGCTGCATGCGCAGGGCGTGCGGCGTTTCGATCTCAGCATCGGCAATCACGACTACAAGCGCCGCTTCGGCGCCGAACCGGTGCCGCTGACCGATGTCAGCGTCGCGCTGTCCTGGCGCGGGCTGCCTTACATGCTGCGCGACCATGCCGCGCAGGGCCTGCGTCGCTTTCCGAAGCTTGCGGCCGTTGTCGCGCGCGCCATCGGCAAGACCCGCTGAAACGTATGACGTTTCCGGTTGCAGCGGTCACGCGAAGATCGCATCAATTGTGCTATCGTGACCGCCTCGGCCAGGAGGCGACATGAAGGATCGTTCGGAGAAATATCGCGCGTTCTACGCGCAGTTGATCTGCGCTGCGGCCAAGGCCACGGATCCGCGCCTCGAACAGGCCTTTCGCAAGGTGAGGCGGGAGCCCTTCGCCGGGCCCGGGCCGTGGTGGATCTCGCTCGGCGGCCATCCCTATGTCGTCACGCCCGATGACGATCCCGCCTTCCTCTATCAGAACGTGCTGCTGGCGCTGGATCCGGCGCGTGGCATCAACATCGGCATGCCCGGCGCGCACGCCTATTGGCTCAGCGGCTGCGGCGTCAAGGAAGGCGAGACCGTGCTCCAGATCGGCGCGGGCACCGGCTATTACACCGCCATTCTGGCCGAGCTCGCCGGGCCCAACGGCCGCGTCTATGCCTATGAGATCGACGAACGCCTGTCGGCGCTCGCGCGAGAGAATCTGAAGGACATCGCCACGGTCGAGCTGCGCGAGCGCTCGGGTATTGCTGCCGATCTGCCTGAGGTCGACGTGATCTATGTCTGCGCCGGCGCGGCGCAGCCGGCTGCGGCGTGGCTGGAAGCCTTGCGCCCAGGCGGCCGGCTGGTGTTTCCGCTGGCGCCGGAGGGCATGCTCGGCGGCATGTTGATGATCACGCGCCCGGAGGAGGCGACGGCATGGCCGGCGAAATTCCTGAGCCGGGCCCAGTTCATCGGCTGCGCGGGACTTCAGGATGCGGAGGCAGGCAAGCGATTGGCCGAGGCGTTCGCAAAGGGATGGGAGAGCGTGCAGTCGTTGCGGCGAGGCGACTCGCCCGACGACACCTGCTGGTTTGCCGGCGACGGCTGGTGGCTTTCAACCGCGCCCGCGTCCGTGCCGGCCGTCGGCATTCCGGCACACGGCGACATCACGCAGGCGTGACGGTCAGGATCCCGTGCAATCGGCGCAGTGAAATCGCCCGCGCGAGGCACGAAACAGGCTGCGGCAATACCACCGGCGCGCAACGGCCTGTGCCGGCCTGCGGATCATCTGCGCGATCAGGAGAAGTTCGAAAGCCATTCGTGTCGTAAGCCCTATCGTTTGCTCACATAGATGGGGCGGCATTCCCTTCGGAGAATGCCGCCCGCGACGTACCTGCCATGCGGTTGCTTGCAGCCTAAGCTCAGCCGTGCAGCTTTTTCGCGGTCTCCGCGATCTGGCGCCCCTGATAGCGCGCGCCGGCGAGCTCATTGGCGCTGGGCTGGCGGCTGCCGTCGCCGCCGGTGATCGTGGTGGCGCCATAGGGCGCGCCGCCGGTGACCTCATCGAGCTTCATCTGGCCGGCAAAGCCGTAGTTCATGCCGACGATCACCATGCCGAAATGCAGGAGGTTGGTGATAACAGAGAACAGCGTCGTCTCCTGGCCGCCGTGCTGGGTCGCGGTCGACGTGAACGCACCGCCGACCTTGCCGTGCAGCGCGCCCTTGGCCCAGAGCCCGCCGGCCTGGTCGAGGAAGTTCGCCATCTGCGAGGCCATGCGGCCGAAGCGGGTGCCGGTGCCGACGATGATCGCGTCGTAGTTCGCGAGGTCTTCGACCTTGGCGATCGGGGCAGCCTGGTCGACCTTGTAATACGAGGCCTTGGCGACTTCGGCTGGCACCAGTTCGGGCACGCGCTTGATGTCGACGGTCGCGCCGGCTTCGCGCGCGCCTTCAGCGACGGCGTTGGCCATCGCTTCGATGTGGCCGTAGGCGGAATAATAGAGGACGAGAACTTTTGTCATGGTGGTCTCCGTTGGATTGGATGTGATGGCTGGTTGTTGAGCGTTACGCGGCGTCGACCAGCACGAGCTCGGAGTCTTCGAGCGCGGTGATCTTCAACTTGCTCTCGTCGCGGATCGCGGCGCCGTCGCGGGCGTTGACGCGGACGCCGTTGATCTCGACCGCGCCTGCCGCGGGCACGAGATAAAGATGCCGCGCCTCTTGCGGTTCGTACTCCGCGCTCTCGCCGGCCTTCAGCGTGGTGGCAAGCACTCGCGCATCGGCGCGGATCGGCAGTGCGTCGGTGTCGCCGTCGATGCCGCTCGCAATGGTGACGAGCTTGCCGGAACGATCGGCCTTCGGAAACGGCTTCGAGCCCCAGGTCGGCTGACCGCCGCGCAGCGTCGGCTCGATCCAGATCTGGAAGATCCGCGTCCTGGTCGGCTCCAGATTGTACTCGGAGTGGCGGATGCCGCTGCCGGCACTCATCACCTGAACATCGCCGGCTACGGTGCGGCCCTCGTTGCCGAGGCTGTCCTGATGGGTGATCGCGCCTTCGCGCACATAGGTGATGATTTCCATGTTGGCGTGGGGATGGGCGGGAAAGCCGGTGTTCGGCGCGATCTCGTCGTCGTTCCACACCCGCAAGGCGCCATGGCCCATGTTGTTCGGATCATAGTGGCTTGCGAAGGAGAAATGATGCTTGGCCTTCAGCCAGCCGTGATCGGCGCCGCCGAGTTTGTTGAAAGGCCTGAGTTCGATCATTTGCGTAATTCCTTGTTGGACTGTGGTGGCGCCTGATCAGGCGCCGAACCCGCCGTCGACATTGAGCACGGTGCCGGTGACAAAGGAGGCTTCGGGGCTTGCGAGGAACACGACGCCGGCTGCGACCTCCTCGGGACGGCCGAAGCGCTGCAGCGCGTGCTGCTTGCGCTGGGTCTCGGCAAACTCGCCGCCGTCCTTCGGGTTCATGTCGGTGTCGATCGAGCCGGGCTGCACCACGTTCACGGTGATGCCGCGCGGGCCGAGGTCGCGTGCCGCGCCCTTGGTGTAACCGACCACGGCCGCCTTGGTGGCGACGTAGTCGGCAAGGCCGGGGAACGAGGCGCGGTCGGCGAGCATCGAGCCGACCGTGACGATGCGGCCGCCTTCACCCATCAACTGCGAGGCGGCGCGGATCGCCGCGATCACGCCATGCACGTTGACCTGGTCCTGCCGCTCCAGCGCGGCCGTGTCGGCGTTGGCATCGTCGATCGCCCCGCCATTGGCGACACCGGCGTTGTTGACGAGGATGTCGAGATGGCCGAATTCCCTGGCGACGTCGTTGACGAGCTTGGTCACGTCCTTCGACGAGGCCTGGTCGGCCTTGTAGGCGCGGGCCTTGACGCCCTTGGCCTTCAGTTCGGTGACGACGGCTTCGGCCTTTTCGGGCGAGGCGACATAGCTGATGGCGACGTCCGCGCCTTGATCGGCGAGAGCGCGGGCCGAGGCCGCGCCGATGCCGCGCGAACCACCGGTGACGAGGGCAACCTTGCCTGAGAGCTTCCTGGTCATTGGATTTCTCCATTCCTGAATGTCTGATGGCCCTTGGATAAGCCTCCGTCTGTGGTATAGAAATAGAAACTGTTGAAACGCATTGTTTCGATAAATAGACCGTATGGATTGACCCCATGGCAAAACTCCCCGATTTCGAGGCGCTCGCGATTTTCGCAAAAGTCGTGGAGTTACGGTCGTTTGCGGGTGCCGCGAGCGAGCTCGCGATGTCCAAGGCCACGGTGTCCAAGGCGGTCACCCGCCTGGAGGAGCGGCTAGGGGCCCGCCTGTTCAACCGCACCTCGCGTCGCCTCGCGCTGACCGATGCCGGCCACAAGCTCGCCGACCGCGCCACGCGCCTGCTCGCCGACGGCGAGGCGGCCGAGAACGAGGCGCTGGCGCAGTCGGTCGCGCCGCGCGGCCTGGTGCGGCTCGCCGTGCCCATGACCTTCGGTATCAAGGCGGTGGCGCCGCTGCTGCCGGAGTTCTTCGAGACCTATCCGGAAGTTTCGGTCGACCTGCATTTGAGCGATGCGACCGTCGATCTCATCGGCGAGGGTTTCGACATGGCGGTGCGGATCGCGCGGCTGCCGGACTCCTCGCTGATCGCGCGCAGGCTCTTCACCATGCCCCGCTTCACGGTCGCAGCGCCATCGTACCTGAAGAAGCACGGCCGGCCGACGCATCCGATGCATCTGGCCCAGCACAAATGCTTCGCTTACGCCTATCTCTCGACGCCCAACATCTGGCACTACACCAATTCCGCCGGCGAGCAGGCCAGCGTGCGTCCGGGCGGGCTGCTTCGCGTCAACAACGGCGAAGCGGTGATGCCCTCGCTGATCGCAGGCCTCGGCATCGCCGAGCTGCCCGAGTTCATCGTCGGTGAAGCCATCTCCTCCGGCGAAGTCGAGGTGATCCTGAAAGACTGGAAGCAAGCCGAAGGCGCCGTGCATCTCGTAACCCCGCCCGGCGGCCCACGCCCCGCGCGCGTCGAAGCCCTCGGCGATTTCCTTGCGGCCAAGCTGCCGGGCACCTGCAAGCGGAAGCCGCGCGGAAAAGCAAAGGCGTGAATCCGTGGTGGGCTTAGGAATAGGTTCCAGCGGCCCTTTCACATTTAGTTGTTGGTCCAGAACCGGCTCCCGCCTCATTGATTGATGAGCATCCGGGGACAATCGGGAAGGATCAGGACCATGCGGACAGAGCCTATTGCGCTGGGTATGGCGCTTGCGATCGGCGGCATCGTCGCGCAGAGCGCAGCATTCGCCGAAGAATATCGCGGAACCATGGAGCAGCAGATGGCCTGCACGCCCGATGTCTGGCGCCTGTGCAGCGACCAGATTCCGGATGTGGGACGCATCACCGCGTGTCTGCGAGAGAACACGCCGCAACTCTCCAGCGGCTGTCGCGCCGTGTTCCAGTCCAACAACCAGATGTCGCCGCAACAGCAGGTCCCGCGCAATCGCGCTGCACCGCCGCCGCGCTATGACAATGCGCTGCCGCCGCCACCTCAGCAGCTGCAGCCGCGGCCTTATGACGATGACGACGATTAGCGCCGTCCAGCGTTCGGCACGCAGCGCTCGGCGCGACGATGCGGCCGGGCCGCCTCCTTCAGCGCTCGCCCTTGCTGTCCGATTCGGGTCGATGTCCAAGCACCGTCCGCAAGGCGACACCGAAGAGAATGGCTGCGACGGGCCAATGGAACCAGATCTTATGCGCGCCCGTGAACAGATTGATCAGAATCAGGAAGGCCGACACCGTGAGCGCCGCTGCAACCGGCCGGGGCAGCTTTCCGAGCCAATTCGAGACGACGTTGCTCGACGACGATGGCTCGCGCCTGTCCTCCATCCGCGGAGCGCGCGCTCGCGCTGTGGACGTTGCGGTTTCCTCGCCCGGGAAGCTCGCTGATCCGGCGGCTTGGCCGCCCAGGGTCAGCCGGTAACTGGTCAGGGGGGCAATGTTCTTCATCGGGCGCTGGCCGAGACAGTCGAAGCCAACGGATAGTTTGTTGTGCACCTGATCGTAGACGGAGCTCGAGATCACGACGCCGCCGGGGTCGGCGAGCTCTTGCAGGCGCGATGCGATATTGACGCCGTCGCCATAGATGTCGGTGCCATCAACCATCACGTCGCCGAGGTTGATGCCGATGCGAAACCGCATCGGGCTCGCCTGGGGCGCGTCCGAATCCGAACTGGATATCTCCTGCTGAATCTCGACCGCGCATTGCACTGCCTCGACGACGCTGGCGAACTCGGCGATCACGGCATCGCCCCAGGTATTGACGATGCGGCCGTCGTGACGCTCGACCAGTCGCGCGATGGCCGTGCGGTAGCGGCGCAGCGTCTCCAGCGTTCCGGTCTCGTCTGCTTCCATGAGACGCGAATAGCCGTACACGTCGGCGCACAGCACGGTGGTCAATCGTCGTTTCATCTTGTCGTCGGTCATGGTCGCCATGCTAGCCTCCCTGGCCGGCAAATGCATCAGGCATCCCGCGTCGCGCCTTACGGTTTGTGCTCGCAGACATCGACCCATTCGGCCGCGGTCAACTCGGCCAAGCGATCCGGCGTGATACGCACGGCGCTGTGGGTCGAGCCCGCGGCCGGCACCACGATGTCGAATGCCTTCAGCGACACGTCGCAATAGACGGGCAGCGGCGATTTGAGCCCGAACGGGCAGACGCCGCCGACCTCGTGGCCGGTGATCTCGGCGACCTCCTCCAAACCCAGCATCTTCGGCTTGCCGCCGAACTGCGCCTTGACCTTCTTGTTGTCCATGCGCGAGGTGCCGGCCGCGACGATCAGGATCACGCGTTCGCCGACGCGCAAGCTCAGCGTCTTGGCGATCATTCCGGGCTCGACGCCGTAGGCTTCGGCTGCCAGCGTCACGGTCGCCGAACTGATCGGGGATTCGATGACGGAGATGTCGGGGGCTTTCTCGGCGAAGAAGGCGCGAACGGATTCCAGGCTCATTCCAGTCAGCTCATTCCAGACTTACGGGCGGGCGGCGATGTCCGGGTCATCCCTTGACGATCCCGGCCAGTTCCGAGAGTGAACGAACACGATGATCCGGCGCAAAGCCGAGTTCGTCCATTTGGGTGCGGATCGCCTTGAACATGGTCAGCGGTGCCACGAGTTCGTTCTCGACGCAAGCCAGCGCCATCGCCTCCGGCGTCACCCGTTCGATCCAGGCGACGTTCAGCCCGAATGATTTCGCGCCGGCGACATCCCAGGGATTGGAGGAGACGAACAGCACCTCTTCAGGCGCGGTGCCGAGCACCTCGCCGATCAGCTCATAGGCTTGCGGACTCGGCTTGAAGATCTTCCTGGCGTCGACGCTGATGGTGGCGTCGAGCAGGCGGTCGAGGCCGGAGTTGCGCACCAGCGCGTCCAGCATGTCAGGGCTGCCATTGGAGAGGATCGCCAGCTTGCGCGGCTTCAGCGCGGCGAGCGCGGTCGTCGCGTCCGGATAGAGATCTAGATGCAGATATTTCTCGATGACGCGATCGAAGGCCTCGCTCTCATAGGCGAGCCCGAGAATGCGCAGCGTATAGGCCAGCGAGTCGCGGGTGACGGCGGCAAAATCCTGATAGCGCCGCATCAGCGATCGCAACCAGGTGTATTCGAGCTGCTTGATCCGCCAGACCTGCGTGATGATCTCGCCATAGCCCGGAAACGCGTCCTCGGTGATCTCTGCGACGGACTGGATGTCGTAGAGCGTCCCGTAAGCGTCGAAGACGACGGCTTTGATTGGCATCGGCTGTCCTTCCTGGCCGTTTGCGGTCACAACAACCCCGCTTGAGGGCGTGAGCATGACTATCATCTTACCAGGACACAGAGGAAGTCCGCCATTGCAACTGTGACCGTCGCGAATGACGCGAAGTACGCCGCTAAGGCGTCCTTGATCCAGCGCAAATTTCGTGAGCGGTGCGGCTTCCCTTTGGGACAATGGCGCGAGCCACGTATCCGGATCGAAACTAGCTCGTTGTCAGGGGCAACCTCCCACGATCGAAAACGGGCGCTTCACTGTCGCACGGGCCAGCCAATGCGCATCCAAACATGGTCGCAACGATTGAAGCGCTACCAAGATAGTCGCAAGCGCGTTCGCATCGAATTGCGCGTTCCCCTTGGGACGACCGATTGCGCGTCAGGCGAATGGGCGCTCGATCCGCTCAAATCGGCAATCGTAAAGGGATGGCTGAACGGCGAATTGCGCCCGCCTGCGCGGAGTACGGCCGGGCAGATCGATGCTGCGTCCGGTAAATGATTGTCCGAATGCCATCAGGCTCCCGGTCGAAATAATCAAGATGCTGCCATCCGACGCTGCCGTCCGAGCGACGCAATTGCTCATTTGAGGAGGTGGGCAATCCGCTCCGACCTGACAATGGCGTCTCCCAGATCGACAAATCCGGCAAGGTCATGTGGGGCTGCCGCAAGACCGACGGTCTGCGCTTCTCCCGGACGCGGTGCCCATACCTCCCGGTTCTCGAGCAGATAGACACCATAGACCGCTCGCAGGCCTTCTGCGTCGTTCGTCGCCCCCACCGCCTCCTGGATCGAGTAGGCCGCGAGCGCAGCATTCGTGACGACCGATGCCTCGATCAGGGCCTCCCGGTATTGCGGTCGCTGAACGACGTCCGGTCCGAAGGTCGTGGCCAGCTTCCTTGCGCAGGTCTGAATGACGACCAGCAGGCGATCCAGAATGTTGCGCAGCGAATGCTTCGTTGCGAGCGACACGTAGTCTCGCGGATTCAGGAACAGATCGACGGCGCTGGTCACGGCGCCGCATCCGCTATGTCCCAGGACAACGATGAGCCTCAGACTGCCGCCCAGATGCTCGACAGCAAACTTCAAACTGCCCAGCACATCCGGGCCCAGCACATTGCCTGCCACCCTGACGACGAAGAGGTCGTTCGGACCTTCGTTGAAAATGAGCTCGATCGGCACTCTGGCGTCCGAGCAGCCGAGCACGGCGGCGAAGGGATGCTGGGTCGGCAGCCCGGCCTCGCGGGAGATCAAGCCGAGGTCACGTGCGTCGACCGGCACGATCCTCTCCGTCCGCCCGAATTCATCTTTGACCTGATCGAGCAGCGCCGCGAATGCCCGATTGCCTTCATCGAGACGAAGCCGCGCTTCGCTGCTGCCGGACGGTCGGGATCTCGCGGGCGCATCTGCCTGATATCGATAGATGACGTCGACAGTCTTCACATCGGCCTCCTTTGGCGGAGAAGATCAGCCTGTCTGTCTCAATGATACCAGGAGCACCTTCTCGACCGTGGCGGTTCGGTCGATGCCTCCGACCTTGTCCTCGAGGCCATCGGCGCGCAGGAGATCGCGCACTCTTCCGTGGGCGCCTACGATCCGCAGTGTGATGCTGCGGCCGGAAAGTTCAGCTTCCAGGTCGCGCAACATCCGCGAGCCGGCGAGATCGATGAAGGGCGAGGCCGACAGGTCGCAGACCACCAGTCGGATCGGGCCGGGGGTGGATTGAACACGGGTCAGGACCGCTTCCAGCACGGCGTCGGCGTTGGGATAGATCAGCGAGGCCTCCGGCCGAAACACGATCACGCCGGGCACGGGCTCGTTGTCAGGATGACGCTCCATGTCGGAAAATTGCTCAGTTCCCGGAATTCTTCCGAGGAAGGCGACGTGGGGCTGCGACGCACGTGCGAGCAGCAGCAGAATCGAAGCCAGGGCCGCCAGCAGGATGCCGTGCAGAATTCCAAGCCAGAGCACGGCCAGGAGCGCGATCGTCGCCGCCAGGAAGTCCAGCCGGCTGACGTGCCACATACGGAGCATCGCCGGGAAGTCCAACAGGCCATAGACTGCCGTGAGGACGATCGCGGCGAGAACCGCCTTCGGGAGGTTCTCGAGCGATCCCGTCAGAAAAAGCAGGCATAAGGCCAGCGTGATCGAGGCGAAGACGAGCGCCAGCGCGGAGCGGGCGCCGGCCTTGTCGTTGACGGCCGACTGCGAGAGTCCACCTGCGACGGGGTAGCCTTGTCCAATGGCTGCGGCAAGGTTGGCGGCCCCGATGCCAAGAAGCTCCTGGCGTGCATCGATGGCGTAGCCATGCTTGGCCGCGAGGGTTCGTGCGGCGGAAACGCCCTCGATGTAGGCCAGCAACAGACATCCTCCCGCGAGCGGCACGATGCCTTCGACGTCTCGTATCCGCAGGGCCGGCGCAGCAAGGCTAGGCAGACCAGATGGAATTTTACCTGTCACGGGAACGCCGAGTGCCGGCAGGCCAAGCAGGGTCGCCGCGACGATGGCCAGCACGACGACGCCGAGTGCGACAGGGCGTCCCGGCAGCAGACGTTCACCGGCGACCAGCAGGACGAGGGCCACGAGCCCGACTAGAAGAACCGGCAGCTGGGTCTGACCGAGTTGCGAGACAAACAGATAAACTCGTTCGAAGAAGTTGTGACCGCCTCCGCTGACGCCGAACAAGCTCGGCAACTGCGTCATTGCGATGGTCAGCCCGGCGCCGGCCTTGAATCCAACGAGGATGCTGTCACTGATCAACTTGACCAGGGCACTCAATCGCAGCAGCCATGCAAGCAAACTGAGCGCGGCCACGGTAAACGCTGCAAGGCTTGCGATCTGCGCGTAGCGGAGGGCATCGCCGGCAGCCATCGCGCCCACCGTGCCGGCGATCATCAGCGATATGGCTGAAGTGGGGCCGATCGCGAGCTGACGTGAAGATCCGAACAGCGCGTAGCCGATCCCGCCCAACAGGTAGCCGTAGATCCCGACCTGCGGAGGCAGACCGGCCAGCGCGGCATAGGCAAGCGACACCGGGATTGCATAGGCTGCGAGCGTGATCCCGGCAATGACGTCGGAAGGCAGCCAGGCCGCAGAATAATTCGCGAGCCAACGAACGGGCGGCAACCACGACAGCCGCGTCGCCCGTCCCTCGACCTTGTCCATTGCGTTTGTCGCATCGGTCATGCTGTCCGCCCGCTCGGCTGATGAGTGGGAAGGCTGATGCAGCCGAACTGCCGATCGCTTGATCCAGGTCAATGCTCCCGGGATTCCGTGAGGAAACATTGACGATGAGCCCGTTCATAAATCCCCGCCTCATGATGGATCGTGCCAGCAACAGATTTGAAGCGAAGACGAAGCCGACCGGAGGCACGGCGGCGCACATCATCTCCCCGGACGATCGCTCCGCCGCCGGCAAGGCTCTTCGCGACAAGGTCCCGCGCGAGCAACATGGCCGCTGGAAATCGTTCAAGGGCCGGCCGAACCCCCTCGAAATTCTGCACAAGTCGGATGCCGGTCGGGTGCAGGAACTGGTGCCGATCCGCTATGGCCGGATGCTGCAATCGCCTTTCGCGTTCTATCGTGGCTCCGCGGGCATCATGGCCGCCGACCTGGCGCGGACGCCCAGTACCGGACTGAACGTGCAGGCCTGTGGCGACTGCCACCTCTTGAATTTCGGGGGCTTTGCCACTCCCGAACGCCACATCATCTTCGACATCAACGATTTCGACGAGACGTCGCCGGCGCCATGGGAATGGGATGTCAAGCGTCTCGCCGCCTCGGTCGTGCTCGCCGCGCGATCGATCGGACTGTCCGACGCCAAGGGTCGCGATTGCGCTGCGGCTGCTGCGCGCAGCTATCGCGAGCGCATGCGCGAATTTTCCAGAATGGATCCGCTCGCGGTCTGGTACACGAACGTCGGCACCGCGGACGTGATGAAGATCGCGCCGAAGAATGCGAGGAAGCAGTTGCAGCGGCGGATCGATCACGCCGCCAAAGACAGGGGATCGGAGCTCGATTTTCCGAAGCTCGCCGGCAGCGTCGGCGGGCAAATCCGCATCACGGAACAGCCTCCTCTCATCTTTCATCCGGAAACGGCGCGCGCCCCCGATGTCCTTTCGTCTCTCGAATCGATCCTGGGCACCTATCGGGAGTCCCTGTCCGATGACCGGCGTCAGCTGTTCGATCGCTACCGGCTGGTCGACGCGGCCATCAAGGTCGTCGGCGTCGGAAGTGTGGGCCGGCGATGCTGGATCGTCCTCATGATGTCGGAGGCCGACAGCCCGCTGTTTCTACAGGTCAAGGAAGCGGCGCAGTCCGTGCTGGAGCCGTATGCGGGACGGAGTGCCTATCGTCACCACGGACAGCGTGTGGTCATGGGGCAGCGCCTCATGCAGCCTGCGTCGGACATATTCCTCGGGTGGCTCACCGGTTCGCACGACCGCCAGTTCTATGTGCGACAGCTCCGCGACGCCAAGATAAAGCCCTTGATCGAAACGTTCGACGCGAACCTTCTGGAGGTCTATTCGACGGCCTGCGGCTGGGTTCTGGCACGCGCGCATGCCAAGGTCAGCGAGATATCGGCTACGATCAGCGGCTATCTCGGGTCATCCAGTGACGAGTTCGATCGGGCGGTGAGCCGCTTTGCGGTCGACTATGCTGATCAGGCCGAGCGGGACCATGCCGTCCTGAAGGCGGCGGTGAGGAAAGGCAAGGTCAAAGCCTATCTGGAAGAATGAGCTCGCTTTGTCGCGGCAAGTGGCCGCGTCTACGGTCTTGACGCACCTGCTCCGAACCGGAAGCGGTGATCGCTCGTGACAACCGCAGTCTTGACGCAGATCAATAGCGGTTGGGAACGGAATCTCTAGGGTTCCCATTCATTCAGCTCGGTGCGGCAGCGTTAGGTGGCGAGGATTTCCAATGCAGCTGTCGGGTACTGACGAGGGTACCCCAACGCCTTCCCTTGACGCTCCAACCGCCGTGACACGCGGCATCTGGCCGTTGCTGGCAGCGGCGCCGGCCGCGACCCTGCCGACGATCAGCGGGGAGAGGGAGCTGCGAATAGACCTGTTCCGCGGGCTCTCTTTGTGGCTGATCTTCATCGATCACGTTTCTCCCGACGTCCTCGCGTGGTTCACGATCCGCAGCTACGGCTTCAGCGATGCCGCCGAAATCTTCATCTTCCTCTCGGGGTTCACGGCCGCCTTCGTCTATGGACGGACGCTGTTCGAAGCCGGCTTCGTGATCGGAAGCGCACGCATCCTGCGACGTGTCTGGCAGATCTATTGCGCCCATATCCTGCTGTTCTCGGTGCTGATTGCCGCAGTTGCCGTGGTCACCGGCCTCACCGGGAACGGGTTCTACATGCAGGAGACGGAAGTCACGGAGTTCTTCAGGGACCCGGGCCCGGCGATGATTCAGGCGCTGCTGCTGCGATATCGTCCGCTGAACATGGACGTCCTGCCGCTCTATGTGGTGCTGATGAGCGCGTTACCCCTGGTGCTCTTGCTGGCGAAATGGCGGGCCGATTTTCCGCTCGCCATCTCGATCGCGCTCTACACGATCACCATCCGCTACGACCTGCATTTGTCGAGCTATCCCGCCGGCTTCTGGTCGTTCAATCCTTTCGCCTGGCAGCTCCTGTTCGTGTTCGGCGCCTGGTGTGCGCTCGGCGGAGGCAGGAGGATCTCGCCGCTGATCGATTCGCCCGTGGTGTTCTGGATCGCCGTGGGCTACATCGTGGCCTGCTTCCTCGTGACGCTGACCTGGTATCTCCCATCCATTGCCGGATTCATGCCGGCATGGCTCGTCTGGCTCATCTACCCGATCGACAAGACTGATCTCGACATCCTGCGCTTCGGCCACTTCCTCGCGCTGGCCGTGGTGGCGCTGCGATTCGTGCCGAACGGATGGCGTGGACTGGAATCGCCATGGGCGCAGCCACTGATCCTGTGCGGTCAATATTCGCTGCAGATCTTTTCGCTCGGTGTCGCGTTGTCCTTCATCGGCTACGCCGCGCTGACCGAAACATCCGCGGGTTTCGTCGCCCATATCGCCGTCGGCGTGATCGGCATCCTGATCATGTGCGGCGTGGCGCTGCTCTTCACCTGGTACAGGCGCGCCCTGAGCGCAGCGGCGCGCCGGCACAAGCCGCTTCCGGTGCGCTCCGCATGACGACTGCGCGCCGCTCGATGTCGTTTGGACCGCGTGGAGTGGACGATCGTCCACCGAACGTGGCGGCGCCATCCGGTGGTCGACTCCACGCATCCGGCAGATGGCTGCCGACGGATGCCTTCGACCGGGCCACGCTCGCGCTCGTCGCGGCGCTGGCCGTCGCGGTCCTCTATACGTTCAGGGATTACGCGGTCTCCAACGACGAAGTCGTCCAACATCGGTACGGTCAACTGATCCTGGACTACTATCTGAGCGGTCTGAGAGATCGCGACGTGTTCAACCTGGACAACCTCTACCTCTATGGTGGGTTGTTCGACGTCGTTGCGGTGGCGCTGGGGCGGCTGCTTCCGATCGATGTTTTTGACCTGCGGCACATCCTGTGTGCGCTGATCGGGGTCGGCGGGATCGCCGCAACGGCGGCGACGGCGCGCCTCGTGGCCGGCCCGCGTGCGGGCTTGTTGGCGGCGCTGAGCCTTGCGCTGTGCGGTCCGTGGTACGGGGCCATGTTCAACCACACGAAGGACATTCCCTTTGCCGTGGCCATGATCGGCGCGACGCTGGTCTTGATCCGCATGGGCCGGCGGATGTCGTCGCCCTCTCGTTCCGACATCCTGGCACTGGGCCTGCTGACAGGAGCGGCTCTTGGCCTGCGAGTTCTCGGACTGCTGATCCTCGTTCAGGTCGGCTTCGCCATGGCCCTGTACTTGCCGTGGTCCGAGGGCGCAAGGCGCCATTCGACGGCGGCAGCGGCACGCCTGCTGCCGGCGCTTGGGCTCGCCTATCTCGTCATGATCGTGGCCTGGCCCTGGTCCGCGCTGTCGCCGATGAATCCCATCCGCGGCCTGCTCGCGTTTTCGGACTTCGACTACCCAATTCGCACCCTCTTTGCCGGCCAGGTCTACGAGATGGGCGACGTGCCACGCGCATATGTCCCGGTCTATATCATGATCCGAACGTCTCCCCTGACACTTGCCGGAGCGACGCTGGCCGTTGCTGCGGCAATGGCGAATCTGCGCGGCAAATTGCTCGAGCAACAGAAGGATGTCGCGGTTCTGTCGTTGGCGATCGCCTTCCCGGTCGCTTGTCAGGTCGTATTCCGAGGACCGGCCTTTACCGGAATGCGCCACTTCCTGTTTGTCATTCCGCCGCTGGCGGTGTTGGCCGGCGTCGGGCTCAACAAGCTGCTTGCGATGACCGGTTCTCGGAGCCGCGTCATGGCCGCCTGTTGCGCCGCGGTGATCGGCACAGGCCTCACATGGGACGCCAGCGTCCTGTATCGCCTGCATCCTTACGAGAACCTCTACTACAATTCGCTGGTTGGCGGTCTGGCCGGCGCCTTCCGCCGCTATGACCTCGACTACTGGTTCAACAGCATGCCCGAGGCCATCCACCGGCTCGAGGCCTATGTCAGGACAACGACACCCAAGGGGCTCGAGTCGGCGAAGGTCTATTCGGTGGCCACGTGCGGCGATCGCAAGTCTTTCGAACGCACCGTCACGCTCCCGCAACTGCGCTGGGACTTCAAGCCTGAGTGGAATCAGTCCGAATTTTTCATCGCACCGACCCACATGAACTGCGATCAGGATCTTGATGGCAAGATTGTCGCTACGGTGGAGAGGTTCGGAGTGCCTCTCGCCTATGTGAAGGACCGGCGATCAATGGTGCAGAATGCTCCGACCCAAGCGGCCGAATCGCGCAGCGTCCCCGTCAATTGAACGATTGCGCCCGTGTCGGATCGTTCGGTCGCTGAACGGAGGCTGGCATGCTTTGCCGCTTGCGCTCCAGGGCGCTGATCCTCGCAATGACGGCGGCAATGGCTGGCAGTCGGCCCTTTGACGCAGGTCTGAAGTCTCGAGCGCTTGACGTGAGGGCTTCGATCCATGCGATCGAAGCCCGCGATGCGTTGAGAGACCGCAGCTAGATTCCCAGAATCTTGCGCGCGTTGGCCTTCAGCACCTTCGGCCGGATCTCGTCGCGGATGTCGATCTTGGCGAAGTCCGACAGCCAGCGGTCCGGCGTGATGACGGGCCAGTCCGAGCCGAACAGCATCTTGTCCTGCAGGATCGAGTTGATGTAGCGCACCAGGATCGGCGGGAAATATTTCGGCGACCAACCGGAGAGGTCGATATAGACGTTCGGCTTGTGGGTCGCGACCGACAGCGCCTCCTCCTGCCAGGGGAAGGAGGGGTGCGCGAGGATGATCTTGAGGTCGGGGAAGTCGGCCGCGACGTCGTCCATGTACATCGGGTTGGAATATTTCAACCGCATGCCCATGCCGCCGGGCATGCCGGAGCCGACGCCGGTCTGGCCGGTGTGGAACAGCGCGATCGCGCCGCCATTGTTGATCTCTTCGTAGAGCGGATAGGCCATGCGGTCGTTGGCATAGAAGCCCTGCATGGTCGGATGGAATTTGAAGCCGCGCACGCCGTATTCCTCGATCAGCTTGCGCGCCTCGCGGGCGCCCAGCTTGCCCTTGTGCGGGTCGATCGAGACGAAGGGGATGAGGACGTCGAGATGGTCGGAGGCGGCCTCGATCATCTCGTAATTGTTGTAGCGGCGGAAGCCGGTCTCGCGTTCGGCGTCGACCGGGAAGATCACGGCGGCGATGTTCTTGGAGCGGTAGTAGGCCGCGGTCTCCGGCACGGTCGGCGGATGCTTGTTCGGCGACTTGAAGTATTCCGCCATCTGCGCCTGGAAGTCGTCATAGCCGTCGTCGGGATGGCAGCCGCAGGGCTCCTCGGCATGGGTGTGAATGTCGATCGCGACGACCTTGTCGATATCAGGCAGCTTCAGCTTGGGCATTGGTTTCCTCCCGACGGGTTGCCAAATTGATTATATGATATAACGAATTTGGCAAGGCGTTGCTGGGCCTAAACCGTGAGACCGGTCGGAATTAGACCGATCCGGCCGTTTCTACTGTGCATGGGGTTGTTTTCGCGATTTGGCCGAGGGGAACCGGCCAGTTAACATTGACATGACCTCCCGCCATGCCTTAAGAACCGCCCCGTCCCGGGCGGCCGGTCCGCCAGCGGGAAAGATTTCATTTTGCCACATTCGCGCGTGCCGAAACGGTAGTGCCGAACACGGCCTTTCGAACGTTCAGGATTCTGCCATGAAGGTCCGTAACTCGCTGAAGTCGCTGCGCGGTCGCCATCGCGCCAACCGCCTGGTCCGTCGCAAGGGCCGGGTCTATGTGATCAACAAGGTGCAGCGCCGCTTCAAGGCTCGCCAGGGCTGATCCGCCAAAAGGCTGATTGCCCTCGCGGTCGCCTTCGCGCGCCCCGCAAGACCACGGTTTCACACGAGTTTGACGCCGCCTTTGCTTTGCAAGGGCGGCTTTGCGCGTTTAGACTTTCACCATGACCGTGAGATTCTTTCATCCGCGCATGCTGTGCTTGGCCTTGGTCCTCGGCACCGCCGGCCTTGCGCCGGCGCTGGCGCAGAATGATCCCGCCCCGCCGGCGAAGCAGCAGAAGAAGCTGCCGGAGGCGCCGGCCAAGCTGCCCAAGGTCGATCGCACCAAGAATCTCGATTTCCTGTTCGGTGCGCTGAAAGCCGCCCCCGACGATGCCAGCGCCAGACACGTCGAGGCGCGGATCTGGGCGATCTGGCTGCAGACCCCGAGCGACACTGCCGCGCTGCTGATGGCGCGCGCCAAGGCGGCCGTCGATGCACAGAAGATCGACGTCGCGATCAAGTTGCTCGATTCCGTCATCAAGCTCCGGCCCGACTACGTCGAAGCCTGGAACCGGCGCGCCACGCTTTATTACATGCAGAACGACTATGCCCGTTCGCTCGCCGACATCCGCGAGGTCTTGATCAGAGAGCCCCGTCATTTCGGCGCGCTCGCAGGTCTCGGCATGATCATGCAGGACGTTGGCGACGAGAAGCGCGCGCTCGAGGCCTACCGCAAGGCGCTCGCCGTCAATCCGCACCTCGAGAAGATCCCCGAGCAGGTGAAGGCCTTGACCGAGAAGGTCGAAGGCCGAGACATCTAGCCGATAAGTTGATCATTTCTGGAGCGGTTGCGGCGCGCGCCGATTAACCACGATCCGAGGCGCGATGTCGCGAGGACTGTTGTCGGCACCGCCGCAGGTCTACCTGCATGGCAGGAGCAAAAGCCATGAAGCGTCTGATCTTTGCTTGCAGCTTGCTGTTGGCGTCGGGGACGATGAGCCTCGCCGACGGGATGTTCTGGGTGGTCGGCAATCGCGCCACCGGCAAATGCAACATCGTGACCAGCAATCCGGTCATCAACGGCGACATCTGGTTCGGCGACGGCCCCTATAAATCCAAGGCCGATGCCAAGCTGGCGCGCTCGACCATCGGAGCCTGTCCCGCGCTCACGCCGGACGAGGAAAAGGCCGAGGACAGCGCAGGCTAGCCTTGCAGCCTAGTGCAGGACGCTGGTGCCGCGCTCGGCGAGGCCGCGATCGGCGGCGGCGGCATAGGCCTTTGCGAGTTCCGTCTCGAGATGCTCGTTGATCAGGAGCAGCGCCCGCACGGCGCCGCGCAAATCGCCGTTGCAGCTCGCGATGATCTCGTCGATTGCGGTGTCATTCGATCTGAAGCTCATCGAAAATCCTCCGGTTCAAACCAGGACAATCCTGCCGGTCTTTCCCGCAATCCCCTGAAGTTGCGAGGAGCGATCGGCGCCCATCCGCGTCTAGATGGCGGAACCGACCGTGGCGATTATAAGGAAGCCGCGATGACGGCCGCATGAAGCTGGTCCGAGGCTTGTGAATGGCTGGACACGGCCGTTGATTCCATTGAATTTTCCAGCCTTCGAATTATGCACATATCCACAGGGCGGCAATTCCTGTGAAGCGCCGAGCCTGCTTGCGCGAAACTGCCGCCAGCCTAAATCGTAACTCCAAATGTGCCCTGGATTGCCCGGACGCTCCTCATGATCGTGATGTCAGCCGTGACGGCGCTGGTGCTGCTGGCGCTGGTCACGCAGGCCGGAATTGTCGCCGTGCAGCGTGCCTTTCCGCCGCAGGGCCGGATGATCGAGGTCGACGGCGCGACGCTCCACGTCGTCGATATCGGCCCGCGCGAGGCGGGCCTGCCGATCGTGATGCTGCACGGCGCGAGCTCGAACCTCGAGGTGATGCGGCGTCCGCTCGGCGATGGGCTCGCCAGCAACCATCGCGTCATTCTGATCGACCGTCCCGGTCACGGCTGGAGCACCCGCGCACGGCGGCAGGATTCGACGCCGGAGATCCAGGCGCGGATGATCGACGAAGCGCTGGACAAGCTTGGGGTCGATCGCGCGGTCTTCGTCGTGCATTCCTGGAGCGGCGCGCTCGGCGCGCGGCTCGCGCTCGATCATGCGAGCCGCGTCGCCGGCCTCGTAATGCTGGCCCCGGTGACCCATCCCTGGCGCGGCGGCGTCGGCCGCTACAACGAGATCGTCGCAATGCCGGTCATCGGCCCGCTGCTGGCTTACACCATCACACTGCCGCTGGGCTATTTCGTCACCGAAGCAGGAGCACGCAATGTGTTCCTGCCGCAGACGATGCCTGATGGATTCGTGAAGGAGTCCGCGACGCCGCTGTTGCTGCGCCCGCGCGAATTCATCGCCAATGCCTACGATCTCGTCACGCTGAAGGCGTCGGTGGCCGCGCAGGCTCCGCGCTACGGCGAGATCAGGGTGCCCGTCACGATCATTGCCGGTGCGCCCGACACGACGGTGAAGACCGATATCCACGCCCGGCCGTTCGCCGCGACCGTGCCGAATGCAAAGCTGATCGTGCTGCCCGATCTCGGTCACATGGTGCAGACAGCGGTGCCGGGTCTCGTCGAGACGGAGATCGAGACGATGATCGGCGAGATCGCCCCGGCGCAGGCGACCGCCGAGTAGCGGCCGCCTTTTGAGCGCTTAGTGCTTGATCTTCCCGTCCTTGTCGAACTGGGAGACGTAGGTCCACAGATTGTTGATCTCGGTCTCGTTCTTGATGCCGGCGAACGCCATCTTGGTGCCGGGGATCTTGGCCTTCGGGTCCTTGATGTATTCCTTGAACTGCGCCTCGTTCCAGGTGATGCCGGAATTCTTGTTCGCGTCGGAATAGTTGTAGTCGGGCGCGGTGCCGGAATGACGGCCGTCGAGCCCGTTGAGCTCGGGGCCGACCTTGTTCTTGGCGCCTTCGCCGATCGCATGGCAGGCCAGGCACTTGTTGAACGACGTCTTGCCGGCCGCGGCGTCCTGCGCCATCGCGGTGGACGCTGAGGCAATCGTGGCGAAGGCAACCAGCGCGCCGAAAGTCAATTTTGTCATAGCTGTTCGTCTCTTCCCGGGGTCAGAGGGTGGGTCGTGGTTTTGGCAGGTCCGGTGCACATGGACAAGCCGCCAAACCCTGACAGGTTTCCTGATAGCAGACTTGCCTCAGAGAGAACTTGCGCTGCAACAAAGCAATGCGACCTTCGGAGGACCCTACCCAAACGCGGGCAGACATGATTGATTTGCCGGAACAAATTCCAATGCCGGACGAAGGTTTCGTAACATGGCCATCATGATGCCCGCGAGCGACCAGGCCGTGCTTGCGCGCCGCGCCGAGATCGTTGCAGCCTTGCGCGCCATCGTGCCCGGCGAGGGCGTAATCGACAGCGCGGCCGAGATGCGGACCTATGAATCGGACGGGCTGACCGCCTACCGGCAGCCGCCGATGGTCGTGGTGCTGCCCGACACCACCGAACAAGTTTCGCTGGTCCTGAAATATTGTGCCGCGCAGGGCATCAAGGTGGTGCCGCGCGGCTCCGGCACGTCGTTGTCGGGCGGCGCGCTGCCGCTGGAGGACGGCGTGCTGCTGGGCCTCGGCAAGTTCAAGCGCATCCGCGAGATCGATTTCGACAACCGTGTCGTCGTCACGGAGCCCGGCGTCACCAACCTCGCCATCAGCCAGGCAGTCGCGCATGCCGGCTTCTACTATGCGCCCGATCCGTCCTCGCAGATCGCCTGCTCGATCGGCGGCAATGTCGCGGAGAATTCCGGCGGCGTGCACTGTCTCAAATACGGCATGACCACCAACAACGTGCTCGGTTGCGAGATTGTCCTGATGAGCGGCGAGATCCTGCGCATCGGTGGCAAGTCGGCGGAAAACCCCGGCTACGATCTGATGGGCGTCATCACCGGCTCGGAAGGGCTGCTCGGCGTCATCACCGAGATCACGGTGCGCATCCTGCAAAAGCCGGAGACGGCGCGGGCGCTGATGGTCGGCTTTGCAGAGGTCGAGGCTGCCGGCGAATGTGTGGCGCGCATCATCGGCGCCGGCATCATTCCTGGCGGCATGGAGATGATGGACAAGCCGGCGATTCACGCCGCCGAAGCCTTCGTCCATGCCGGCTACCCGCTCGACGTCGAAGCGCTGCTGATCATCGAGCTCGACGGCCCCAAGATCGAGGTCGACGAGCTGATCGCGCGCGTCGAGACCATCGCAAGAGGCTGCGGCTCGGTGACGCTGCAGATCTCCAATTCGGAGGCCGAACGTAATTTGTTCTGGGCCGGGCGCAAGGCCGCTTTTCCCGCGGTGGGGCGCATCTCGCCCGACTATCTCTGCATGGACGGCACCATTCCGCGCGGCGCGCTGCCGAAGGCACTGGCGCGCATTCGCGAGCTTTCGGAGAAATACCAGCTCGGCTGCGCCAACGTGTTCCACGCCGGCGACGGCAATCTGCATCCGCTGATCCTCTATGACGCCAACAAGCCCGGCGAGATCGAGCGCGCCGAAGCCTTCGGCGCCGACATCCTGCGCGCCTGCGTCGAGTTCGGCGGCGTGCTCACCGGCGAGCACGGCGTCGGCATCGAGAAGCGCGACCTGATGCCCGACATGTTCACCGAGATCGACCTGAACCAGCAGCAGCGGCTGAAATGCGCCTTCGATGCGCAAGGCCTGCTCAATCCCGGAAAGGTGTTTCCGACCCTGCACCGCTGCGCCGAGCTGGGCCGCATGCATGTCCACGCCGGCAAGCTGGCGTTTCCGGACATCCCGCGGTTCTAGTGGCAATTGCACCGGCCTCGTTGCAATGCTGCATATTTGCTTTCCGCTCTAAACTTGGATACCGGCTCAGTCGTGGATACGCTCAAGGTCAGAGACGCCAGAGACGTCGAAGAGGTGGTGCGCGCGGCGATTGCCAATGAGCAGCCGCTCGAGATCATCGGTCATGGCAGCAAGCGCAGCATCGGGCACGCCATGGCAACCAACGCCGTGCTCGACGTCTCGGCGCTGAATTCGGTCACCTCCTACGAACCCAATGAACTGATCGTGACGCTCCAGGCCGGCGCGCCGCTGGCCGACGTGCTGTCGCTGATCGACGCCAAGAACCAGCAATTCGCCTTCGAGCCTGTCAACACCGCGCCGCTGCTCGGCACGCCCGCGTTGGGCACCATCGGAGGCATGATCGCGGCCGGGCTCGCCGGCCCGCGCCGGATCAAGGCGGGCGGGGCGCGCGATCATCTGCTGGGGGCGCATGCCGTTTCCGGCTTCGGCGACAGCTTCAAGACGGGCGGCAAGGTGGTGAAGAACGTCACCGGCTACGACCTCTGCAAACTGCTGGCGGGCTCCTGGGGCACGCTGTCTGTCATGACCGAGGTGACGCTGAAGGTGATGCCCAAGCCCGAAGCCGAGCGGACGCTGCTGTTGCGCGGGCTGGATGATGCGGTCGCCAACAAGGCGATGACCGCGGCGCTCGGCTCGCCCTACGACGTCTCCGCCGCCGCGCACCTGCCGAAATCGGCATTCCGGGCCAAGGCCGACGGGCTCGGCGACGTCGCCGGCGAAGGCGAGGCGCTGACCGTGCTGCGGCTCGAGGGCATCACAGCCTCCGCCGCCCATCGCGCCGGCTCGCTGCGCGAGATGCTTGCGCCGTTCGGAACTGCGACCCTGATCGAGGACGCCGCCTCCGCCACGCTGTGGGCCACCGTCCGCGACGTGCTGCCGTTCGCGGCCGGCGGCGCGCTCGGCGCCTGGCCGGTGTGGCGGATCGTCTGCCCGCCGGCATCGGGCGCGGCGCTCGGCACTCAATTGGCGCGCGAGACCGGGGGCGATGTCATTTACGATTGGGGCGGCGGGCTGATCTGGGCGGCGGTGCCGCCGAAGGCCGACGCACATGCCCCGGCCGTGCGCCAGCGGACCGATGCGGTTGGCGGGCACGCGACGCTGATCCGGGCGGCCGAAGACGTCAGGCACGGCGTCGATGTGTTCCATCCGCAAGCGCCCGGGATCGCCGCCCTGAGCGAACGGGTCCGCGCCAGTTTCGATCCGAAGTCCATTCTGAATCGGGGACGCTTGAGGCGGGGCGCTACGGCATGAAGACCGAATTCTCACTCGCGCAGCTCGCCGACCCCGACATCGCGCAAGCCGACAAGATCCTGCGCGCCTGCGTCCATTGCGGCTTCTGCACCGCGACCTGTCCGACCTATGTGCTGCTCGGCGACGAACTCGATAGTCCGCGCGGCCGGATCTACCTGATCAAGGAGATGCTGGAGAAGGACCAGGCGCCGACATCGGAGGTGGTCAAGCATGTCGACCGCTGCCTGTCGTGCCTCGCCTGCATGACGACCTGCCCGTCCGGGGTGAACTACATGCACCTCGTCGACCAGGCCCGTGTCAGGATCGAGCAGCGCTATCAGCGCCCGATCGCCGAGCGGCTGCTGCGCCGGGTGCTCGCCTTCGTCCTGCCGGACCCGCAATGGTTTCGCATCAGCATGCGGCTGGCACAGCTGGCCCGGCCTCTCGCCGTCTTCCTGCCGACCCCTCGGCCCGCGGCCACGCCAGGACTGATCCAGCGCCTCAAGGCGATGCTGGCGCTGGCGCCGAACCGGTTGCCGACGCCGGGCGCACTTCCTGGCAGCGTGTTCGCTGCACTCGGCAAGAAGCGCGGCCGGGTCGCGCTGCTCCAGGGCTGTGCCCAGCAGGTGCTGGCGCCCCGCATCAACCAGGCCGCGATCAGCCTGCTCACCCGCCATGGCATCGAGGTCGTCCTGGTCAAGGACGAGCGATGCTGCGGCGCGCTTACCCATCACCTTGGTCACGACGATGACGCGTTGTCGCGGGCCCGCGCCAACGTGACGGCGTGGCAGAAAGAGGCCGCCGGCGAGGCGCTCGACGCCATCCTGGTGACGGCGTCCGGATGCGGCACGGTGATCAAGGACTACGGCTATCTGCTGCGCGAGGACGCTGCGTTCGCAGCCGATGCGGCGAAGGTGTCCGCGCTTGCGAAGGACATCACCGAATATGTCGCCGGTCTCGGACTCGAACCGTCTGCGCGGCAGGACAACATCGTCGTCGCCTATCACTCCGCATGTTCGTTGCAGCACGGGCAGAAAATCACGGGTCTTCCGAAAGAATTGCTTTCCAAGAATGGATTCGTGGTGAAAGATGTGCCCGAGAGTCATTTGTGTTGCGGTTCGGCGGGGACCTACAACATTCTCCAGCCCGAGCTTGCGGGCCGGTTGCGCGATCGCAAGGTCGCCAACATCGCGAGCGTCAAGCCGGACATGATTGCCGCGGGCAATATCGGCTGCATGGTGCAGATTGCCAGTGGCACGTCAGTTCCGGTCGTACACACGATTGAGCTTCTCGATTGGGCTACGGGCGGATCGCGGCCGGAGTTGAATGCGTCGCGCTGAGCTTTCGTCCGGAGGTGACAGCTGAAAGGCGCCCGATCGACCATTGTTCGGCGGCAACAGGAGGACCACGATGGCGAAAGCGAGTAAGAAAAAAAGCAAGAAGGCCAAAAAGGCCAAGAAGGTCGTGAGCGCGAAGAAGGCGACGAAGAAGAAGTCGGCCAAGAAGTCAGCAAAGAAGTCAGCGAAGAAATCCGCCAAGAAGGCTGCGCCGAAGAAGGCCGCCAAGAAGACCAGGAAAGCTGCGGCGAAGAAGGCCGCGCCGAAGAAAGCCGCCAAGAAGGCTGCGAAGAAAGCGGCTCCGAAGAAGGCGAAGGCAGCTCCCGCGCCGAAGCCGGCGGCCCCAGTAGCCGCGCCGGCTCCCGAGCCTGCCGCCGAGACGAGCTGGGCGATGCCTTCGTCTTCTGCGGAACCGACGCCGGCCGAAGGGCAAGGCTAAAGGGCAAGGCTAGAGGGCAAGGCTAGGCCCAAGCTCGGGTCTCGAGGCTGGGTTCACCCCGACCCTGTGACAGCAGGAAGGCCGCAGCGTTGAACGCTGCGGCCTTTTTGCATCGCCGTCACTGCTTACCGGAGGCTGCCCTCTTCTGAGTCAGTTGATTCGTAGCACGCGCGCCACGGCACCGCCGGCCCACGTAGTAACCCGGACCCCGCTGTGCACTTTGGCGTGAAAATAATGTGATCAAGAAGCAACACCGACGGACAACCTTTCTTGGAATCGTCAGAACGCCCAAAAAGGCGGCAAATGCTCGTGTTTTTTGCTTCTCGCTTTTCGTCCCTCCAGCCAGATTGCCGCAGTTACGAAATTTTCAATCAGGTCGGGTGCCCCGGGGGGCTTCCGGAGCTCGACCGGGGTCTAGAACTTGGTGATGGGGATCGAAATGAAGAAAGTGGCTTTGTTGGCAACGGCGCTGGCAATGGTGACGGGTTCGGCTTTCGCGGCGGATATGCCCTTGAAGGCTCTGAAGGCTCCTCCGGCGCCCGCGTTCGATCCCTGGGATGTCGCCTTCGGCGGCGCGGTCATGAGCGACTACGTCTTCCGCGGCGTGACCCAGTCAAACCACCAGCCGTCGGTCGCCGCCTATTTCGAGCCGCGCTACAATGTCACCAAGGACCTCCAGCTCTACGCCGGCGTGTCCGCTGAAAGCATCTCCTTCGCCAATCGCGCCGCCGCCGAAGTCGACATCTACGGCGGTATCCGCCCGACCTTCGGCGCCTGGGCGTTCGATGTCGGTGTGTGGGGCTATCTGTATCCGGGCGGAAGCTGCGCGGATAACGTCACGACCGGCGGCATTCCCGGCGGCAATGTTTGCCCCGTCAGCACCACGACCATCTTCCTCGGCGACGGCAACGTCATGAAGAAGGACGTCAGCTTCTTCGAAGTGTACGGCAAGGTGAACTACACCATCAACGACAGCTTTACGGTCGGCGCGACCGAGTTCTACTCGCCGAACTTCCTGAACTCGGGTGCATGGGGCAACTACGCGTCGTTGACCGCGAAGTACACGGCGCCCAGCACGGTGTTCGGTGCCTCGGGCGTCGGCATGTACGTGTCGGGTGAATTTGGCCGGCAGTGGTTCGGCACGTCGGACGCTTTCTATGGAACCGGTGTTGGTACCGTCTTCGCCAACGGCATTCCCTATAAGGACTACAACACCTGGAACATCGGCGTCGGCTTCACCTACAAGGTGTTCACGCTCGATCTGCGCTACTCCGACACCGATCTGAACAAGGGTGATTGCAACGCGTTCACCAGCGCCTTCAACGCCACTGGCACCACCAACGTCACCCCGATCAACCCGGGCGGCGCTGGCTCCAACTGGTGCGGCGCGGCGGGTATCGCCAAGTTGTCCTTCGACCTGACGGCGATGACCAACCTGAAGTAAGTTTACTTTCCGAGACGACTAACAAGGGCGGCAGAGCAATCTGCCGCCCTTTCGTTTTGGGGGAGGGCTTGGCTTCAACGCGACACGTCGTGTGGGTAGCAGTGCTGCCGTGTCATCATGGCCGGGCCTGTCCTGGCTTGTCCCGGCCATCCACGCGTATCTCCCGAGACACAAGAGACGTGCATGCCCCGGACAAGCCCGGGCATCACGGTGCGGATGGTACAGCGCCTCAACGCGCCGCGCTGGGCTCCGGCTCGGCCGGCGCATCGTTCTGGCCCAGCACATGGATCGCGCCGTCGTCCACCACCGTCACCTTGCGGGTGTGGAAAGCATCGAGCGTCGAGCGATGACCGATCGAGACGATGGTGGCCTGTGGCAGCTTCTCCGTCAGCAGGCGGTAGAGCCGCGCTTCGGACGGTTCGTCGAGCGAGGCGGTGGCCTCATCCAGGAACAGGTAGTCCGGCATATGCAGCAGGGCGCGGGCGAGCCCAAGGCGCTGCTGCTCGCCCAGCGAGAGCATCCGGTTCCAGTGGCCATCCTCGCTCAGCCGTTCGGCGAGGTCGGGCAGGCCGACCGATATCACCGCGTCCCGGATCTGGGTTGCCTGGAATGTGCCGGGCGCGGCGGGATAGATCACGGCATCGCCCAGCGCGCCGATCGGGAAATAGGGACGTTGCGGCAGCATCATCAGCTTTGCCTTGGCGGGGACGGCGATGGTGCCGGTGCCGAACGGCCAGATGCCGGCGATGGCGCGGAACAGCGTCGATTTGCCGGCGCCTGACGGTCCGCTGACGAGCACGCGCTCCGGTGCCTGGATGGCGAAGCCGTCGGCCGCGACCAGCGGCGTGCCGTTGGGCAGGTTCACGCAGAGCTTCTGGAGGTCGATATTGCGGCCGCCGCCCGCTGCCTTGAGCTCGATCGTGGCCTCATGCGCCGGCAGGTTTGCCGCGGTCGCGACCGACATCTCGAAGCCGTCGAGACGGGCGACGATCGCGCGCCATTCCGCGATCGATCGATAGGCCGTGACGAAGAAGGACAGGGCATCCTGCACCTGGCCAAAGGCCGAACCGGTCTGCATCATGTCACCGAGCTGGATGCTCTTGGCGAAGTAGGCGGGCGCGACCACCACATAGGGAAAGATCGTTGCGGCCTGGCCGTAGCTGGCCGTGAAGGCGGTCAGCCGCTTGGTCCGCCTCATGATCGCATACCAGTTGCCGATGACGTGGCCGAAGCGATGGAGCAGATGACCTCGCTCCGCGTTCTCTCCCTTCAAGAGCGCAATCTGCTCGGAATTCTCGCGCACGCGGATCAGGTTGAAGCGGAAGTCGGCTTCGTAGCGTTGCTTCTCGAAATAGAGATTGATGAGCGGCCTGCCGATCCAGTGGGTCAGTCCCGTACCCAGGACCGCGTAGGCCAGCGCACACCAGACCAGGAAACCCGGGATGACGATGTCGGTGCCGTAGATGTGCAGAGGCGCCTTGTTGGACAGACCCCAGAGGATGACGATGAACGACGCCAGCGTCACGACGGACGACAGCAGGCCGAGACCGAGAACGAGCGTTTGCTCGACGAAATTCGTGACGTCCTCGGTGAGACGCTGGTCCGGGTTGTCGGCGGCGTCGCCCTTCAGCTGCATGCGATAATGCGTGGCGCCGTCGAGCCATTCGCCGAGATAGTGTTGCGTCATCCACCGCCGCCAGCGGATCTGGAGCCACTGGTTCAGGTAAAGCTTGTAAACGGCCAGCGCGACGTAGGTGAAGGCGAGGCCGAGGAAGATCCAGACCTGCATGACGAACTCATTCAGGTCGTAGGCCTGGAGTGCGCTGTAGAACCGGTTCTGCCACTGATTGAGCAGCACGTTGATCGCGACCAGCGTCAGCTCCATGGCCACGACGACAGCGAGCAGGCCGCGGCCGGCCCATTTGTCTTCCGATCGGAAATAGGGACCGGCGATTCGCCAGACGGTCGCGAGCGTGGCGCGGATGTTGTTCACAGAGGGGGATCTCCTGACGGATATTCACAGCGGCCCCGAAGCCAAGTGGCTGAGGCGATGGCAGAAAAAGGGTGCGCTTAGACTAAAGTCGCAAGTTCTGCAATTTGCGTTGGCTAGCCATGGCTTGCAACCCTAGCATGGGCATAGCGGCGTGGGGTGGGGGCCTCCGGATTTTCGCGAGCTTGTGAGCAGGTCGGAACCGCGGCTTTCGCGAGGAATTCGCGTCCAACTCGGGGGTTATCGCTTCCAACGTCAAGCAGGTCCGCCGTCCACGCGGGCCGGCCTGCCATAGAGACGCGTGGGGGAGGAAGACCATGTGGAACCAAATCTATGATCCGCTGCACAGTCCCGTGCTGTCGACGATCGCGGCGGCGATCCCCGTCGTCACGCTGCTGGTCCTGATCGCGAGCGGGCGCGTTCAGGCTCACATCGCGGCCGTCGTCGCCGTGATCGTGACCAACCTGATTACGATTTTCGTGTTCACGATGCCGGCGAACATGTCGATCCGCGCCTCGATCCTCGGCATCGTGACCGGCTTCTTTCCGATCGGCTGGATCGTCCTCAACGTCATCTTTCTCTACCAGGTGACGGTGACCACCGGACGGTTCGAATTGTTGAAGCGCGCGGTCGGCGGCGTCACCGAGGACCGGCGGCTGCAATTGCTGCTGATCGCGTTTTCGTTCGGCGCGTTCTTCGAGGGCGCCTCCGGCTTCGGCACGCCGGTGGCGATCACCGGCGCCGTGCTGATCGGCCTCGGCTTCTCGCCGCTTGCGGCCTCAGGCCTGTCGCTGATCGCCAACACCGCGCCGGTCGCCTACGGCGCGCTGGGCACGCCGATCCAGGGCCTCGCCTCGGTCACCGGGCTCGATCCCTACATCCTCGGCGCGATGGTCGGACGGCAGCTGCCGCTGTTCTCGCTGATCGTGCCGTTCTGGGTGGTGTGGGCGTTCGCGGGCTGGAAGGGCATGAAGGACATCTGGCCGGCGATCCTCGTCACCGGCGTGTCGTTCGCCGTCCCGCAATTCGTGATCTCGAACTACGTCAATCCGTGGATCGTCGACATCGGTGCGTCGCTGATCTCGATGGGCGCGTTGATCCTGTTTCTCAAGGTCTGGCAGCCGAGGCAGCTCTGGCTGTCGCCGGCGCTGCGCGGACATGATGAATCGGCGGCGACCATGGCCACGGCCAAGCCGCTCGACAAGACGCCGCTGACGCAGGGTGAGCTCTTTAGCGCGCTGCTGCCGTGGATCATCGTCTGCGTCGTGATGCTGATCTGGGGCAACGGTACCTTCAAGACCTGGGCGAACGGGATCTTCGTCTGGAACTACGCCGTTCCCGAGCTGCATCAGATGATCAACAAGATGCCGCCGGTCGCGCCGGCGCCGACCAAGGAGGCGGCGGTGTTCGGCTTCACCTATCTGTCCTTCACCGGCACCGGCATGCTGATCGCGGCGATCATCTCCGGCGTCCTGATGGGCGTCGGTCCGGGCCGGCTGATGGTTGAATACGGCCGCACCATCCGGCTCTGCGCGATCTCGCTGATCACGATCTCGGCGATGCTCGCGATCGGCACGCTGACACGCCTCTCCGGCGTCGATGCGACGCTGGGTCTCGCCTTCGCCGCAACCGGCGTGCTCTATCCCTTCTTCGGCACGCTGCTCGGCTGGTTGGGCGTGGCGCTGACCGGATCGGACACGTCGTCGAACATCCTGTTCGGCAACCTCCAGAAAATCACCTCGCAGCAGCTTGGCCTGTCGCCGATCCTGATGGCGGCGGCGAACTCGTCCGGCGGCGTGATGGGCAAGATGATCGACGCGCAATCGATCGTCGTCGCCTCCACCGCGACCAATTGGTACGGCCACGAAGGCACCATCCTGCGCTTCGTGTTCCGGCACTCGATCGTGCTGGCCTGCCTCGTCGGTGTGTTCGTGACGCTGCAAGCCTATGTCTATCCGTTCACGGAGCTCGTGCTGAAGTAGCGAGGCACGGCTGCGACGCAAAATCCCCGCGGGACCATTCCCGCGGGGATTTTTGTGCCTCGAACCGACGAACCTTCTCAAAGGCTTTGCCGTCTTATAGAAGACCGGCAAACCCAGGTCGGTCGAGAGGTTTCATGGTGTCGTTGAAGCAGATGGTGTGTGCCGCAGCTGCGTTGCTCGTGATGTCGGCCGTTGCACGCGCGCAAGAGGGCTTTCCCTTCGGCACCGAGATGACGTTGGAGGCCGCGCCGCAGCCCGGCTCGAAGCGAATCCCGAACATCGAGATCGGCGACAATGGCGAGGTCGTGCTCGAGCTCTGGTGCAAGGGCGGCAAGGGCCAGTTCTCGGTGGCCGGCAGCACGGTGATCTTCGTTCCCGGCCAAATCCAGGATCGTTCCTGTCCGCCGGCCAAGGCCCAGGCCGATGACGATCTCGTCGCGGCCCTCGCTGCGGTCGAGACCTGGAAGCGTCAGGGCGACGCGCTCACGCTGATCGGCCCGAAGACGCTGCGCTTCCGCGAGAACGGGAATTGAGGAACTCTCCCTGTCGTGCCCCGGCTTGACCGGGGCACCCGGGGTGCGCCGCGTCCTATCGATTCAACAACGTTCGTCTCGGAGTACTGGGTCGCCCGGTCAAGCCGGGCGACGACTGAGAGTTGATACTCGCGTCACGTCACTTCCACACCGACTTGTCGGCGTCCCAGCGCTGGCCCTTCAGCTCCTTGGCGAGCGCCTCGATCGAGCCGTTGTCGTCGGGCTGGTCGCCTTCCTCATCGGCCGTCGCATCATCGGAGACGGTGAGCTTGGCGCCGCTGCTCTCGTCGGCGGTCGTGGTCGAAGGGCTGCCGATCCAGACCATCAGCTTGTCCGATGTCCCCGGCTTGTCGGCGGAGACGAGGCCATAGACCTCGATCGTGTCGGTGAGTTCGAGCGCCGGGAAATCCTGGTTCGGCCGCTTGAAGACGAGCTTGAGCTTGCCGGTCGCGGGGTTGAAGCCCTGCGACACCGGCTTGGCCGCGAGTGTCCTGCTCAGCACGCCAGCGATCGCGCTGGCGAGCTTGTCGCGGTTGATCTTGTCGCCGTCGCGCCAGTCGGCGGCTCCGATGCGGATGGTGCGGTCCATCTCCGCGATCCCCGCGGTCCATCCGGCGGCCGTGACGCCAGGCATCGCCTTGAATTTCGCCAGCAGCGCGGCCGCGCGCTCCGGGTCGACCGACATGTTGATGGTCTGCTCGCCGGCGCGCAGCGCGTCGCAGCCGACCGAGAGACTTGCCAGCGTCACCTCGACGTCCTGGCCCTTCAGGCTCTTCAGGAAGTCGGTCGCGTTATCCAGCTTCACCTTGACCGCGATCGCCTCCGGCGAGACCTCGGTGAAGTCCTTCGGCTGGGGCGTAATGCCGTCGTCGCTGGTCTGGTTGTCCAAAAATTCCTTCTCGCTGAGATCGCCATTGTCGGGCGAGGTCACCTCGGTCACGGCCTGGCCGATGCCGATCTGGCCGCGGAACTCGAAAGTGTCGCCGGTCGGCTTGCGCGTCAGCTTGACCGTGACAGGCGCCTTGGCGCCGATGCTCGTGGTCGTGCCGCTCATCGTCTGGCCGGAGATCTGGAGATTGACGACGAAGCGGTCCTTGCGGTCGGAATTCTTCGACACGGGATAGCAGACGTCGAGCACGGCCGCGGTGACGGTCTTGCCCTGCCGCGTCTCCTTCAGGATCACGTCGGCATTGCCGTCCATCAGCCCGTCGATCGAGGTGAAATAGCGCGTCTCGGTGCCGCCGGGCGCCGTGGCCTTCGGCGACAGCTTCATCTGGGCAGATACCAGCCCGGGCGAGATCACGAACAGGGCCGCCAAGAGAGCCGTCGGGCAAAACAGAAGCGCGCGCATTGACGAAATCCTCGAACGAAAGAATCGGGCGCCACCGTAGTGGGTTTTGGCCGCCGGTTGAATCGGAAAGCGATAAGCATGATCGGCAAAAAAGAAGGCCGCCCGGAGGCGGCCTTCATGACACTGTCGGGTGAGGATGGGCTCAGAAGCCGCCCATGCCGCCGCCGGCCGGCATGGCGGCCGCAGCTTCCTTCTTCGGCATCTCGGCGACCATCGCCTCGGTGGTCACCAGCAGGCCGGCCACGGAGGAGGCGTCCTGGAGCGCGGTGCGCACCACCTTGGCGGGATCGATGATGCCCTTCTCGATCATGTCGACATAGTCCTCGGTCTGGGCGTCGAAGCCGAAGGTCTCGGACTTGTTCTCCAGGATCTTGCCGACCACGATCGAGCCCTCGACGCCGGCATTCTCCGAGATCTGGCGGATCGGAGCTTCCAGCGCCTTCAGCACGATGTTGATGCCGGCCTGGACGTCGGCATTGGCGTTGGTGAGACGGCCGACCGCCTTCTTGGCGCGCAGCAACGTGACGCCGCCGCCGGGGACGATGCCTTCCTGCACCGCGGCGCGGGTGGCGTTGAGCGCGTCCTCGACGCGATCCTTCTTCTCCTTGACCTCGATCTCGGTCGCGCCGCCGACGCGGATCACCGCGACGCCGCCGGCGAGCTTGGCCAGGCGCTCCTGGAGCTTCTCACGGTCGTAGTCCGACGTGGTCTCCTCGATCTGGGCCTTGATCTGGCCGACGCGGGCCTCGATGTCGGGCTTCTTGCCGGCGCCCTTGACGATCGTGGTGTTCTCCTTGTCGATCACCACTTTGCCAGCGCGACCCAGCATCTTCACCGTGACGTTCTCGAGCTTCATGCCGAGGTCTTCGGAGATCAGCTGGCCACCGGTCAGGATCGCGAGGTCTTCCAGCATGGCCTTGCGGCGATCGCCGAAGCCCGGCGCCTTGACGGCGGCAACCTTGAGGCCGCCACGCAGACGGTTGACGACCAGGGTGGCGAGAGCCTCGCCCTCGACGTCCTCGGCGATGATGACGAGCGGCTTGCCCGACTGCACCACGGCTTCCAGCACCGGCAGCATCGCCTGCAGGCCGGAGAGCTTCTTCTCGTGCAGGAGGATGTAGGCGTCCTCGAGCTCGGCGGTCATCTTCTCGGGGTTGGTGACGAAGTAGGGGCTGAGATAGCCGCGGTCGAACTTCATGCCCTCGACGATGTCGACTTCGGTGTCGAGCGACTTGTTTTCCTCGACGGTGATGACACCCTCGTTGCCGACCTTCTGCATCGCCTGCGCGATCATCTTGCCGATGGCGGCATCGCCGTTGGCCGAGATGGTGCCGACCTGGGCGACCTCGGAAGAGGCGGCGACCGGCTTGGCGCGCTTCTCGATGTCCTTGATGACGGCCTGGACCGCGGTGTCGATGCCGCGCTTGAGGTCCATCGGGTTCATGCCGGCGGCAACCGCCTTGGCGCCCTCGCGCACGATGGCCTGGGCCAGCACGGTCGCGGTGGTGGTGCCGTCGCCGGCGAGGTCGTTGGTCTTGGAGGCGACCTCACGCACCATCTGCGCGCCCATGTTCTCGAACTTGTCCTCGAGCTCGATCTCCTTGGCGACGGTGACGCCGTCCTTGGTGATGCGGGGCGCGCCGAAGCTCTTCTCGATGACGACGTTGCGGCCCTTCGGACCGAGCGTCACCTTGACGGCGTTGGCGAGAATGTCGACGCCGCGCAGCATGCGATCGCGCGCGTCTCCGGAAAACTTGACGTCCTTGGCAGCCATTGTCTGCAATCCCTGATGTATCGTGATGTGTCGTGTCTGGTGGTGTGCGGCGGAATGATGGATGCCCGGACCTGTCATCCGGGCATGGCATTCAGCGGCCGTTCAGGCTGATGGCCCTAGGCCATCACGCCCATGATGTCCGACTCCTTCATGATGAGGAGCTCTTCGTTGTCGATCTTGACCTCGGTGCCCGACCACTTGCCGAACAGCACGCGGTCGCCGACCTTGAGGTCGATCGGGATCAGCTTGCCAGCCTCGTCGCGGCCGCCGGGGCCGACGGCGACGACTTCGCCCTGGGACGGCTTTTCCTTGGCGGTGTCGGGGATGATGATGCCGCCCTTGGTCTTTTCCTCGGCGTCGATACGTTTGACCACGACACGGTCATGCAGCGGACGAAATTTGGACTTAGCCATGACGTTTCCCTTTGGAGGCTCGCTTTTCCGAAAGCAGCGGAAGTGGGTGGGGGCGGCGCTCCCGTTCCCCCTCTTCCCGAGGGTCGAACGGTGCGCTTAGCAATCGGTCTTTCCGAGTGCTAATAGTGCGCAGGGGATATGGCTTGGCTGCGATCCTGTCAAGCAAAGGTGGTTAAGCGATTGGTGAGGCGGATATAGGATGGTGGCACTGGAAACTCGTTCGGGGAAGAGACGTATCTTAGGACGTCATTGCCCTGGTTGCGGTTTTGCGCTTGGCTGCGGAAGGGATGCGGCCGTGGTCTTGTTCGGGGGAATGCCATGATCAGTTCAGCTCACGCGCGCACGGTTGCCAATCTGGCGGCGGCCTCTTGCCTGGCGCTTCTGCTCGGTGCCTGCGGCGGCGGTATGAGCCTGCCGTCGTTCTCCTCGTCCCAGCCGGCGCCCGAGGCCGAGCCCGGCACCGCTCCGGAAATGCCGGCCTCGATCCGCGCCGACGAGATCGTCGGCCGCTGGGGTCTTGCCTCGTTCCAGAACCCGGCCGATCGCGCCCGCACCGAGGCGGCTGCGCGGGCGCAGTGCAAGAATCCCTACGTGATCGGCGCCGGTTCCTCCGGCGGCGTGATCATGCATCTGGCCGACCAGGCCACGCCGCAGGAACTGCGGCTGAAGGGCTCGCCGAGCGGCAAGAACTATATCGGCCCCTCCGGCCCGACGCCGGGCGAGCAGGACCGCGAGATCGTCTCCTTCGACGGCCGCGTCATGATCACCCGCTTCGTCGACAAGGACGCCGCCACCCGCTACGGCAACATGGTCTACGTCCGCTGCGGACCGAAGGCGTAGCTGATTTCTGTCATTCCGGGGCGGTCCGCAGGACCGGACCCGGAATCTCGAGCTTCCGGGTTCACGCTTGGCGTGCCCCGGAATGACAATGTGAGACAGGATCAAAAAACAAAAAACGCCGGCTTGCGCCGGCGTTTTTGTTGTTCGGTTTGCCGCGTTCGCCTAGTCGAACAGCGCGTCGATGTCGTCCTGCGAGGCGTGGCCGACGTCGCCGGCGAGCTTCGGGCCGTTGAGGAGCTTGTCGTCCTCGCTGCGGGTGTCGACCTGGGCGGGTGCGTGGGACTTGATCGCGTCGACGCCGCCCCAGATGTCCATCATCGAATTGATGTGCTGCTCGATGAACTTCATCGTGGTCATGACCTTGCTGATGCGCTGGCCGGTCAGGTCCTGGAAGTTGCACGCCTCGAAGATCGAGATGACGCGTTCCTGGATGTCGTCGGCGAGGCGCTTCTGCTGGTCGACCGAGTCGACCTTGGAGAGGGCGGAGGCCGCCTGGTCGATCGACTCGGCGGCTTCGAGGATCTGCTGGGTCGCCTGTTCGGTGCCGCCGACCACCGCGCCGAGCTCGCCATTGACCTTGGCCATCTCGCCGCCGTCGAAGCTCTTGCCGTGCAGGGTCGCGATCTCGCGCTTGGTGCGGTCGATGGCGTCGTGGATGAGGTCGAGCTCGACCTTGAGCTTCTCGCACTGCTCGATCTGGGCCCGATAGGTATCGAGCATCGTGCGTGCGTCGGAAAGTTCCTGGGCGGTGGAGGCGTCGATCGCGGCCATCGCCGCGCTGCCGGTCAGGGGCACGCTGCCCTTCGCCATCTGGGCGCGGATCGCACGCAGCTCCGCCATGATCTCGTTATGCATCGGGCCTGCCTCTTCTGCTACGTCAAGAATCGGCAACTCGCCACCGGCGATATCCTCGACACGAAAACGCTTGCGGTGAACAGCCATCAGGATACTCCCCCACCTCATTCACGCGTCTTTGTAGACAGAAGCGATTTAACACGAGGTTCACGGCAGGAACCGTCGTGCGGCCGCGCGCCACGGCGAAGCAGACACTCGATTAACCATGAGGCGGCGCCCTTCATCGAAAATAAACGCTGATCGCCGAATTGCCCCGCCGTTCGCGACGTGGTGAATCGAAACGCCCGATCCGTTTACCAAACGCAACGGAGTTTGCTCTTTATTGACCACGTCGAGGACGCGGACATCAGCCAACGCGTCCGGCGACGAATGCAACAAGACGAAACAGTACAGAGTACGTCGATGTTCAAGAAAATGTCTGTCGCGCTGCTCGGCAGCGCATGCGCCTTCATTGTCGGCGCTACCAGCGCCAGCGCCTTCGACAATACCGTGCCGAACGATCCGCCCGCGGTGCTCTACCAGCCGCGGGTCGCCCCGGCGCCGGTGCGCGTCGCCTCCAACGCCAATATGGGCGGCGGCTTCATCGAGTTCCTGTTCGGCGATGGTCCCGGCCGCGCTCCGGGCTATGCACCACAGCAGTCGATCTATCAGCAGCAGCCCGCCTACAACGATCCGCGCCGCCTGCCGCCGATGGGCGATCCGCAGATGCAGGGCGGCTATCAGCAGGGCGCGAGCTACCAGCAGGAGGCGATCGATCCGCGGCAGCGTCCGTTCGATCCGAAATTCGAGAAGCAGCTTGTCGACTATAGCGGCAAGGAAAGTGCCGGCACGATCGTGGTCGATTCCAACAACAAGTTTCTCTATCTCGTCGAGGGCAACGGTCGCGCGATGCGTTACGGCATCGGCGTCGGGCGCGAGGGCTTCACCTGGACCGGCGTGAAGTCGATCACGGCCAAGCGCGAATGGCCGGATTGGACGCCGCCGGCGGAAATGATCGCGCGCCGCCCCGATCTGCCCAGGCACATGGAGGGCGGCCCGGAAAATCCGCTCGGCGCGCGCGCGATGTATCTCGGCTCCACGCTCTACCGCATCCACGGCTCCAACGAGCCCTGGACCATCGGCACCAACGTCTCCTCGGGCTGCATCCGCATGCGCAACGAGGACGTCATCGACCTCTACGGCCGCGTCAATGTCGGCACCAAGGTCGTGGTGATGTGATCTTCCGACGTTCGACATGAAAACGGCCGCCTGCCGGGCGGCCGTTTTTGTCTGGCGCTGAGGGCAGCCTCACGCGTAGTCGCTGCCGCCGTCGTCTCCGCCGCCGAAATCGCCGTCGTCGGCCATGTCCACATTGCCGTTGTCGTTGTCGTCGTAGTTCTGATCGTCACTATCGCGATCGTTCGACCCTTGGTCGAGGAAGCCCTGACGGGAGTCGCGGTTCGAGCCGATGTCGTTGAGGCCTGCATCGCGGGCGAGCGAGCTGCCGGACTGGTCGCCGCTCCAGGGCGAGCCGCCACCGCGTTCCTCGATGATGGTGGTGTCGCCAAAAGCCTGATGCGATCCGCCGCCCATCATGCCGCGGATGCTGGAGAGCAGCAGCGAGCCGCCGACCACCCCGGCCGCGGCCGCCGCCGCCGTGCCCAGGAACGAGCCGCCGCCACCGCCGACCGGGGGGGCGCCGTATCCTTGTCCGTATCCTTGTCCGTATCCCTGGCCTTGCCCGTAGGCCTGACCATAAGGCGGCTGGCCATAACCCGGCTGGGCCTGCTGCATCGCCTGCCCGCTGTTCCAGACCGGCCGCTGCTCGCGCGGCGGCGGCACGTTCGGAACCGAGCCGCGCGATTGGCCCCCGCCAAACAGCGTATCGCGCATGGTGTCGAGGAAGCCGCCGGACTGCGGCTGCTCGGGGGCATGGGCCGCTTCCAGCTCCTGGATGCGGTTGTGGGCGCGCTTGAGCGCCTCGTCCTGCAACAGCGTGGTCTGCACCAGCGCGTAGACGGCGCCGGGCGCCTTGCGCAAGCCATCCGAAATCGCGGCGATCGCGTCGGGATCGCGCGGTGCATTCTCCAGTTTCGAAAGCCGGTCGAAAAGCTCGTCGACGAGCTGGCGTTCCTGCGGCGTCATGGTCAGTCTCCCTCGCGCGAAACAAGCGCAAGCGGGATGTAGGGTTCCATTATGGCCCCAACAGTGGCGGCCGGATTAAATTTCGGTATGCGACAGACTGCCCTGTGGGCCGGCTTTTCGCCGGTTTCATCCCAATGTCACGTCACTGGTCGCGAGAAGCTGCGCGAATGCGTCGCTGGCGAGATAGGCATGCTCGCGCTCGCGGACGTCAGTCATCGGATCGAGTCCAACGAGGATGTCGTCGACGAAGCCGGGATGGCACATCACCAGGCCGCCCTCGGGGAGGCCGTCGAGGAACTGCCGCATCAGCTCGCCGAAATCGGCCGCGCGCGTGAAATCATAGGCGCCGGCAAAGGCAGGATTGAACGCGAGGCCGGCACGCCCCGCCTGGCGGCGGAATTGTGCGCTGAGCACATCGAGCACCATTGCCTTGGGCGAAGCCAGTCGTTGCGCGAGGGGCAGGTCGCGCCCGCCCTGGCGCACCCAGGCCTTTGGTGCGATCTCGCTGACGGCGTCGACAAAGCCGTCGCGCACCTGCGGAAACAACTGCACATGCTGATGGCCGTCGATGAAGTCGGGTGCGCGGCCGAAGGCTTCCGCGAAAGCGGCGAGTTGCGCTCTCACTTCGTTGCGGAAGAACTCGCTGTCGAGTCGCCGCATCAATCCGGCGCGCAGCAGCCTCGGAAAGACCATGAACATGTCGCCGTCGAGCGGACGGAAATGCATGGTGAGGGGCCGGAACGGTGCCGACAACGTCACGTGCAATCCGATCGCGCAGCGCGGGCTCGCCTTCGCTGCGGCTTGAAGTGTCTCGACCTCGCGTTGCTCGATCGCGGGGCCCACCACCATCACAGATGTCGCGTTGAGGCGGCCGCGTTCGATCAGGTCGCGGATGGCGCGGTTGACGCCGGGGCTGATGCCGTAATCGTCGGCGCAGAGCCAGATCCGTCGCGGCGTGGCCGCCGCGCTCATTCGGCCGCGGTCCTGTTCGATGCGTCCTGGCTTGAAGCGTCCTTTGCCTTGTCGGCCTCAAAATGCTTCTCGCTGTGCTCGGCGACGAAGTAGATCGGACGCGCCTTCAGCTCGGAGAGGATCTTGCCGATATATTCGCCGACGATGCCGATCATGATGAGCTGCACGCCGCCGATCGTCATCAGGCCGACCACGAGCGAGGGATAGCCCGGCACCTGCTTGCCGGTCGTGAAGACCTCCCAGAGGATGGACAGGCCGAACAGGAAGGCGACGCCGGCGAGGATGACGCCGAGCAGGCTGGCAAAGCGCAGCGGTGCCACCGAGAACGAGGTCACGCCTTCGATCGACAGACCGAGCAGGCGCGCGGCGCTGAAGGTCGTCACCCCATGGACGCGCGGCGCTGGTTCGTAGTCGACGCGAATCTGGCGGAAGCCGATCCAGCTTGCGAGGCCCTTGAAGAAGCGGTTGCGCTCCGGCAACTGCCTGAGCGCCGTGACCGCGCGGGGCGACAGCAGGCGGAAGTCGCCGGCGTCCTCCGGAATCTTCTGGCGCGCGCCCCAGTTGATCAGCGTGTAGAAGCCGCGCACGGCAACACGACGCAGGAAGGGCTCGTTGTCGCGGTGCGCCTTGGCGGTATAGACGACGTCGTAGCCGTCCTCGATCCAGTGCCGCACCAGCTGTTCGACCAGCGCGGGCGGATGCTGGCCATCGCCGTCCATGAACATGACGGCGCCGAGCCGGGCATGGTCGAGGCCGGCCATCAGCGCCGCCTCCTTGCCGAAATTGCGCGACAGCGACACCACCTGCACGTCGATCGGGTCCGCCGGCAGCGAGCGCGCAACCGACAGGGTCGCATCGGCGCTGCCGTCGTCGACATAGACGACCTCGCAGGCGAGCCGGTAGCGTTGCAGCAACGTCTTGGCGAGTTCGCAGATGCGCTGGTGCAGCATGGCGAGGCCCGCCGCCTCGTTATAGACGGGGACCACAATCGACAGCCCCTTCGCAGCGGCGTTCGCTGCGGTGGTGGTCAGGCCGGAAACGTCAGAGCCCAGCATCATCGATCAAGGTTCCAGAGGCCGTTCAAGATCATTCAACAGCATATGGTAGCTGCCGCTTGCTGTCGCTACGCTGAACGAAGCTGCTCGACAAACTTTGGGCTCACCGCTGCAGGAAAGCCTCGAGCTTGGCGAACAGCGGGTTCTCCCGGTCGAACACGTAGTCGAGCGAGACCACCGAGACGGTCTCGGCGCCATGCTCGCGCAGGAAGCTCGCGAGCGCGTACAGCTGCCCCGGTGGGCAGTGCAGCGTCAGCATGCCCGAGGAGGTCGGCCCGCCGAACGGGGCTTCGACGCCGAACCGGCTGTGGGCTTCGCCGAGCAGCGCAGCATCGCATTGCCGGAAGCGGGTCCGCACCTCGCGGTATTTGTTGGCGCGCGCCCGTGCCGCGATGTGATCGAGGATGACGCGCGCGGTCTCCAGGAACTGGGGCGACCAGTCGGCGTGCTTCGAGGCCACCAGATTGGCCTGGCTGCGCAGCATCACGCCGTCGTCGAGCACCCGCAGGCCGTTGGCGGCGAGCGTCGCGCCCGTGGTGGTGATGTCGACGATCAGCTCGGCGCTGCCGGCCGCCGGGGCGCCTTCCGTCGCGCCCGCGCTCTCGACGATGCGGTAATCGGTGATGCCGTGGCTCTGGAAGAAGCTGCGGGTGAGGTTGACGAACTTGGTCGCGACCCGCATCCGCATGTGATGCTGCTCGCGGAAGCCGGTGGTGACGTCGTCGAGATCAGCCATGGTGCGGACGTCGATCCAGGCCTGCGGCACGGCGACCACGACGTCGGCATAGCCGAAGCCGAGCCCGTCGATCAGGGACACGTGCTTGTCGGCGTCCGCGATGTTTTCGCGCACCAGGTCTTCGCCGGTGACGCCGAGATGCGCGAGACCGCGGGACAGCTGCGAGGCGATCTCGCTCGCCGAGAGATAGGCGACCTCGACATTGTCGAGGCCCGCGATGGTACCGCGATAGTCGCGGGCGCCTCCGGCTTTCGACAGCTTGAGCCCGGCGCGGGCGAAGAAGCCTTCCGCGTTTTCCTGAAGACGGCCCTTGGAGGGAACGGCCAGAACGAATGGCGCGCTCATGACTTAAGCTCCCACCTTGCGGCCGATCTTGGTCAGCGCGTCCACCCAGACCGAGAAACCGACCGCAGGGATCGGCTCAGCCGAGCCGAGCTGGGTCATCAGCCCGTCATAGCGGCCGCCGGCCACCAGCGGTTCGGCGCCGTTGCCCTTGTGATGCAGCTCGAATTCGAAGCCGGTGTAGTAATCGAGCCCGCGCCCGAACGCGGTCGAGAAGCGCGTGTTCTTCACGTCGATGCCGCGCGCGGCCATGAAGCCGACCCGGCTTTCGAACTGGTCGATCGCGCCGGCGAGATCGAGCCTTGCGTCGGCGGTGAGCGCGCGCAGCGCGGCGACGGCATCATCGGGATTGCCTGATATCGACAGGAAGCGCTTGAGGACGGTGATCGCTTCGCGCGGCAGCGCGCCGCCCTTGAGCGTCGACTGCTCGAGGAAGCGGTCGGCGATCTCGGCCGTGGTGCGGCCGCCGACATTGGTGGTCCCTGCGATCGACATCAGATCGGTCACGAAAGCCAGGGCCGCCTTGCGGTCGGAGCCTGCGAGCGCGGCCAGCACACCCTCATATTCGCTGCGGGTCGCAGTGGTTGCAGCAGCCAGCCGCTCCAGATCCTGCTCCAGGCTGATCTTGCGGTTGAAGTCCTTGACCAGGCGGCGGCGCCAGACCGGGTAGAGGTTGAGGGCGTCGAGCAGCGCATTGAACAGCGCCACGTCGCCGGTGCGGATTTCGACGTCGCGCACGCCGAAGGCGCTCGTCGCCTCCAGCGCCAGCGCGAGGGTCTCGGCATCCGCGGCGGCGCGGTCCTGGCGACCGAATGATTCGATCCCGGCCTGAAGGAATTCGCTGGCATGGCCGCTGCGGTAGCGGAACACGGGCCCCAGATAGCTGAACCCGGCCGGCTGGCCGGCACGGCCGGAGGCGAGGTAGTCGCGCGCCACCGGGATCGTCAGGTCGGGCCGCAGGCAAAGCTCCTCGCCGGACAAATCCGTCGTCAGATAGAGGCTCTTGCGGATGTCCTCGCCGGACAGGTCAAGGAACGGCTCGGCCGGTTGCAGGATGGCGGGCTCGGCCCTGACGTAGCCGGCCTGCGCGAACGACAACAGCAGCGTATCCGCCCAGGCGGCGGAGCCGGCAGCATTTGAGGTGGCAGTCGCGGTCATCTCAGGGGGTCCATCGTCCCGGCAGAGCCGGGCAGGGCAAGGGGTGCCACGGGGAGGCACAGGAATTGGCGCAGCCCTTAGCATGGCCGGAAAACGGTTTCGACCTCCAAAGGATCAATCGCTTAACGAGTTTCGAGGCGTCCGGACGATCCTGCAGGCGTCACCCCGCAGGGCGGCCGAGATACCCCATGGGGTGCGTGCGGATCTCGACTCGACCAGCGGCACAAAAGTAAAATAATACCTTTTATGGTCAATCCTTGCTGTGTGCGACCGTCGTTGCAGCGGAAGCGCATGCGGCTCATTCAATGCGATCAGGGACGTCTTTGCGCTGTTCCACAGCCGTCGCGTCGGCCGCGGCAAGATCTGCAGCGCTTCCTGCGGCATTCAATTCGGCGTCTTCGGCGAGCCGCTCTGCCAATTCGATAATTCTCCGCCGCTTGCGCGCGTCGGTGATGCTGAGAAAGGCCTTGATCAGGCGCAAGTCCTGGCGTCTGCGGATGTCGAATTCCACGTCGTCGTCCATGGCCACTTTTTTCCGCCTCGACCGCCGGCTGAATGGAGGCGGCATCATCGACATCGTTGGATGCTTTCGTGGGCCGTCGTCGCCGACGGTCGGCCGCAAGCCCGATCGCGAATTGGTCCGACGCAGAGCCCCATGCACCCGCAACGTCACAATGAGAGATTGAGGACTCTTGGCAAGTTGTCACATACTCAATTTGGGTATGTCGGGCGACACGTTCGATGCTGGCTTCGTTTACAAGATGAATGTTGGTTTCCGATTCATGCGCAATGCTTCAGATATTATCCGGACGGTCTCGCGTCATACGCTCGCTTACATGCTGTTTTCGATCAGCGAGATGTTCCGGAACTACGACGAATTCGATCCGATGGACCTTCTGATCATTCACGCGATTCTCAATGCGAACGTCATCAACGTGATGAACGATCCGTCGTTGGACGAGAAGTTTTCCAGCATCCACACGGTCGAGCCGGATACGATCAAGCAGGGCGTGTCCCGCGCGGCACTCTCCCGCTTCCTGAGCCTGCCGCTCGAGACGGTTCGCCGTCGCGTGGCGGGGTTGAAGAGGCGGAAGATTCTCGCCGAGACAAAGGCCGGGCTGATCGTGACCGAGCAGAACGCGTTCAGGTTCGGCAACAACCACGAACTGCAGAAGACCAACATGCTGCTGCTCACGAAGCTGCTTCGCGATCTCAAACGCGCCGGCATCAACGGTCCGGATGATCTGCGAGCTCCCGACGGTGCGGCAGCGGCCAGAAAGGCGACGTGAGCGGCAGGATATGGATCAGAGCCTTCTCGACATTGCTCGCGATGGAACGCAAAAAGGCGCGGCGGAGCGCTTGTTGTCGTTCCAGGGTCTCAAGCCGTCCTCGGCGCTCGAGCTTCAATCGTACGACATCGATCATTTCGGGGACAGCGAGAGATATGCCGGTGCGTCCAGCATGCCGTTGTCGCCGGGCTCGACTGCGATCATGCGCGCGCGGCTCAGCCTGCCGAATCTCAGCCTGTCTCTGGTGAAGACCTTCCCGCGGATCATCAGCGGCTACCAGTTGGCCCATGCCGTCGCAGTGGTGGTGCCGATGGACCAGGTGACCTCGACCTGCATCAACGGGCAATCAATCGGCAGCTCCATCCTCGTGCTGAAGGGGGCTTCCGATTGTCTGGTCCATGAGCCTGTGGGCCGGTTGATCGGCGTCGTCTACTTCACGCCGCCCGCGCGGGATCCCTGGTTACAGCTGGATGACGGCTATCATTTGCTGAGCGCGCCATCGGATATGCTCGCCTCCCTTCGTCGCCTGATTGCGGCAACGCTGGAAACAGCGGCCAATGATCCCGAATTCCTCAACGAGCCGACCTCGCAAGCGGAAGTCGAACAAGCGCTGCTTGGCGCGATGGACAATGCCGTTCGTTCCAGCGTGAACAGCAAATCGGTGCACGCCACGACGGAGAGTTACCTGCGGATCGTCGCCGACATGGAAAGATTGATCCGCCACGATCTCACGGTTTGGCACAAGACGACCGAACTGGCGGAGCGCGTTGGCGTGTCGGTTCGCACGCTCCAGAGTGCGACCAAGGCCATCTGCGGCATGAGTCCGCATCGCTATAGCCGGGTCTTGCGTCTCTGGTCAGTGCGCAAGCAGCTGCGCGCTGGTCCTGGACGGCGCAGCGTGAAGGCCTGCGCCATTGCGCATGGCTTCTGGCATCTGAGCGAATTCGCGGCGAGCTACCGGGCGGCGTTCGGAGAGCTGCCCTCCGAGACCCTGCATCGATCGCTGCGCGAGCACAGCTAGCCGGTCATCCCGACGTGGTCATCGTGAATTCGACCGGATCGGCCTGCTCAGTCCCCCCTCCCTTCGGGAGAGGTGATCATCGCGGGGGCGTATCGATTCAGCCAAAACTCTCCCCTTAGCTGCTCGCGCCGCCCCAATCGCCCAACACCGCCTGGACCAGCGCCAGCGCCGCGACCGCGGCCGTGTCGGCGCGCATGATCCGGGGTCCCAGCGCGAGCCGCAGGATCTTCGGCTGCCGCAGCAGCAGCGCGCGCTCTTCCTCGGCGAAGCCGCCTTCCGGGCCGATCAGCACGTCGATACCTCCGCCCGGCTCGAAGGCATCTTGCAGGCTTTGAATGGGGCTTTGGACCTCCGCCGCCTCATCGCAGAAGATCAGCAGGCGGTCGGCCGGGCGTTGACCGAGGTAGCGCTCGAGCGGCACCGGTTCGGTCACGGCGGCGATGCTCAAAATGCCGCATTGCTCGGCGGCCTCGACCACGTTGGCGCGCATCCGCTCGGTGTTGACCCGTGAGGCCTGGGTGAACCGGGTCAGGACCGGTTGGAGCGTTGCGGCGCCCATCTCGACCGCCTTCTGGACCATGTAGTCGAGCCGGGCATGCTTGAGCGGGGCGAAGACATAAGCGAGGTCCGGCAGTCGGTCCTGGGGGCGGACCTGCTGGAGGATGACGAGATTGTCAGGCCGCTTGCGGCCTTCGATCGCGGCCTGCCATTCGCCCTCGCGGCCGTTGAAGGCCAGAACCTCGGCCCCGGCGGACAGCCGCAGCACGTTGCCGAGATAGTTGCTCTGGTCGCGGTCGAGCGGAATCCTGGCGTCCTGGGCCAAGGGGGCATCGACGAACAGGCGCGGGGCGCGAAAATCGAGGGAGGGCATAGGTCAAAAGTCCAATTTGCCGCCGTTCTTAACCGAAACCAGCCATTTCGGGGTTAAATATTGCCAGATTGCTGCGGCGGCACGCCGCGCTCTTGCCCTATTCGACGGGTTGTTAAGGCCTGGCGGGAATCGTAAAATCGCCAGCACGCTGGTTGCGCTTCAATTGGGAAGACGCCGAACCCCGCAAGCTCCTGCCGGAGAGACACTCTTGATGATCCGTCGTTTGATGGTTCCGATGACTGCCGCCATGGTCGCCATGGGCGCCGCGGGCGCTTACGCCCAGGGGTTCCCGGCGCCGTTGCCGGGCCAGGGCGCCTCCGATCCCGCATTTCCGCCCGTCAACGGCCGAGCGCCGGTCGCCTCCGTCGGCGCCCCACAGGCTTCGTTCCCGGTCAACGGCGCGGCTCCCATCGGTGGCGCCGGCGCTTTCAGCGCGGCCCCGCCGACGCAAGCCGGTCCGGGTGAGGATTGCATGAAGGCGTTCGTACCGCTGCGCGAGGACGCCGAGAAGCGCGGCAAGTTGATCAAGGCCGCGAGCGACCGCCACGCTCCGCCCGACGAAGCCTGCAAGTTGATCAGGAGCTTCGGCCAGGCCGAGCTCAAGATGATCAAGTATATCGAGACCCACGCTGCCAAATGCGGAATCCCGCCGACCGTCAGCGCGCAGATGAAGGAAGGTCACAAGAACACCGAGACGATGCAGACGAAGGTCTGCAACGTCGCGCAGCAGATGGCGAACCAGCCGCGCGGTCCGGCCGGTCCGTCGCTGAGCGAGGTAGTGGGATCGGGCTCTGCACCGGAAGCCAATGCCGGCAAGAAGGGCGGCAGCACCTTCGACACGCTTAACGGCAACGTCCTCACCCGATGAGGCCAAGTGCCGCCGATTTGAAGTTCCTACAGTGCTTGCCGCGAACTCTTTCTGGGAACTTCAAATCGACAAGCGACACGTGAAGCAAATTTTTCTGGCTAGTGCCGTTATCGTTTTCGAAGTTCGTACCGGAATGCGTAGCGATGGAATACGAACTTCGAAAACTGGGCACTGACGCATCCGCCCGCGTTGCCGACTCTACCGGCAACTGGGTCGATACGCTCGCGCCGCAATGGGCGCGGCCGTATCTGCGCCTGTCCCGCTTCGATCGTCCGATCGGCTCCTGGCTTCTCTTGATGCCGTGCTGGTGGTCGGCCGCGCTCGCCGGCGGCATGGCGCATGACGTCCGCGGCCTGCCGCTTACAATCGTGCTGTTCTTCATCGGCGCCTTCGTGATGCGCGGCGCCGGCTGCACCTGGAACGACATCACCGACCGCGACCTCGACGACAAGGTCGAGCGCACCCGCTCGCGGCCGCTGCCGTCGGGGCAGGTGACCACGAAGCAGGCGCTCGCCTTCATGGTCGCGCAGGCGCTGATCGGGCTCGTGGTGCTCCTGCAGTTCAACCGCTTCGCGGTCCTGACCGGCATCGCCTCGCTGCTGATTGTCGCGATCTACCCCTTCATGAAGCGCATCACCTGGTGGCCGCAGACCGTGCTCGGTCTCGCCTTCTCCTGGGGCGCCTTGATGGGCTTCGCCGTCACCTTCGGACGCATCGATGTGACGGCCTTGGTGCTCTATGCCGGCGCGATCTCCTGGGTGATCGGCTATGACACCATCTACGCGCATCAGGATGCCGAGGACGATGCGCTGATCGGCATCAAGTCCACCGCGCGCCTGTTCGGCGCCCACACGCACCAGGCGCTGATCCTGTTCTACGGGCTCTCGGTGGTGCTGATCGGTGTCGCGCTGGCGTCGGGCGATGCGCGCTGGCCGGCGTGGATCGGCCTTGCGGCCTTCGCTGCGCATCTGGGCTCGCAGATCGTGCGGCTCAATACCAGCGACCCCGCGCTGTGTCTGCGTCTGTTCAAGTCGAACCGCGACGCGGGCCTGCTGCTGTTTGCGGGATTGCTGACCGACGCGGTGATGCGGGCGGCCTAGCTTTGCTCAATTCCTGGCGATGATCTCGCGCTCTGCGCGGTGAACCGGCAACTCGCGCGCCATGGCGGTGCGGCGGCGCATCAGGAATTTCGGACGGCGGGCGCGGATCGCGTTGGCGCGGCGACGGCGCGGCGCGGACTTGCGTGCGCCTTCGTCGAGTTGCGGCAGCGCGAATATCTCGCTCCAGATCGCCCAGGCTTCGGTGAGTTCGTCGCCATCGGCGCTGACCAGTAGCGGAACGGAGAGTGAGGGATCGCGATGCACCAGCACGAGGGTCTGCGCCTCGTCGCTGCCGCGCAGCGCGACGCCGGTGAAGTCGCTGACGCGGACGTTGATCGCCATCTGCATGCCGCGGACGGCACGGCGCAGCACGACACGCTCGCGATGAAGCTCGATTTGCCTGGTGTAGCCGTCGGCGCGCGGATCGTGCGCATCGAAGCGGACCGGAAGGGAAAGAGGGTCGAGCCGCAAGCTGCGGCTCGACCCGGCGGGAGCGGCCCCGCATGTTGCTGTTTGACGCCTCACGGCTTTACTTCTCCCCGCCGGGATTATGTTCCCGGTCGATACGAGGACCTTAGCGCAGGCCGCTCCGAAAACCGCTTAAAAAGGCTGGTTAATCCAGCGTCACCGCCCGCCATGATTGACAAGACCTTGGCGCGCATGATTGACGAGACGTTGCGCAGGTCTTGCGAATCTGAGCCTTTTGCAGCCTGAAAATGCTTGAAGTCCGCACCATTTGGGCACATCTGGTGTCCAGGCCCTGAGGTCGCCCCGAACCTCCCGCGCCCCCAACAGGATTTCGTTCGTGAACTCTTCACCATCCGCAAGCTCGACGCTTTCGTCCCAAGGCTCTTCAAAAGCCAATCGCGACCTGTTCGATCAGTCCGCGCTCTCGGATCTTGCGCAGCGTCTGGTCGAGGCGGCCAAGCGCGCCGGCGCCGATGCTGCCGATGCGGTCGCGGTGCGCGGTGTCTCGCAAGGCGTCGAGGTGCGCGACGGCCGCGTCGAGGAATCCGAACGCTCGGAGGGCGACGATGTCGGCCTGCGCGTGCTGGTCGGCCAGCGCCAGGCCGTGGTCTCCACCAACGACACCAGCGGCGATGCCGTGACCAAGCTCGCGGAACGCGCGGTGGCGATGGCGCGCGTCGCGCCTGACGACAAATATGTCGGCCTTGCCGATCCCGCGCTGCTCGCGCGCGACTTCCCAGATCTCGATCTGCTCGATCCCAACGTGCCCGCAACATCGGAGCTCGAGCGCCGCGCACTCGAGGCCGAGGCTGCCGCGCTTGCCGTGAAGGGCGTGTCGAAATCCGGCGGCGCGTCGGCCTCATCAGGCATGGGCGGCATGGTGCTCGTCACCTCGACCGGCTTCCACGGCTCTTACCTGCGCTCCAGCCAGGGCATCTCGGCGACCGCGATCGTCGGCGAAGGCACCAGCATGGAGCGCGACTACGACTTCACCTCGGCGCCGCATGGCGCCGATCTGTTGTCGCCCGAAGTCGTCGGCCGCTCCGCCGGCGAGCGCACCGTGGCGCGCTACAATCCGCGCAAGGTCGAGACCTGCAAGGTGCCCGTCGTGTTCGACCCGCGCGTCGCCGGCTCGCTGGTCGGCCACGTCGTCGGCGCCATCAACGGCGCCTCGATCGCGCGCAAGACCAGCTTCCTCAAGGACAAGCTCGGCCAGCAGCTGTTCTCGAAGAACATCCGCATCATCGACGATCCCCTGCGCAAGCGCGGCCTGCGCTCGCAGACCTTCGACGCCGAGGGCGTCGCGGTGAAGCGGACCGCGCTGGTCGACGAAGGCGTGCTGACGACCTGGCTGCTCGACTGCGCCACCGCGCGCGAGCTCGGCCTCACCACCACCGGCCACGCCCATCGCGGCGTCTCGTCCTCGCCCTCGCCCGGTCCGTACAATCTGCATCTCGAAGCCGGCACACCGACGCCGGCGGAGCTGATCGCCGACATCAAGCAGGGCTTCTACGTCACCGACCTGATCGGCTCCGGCGTCAACGGCGTCACCGGCGATTACAGCCGCGGCGCCTCCGGCTTCTGGATCGAGAACGGCGAGCTCACCTATCCCGTGAGCGAGGTGACGATCGCGGGCCATCTGTTCGAGATCTTCAAGTCGATGCAGCCGGCGAACAATCTCGAGTTCCGCTACGGCATCAATGCGCCGACGGTGCGCATCGAGGGACTGACGCTTGGCGGACGCTGACTTTTCCGACGCAGCGATCCTGACGCGCGACGCGGCGCTGCTGCAGGACACGGTGCGGGAGGCGGGCAGCCTCGCGCAGTCGATGTTCCGCACCGAGCTGAAGAAGTGGATCAAGGGCGCATCCTCGCCGGTCTCGGAAGCCGACATCGCCGTCAACGACCTGCTCGAGGCGCGCCTGCGCGGCGCCACGCCTGATTATGGCTGGCTGTCGGAGGAGAGCTCCGACGACGCGACACGATTGTCGCGGCGGCTGACCTGGGTGGTCGATCCGATCGACGGCACCCGCAACTATCTCAATGGCCACGACGAATGGTGCGTCAGCGTCGCGCTGGTCGAGGATGCTTCGCCCGTGCTGGCCGCCGTGTTCGCGCCTGTCAGCAACGAGTTCTTTTTCGCCGCCCGCGGCCGGGGCACGATCCTCAACGGCAGGCCGGTCCGCGCGACGGGCGGCACTGCGCTCGACTTCGCCCGCATGGCCGGCCCGAAGCCGATGGTCGAGCGGCTCGACGTTTCGGGCGGCGACATCAAGCTGCATCCGCGAATCGGTTCGCTGGCGTTGCGGCTGTGCCGTGTCGCCAATGGTGGGCTGGATGCGGCTTTTGCGGGGGGCAACAGCCATGATTGGGACCTTGCGGCGGCCGATTTGATCGTGCAGGAAGCGGATGGTAGGATGAGCGACCTCTCCGGAGGTACCATCCTCTACAATCGTCGGGAAGTGACGCACGGGGTGCTGGTGGCAGCGGGACGCGATCGTCATGCGAGCATTGTCGCGCATTTTCGAAACCGTCCCTTGCCCTGAAGCGCCTGTCGGCGTGCTTGTCGACAACTGCTTTGCCGGGCAGCCTCTTAGGAACAGAACTCATGCCAGATAGTGCCCCGCAACAACTGCTGCATCTCGTCATCGGCGGCGAGCTGCTCGACCTCGAGCACAACACCTTCAAGAACCTCGACGACGTCGAGGTCGTCGGCCTCTATCCGAACTACGCGTCCGCCCATGCCGCCTGGCGTGCCAAGGCGCAGAGCACGGTCGACAACGCACAGATGCGCTATTTCATCGTCCACCTGCACCGGCTGCTCGATCCTGCCCAAGAAACGAAGCCGGCGCGTTGAAAAAACTGCTTCGCAATACGCTGCGAAGCAGCTGGTTTCAGCGTGCCGTCGGGGTCCTGGCGGCCGAATATCTGCGTCTGGTCTGGCGAACCAACAAATTCACGTTCGATCCGCCCGGCGTCTACGACATCGTCGAGCCGCAGATCCCGGCGATCTTCGCGTTCTGGCACGGCCAGCATTTCCTCACGCCGTTCATCAAGAACAAGGAGTCCTACCGGGCCAAGGTCCTGATCTCCCGTCATCGCGACGGCGAGTTCAACGCGATCGCCGTCGAGCGGCTCGGCATCGGCCTCATCAGGGGCTCCGGCGACCATGGCAGCGCTTTCCACCGCAAAGGTGGTGTGGGCGCCTTCAAGGAGATGGTGCGAACGCTCCAGGACGGTTGTAATGTCGCGCTGACCGCCGATGTCCCCAAGCGCGCGCGCGTGGCCGGGCTCGGCATCATCATGCTGGCACGGGAATCGGGGCGGCCGATCATGCCTTTCGCAATGGCGACCAGCCGCTTCATCCGGCTCAAGAACTGGGACCGCACCACCATCAACCTGCCGTTCGGGCGGGGCGCCCTGGTCGGCATCAAGGAAATCCACGTGCCCGCCGATGCCGATGCCGCCATGATGGAAACGCTGCGGCAGGAGCTCGAAGACACGCTGAACGAGGCCACGAGCCGCGCCTATGCACAGCTCGGCCGCCCGGGACCCGCAGATGGCTAGTTTGCCCCATGCGCTGCCCAAGTCCCTGCCGATGACGCTGCGGATGTACCGGCGCCTGGCGACCAGCCTGGTGCCGCTCGCGCCTGCGCTGATCAAGCGGCGGCTGAAGCAGGGCAAGGAGGATCCCGCCCGCGTCGGCGAGCGCCGGGGCCTCAGCCGGGACGTGCGGCCGCATGGCCCGCTGGTCTGGATTCACGGCGCCAGCGTCGGCGAGGTGCTGGCGGCGGCGGCGCTGATCGAGCGCCTGCGCGATCTCAATCTGCGCATCCTGCTCACCTCGGGCACCGTCACATCCGCGGCCGTCGTCGCAAAACGTTTTCCGCCCGACGTCATCCATCAATACGTGCCGTATGATTCCCCGCGCTATGTCGCGCGCTTCCTCGATCATTGGAAGCCGTCGCTAGCGCTGTTCATCGAATCCGACCTGTGGCCGAACCTGATCCTGGCGGGTGCGGCGCGCCGGGTGCCGATGGTGCTGATCAACGGGCGGATGTCGCCGCGCTCCTTTCCGCGCTGGCGGCGGATGCACGGCACCATCTCGGCGCTGCTGTCGCGCTTCGACATTTGCCTCGCGCAATCCAAAACCGATGCCGAGCGTTTCTCCGCACTCGGCAGCCGCGATGTCGTCACGACAGGGAATCTCAAGCTCGACGTCCCGGCGCCGCCGGCCGATCCCGCCAAGCTCGACCGGCTGATGGCGATGACGCGCGGCCGGCCGATCATCGTCGCGGCCTCGACCCATCCGGGCGAGGACGAGATGCTGGTCGCGGCGCATCGCAGCCTCGTCGGCATCTTCCCGCAACTGCTGACCGTGATCGTGCCGCGCCATCCGGATCGCGGCTCGTCGATCGCAGGCATGGTCACCGCATCGGGCCTGAAGCCGGCGCTGCGCTCGCGCGACGAGCCGCTGGCGGCCACCACCGATATCTATGTCGCCGACACCATGGGCGAGCTCGGCCTGTTCTACCGCCTCTCGCCTGTCGTGTTCATGGGCGGATCGCTGATCCGCCATGGCGGGCAGAATCCGATCGAGGCGATCAAGCTCGGTGCGGCCATCGTGCATGGTCCGCATGTCTTCAACTTCACCGACGTTTACGCGGCACTCGACCAAAGCGGCGGCGCGCGCCAGGCCGACACCCAGGAGGCGCTGGTCAAGCAGCTCGGCCTGTTGCTGGCCGAGCCCACCGTGCGCGACAAGATGCAGCACGCGGGAAGCCGCGTGGTCGGGGAGCTCGGCGGCGCGCTCGATCGCACCATGACGGCGCTCGAGCCGTATCTGATGCAGTTGCGGATCGAGATGGGAGCGGCCAATGCGTGAGCCGGCCTTCTGGTACCGGCCGCGTTCCCCGAAGTCGCATCTGCTCAGCCCGTTGGGCGCGCTCTACGGCGCCATCGCCGCGCGCCGCATGGCGCGCAAGGGGTTCGACGCCGGCATCCCCGTGCTCTGCGTCGGCAATTACCATGTCGGCGGCGCCGGCAAGACGCCGACCGTGCTGGCGCTGACCAAGCTCCTGCGCGAGCTCGGCGGGACGCCTGTCGTGCTCAGCCGCGGCTATGGCGGGCGCCTGCACGGCCCTGTCATGGTCGATCGCGAGCGGCACACCGCGGCCGACGTCGGCGACGAGCCGCTGATGATGGTGCGCGACGTGCCGGTCGCGGTCGCACGCGACCGTCTCGACGGCGTCGCGCTGGCGAAGTCGCAGGGCGCCACCGTCATCCTGATGGACGACGGCTTCCAGAACCCGCAACTGCTCAAGGACGCATCGCTGGTCGTGATCGACAGCGAGCGCGGCCTCGGCAACGGCAAGGTGTTTCCGGCGGGGCCCCTGCGTGCGCCCTTGAGGGCGCAGCTTGCGCGCACCGACGGGCTCGTGCTGATCGGCGACGGCCATGCCGCGGACGATGTCGCATCGGAGATTTCCGCGCGCGGCAAGCCGGTGCTGCGCGCCCGGCTGAAGCCGGACGCCGCGTCGGTCGGGCAGCTCTTCGGCAAGCGCGTCTTTGCGTTCGCCGGCATCGGCGATCCCGAGCGCTTCTTCCGCACCTTGCGCGCCAGCGGCATCGAGGTCGCACGCACGCGTCCCTTCGCCGATCACCACACGTTCTCGCGCGACGAGCTCGCTGCGCTCGCAGCGGACGCGCAGCGCGAGCAGCTCACGCTGGTGAGCACGGAAAAAGATCTCGCGCGCCTGCGCGGCATCGATGGCGTGCCTGACGGCATCGTACCGTTCGCGGTGCAGCTCGAGTTCGACGATCCGGCCAGGCTCAGGCAACTGATCGGCGACCGTCTCTACAAGGCCCGCGAGCGACGCTTCAGCGCGCGCTGATCTCTCGCCATTCAGCCGACATTCATCGCAAGGCTTCTATCGATCTCGTGCGATCCTGGAGACTACGATGAAACTGCCCTCTGCTGCCGTTGCCGCCGGCCTTGCGTGTCTGATCGTCGCGCCGGTGCTTGCGCAGACGACGCCGGCGCCTGCGACTTCAGCCGCCACGGTGCCGGTTCCCGCGACCAGGCGCGTGGGCTGTCTCGCGACCACGCAGAGCCTGAAGGGGCAGGACAAGCGCGACCAGATGCAGCTCTGCATGGCGCAGGCGCGGCTCGATTGCCTCAGGCAGGCGATCGATCAGAAGGTCGTCGGCGAGGCGCGCAAGAGCGCGATCAAGGCTTGCGTGGGCACGGATGGCGCGGAGTAGCAATGGCTGCGCGCCTGCGGCCTCACGATTGCGGCTTCGGCGCGTTCGGAAAATGCCGCTGCAGCACCGCGGCGGGCGTGGCGTAGGCTTCCTGCAGGTCCACGCTCCAGTACTTCAATTCGTCGAGCGGGATCCGCGTGTCGGTGATGGCGCAGCGTACGAAGGTGCCCGGCGAGATCACGCGGAAATCGCCGTCGAGATATTGCACCTGGGCTTCGCCATGGCCCGAGGGGCCGAACTTGTTCAGCACGGTCGAAAGTCTCCGTGGGAGGCCCTGAAGGGCGCGATGTGTTGGACTGGATGTAGCATAGATAGGGTGGCTTGTCCGCCCGTCAAACCCACCGGTTTGTGATGTTTTGCCGCCGTATCAGCATGATAGTGCTTGGGACCGTGCGGCACCTCCTGCGACAGAGTCCGATGCGCCCCGTACTTTCCGCCCTGTTCCTGACACTGCTGATGTCGGCTGCGCACGCCGCGCCGGCGCCTGCGCCGCAGCCGGTCGAGATTCCGCTGTCGTCGGGCGTCCTGCATGCGCAGCTGTTCAAGCCCGAGGGCGAGGGGCCGTTTCCCGCCGTGATCGCGTTGCACGGCTGCGGCGGCCTCGGCAGTCATGCCGATCCGGTGCTGCCGCGCTATCGCGACTGGGCCGAGCGCCTGCTCAAGGCGGGCAATGCCGTGCTGCTGCCCGACAGCTACGGCTCGCGCGAACTCGGGCCGCAATGCCGCGTCAAGGAGATGCACGTCAAGGCGCGTCGCGAGCGCGTCGCCGACATCGCGGCTTCGCGCGCCTGGCTGATGAAGCAGAAATGGGTGACGCGCAACCGCGTCAGCCTGATGGGCTGGGCGAACGGCGCCAGCGCGCTGCTCTGGGCGGTGCGTCCGCAGGCCGCGGCGCGTGGCGCGGCACCGGACTTTCGCGCCGCGATCGCCTTCTATCCGGATTGCCGGATCTCCGCCGGCCTCGGCTGGAGCACGCGGGTGCCGACGCTGGTTCTGATCGGCGCGAATGACGACGTCTCGTCGCCGCCGGCCTGCCGCCAGATGGTGGAGGGGGCCTATGGCCGCAGCGCGCTCGCGCGCATCGTGGTCTATCCCGGCGCCTTTCACGATTTCGACCGCGCCAACACGCCGCTGCACGCCGCCGCCGCCGGCACCGATGCCGCCGTCCCCGAGCACGGCCATTCCGGCACCGATTCCGAGGCGCGCGCGGAATCGCAAAAGGAAGTCGCGGAATGGCTGGCGCGCTAGCTCGCAGGAGCGGGCCCGCCGCGCCGTAGCTCCGCAGGAGCGAAGGCGGGGCCGCCCGAGGAACAGCGTGAGGCGGACAGCCCCGCATCGACCACCGCCCTGCACGGACCGAAATGGCCGACCGTGAATCTACGGATCGCGCCCCGCGCCGGTTTCACCTGAAGTCGGCGCCATAGTTCGACCATGATGTCGGCTAAACGCATCTTTCATGCGCAGCCGCATCGTCATCTTCTCATCCGCACTGGCCATCTTCACCGTCGCGGTGTTCCTGTTCGAAGCCCACGCCGGCTCGCCCCCGAGCGCGCCCGATCATTGCGGCTTCTGGACCACCATGGACGCGGGATTGTCCTGCCGGTAGCGGCGCGCGCATTCCGCACAGACGGTGTCATCGCCCGGCTTGACCGGGCGATCCAGTACGCCGAGACGGCAGTGATTCACCGATAAGCCGCGGAGTACTGGATTTCCCGCTCCAGTGCGCAATTGCGCACAAGGCGGGGAATGACAGCGAGTGTGGAGCACCGCTATCTCATCTCAGAACAAGCTGCCCTGATCCACCGGCTTGGCCACGCGCTTCGGCGCGGGCTTCGCCTCCTGCGCGGCCGGCTTCGGTTGCGCCGGCGGGCGCTTCGCCGTCGGTGCTGGCCGATCCGCATCGGCCGTTGCGCCGACGCGTCCGTCGGCAAACTCGATCGCGATCCGCGCATTCGGTCCCACCGAGTCGGCCGAATGCAGCGGATGCCCGGCTTCATCGCGCACCAGCGCGAAGCCGCGGGCGAGCACGCCGCGATAGGACAGGGCCGAGAGCAGCTTGCCGCTGTTCTCGACGCGGGCATCCAGCCGCTGCAGCAACGTCACCAGAGCGCGGCCCGCGCGTTCGGAGAGCCGCTGCGTGCGCTCGCGCTGGCGGGCAATGGCGTTGCGCTGGGCCTGCGCGTTGGAGAGCTTCGAGGCACGCAAACGAACTTCAAGCCCGGCGAAGCGGTCGCGCCGTTGCCGCAGCAGCGCGCGCGCCGAGAGGCCGAGCCGTTCGCCTGACACGGTGAGCCGGTGCCCGGCCTGCGCGATCTGGCCGTGCAGCACCCGCAGCGTCAGCTTCGAGCTTGCCGCGGTGAACCTGCGGAAATGCGCATGCGTGTTGGCCTTGAGCCCGCGGGGCAGGGCGCTGCCCGCCGAATCCAGCCGCTGCCGCGGGATCGCCAACAGGTCTGTTGCGGCAGGCAAAGCCCGCGCCGCCGCGCGCAGCTCGCTGCGGCGGCTCTCATGCGCGCGCTGCCAATACGCCCGCGTGCGCCGCGCGAGATCAGCGACCTCGACGAACAATTCGCTGCGCACCGGCACGGCCATCTCGGCCGCCGCCGTCGGCGTCGGCGCGCGCTTGTCGGCGACGAAGTCGATCAGCGTGATGTCGGTCTCGTGGCCGACGGCCGAGATCAGCGGGATCATGCTCTCGGCTGCCGCGCGGACCACGATCTCCTCGTTGAACGACCAGAGATCTTCCAGCGAGCCGCCGCCGCGCGCGACGATCAGCACGTCGGGCCGCGGAATCTTGCCGCCCTCAGGCAGCGCGTTGAAGCCGCGGATCGCGGCCGCGACCTGCTCGGCCGAGCCTTCGCCCTGCACCTTCACCGGCCACACCAGCACGTGGCGCGGAAAGCGATCCTCCAGCCGATGCAGGATGTCGCGGATGACGGCGCCGGTCGGCGATGTCACCACGCCGATCACTTCGGGCAGCCACGGCAGGAGCTGCTTGCGCGCCTCGTCGAACAGGCCTTCGGCGGCGAGCTTCTTCTTGCGCTCCTCCATCAGCGCCATCAGCGCGCCGATGCCGGCAGGCTCCAGCGCCTCGATGACGATCTGGTATTTCGACGAGCCCGGATAGGTCGTCAGCTTGCCTGTCGCGATCACCTCGAGGCCCTCCTGGGGCTTGAAGCGCATGCGGCCGTGCACGCCCTTCCAGATCACCGCCTCGATCTTGGCGCTCTCGTCCTTGAGCGCGAAATAGCAATGGCCGGAGGAATGGGCGCCGCGGAATCCGGAGATCTCGCCGCGGACCCGGACGTGGCCATAAGTATCCTCGACCGTCCGTTTCAGGGACTGGGAGAGCTCGGAGACGGTGAATTCGGGCGTATTGAGCAGCGGTTCCGCAGAGGGCATCGGCAAACGATTCGGCATTTTGGGGTCAGACCCGACGTTAAGGATTTTCGCGACCCAGCGCCATCCAAGGCGCGACGAAATGAGATTCGGTCGGCTGCCCGTGGTTCACCTCTCCCCAGCGGGGAGAGGTCGGATTGTCCTGGCGATGCGAAGCATCGTCCGGGACAATCCGGGTGAGGGGGCGCGGCACCCTGTGAGACCAGAACCCCTCACCCGTATCGCATCTATCGATGCGATCCGACCTCTCCCTGCGGGAGAGGTGATCCGAGTTCTGGGTGCGCTTCGAAATCCCGATTTAGGGAGTTGCATAGAAGAGTACTCTGTAATATAGAGTTCTCTATTGATTGAGGTCAGGGAGTTCGGGTCATGGCGATGCGTTTGCTGCGAGGGGTGCTGGGCTTGCTCAAATGGGGGCTGTGCGCGGTCGGCGCCGTGGCGTTGATCCTCACCGCCCTGATCGCCACGCCGCTCGAGCGGCCGGCGGAGATGCGCTCCGTCTCGGAGTCGGTCAAAGGCATCGACTGGTCCACGCTGCCGCCGCTCGAGCGCTTCCAGGCCCGCGACGGCACCTGGCTCGGCTACCGGCACTATCAGCCGAAGGGAGCAGCCACCGACCGCGGCGCCATCTTCATCCACGGCTCCTCCGGCTCATCCGCCACCGTCAATCACGCCCTGACGGCGGCGATGGCCGCACACGGCGTCGAGACCTGGGCGCTGGACACGCGCGGCCACGGTGCGTCGGGCACCCGCGGCGACATCGGTTATGTCGGCCAGCTCGAGGACGACCTCGTCGATTTCGTCGCCCATGTCCGCAAGAGCGCGCCAAATCTGCCGCTGACATTGATCGGCCATTCCGCCGGCGCCGGCTTCTCGCTGCGCATCGCCGCGACGCCGATCGTCCAGGACCTGTTCGTCCGCACCGTGCTGGTCGCGCCCTATCTCGGCTATGACGCGCCGACCAACAGGCCGCATTCCGGCGGCTGGGCCAATGCCGACATCCCGCGCTTCATCGGGCTCACTGCGCTTCGCAAGCTCGGCATCGATTGCTGCTCGCAGCTGCCGGTGCTCGCCTTCGCCGTCCCTGCGAATTCCGAGCGCTATCTGACGGCGACCTATTCCGATCGCCTGATGCGCAACTTTGCGACGCGCGGCTATCGCCTCGATCTGCCCGCCGTGACGCATCCGATGACGATCTTCGGCGGTAGCGACGACGAGATGATGATATCAGGCAAATACGCCGAGACCGTGCAGGCCATCAGGCCTGATATCGACGTCAAGATCATCGACGGCGTCAACCACATGGGCATGGTCACCAATCCGAAGGCGGTCAATGCGATCGCCGAGGACGTGGCGACGCGCGGAGCGAACCAGTCATGATCGACAGCAAGGAGGCGTCCGCCGCGCTGGCGGACATCGACGACATCGTCCAGCGCGTTAAACAATCGCAGCTCTACGAACTGGCGAGCCTCGCAGCGCTGTGGTGGGGCGTTCTGGTCTTCGCGGGCAACCTCATCACCTGGCTCTGGCCGTTCTACGCGAAGTACGCCTGGCCCGCCGTCGACATCCTGGGTGTCGGCGGCCTGATCGCGATCCGGCTGCTGACGCCGTCGCAAATCCAGGGCCAAACCCAAGCCTTCGACGTCAGGATCGTGCTGGTCTTCGCGCTGTTCTTCGCGTTCGGCAACATCTGCACCGACGTGCTCGGTCATTTCGGCCCGCGCGAGCTCGGCGCCTTCTGGCCTGTTTATTTCATGCTGTTCTACACGCTCGCCGGTCTCTGGTTCGGCACCGCCTTCGTCGCCATCGGCATCGGTATCATCGCGCTGACGCTGATCGGCTTCTTCTACATCGGCGAGGCCTTCCCGCTCTGGATGGCCTTCGTCAACGGCGGCGGCCTGATCCTCGGCGGTCTCTGGATGCGGCGGATCTGATGGCCGAGCTCGACGACATCATCCATCAGCCCTTGCGGCTGAAGATCATGGCGGCCCTGAACGCATTGCCCGTGGCATCAGGCCTGGAATTCGCACGGCTGAAAAAACTCACCGGCGCCACCGACGGCAATCTCGGCGCCCATATCGAGACGCTCGCCAAGGCCGGCTATGTCTCGGTCGACAAGGCTTTTGTGGGCAAGAAGCCGCAGACGACGGTGACTGCGACAGCGGCGGGCCGTGGTGCGTTCGCGCGGCACGTGGCGACCTTGCAGGAGATCATTGCGGGGAAGCAGGTGTAGCTCCGCCGTCATCGCGGTGCTGATTGCTGTGCCCTAGCCCCTCTTGTCCGCCGAAGCCCGCCTTCGGGCGAAGGCGGATGCGGGAGAGGGCATCTCCGCTGGTCAACCCACGCTCACTTGGGTGAGGGGTTCTCTCGGCGAGTCCCGCTCCCACTTGAACCGATGAGGCTGACAGCGCACTAAACCATGTCGGCTGGATGCCTGGGCTTTGGAGTTTGGTGCACTGTCACCATTTGGTCGATGGACGGAGCGGACCCGTGAGATTCTTGCCGAGAATTCTGCTCGTAACCGCTCTCGTGAACCTTGCTCCAGCCGCAGCCCAGGCGCCGAAGCAAGCCGTCGCGTCTCCTGCCGTGCAGAAGGAGTTCGATGGCTTCATCGAGAAGTTTCGCGCGGCGCTGAAGGCAAACGATTCCGCCGCCGTCGCCGGCATGACGCGATTGCCGTTCATGAACGACAAGGCAAATGGCGACGCCGCGCAATTTCGCGCCAAGATCTATTCGACCTCGTTCACGGCGAAAAATCGCGCCTGCATCCAGCGCGGCAAGGCCGTCTACGATCGCGATCAGGAAAACAATGACAATTACTTCGTCTTCTGCGGCGACCTCATCTTCGTCTTCACCAAGACGCCGGCAGGATTCCTGTTTACGGATGTCGGCGCGAATGACTGATCCGGCGAATGAGGTGACTTGTGTTAGACTAGCTCCACGCGATAACGAACGGCTTTATATAGCGGCTCTTATCCATTTTGCCGAAAATCGAAAGAGATACGCTCCCACCGCGGAGGCGAGCGGAAAGGTGTCCAGTAGGGGGGATCAAATTATCTCGAATCCCAACCAACTTTTCGAAACTCATACCCACTCGGAAGACGGACGTCGGCTCATCAACGAGCTGCAAGAACTGCATATTGTTTGCAGCTTCTCGCCATCCATCTGAATCATCCGTCGTATGAATCGGCCTGAAATCCTCCTTGATTATACAAAACGCGCTACCTTTGCTAAGAGCAAGATGCCAAGCTCGGTCCAGGGTATGTCCCAGCTCAGCGGCCCCTCCCAACGCGTCAACGACGCGGCGATATCGATCTTGCCGCGTCGCGACAAAATTCTCGGTCGATTTTTCGCCTTTCGTGCGCTTTAGATTGATTTCTGCGTCAACGTCGACTGTAGGGCCGCCTAAAGCCTTGACAATAGCGCCAAGGCCCAGTCGCGGCTTGATAGCGCCCGAGTAGTCACGGCTGTTTTGCCTTTCCGCCGAGAAGGTTTCGAGCTTGCCTTGACCGACTTGGTTTGAGAGATCCTCGATGCCGGGTTCGTCAAAATAGAGAATTTCTCTTAGTTCGTGAGCATCCTGCACTTGAAACCCTCCCCAGCTTCGTGTCGTTGCGAATTCACGCGGTCGGACTGGATTGCCGTGCGACATTTCGGTCAACCGCCATGGGTACCCGATCGTCTTCAGAATTACAGTGACCTTGCTGTCACCGTAATTCCTGGTCGCCATCAAACTCGTCGCTCACTGTTGAATGCCATATTCCGCCATCCTTGCGGCGTGTGTCTCCGGATCGAGTATCTTGTAAGCGCGCATCATCATACCCAGAAAATCCCTCACATCGTTGAAGTAATTTCTGAATGCTGATTTTACTTCTTCGACGTTTCTGGCACCCACTAAGACGATGTTGTCTTCCGGAAATTCCTTTTCGAGTTCAAGCAGCCTGGAAGATGCCTCTAATTCCAGGTCGAACTGATAAAGCTTAAACCCGTTCTTCTTGCCGATATGCAAGATGATGTGGTCTGCTTCTATATGGTCTCCTACCCAATCGTTGATGACCAAATTGACAAGCATATGCATCACACCAATTTCGCCATTTAGCTTCTCGAACGCAGCATACAATTCTTTGTTGCTTAGATTGGGAAACAATCGTGGTGGGCATTCCTCCAGACTCCTAGCGAGCATTTCGCTGGCTAGCCTAAACAACTCGACATAGCGTCGGTCGCCACGATCGAATTTGGGCTCATGCTCGGTCACCTCAGTTACGACCTCGACGGCTGTAGACCACGCATGCTGAATGCCCGTTCGGTACTGAATTTCAATAAGAAGGCCGTCGCACTTCGGATTCCCCTTCTTTGACTTGGACCTGTGTTCGTAGATGTCGTGGATGCCCCGGTAGCCACGATCCGAAGGTCTTTCTATGTAGTTGTACTTATCTTTCTCGTTTTTGCGGATATGCTTGAATTTTGCATGATGGACCTTGGAACGAAATTCCTGGAGCATTTTGATACTAGGGAATATCAGCCGGCAACCAGCCACGTCATCCATGCGAGCAAGCTGCATTCCGTCATGGCGTGACAGTTTGTCGATAATCGTTGAGCGGCGCTTCAATCGCTGCGCCACCTGCACATCCAAGTTCTTGGCTCTGGCCCGCAAGAGCGACTGAAACGAGTTGATCACATCGCGATGGGCCATCCTCCACGACTCTAGAATTGCCGCCTGTCCCGGTTCCAACTTGCCGCCACGGAGCGCGTCGCCAGCGCGATTAATCGCACCCTTTGAGCCCCAATGGGGCAATTCTTCCTGCTTCGCCATGGCCCTTAATGCCGCCTCAACAGACCCGCTTTCGGTCCACTGCCGGAGCACAGCGAGGGGGACGCGTTCTCCGTGTGGGAGGCGCGTTATAAACCTGTGGTCATGTGTATTCAAAGTGATAACTCCCTTCGCGGGAAGGAGCGGCGATCGACCGATGCAGGCTTACGTGGGTTAGGCGCTTGCCGCGGCGTCTGTGCGATTTCGGAATAATAGCATTGTGCGCCTGTTTTGCCCGACGCATCAAGCCGAATTACGGGGCCTTGCGGTAACAGTGCATTAAACGGTGCCAACTGACGCTTTGGAATTTGGTGCAGTGTCACCGCAATTCCAAGAAGCTTCCCGGCGCGACCGACGGCAATCTCGGCTCGCATATCGAGACCTGGGCCACGGGCAGTTATGTTTTGGTCGACAAGGCTTTCGTCGGCACGAAGCCGCAGCCGACAGTGACCGCCACGGCGGCCTGTCGCGACGCTGCAGGAGATCGTTGCGGGGAAGCAGGTTGAAGCAGGTTTAGGTCATCGGCCAGATTAGTACAGTTGGTTGGGAAAGTAGAAAATCGGCACTGGTAATTCCGGGCTTGCGGCCTCGGCGCGCCCCGGAATGACGGGGAGTTCGGACCTGCCCCCTTGAGCGCCACCCCGATTCGTGCGACCTCCGGCCCCAGCAAAACCCCTCATTTCGAGCCCTCGATGCACATTCTCCTGCTTGGTTCCGGCGGCCGCGAACATGCCCTGGCATGGAAGATCGCAGCCTCTCCCCTGGTGACCAAATTCTGGTGCGCGCCCGGCAATGCCGGCATCGCGCGGGAGGCGGAATGCGTGGCGCTCGATGTCGCCGACCATGCCGCCGTGATCGACTTCTGCAAAAAGAACGCGGTCGAGCTGGTCGTGGTCGGGCCGGAGACGCCGCTGGCGGCCGGCATCGTCGATGATCTCACCGCCGCAGGCATCAAGGCGTTCGGGCCGAACAGGATCCCGGCCCAGCTCGAAAGCTCCAAGGGCTTTACCAAGGCGCTCTGCACCGAGTTCGGCATTCCGACCGGCGCCTACAAGCGATTCACCGATGCCGATGAGGCGCGCGCCTATGTGCAGAGCCAGGGTGCGCCGATCGTCGTGAAGGCCGACGGCCTTGCCGCCGGCAAGGGCGTCGTCGTCGCCAAGACCGTGCGCGAAGCCGAGGACGCCATCGCCATGATGTTCGAGGGTGCCTTTGGCGAGGCCGGCACTGAGGTCGTGATCGAGGAGTTCCTGCCGGGCCGCGAGATCAGCTTCTTTGCGCTCTGCGACGGCGAGACCGCCATTCCGCTGGCCTCCGCGCAGGACCACAAGCGCGTGTTCGACCATGATGTCGGCCCGAACACCGGCGGCATGGGCGCCTATTCGCCGACGCCTTTGGTGACGCCGGCGATCCACGACGCGATCATGGCCAAGATCATCCTGCCGACCGTGGCAGGCATGAAGCAGCGCGGCACGCCGTTCCGCGGCATTCTCTACGCCGGCATCATGCTGACCACGCAGGGCCCAAAGCTGTTCGAGTTCAACGTCCGCTTCGGCGACCCCGAATGCCAGGTGCTGATGCTGCGCATGATGAGCGACATCGTGCCGGCGTTCCTGGCGTCGTGCGACGGCCAGCTGAAGAACTTCGACCTTCGCTGGTATCCGGAATCCGCGCTCACGGTGGTGATGGCGGCGAAGGGCTATCCCGGCGACTATCAGAAGGGCACGCGGATCGAGGGGCTCGATGACGCGGCCAAGGTCGACACCGTCGAGATCTTCCACGCCGGTACGGTTGCGAAGGACGGCGCCATCCTCGCCAATGGCGGCCGCGTGCTCAATGTCTGCGCGCTGGGGGCGACCGTGACCGAGGCGCAGGCGCGCGCCTATCAGGCCGTCGACCGCATCAACTGGCCGGAGGGCTTCTGCCGCCGCGACATCGGCTGGCAGGCGGTGGAAGCCGAGAAGGCCAAGGGCTAATCACCTCTCCCCATCGGGGAGAGGTCGCGCCGAAGGCGCGGGTGAGGGGGCGCGGCAAACTCGGTGCAGAGTAACCCCTCACCCGGATCGCATCTATCGATGCGATCCGACCTCTCCCCTCGGGAGAGGTGATCCGAGTTCTGAGCGCGCTTCTCGACATCCCAGAAATGCACAATGGGATTTTGGGGTTAGTAGCCCCGATGATAATACCGCTACTGTGCATGGGGTTGTTTTCGATTCTTGGTCGAGGTGCCCCCGCGATTGACCAGATAAGGATGCAAGAAGATGTCCGATCTCGCCGACCTCTATCCCGGCTTCGCCTCCGAATGGATCGACACCTCGTTCGGCCGCATCTTCGCCCGCGTCGGTGGCAAGGGGCCGCCGCTGCTCCTGCTGCACGGCTTCTCGGAGACGCATGTGATGTGGCATCGCGTGGCGCCCGACCTGGCCTCCCAGTTCACGCTGATCATCGCCGACCTGCCGGGCTATGGCTGGTCCGACATGCCCGAGAGCGATGCGCTGCACATGCCCTACTCTAAGCGCGCGATGGCGAAAGCGATGGTCGAGGCGATGGAGCAGCTCGGCCACGTCCACTTCGCGCTCGCCGGCCACGACCGCGGCGGCCGCGTCTCGTACCGCCTCGCGCTCGATCATCCCGGCCGGCTGTCGAAGCTCGCCGTGCTCGATATCCTGCCGACCTATAATTACTGGGAGCGGATGAACCGCGCCTATGCGCTGAAGATCTATCACTGGACGTTTCTCGCCCAGCCCGCGCCGCTGCCGGAGACGCTGATCTCCGGCAACGGCGAATTCTTCCTGCGCTTCAAGATGGCGAGCCAGACCAAGTCGAAGACGCTGGACGCCATCGACAAGCGCGCGCTCGAGCACTACATCGCCCCGTTCCGCGATCCCGCCCGCGTGCACGCGATGTGCGAGGACTACCGCGCCGGCGCTTACATCGACTACGACCTCGACAAGGCCGATTTCGAGGCGGGCAAGAAGATCACCGTGCCCATGCTGGCGCTGTGGGGCGGCGTCGGCATCGCCCAGGCCGCGGCGACGCCGCTCGATGTCTGGAAGCAATGGGCCACCAACGTCGACGGACAGCCGGTCGACTCGGGCCACTTCCTCACCGAGGAGAACCCCGACGTCACCGCGAAGGCGCTGCGCGCGTTCTTCGCAGGCACCTAGCGCCGCTCGCGAAAGAACTCCTTGAGCAGCCGCGACGCCTCGCTCTCGCCGACCCCGGAATAGACGTCCGGGGCGTGGTGGCAGGTCGGCGAGGCAAAGAACCGCACGCCGGACTCGACCGCGCCGCCCTTCGGGTCGGCCGCGCCGTAATAGAGCCGCCGGACCCTTGCAAACGAGATCGCGCCCGCACACATGGTGCATGGCTCCAGCGTCACGTAGAGGTCGCAGTCGATCAGGCGCTCGCTGCCGATCTTCCTCGCCGCCTCGCGCAGCGCAATGATTTCGGCGTGTCCGGTGGGGTCGCAATCGGTCAGCGTCCGGTTACCGGCGGCGGCGATGACCTCGTTATCGCGGACGATGACGCACCCGATCGGAACTTCGCCCGCCTTTCCGGCATTTTCGGCCGTTTTGAGCGCCAAATCCATGAAAGAGGGGGCTTTCAAGCCTCGTATCATCCGAAGAAACCTGCTAGTAGCTGCGCCTTCAGCAGAAGTGCTTAACCGATTTTGCCTGAGCATGCGGCTCGGAACGAGCGCGCACAATGCCACTGGCCATCCCCTGAGTGAGATCATTCATGCCTCGCGACAGCGACAAAGACAACGATTCCCGCGGCCGGCGAGGCCCGGCCAAAGGCGGCCGCAGCGGCAAGCCGCGCGGCCCCGAGAAGAAATTCGCCAAGCGCGGCTTCGAGGGCAAGAGCGAGGGGCGGGGCGACCGCGACAGCCGCCCGCCCCGTGGCGATCGCGATAGCCGTCCCTTCCGCCGCCGCGAGGAGGGCGATGCGCCGCGCCGCGATTTTTCCGACCGTCCACGCTTCAAGCGCGACGATCGCGGTGGCGAGGGCCGCGGCGAGCGCAGCTTCAAGCCGCGTGGCGACCGTCCCTTCTCCGATCGCGGACCGCGCGATGGCGAGAAGCGCTCCTTCAAGCCGCGCGGTGATCGTCCGTCCCATGGCCGCGACGACCGTCCGCCGCGCAGGGATCGCGATGACGCTCGTCCGGCAGGTCGCTTCGGCGACAAGAAGTTCGGCGACAAGCGGCCCTATGCGCCGCGCGGCGACCGTCCGGAGCGCAAGTTCGACGGCGAACGCAAGTTTTCGCGCGGCGGGCCGGATCGCGGCCCGCGCGAGGATCGTGGCGAGCGCAGCTTCAAGCCCCGTGGCGACCGCCCGAATTTCGATCGCGGCGATCGCGCGCCGCGCGGTGAGCGTCCGGAGCGCAAGTTCGACGGCGAACGAAAGTTTTCGCGAGGCGCACCGGATCGCGGCCCCCGCAAGGATTTTGGCGGCCGCGATCGCGGCGAGGACAAGCCTTGGCAGAAGCGTGACGACCGTCGCGACGGCGGCCGCGGTGACGACCGTCCGCGCTTCTCGCGCTCGCGCGATGATCGTGCATCGGGCGATCGCCCGTTCCGTGACCGCCCCAAATTCGACCGCCCGCGTGAGCGCCCCGAGGGACGCTCCGACTGGCACGAGCATCCGCGCAGCGAAGGTCGCTTCGGCGATCGTCCGCGCCGTGACAACGAAGACGAGAGCAGGATCTTCGAGAAGCGCCCGGCCTTCGGCGGCCGCGGCTCCTATCGTGCGCGCGAGCGTGATTTCGAAGGACGGCCGCGCCGCGAGGAAGCGCCGAAGCCGAAGAAGGAAGGCGAGCGCATCGCCAAGGCACTGGCGCGTGCGGGCCTCGCTTCGCGCAGGGATGCCGAGGAGATGGTCACGCAAGGCCGCGTCACCGTCAACGGCCGCGTGATCAATTCGCCGGCGCTCGACATCACCAGGAACGACGTCGTCCTGGTCGACGGCAAGCCGTTGCCGGAGCGCGAGCGCACGCGGCTGTTCCTCTATCACAAGCCGCGCGGGTTGATGACGACGCATGACGACCCGGAGGGGCGTCCGACCGTGTTCGACAATCTGCCCGAAGGCCTGCCGCGCCTGATCTCGATCGGCCGGCTCGACTTCAACACCGAGGGCCTCTTGCTGCTCACCAATGACGGCGGCCTCGCGCGCACGCTCGAGCTGCCTGACACCGGCTGGCTGCGCCGCTACCGCGTCCGCGCCCACGGCGACATCACCCAGGCTCAGCTCGACCAGCTCAAGGACGGCATCGAGGTCGAGGGGGTCAAGTACGGTCCGATCGAAGCGACGCTGGAGCGCGATCAGGGCGCCAATGTCTGGCTGGTGTTCGCGATCCGCGAAGGCAAAAACCGCGAGGTGCGCAACGTCTGCGCCCATCTCGGGCTCGAGGTGAACCGCCTGATCCGCGTCTCCTACGGTCCGTTCCAGCTCGGCGAAGTCCCCGAGGGGCAGGTCGAGGAAATCCGCGCCCGCGTGCTGCGCGAGCAGCTCGGCGACAAGGTGATCGAGAAGTCGGGCGCGCAGTTCGACGTGCCGAAGAAGTCGTCAGGCGAGGGCGAGAAGACGTCCAAGCGCGCCGTGATCGCCGACCGCAAGGGCCGCCGCGTGCTTGTGCAGCGCACCGGCAGCGACGAGGCGCGCGAGCGCAACGAGGAAGAGGCCAACGGCTACGGCCCGCCGCGCCGTCCCAAGCGCGGCTATCACGGCAAGCGCGATTTGACGCCGCGGGACGAATAGCATGCGCGTGGTCGGCGGTCGCTTGAAGGGGCGCAATCTCGCCTCACCGTCCTCGCGCGACATCCGTCCCACGGCGGATCGCCTGCGCGAGTCCGTGTTCAACATCCTCGTGCATGCCTATGACAATCCGATCGAGGACGCGCGCGTGCTCGATCTCTTCGCCGGCACCGGCGCGCTGGGCATCGAGGCGTCCTCGCGCGGCGCAAAGTTCACGCTGTTCGTGGACAACGGCGCCGAGGCGCGCGCGCTGCTCCGCAACAACGTGGAGGCGCTCGGCCTCGGCGGCGTCACAAAAGTCTATCGCCGCGACGCGACCGATCTCGGCCCCGCGCATCCGGTCGAACCGTTCTCGCTGGTGTTCCTCGATCCGCCCTATGGCAAGGGCTTTGCGGAGAAGGCGCTGGCGTCCTTGCGCGACGGCGGCTGGCTGACGCCGGGTGCGTTGCTGGTGGTGGAAGAGGCGAAAGCCGCGCAGTTTGCGGCGCCGGAAGGATTTGAGGAATTGGAGCGGCGCGCGTATGACGACACGGAGTTCGTGTTCTTGAAGCGCAACGCGTAGTTCATCGCCGCCCGAACAGCTTCTCCACATCGGCGAGCTTCAGCTCGACATAAGTCGGCCGGCCATGATTGCACTGGCCCGAGTTCGGCGTCTCCTCCATCTCGCGGAGCAGGGCGTTCATCTCCTCGGGCCGCAGCCGTCGGCCGGCGCGCACCGAGCCGTGGCAGGCCATGGTGGCGGCGACATGCATCAGCCGGCGTTCCAGCGGCAGCGCCTCGTCCCATTCGGCCATGTGCTCTGAGAGATCGCGCAGCAGGCCGCCGGCGTTGGTCTTGCCCAGCAGCGACGGCGTCTCGCGCACCGCGACGGCGCCAGGGCCGAAGGATTCGATCGCAAGGCCGAACGAGGCCAGCTCTTCGCTGCGCTCGAGCAGCCGTTCCACAGTCGCCTCGTCCATCTCGACGATTTCGGGGATCAAGAGAATCTGCCGCTGCACGCCGTTTGCGGCGAGCGAGGCCTTCAGCCGTTCATAGACGATGCGCTCATGCGCGGCATGCTGGTCGACGATGATCAATCCGTCGCGGGTCTGCGACACGATATAGGTCTCGTGGAGTTGCGTACGTGCCGCGCCGAGCGGGCGATCGACGAGATCGGTCACCGGCTGCGCCTCGAACCTGATGTCCGCGCTCGGCGCGCCGACATCGAACGCAGCCTGCGCGCGCTCGGCGAAGGCGGGCGTGGCCAAGCCCTCGAATGACGGCATCGGCGCGGCCGGAGCGGACGGCGAGATGCGCCAGTCCCAGCCTGCCGGACGCGGCGCCGTGAAGGCGGGCCGGAACGACGACAACGCGCTCTCGCCACCATTGGCGGCGGTGCGGCGGCCCTCGCGTGCGAGACCCTCCTTCAGCCCGTGCACGATCAGCGCGCGCACGAGGCCGGCGTTGCGGAAGCGCACCTCGGTCTTGGCCGGATGCACGTTGGCGTCGACCTCGCGCGGGTCGAGCGTGACGAACAGCGCCAGCACCGGATGGCGGTCGCGCGGCAGGTAGTCGGCATAGGCCCCGCGCACCGCGCCGAGGATCAGCTTGTCGCGCACCGGGCGGCCGTTGACGAAGAGATATTGCCCGAGCGCGTTGGCCTTGGTCAGTGCCGGTGCTGCGGCATAGCCGGAGACGACGACACCCTCGCGCTCGGCATGGACCTCGAAAGCATGGCTGCGGAACTCCGCGCCCAGGATGTCGCCGAGCCGTGTCAGCCGCCCCGCTGCGCCGGGCAACGCCGCGGCCCAGGTCACCGGCGCGCGCTCCTCGCCCGCGAGCGTGAAGGCGATATCAGGCCTTGCCATCGCGAGCCGCCGCACCACCTCGCGGATCGCCTCCGCCTCGGTGCGATCGGTTTTCAGGAACTTCAGCCGCGCCGGCGTCGCGTAGAAGAGATCGTTGACCTCGACACGGGTGCCATGCGCGAGCGCCGCCGGCATGATCTCTGATTTCTCGCCGCCCTCGACGCCGAGCGCCCAGGCATGCGGCTCGCTCGCATGCCGCGTGGTGATGGACAGACGTGCCACCGAGCCGATCGAGGGCAGCGCCTCACCGCGGAACCCGAGCGTGCGGATCTGGAGCAAATCTTCGTCGTCGAGCTTGGAGGTGGCGTGGCGCTCGACCGCGAGCGCAAGGTCCTTTGCGGTCATCCCGCTGCCGTCATCGGTGATGCCGATCCGCCGCCGCCCGCCGCCATCGGTGAAGACGTCGATCCGGCTCGCGCCGGCATCGATCGCGTTCTCGACGAGTTCCTTGACCACGCTCGCCGGCCGCTCGACCACCTCGCCGGCGGCGATGCGGTTGACGACTTGCTCTGGCAATTGGCGGACGGGCATGGCGCGACTCGAAGGGCGTTCGGGCGCTCAATTTAGTCCCGCCCGCGCACAATTGCATGAGGCAAGTCCTGGATGCCCACATGCCGGTTGCTCCGGAACGGCTTCTCAGTCGTCGAAGCGACCGCCGCGGCCGGCCTTGACGTCGCTGCGGCGCTTCTTGCCGTCGAGCCGGCGTTGCTTGGAAGCGAAGGTCGGACGTGTCGCGCGGCGCGGTGTCGGCCGGATCATCGCCTCAGTCAGGATCTCGACGAGCCGGTCGATGGCGTCCTGCCGGTTGCGCTCCTGGGTGCGGAAGCGCTGGGCATGGATCACGATGACGCCGTCCTTGGTCATGCGCTGGCCGGCGACGCGGGCGAGACGTATCGCCGCATCTTCCGGGATGATCAGCTTGCGCGTGTCGAAGCGCAATTGCGCCGAGGTCGAGACCTTGTTGACGTTCTGCCCGCCCGGGCCGGAGGCGCGGACGAAGCCGATCTCGATGTCGTCCTCGTCGATGACGAGATCGCGGGATATCCGCAGCATGATGGCACCATTCGTGATGTCACGACATATCGCGGAACATCCATATTCGGCAATGGTAGATGGTGGAAACGAAGATGGCCGGGACAAGCCCGGCCATCCCAGGAAATTTAGCCCGCGTCAGTTCGACTTGGTCGGCGGTGCCGCAGCCGGCTGCGCGGCAGCCTGCGGGGCGCGGCCGACGATGACGGTCAGGAGGCCCTGGCCCCACAGCCGCTTGGCCGCGGCTTTCGCGTCGTCCAGCGTCACCGCGTCGACGATGGCGTTGCGCTTCTCGATATAGTCGATCGGCAGCTTGTCCTGTTGGTATTGCAGCAGCGCCTGTGCGAGCTTCGAGGAGGTGTCGAGCGCCAGCATCTGCGAGCCCTTGAGATAGGACTTGGCTTCGTCGAGCTCCTTCTGGCTCGGGCCCTCGTCGGCCATGCGGCGCACTTCCTTCTCGATGGCATCCATGGTGTCGCCGGCACGGTCGGCACGGGTGCCGGTGTTGCCGATGAAGATCCCCGAATGCTCCATCCAGAGCAACGATTCGAACACCGAATAAGCCAGCCCGCGCTTCTCGCGGACTTCGTGATAAAGCCGCGAGGACAGGCCGCCGCCGCCGAGGATGTGGTTGACGACATAAGCCGCCATGAAGTTGGGATCGTTGCGCATCACGCCGGGACCGCCGAAGGTGATCACGGTTTGCGGCACGTCGAGCGGCACGAAGGCTCGCTGCGGCGGCTTGGCAGCCTCGACGTCGGGGACCGGCACCAGGGTGGCTTTGGCAGGCAAGCTGCCAAAGGTGTGATCGAGCAGCTTGCCCAGGGTCGTCGGGTCGACGTCGCCGACGACTGCGACCTTCAGCGTGTCCTTGGCGAGGATGCGGCCGACATAGTCCTTCATATCGGCGATCGTGATGGTCGGCACGCTCTCCAGCGAGCCGTTGGTCTGCCGTCCGTAGGGATGATCGCCGAAGGTCATCTCCAGGAATTTACGGCTCGCGAGCGACGTCGGATTCGTGGTTTCGCGGCGCAGGCCCGAGATGACCTGCGAACGGATGCGTTCGACGTCGACCGTGTCGAAATGCGGCGAGGTCAGTGCGGAGCGCAGCAGGTCGAAGGCCTCGTCCTTGTTGTCGCGCAGCATGCGCAGGCTGCCGCGGAAGGTGTCGCGGGTGGCGCTGAAGGAGAGCTCGATGGCACGGCGGTCGAGCCGCTCGTGGAATGTCTTCGAATCGAGGTCGCCCGAGCCCTCGTCGAGGAGGTCGCTGACCAGATTGGCGACGCCCGGTTTGCCCTTGGGGTCCTGCGCCGAGCCGCCGGCAAAGGAATATTCCATGGCGATCAGCGGCACGGTCGCGTCCTGGACGAACCAGGCCTCGATGCCGCCGGGCGAGACCAGTCGCTGGATTTTTGCCGCCGCCTGCGACGGCGAGACCGAGGCAAATGCGATGGCCGCACCGGTGGCGAGGGACAGTGCGAAATGGCGTGCGCGAAGGAAAGGATGGGTCACGAACGCTTCTCCTCGCGCTTGGCGGCGGTGGTGGTGTCCTTGATCAGATAGCCGGTCACCGAGCGCTTCTTCTCGAGCCATCTCTGCGCGGCGGCGCGAACCTGCTCGGCTGTGACGGCGCGGATGCGGTCGGGCCAGCTTCGTATATCCTCGATCGACAGACCCGTGCTCAGTGCACCGCCATACCAGCGTGCCAGCACGGCCTGATTGTCCTGGGCGTAGATCGCTTCCGCAATCAGCTGGGTCTTGACCCGTTCGAGATCCTCGGCGCGGATCGGGTTCTGCGCGATGTCGGCGATGACGCCGTCGATCACCTGCTCGACCTCTGCGAAGCCGACGCCCGACTTCGGCGAGGCCGAGATCGCGAATTGGGTCGGGTCGAGCGAGATGCTGGAATAGCTGGCGCTGGCGGAGACCGCGAGCGGCTTGTCGACCACGAGTGCGCGGTAGAGATAGGAGTTGCTGCCGCTGCCCATCAATTGCGCAAGCACGTCGAGCGCGGCGCTCTCGCCAGCCGCGGCCGTCGTCGCCGATGGCACGAGGTAATAGCGGCGAACGCTCGGCTGCTCGACGCGCGGGTCAGCCAACGTCACCGTGCGCGGCGCCGCCGGGGCCGGCTCCTGCGGACGAACGCGGCGCGCGGGGATCGCCGGCTGGGCCGGGATCGGGCCGAAATTGCGTTCGACCAGAGGGCGCACGTCGGCGGCCTCGACGTCGCCGGCGATCACCAGGATCGCGTTGTTCGGGGCGTAGAAGCGGCGGTAGAAGGCGAGCGCATCCTCGCGATCGAGCTTCTCGATCTCCTGGTGCCAACCGATCACAGGCCGGCCATAGGGATGGTTGAGGTAGAGCGCGGCCATGATCTGCTCGTTGAGCCGAGCGTCCGGATTGTTGGCGACGCGCATGTTGTACTCTTCGAGCACGACGTCACGCTCTGGCAGCACGTTCTCGTCCTTGAGGACCAGGCCCGTCATGCGATCGGCCTCGAACTCCATCATGGTCGGGAGCTGCTCTTTCGGTACCCGCTGGTAGTAGTTGGTGTAGTCGACCGAGGTCGAGGCGTTCTCGTTGCCGCCGACGCGGAGCACGGTCTGGGAGAATTCGCCGACAGGATGCTTCGAGGTACCCTTGAACATCAGATGTTCGAGGAAGTGCGCAAGTCCCGATTTGCCCGGCGTCTCGTCGGCCGACCCGACCTTGTACCAGATCATCTCCGTGACCACGGGCGTTCGGTGGTCCGGGATCACCACGACCTGAAGGCCGTTGCTGAGCGTGAAGCTGGCGGGCGGTGCGGAAGTGACCGTCGTCTGGGCGAATGCGCTGCCGACGTCGAGGGCGGATGTTGAGAGCAGCGCGGCGAAGAGAAAGGCAATCGATCGGTGTGGCGACATCACGATCCTTGTGAAGGCCCGGACCCTGATGTCCGGGCGTGAAAGCACGGCATGCTATACCGCGCGGCGTTGACCTTCGGGTCACGAAGCAGAGAACGCCGTCGCGTTGTACTTAAAAATAGGTCATATGCCGCATCCGGCCTACACCGGATGATTGCGGCCGGGCCGCGCCTGCGTGCGACCGACAAGGAGCTTATTGCTCCTTCTCCTTGCCGGACCGAACGTCGAAATAGGTCCGGCGCGTCTTATCGTCTCCGGAGCCATAGGCATAGTTCGGCGAAGGCGTCTGGTATCCCGGCGGCGGCTCGACCAGCGATTGGCGCGGCGGCTCGCTGGTGAATTGCTTGGACTCGCTCTTGTTGCTCGAGAGCAGGTTCCAAAGACCGCCGGTGTAACCGAGTTCGGCCGGGCTCATCGTCGGGTGGTTGATGTTGCTGCCCGGCTGGACCGGATCATTGCTGGTCCTTTCGGCGGGGGCCGTCTTGTGGGCGTTCAATTCGGCTGGCGACAGTGGCTGGGCATTTTTCAAGTACTCCGCTGCCTTGCTGCTGGCGGTCGCCTTCTTCCGCGCGGCAATGGCTTCCTTGCGGCGCTTCTCGTCCGGATCCTTCGGCCAGTTCGGTGCGTTCTGGGCGTCAGAGCTGGGCGGCGGCAAATCGAGCTTGGGCGGCACCACCAGCGGCGACCGCTCGCGGTACTCGATGCCCTTGCTATCCATGCCTTTTGCACCGATGCCGGACATCAGGTTGTCGATGAGCTTCTCTTCGAAGGTCCTGTCGTCGTCATCATCGTCGTCACCGGCGCGGACCGGACCTGACGACAGGACGAGACCGATGCCCAGCGCGACGGCCGACAATTTCAGCGCCAGCCAAAGTCCCCGCCGGGAGTCTCGACCGATCGAACCGCTGGTCTCGAAGCTGCGCATACCTGTACCTGTTCCATATTGTGGCAGTCTTGATTGTGCCAGTCCTGACCGTGCCAGTCTTGCCGCGTCTCGCGCGACCACGCCTCGCCAAGCAAGGTTCCGCCGCCGGTCCGTATCGGCCGGGATCAGGGCGCTTTTGCGGCGGGTACCCCCAGGAAGGAATCATACAATAGGGCCGCCACCCCAGCAACGATGCCCGCATCCGCCAGATTAAAGACGTACCAATTATAGGTATTTCCGCCGATTTCGACGTGGAACAGCGCGAAATCGACCACCGCGCCATAGGCCAGGCGGTCGATGCCGTTGCCGATGGCGCCGCCGATGATCAGCCCCAGCGCCACGGTGGCGAGCCGGGTCTGCGACCTCGCCATCCAGATCGCGAGCGCGATCACCGCCGCGACCTTCACCGCCATCAGCGCGAGCTGCGCGGCCTGGCCGTCGTTCTGGAGCCAGCCGAAGCTGATCCCGATATTCCAGGCCAGCACCAGGTCGAAGAACGGCGTCACCTTCACCACGCCCTTGCGGGCGAGGCCGAACCCGTTCAGCAGCCACAACTTGGAGGCTTGGTCAGCCACGAGCGTGACGACGGCCGAAAGGATACCGGCGCGGAGCGGGGTCATGGCAGGCCGATCAGACGCTCACGCCCAACGCCCTCCATTCGCGCAGCGCTTTCGCGTCGCGCGGGGTGACGTCGGGGTATTCGGTGTCTTCGCCGACCGTCGGCGAGATCTTCCACGAGCGGGCGCATTTGGTGCCGACAGCCTTCTCCACCACGACCGCGACACCGGGTACGGCATCGAGGCGGAATGCGGAGGCCGGCGCCTCGCCCTCGCGCACCTCGTAGTTCGAGGTGATGCAGACCTCGGCGAGATCGGTGTCGAACAGCGTCGCCAGCATGTCGCGGTCGGCGACATAGATCACCGGCGAGGCCTCCAGCGAGGAGCCGATGTTCTTGGCCGCGCGTTCGAGCTCCAGCGCGCCGGTGACGACGCGGCGAACGTCACGGATCGTCTCCCATTTCGCGGCGAGCCTGTCGTCGCGGAGCTTTTCGAGATCTTCCATGAACAGCGTCAGATGCACCGACGGTTCGGCATCCGGCCGGTACATCCGCCAGGCCTCTTCCGCGGTGAAGCTCAGGACCGGTGCCAGCCATTTCAGGATCGCATTGCACAGCAGGTCGATCGTGGTCAGCGCCGCCTTGCGCGCCGGCGAGGACGGCGGATCGCAATAGAGCGTGTCCTTGCGGATGTCAAAGTAGAACGCCGAGAGTTCGCTGTTCATGAAGGCGGACAGCGTTGCCACCACGCTCTTGAAGTCGAACGTCTCATAGGCCTTGCGGACCAGCTCGGCGCGGAGCGCGAGCTCGTGCAGCATCAGCCGCTCGAGCTCGGGCATCTCGGCCGGCGCGACCGCCTCAGCCGGCTTGTAATGATGCAGTGTGCCGAGCATCCAGCGCACGGTGTTGCGCAGCTTGCGATAGGTCTCGACCGTGTTCTTCAGGATCTCGGGCCCGATGCGCTGGTCGTCGGTGTAGTCGCAGGACGCGACCCAGAGCCTCAGGATGTCGGCGCCGGATTCCTTGATCACGGCCTGCGGCTCGATGGTGTTGCCGAGCGACTTCGACATCTTGCGGCCGTCCTCAGCCTGGGTGAAGCCATGCGTCAGCACGACATCGTAGGGCGCGCGGCCGCGCGTGCCGCAGCTCTCCAGCAGCGAGGAGTGGAACCAGCCGCGGTGCTGGTCCGAGCCTTCGAGATACATCACGGTGTCGGTGCCGCCGTCGACCTTGCGCTTGATGCCGGCAAGGCCGGGGAATTGCACGGGGTCTTCGAGCACGAAGGCGTGGGTCGAGCCGGAATCGAACCAGACGTCGAGAATGTCGTCGACCTTCTGCCAATCCTCGTTCATACGCGGTCCGAGGAAGCGCTCGCGCGCGCCCGTCGCGTACCAGGCGTCGGCGCCCTCCTTTTCGAAGGCATCGCCGATGCGGGTGTTGACCGCCTCGTCCTGTAGGATCTCGGCCGAGCCGTCGCCCTTCTCGCGCACGAACACGGCGATCGGCACGCCCCAGGCGCGCTGGCGCGAGATCACCCAGTCGGGGCGGGCCTCGATCATGCCGTTGATGCGGTTCTCGCCTGATGGCGGCACCCATTGCGTCACCGAGATCGCGTGCAGCGCGCGGGCGCGCAGCGTGTCGCCGGACTTGGTCTTGCCGTCGTTCGCAATGTCCTTGTCCATCGCGATGAACCATTGCGGCGTGTTGCGGAAGATCACCGGCTTCTTCGAGCGCCAGGAATGCGGATATTGGTGCTTGAGGCGGCCGCGCGCCAGCAGCTTGCCGCCCTCGATCAGCGCCTTGATCACGGCCTCGTTGGCGTCGCCCTTCTCGCCCTTGTCGTTGATGACGCGCTTGCCAGTGAAGCCCGGCGCCTGGTCGGTATAGGCGCCATTCTCGTCGACGGTGTAGGGAATCGAGCTGTTGATGCCGCGGGAATCGAGCTCCCGCGTGTTTGCCATCCAGACGTCGAAGTCCTCACGGCCATGGCTCGGCGCAGTGTGCACGAATCCGGTGCCGGTGTCATCGGTGACATGGTCGCCGGAGAGCAGCGGCACCGTGAATTCGTAGCCGCCGCCCAGTCCCTTGAGCGGATGGGCGCATTCGATCGCGTCCATGGTGTCGCCGGGGATGTCGCGGACCTTCTCGTAAGCGGTCACGCGCGCCTGCTTGAAGACTTCTGCGGCGAGCGCGTCGGCCAGGATCAGGAGATCGCCGGTCTTGGCCCAATTGTCCGCGGGCGCGTCAGTCACCTTGTAGAGGCCATAGGCGATCTTCGGCGAGAACGAGATGGCGCGGTTGCCGGGCAGCGTCCAGGGCGTGGTGGTCCAGATCACGACGCTTGCCGAGGCGAGTGCGCCGTGCGCGGGCGAGGTCACCGGGAATTTCACCCAGACCATGTCGGAGGTGTAGTCCTCGTACTCGACCTCGGCCTCGGCGAGCGCGGTCTTCTCGACCACGCTCCACATCACGGGCTTCGAGCCGCGATAGAGCGTGCCGTTGGCAGCGAACTTCATCAGCTCGCGCGCGATCTGGGCTTCGGCCGGATAGTTCATGGTGGCGTAGGGATGAGCCCAGTCGCCGATCACGCCGAGGCGCTTGAACTCCTCGCGCTGCACGTTGAGCCAGTGCGTGGCGTAGGCGCGGCACTCCCTGCGGAAATCGATCATCGCGGCGCTGTCGCGGAAGTCGGGCTTCTGCTTGCCCTTCTTGCGATAGTTCTCCTCCTCGACCTTCCATTCGATCGGCAGCCCGTGGCAGTCCCAGCCGGGCACGTAGTTGGAATCGAAGCCGAGCATCTGCTGGCTCTTGGTGACGAGATCCTTGAGGATCTTGTTCAGCGCCGTGCCGATATGGATGTTGCCGTTGGCGTAGGGCGGGCCGTCATGCAGCACGAACTTGTCGCGGCCGCGGGCCGCCTCCCGCAGTTTCTCGTAGAGGCCGATCTCGTACCAGCGCTTGAGGATCTCCGGCTCGCGCTGCGGCAGGCCGGCGCGCATCGGGAATTCGGTCTGCGGCAGGAACAGGGTCTTCGAATAGTCTTTGTCGGACTTTTGCGGCTTTTCGGACATGAGGCTGACTGGCTCGGAATGGCGCGGGAACGGATGGCGATGCGGAATCGCGGGGGTGAAACGACAAAATCCCGGTCTTGCGCCGAGCCTTCAGGCTCAGGCGGAAGCCGGGCCGCTAATCCCTATGATGCGCCGCGCAAACATGGGCTCTCCATAGCAGGGGGCCAAGAGAAGCGCAAAAGGGAAGCGCAAAGGTCCGGCGGGCTGGTTTGGGGCCATCAATCGGCCGTTCCGAGCCGCGGAAACGCATCCGGGGCGGCCGCCAGCATGGCGCGGGCACGCGCGGAATCGTCGTCCATCTGGCGGATCAGGGCGTCGATATCGCTGAATTTCAGCTCCTCGCGGATGAAGCCGACAAAGGCGCAGTCCAGCGTCTGGCCGTAAAGGTCGCCCTTGAAGTCGAACAGGAAGATTTCGAGGAGCGGCGCGCCATTATCGAAGGTCGGGCGGCGGCCGAAGCTTGCCACCCCGTTCAGCCGCGCGGTGCCGCGGCCGATCCGCACGGCGTAGATGCCGTGCTTCAGGCCGCAATTGGCGTCGAGCCGGATATTGGCGGTGGGGTAGCCGAGGTCGCGGCCGCGCTTCTCGCCATGGATGACCTCGCCGGTGATGAACCAAGGCGCACCCAGCATGGTCGTGGCCTCGTCGATGAGCCCCTCGGCGAGCGCGATCCGGATGGCGCTGGAAGAGACCGGCCGTTCGTCGATATCGACATGCGGCTGCACGTCGACCTCGATGCCGAGGCGGGGGGCCTCGTTGACGAGGAGGCTTGGCGAGCCGACGCGTCCCTTGCCGAAATGGAAGTCGTAACCGACCGCAATCCCGCTGACCCCGAGGCGCCCGATCAGGTCATGGTAAATGAAATCTTGCGCGCTGGTCCCGGCCCTGGCCTTGTCGAAGGTCATGACCACGGCGCCGGCAAGCCCGGTCCCGGCCAGCAGCCGCAGCTTAGCCCGCTCGTCCGTCAGGCGGAATTGCGGGGTGTTGGGGCTGAAAAACCGGCGTGGATGCGGCTCGAAGGTCAGCGCCAGCGCGGGGCGGCCATGCGCCCGGCCCATCTCCAGGGCCGCGGCAATGACGGCCCGGTGACCGAGATGGACCCCGTCGAAATTGCCCATGGCGACTACCGCCCCCTTCAGGATCGCAGAGTCCGGCGTGGTATCGCGGATAACGGTAAATTGCGGGGCCATCAGGGGAATTCTCGAGCCGGCGGAACCGGCCGGGACCGTGGCTTGACCCGGCCAACGAAGTCAAGCGGGAGGGGCGGCTGCATTGACCGCGATTCCGCTTCTTCGCGGCCGGGCCCAGTTAACGCGCTGTTTAACGCCTTGGTGCTAGTGCTTGAAACGTGGAACTGCGGGTCCCGGCCTGGCAGATCCGTTCTTAAATATTCCTGGGTATGCGTTGGGGGAGTCGAGATGGCGGTTGATTTGTCGATGTCGGTTCTGGTGGTTGATGACTACAGCACCATGATCCGGATCATCAGGAATCTGCTGAAGCAGCTTGGCTTCGAGAATATCGATGACGCCAGCGACGGTTCGGCAGCCCTGAACAAGATGCGCGGCAAGAAATACGGGCTCGTGATTTCCGACTGGAACATGGAGCCGATGACGGGCTACGACCTGCTGCGCGAAGTGCGCGCGGATCCGAACCTCGCCACCACGCCCTTCATCATGATCACGGCGGAATCGAAGACCGAGAACGTGATCGCGGCCAAGAAGGCCGGCGTGAACAATTACATCGTCAAGCCGTTCAACGCGGCGACGCTGAAGACCAAGATCGAGGCGGTCTTCCCGGACATGGCGAGCGCGTAAGCGCGCTGCAAAGCGATCGGCTGAATTTGGAAAGTCCGGGCGCTCGTCCCGGGCTTTCTGCGTTTGGTACCTCGTTCCGGGTTCGGTGCTACGCACCGCCCCGGAATGCCGGTCAGAAAATCACCACTTCAATTCGCGCATCAGCGCCTTCGGCGGGTGACCGAACAATTCCATCACTGACTTGGGATCGAGCTGGTCGAGGCCCTCGAATTCCTCGGCGTGGATGCCGCGGGTGACGAACAGGCAGTCGATGCCGAATTCGCGCGCGCCGGTAAGGTCGGTGCGGACGGAATCGCCGATCGCCAGCACCTTTTTCCGGTCGATCGGGTGGCCCTGGCGTTCGCCGGCGAGCGCCATCGCCCGCTCGTAGATCGGCCGGTGCGGCTTGCCGTAGAAGATCACCTCGCCGCCGAGCTCGCGATAGAGCTCGGCGATCGCGCCGGCGCAATAGATCAGCCGGTCGCCGCGCTCGACCACGATGTCGGGGTTGGCGCAGACCAGCGTGAGCTTGCGCTCGCGCGCCTTCAGCATCATGCCGCGATAGTCTTCCGCGGTCTCGGTCTCGTCGTCGTAGAGACCGGTGCAGACGATGTAATCCGCTTCTTCCAGCGGCGCGGTCTTCGCGTCGAGGCCACGATAGATCGAATTGTCGCGCTCGGGGCCGAGCCAGAACATCCTGCGGCCGGGATGCTCAGCGACGTAGAGCCGCGTCAGATCGCCCGAAGAGACGATCGCGTCGTAGGTTTCGTCGGCGACGCCGAGCTTGCGCAATTGCCGCTGCACGGAATCGGCCGGACGCGGCGCATTCGTGATCAGGATCACCGTACCGCCGTGGCTGCGATAGGCGTGCAGCGCCTCGCAGGCTTCGGGGAAGGATTCCAGGCCGTTATGGACCACGCCCCAGATGTCGCTGAGCACGACCTCGACCCCGCCCACGAGCTCGCGCAGGCTTTGTGCGAAATGCAGCGTGGTCATGATGCGCGCGGCCGATCAGATGCGGCGCGCGAGCGCCGCGTTGCCAGTGACGCGCTGTGACGGGGCGGCAGGTGTCCCAGCTGATGTTGTTGCGCTTGGGCTTGATGTACCGGAACCATTGGATCCCTGAATGTCTTGCGCCTGGTTCGGCGAGGCCCCGCCGGTAGCAGATGCCCCTTCGGGCCGCAATGGCCGGGGCGGCGCGAACAGAAAGCCCTGGCCGAACCGCACGTCGTAGTCGAGCAGGTCGACCACCGCGCGTTCGCCCTCGATCCGCTCGGCGATCAGGTCGATGCCGAAGCGGCCGAGCAGATCGGACAGGTCGGAGGGGTGAATGTCCGAGGCCGAGGCCTGCTTCGGGTCGAGCAGAAGTGATGCCGGAACCTTGATGAAGCGCACACCGCGGTCGGCGAGCTCGCGCGGCTCGATCCGCAAGTCGGTGACATGGTCGATCGAGAAGCGGAAGCCGCGCTGGGCGAGCGCTGCGAGATTTTCGGTTTCGGCCGGACCGAGCGCGCGGAAGGTCGATTGCTTGAACTCCAGCACCAGCGACGGCGCCAGCGCCCGGTTGGCCTCGAGGAAGTCGAGGCATTGCGCGAAAGTGGTGGAATTGCCGAGCGTCGAGGCCGCGACGTTGCAGAATACGCCGACATCCTTGTTGCGCACCATCAGCCGGCGCAACACCTGGACACAGCGCAGCAACACCATGTTGTCGATGCGGCCGATCAGCCCCGAGGCCTCGGCGATGCTGATGAACTCTTCCGCGGCAATCAGCTGGTCGCGCTCGTCGCGAACCCGGGTCACCGCTTCGTAGAAGCGGACCTTGCGCTGCGGCAGCGTCACCATCGGCTGGAGGAAGATGTCGATGCGGTTCTCGTCGATGGCGTTGCGCAGCGTCGCCAGGATCTGGGTCTGGTTGCGGCCGTTGACAGCCGGGACGGCATTGGCGGTCTGGGCCTGGACGACAGGCGGCGTTGGCCGTGGCGGAGGCGCGGAAAGCGGCGGAGGCGTGGTGGGCCGCTCCTCGAAGGGCGCAATCAGGTCGACCGGAGCTTCCGGCTCCGTCCTGGCGACTGCAGCGGGGGCGGGTGCCGATGCCGGCGCGCTGCCGGCCAACAGATCCTCATGGGTAGACACGGTGGCGGCGAGCTGCCTGACCAGTCCGCCGAGCTCGTTGATCTCGCCGACCACCGACTGAACGCGATCGGAATTGGCTGAGTTGGACGAGGCGACGCGGCCCTCCATCGCTGCCAGCCGGCGCCCGAACTCGGCCACTTGGCGGGCGAGGTCGGCGGTGCCGCGCGAAAGGTCGGCGATCTGGCCACCGACATCGCTGCGGTCACGCAGCCGCATCGAGACGGCGTTGTAGAGGATCAGGAAGGTCAGCGCGGTCAGCGCCACGATCGCGGATTCGGTTCCGCTGATGCCGGCGACCGAGTAGAGCACGAGCCCGAGCGAGGCCGCGACCAGAACCATGCAGATGGCGATGAAGATCGTCGAAATGCGAATCATGCCGCGCGTTACGCCTCAAGAGCTGACTGCCTCACCCGGGAAAACACGGGTCGCAATTCGCACCCGTCGCGCCTCATGCTCCCCAAGCATGCATGACCTTAACATCATTGTTGATTCGAGGGGATAGCGGCGCGCAGGCTGGCGTGGAGATCGTCAGGACGGCGCGGCGGCGCCGACCGTGTCGGCCGAGACCGCCTCGCGGCTGCCGAGCGGCTCGGGCCGTCCGGTGGTCGTATCGTGCAGGGTTTGCCGTTCGATCTCCGAGTTCAGCTCGGCGCCGAACATGATGACGATTGCGGACATCCACATCCACGTCATCAAGCCGATCGCAGCGCCGAGCGAGCCGTAGGTGGCGTTGTAATTGGCGAAGGCCGACAGATACCAGGACAGCAGCGCGGAGCCTGCGATCCAGAGCAGGGCGGCCATCACCGCACCGATGCTCAGCCATTGCCAGCGCGGCGCGTCGCGGCTGGGAGCGAAGCGGTAGAGGATCGCGAGCGCTGCCAGCAGGATGACGAGCAGCAGCGGCCAGCGCGCCAGCGCGACGATCAGCTTGCTCTCGGGCGCGATGCCGAGATGATCGAGCGCGAGCGGGAAGGCAACGACGGCCGCCACCATCAGCAACAGCGCGACGATGCCACCGACCGTGAACGACAGGGAGATCAGGTTCAGCTTGATGAAGCCGCGCTTCTCGCGCTCCTCATAGGCGACGTTGAGGGCGTCGAAGATCGACTTGACCCCGGCATTGGCGCTCCAAACCGCAAGCGCGAGGCCGAACAGGAAGGTGGCGCCCAACGCGCCGTTGCCTTTCGACACCACGCGCGCGACCTGGTCTTCGACGATCTCAAACGTGCCCGCGGGCAGCATCATCGCAAGCGTCTGGAGATTGTCGCTGATGGTCGATGGATCGGCAAACAGTCCGTAGGACGAGACGAGTGCGGTGACGGCGGGAAAGATCGCGAGCAGTCCGAAGAACACCACGCCGCCGGCGGTCGCGAGCAGGCGATCGTCGTCGATGCGCTGATAGGTTCGCCAGAGAATATCCTTCCAGCCAGCCCAGGGGATATTGAGCGGGCTCTTCGAGCCGCGGCCACGGCCGGGCTGCATTGCGGCGCCTGCCGGACTGGTCTCGGGCGAGTGTCCTTCGCTGTTGCGGCGGTTCTGCAACGAGCCTGCAGGGAAGCCGGTTTCCTGAAAATAGCGTTCCGCGGTCAGCACGAAGACGGCTGTGGCGGCAACCAGCAGCCATGAGTCGAGCTGCCCGGTCCGCTGCGCCGGCATCATGCATCCTGACTGCGGGCGGGGCGCCGCCGGCGCGCCGCGGTGAAGCCGGCCAGGGTGAGGGCCGCGAGCATCAGGCCAAGCTGAACCGGCCGGTTGGTGCGCGTTGTTGCGGTGGTGTTACCATGAGCGCGTTCGCCTGGCGCGAGCGGAACCAGCGGAATCGTCGTCGCCACTTCTTTCACCGCCTGCTTGACCGTTCCGCGCGGGATCCGCGGCGTGGCGATCGCCACGCGCATCCGGCTGGCGAGAGGCACGATCGGTTTGGTCCGGCGGTTCATTTGCGCCATCGCTACCCCGGCGCAGATTGCGGCCAACACCAGCAGCACCGCTGCGACGGCACCAAGGCCCCAGAATTGCCCGTAGGTGATGGCAACCCAGCGATAAAGCGCGATCAGACCGACAAAGAAGGCCGCGATCAGGAACAGCCCGGCCACAGCGAACAATCCCGCCGCGACCGCATAGGACGTGACCCGTCCCGTGGTCTGGCTGGTCCGGTCACGCAGGTAAGACTGCGCTGCGCGCTTGAGATGATTGAGCTTCAGCGCCACGCCGGCGCGCAGCAATTCGCCCGATGGCGCGAGCATGCGGACATCCTCCGAGAGCGAGAAAATCGTCGGGGGATGAACGTGGCGGAATTTGACTTGTTCCGCCGATACGCCGTTTGCCGGGACGGATCAGCCGAGATCGGCGGCCGAAATCCAGAACACCTCGCCCTCGGAGTCTTCGGTATCGAGCCAGAGCAGGGGCAGTTCCGGAAAGGCCTCGTCGACCAGCTCGCGGCCGCGGCCGATCTCGCAGATCAGGCCGCCGTCCGGCGTCAAATGATCGGGCGCATCGCGCAGAATGCGCCTGACCACGTCGAGCCCGTCGACACCGCCGTCGAAGGCGAGCTTCGGCTCGGCCCGGCATTCCGGCGGCAGCGCCGCCATGCCTTCGGCGTCGACATAGGGCGGGTTGGTGATGATCAGATCGTATTTTCTATCGTCGAGCGGGGCGAACAGATCGCCGCGATGCAGCGTGATCCGCTCATCCAGCCCATGTTCGCCGACATTGCGGGCGGCAACTTCGAGTGCGCCCTTGGAGATGTCGACGGCATCGACCACAGCGTTCGGGAAGTGATACGCGGCGAGGATCGCGAGGCATCCCGATCCCGTACAGAGATCGAGCACGCGCTCCACGGCCGTGGGATCGTCGATCAGCGAGCCCACTTCGCCATCGCCGCCGAAATGCGAATCCAGGAGCTCGCCGATGAAGGAGCGCGGAACGATGACGCGTTCGTCGACATAGAACGGCAGGCCGCGCATGTAGACCTTGTTGACGAGATAGGCGGCCGGTTTGCGCGTGGTAACGCGTCGATGGATGAGATCGAGGATGGTCTTGCCTTCCGCAATCGTGACGCGGGCGTGGGCAAAGCCTTCGAACTGGTCGGGATTGAGGTGCAAGGCCTCGCAGACGATGAAGGCTGCCTCCGCGACCGGATCGGTCGTGCCATGGGCAAAAGCGAGCTTTGCTTCGACGAAGCGGCTCACCGCATAGCGGACGAAATCGAGCAGCGTGAGAAGCTCGCCGCGCTCTACCTTCGCGAGCTTCGGCGCGGCGCGGCCGCGCGTGGTCTTTTTCGAAACTCTTGCCATCAGGATTTGGTCCAGCGTGCGGCGGCCTCGTCGTCACGGGCGTGGGCCTCGACCCAGCCGGTGCCGGTGGCGCTCTCTTCCTTTTTCCAGAACGGGGCGCTGGTCTTGAGATAATCCATCAGGAACTCGGCGGCCTCGAACGCCGCCCGGCGGTGTTGTGACGCCGTGAGCACCAGCACGATGTTCTGGCCGGGCATGAACCGCCCGACGCGATGAATGACGCTGACGCCGTTCAGCGGCCAGCGCGACATGGCTTCGTCGACATGGCGCTTGATCTCTTCTTCCGCCATCCCAGGGTAGTGCTCGAGCGTGAGGGCGGCGATATCGGAGCTGTCCTCGTCGGCGCGGCAAATGCCGGAGAAGCTGACGACCGCGCCGATATCGGTGCGACTTTTCGTCAGGACCGCGATCTCGCGCGCGATGTCGAAATCGTCTTCCTGGATGCGGATGGCGACGGGGCAGTTCATGTGCCTAGCCGCCGGTCATCGGCGGGAAGAAGGCGATCTCGCGGGCGCCGGCGATCATGGCGTCGGCCTTGACGTGGGCGTGGTCGATCGCGGTACGGATCACCTTCGGCTTCTCGAACGCATAAGCATAAGCCTCGCTTTGGCCCGATAGCCAGGCGATCAGTTCCTCGACGGTGCGTACCGTCGCCGGCGGCTCGATGGTCTCCTCGGCCTTGCCGACGCGCTCGCGCACCCAGGCGAAATACTTCACCTTCATCCCTCATCCTCCTTGATGAGGTGGTGGATGCCGGCGCGGAAATAGTCGTAGCCGGTGTACATGGTCAGGATCGCCGAGGCCCACAGCAGGACGAGGCCGATCAGCGAGACGATGGGCACCACCTCGTCACCGGCGGGACCTGCGAGCAGGAAGCCGATGGCGACGAGTTGCACTGTTGTCTTCCACTTGGCGAGCTTGGTCACGGGCACGCTGACGCGGAGCGCCGCGAGGTATTCGCGCAGGCCTGAGACCAGGATCTCGCGGCACAGGATCACGATGGCAGCCCAAAGCGACCAGCCATGGATGATGCCGTCGGCGGCCAGCATGAGGAGGCACGAGGCGACCAGCAGCTTGTCGGCGATCGGGTCGAGCATCCGGCCGAACGCCGATTGCTGATTCCAGATCCGCGCGTAATAGCCGTCGAGATAGTCCGTGACCGCCGCACCAATGAAGATCGCCACCGCGAGCCAGCGCAGCCACAGCGGGTAGTCCATGATCGACTGCGCATAGATGCATCCGACCACGACCGGGATCGCGGCGATCCGGCCATAGGTCAGGATGTTCGGGAGGGACATCGCGCGGCTGGTCGTCCCTCGTGTCGTGGCGATGTTCATCCGTCCTACCAATACCGCTCAAGTCTGAAGGTCAACCGTCCCTCTCCAAATGGAGTACAGGATGCGACGACCATATGACTACAGCCCCTTTAGTTCACCCCGGTTGGGGATGGAAATAGTCGAATATCCTGCGGGCGCTCTCGGCGCTCACCCCAGGAACCTTGCCGAGATCGGCGATCGAGGCCCGCTCGATCTCCTTCAGGGTTCCGAAATGATGCAGCAAGGCACGTTTGCGTGACGGGCCGATGCCGGGAATCTCCTGCAAACCGGCCTCGCGGATGTCCTTCTTGCGCAGCTTGCGGTGCGAGCCGATGACGAACCGATGTGCCTCGTCCCGCAGGCGCTGGATGAAGTAGAGCACGGGGTCGCGCGGCTCCAGCTTGATCGCCTCCCGCTCGGGCATGAACAGGGTCTCGCGGCCGGCATCCCGATCCGGACCCTTGGCGACCGACATCAGCGATACCTGGGTCAGGCCGAGATTGGCAAAGATCTCCCTGACGGCATTGAGCTGGCCGCGGCCGCCGTCGATGATCACGAGGTCGGGCCATTGCGGAAAATCGTCGTCCTTGGCTTTGGCCGCGCCCTCTTCGGGCGGGTTGATCAGGCGCTTGAACCGGCGCTCCAGCACCTCGCGCATCATGGCGAAGTCGTCGCCCGGCGTGATCCCTTCCGACTTGATGTTGAACTTGCGGTACTGGTTTTTGACAAAGCCATCCGGGCCGGCGACGATCATGGCACCGACCGCATTGGTGCCCTGGATGTGGCTGTTGTCGTAGACCTCGATACGCTTGGGCGGATGCGGCAGGCTCAACGTCGTGGCCATGGCGTCGAGCAGGCGGCTCTGGGTTGCGGTGTCCGCGAGCTTGCGGCCGAGCGCCTCGCGCGCGTTGGTCAGCGCGTGGGTGACGAGCTCCTTCTTCTCGCCGCGCTTGGGCGCTGTCACCTCGACCTTGTGGCCGGCCTTGATCGACAGCGCGTTGGCGAGAAGCTCCATCTCCTCGATCTCGTGCGAGAGCAAAATGGTCTTCGGCGGTGGCTTGTCGTCGTAGAACTGGGCGAGGAAGGAGCCCAGCACTTCCTCCGGCGTAAACGTCTTCTCAGCACGCGGGAAATAAGCGCGATTGCCCCAGTTCTGGCCGGTGCGGAAGAAGAACACCTCGACGCAGGAGAAGCCGCCTTCCTGGTGGATGGCGAACACGTCGGCTTCTTCCACGGTGCGCGGATTGATGCCCTGCTGCGACTGGATCGCCGACAGCGCGGCGAGGCGGTCGCGATAAAGCGCCGCGCTCTCGAATTCTAGGTCGCCGGAGGCCTTCTCCATCTCGCCGGCGAGTTCCTGCTTCACCGCCTGGCTCTTGCCGGAGAGGAAATCGGTGGCTTCCCGCACGAGCGTCGTATAGCCGGGAAAATCGATCTCGCGGGTGCAGGGGCCGGCGCAGCGGCGGATCTGGTAGAGCAGGCAGGGCCGGGTGCGGCTCTCGAAGAAGGAGTCCGTGCAGGAGCGGATCAGAAACGCGCGCTGAAGTGCGGTGATGGTGCGGTTGACCGCTCCGGCGGAGGCGAACGGGCCGAAATAGCGGCCGGGCCGGGTCTGCGCGCCGCGATGCTTGAGGATCTGCGGCGCCCAATGGTCGCCGGTGATGAGGATGTACGGAAACGACTTGTCGTCGCGCAGCTGCACGTTGAAGCGCGGCCGCAGCTGCTTGATCAGGTTCGCTTCCAGCAGCAGCGCCTCGGTTTCCGTCGTGGTCGAGACGATCTCCACGGTCACCGTGGCTGCGATCATGCGCAGGATGCGCGCCGGCAGCGGCGCGCTCTGGCGCGCATAGTTCGACAGGCGCTTTTTGACGTTCTTGGCCTTGCCGACATAGAGCACGTCGGCGTTCGCACTGAGCATGCGATAGACGCCGGGCGAGGTCGGCGCGAGACGCACTGCGCGCTCGATCGCCTCGTGGCCGGTCGCCAGCGGCTCCTCGCCGATTGCGCCGCTCTCTTCCAGAATGTCAGGCAGCCGCGCATCCTCCTCGTCATCGCCGCCGGAGGCGGGATCGAGGTCGGGCGGTGTCAGCCCCTCGGGCGGGGCATCGGCCGTCGCGGCTTGCGGCGGTTTGCGCGCGCGCGCATCGTCCGGGGTGTCGGAGGAATCGTGAACCATGGTGCGAATTTAGGCGCTGGGGGGACTGATTTGAAGTTCCGGCCATGCCGCACGCACAGAATGGCGGCGCAGTTCCCGGTAACGCTTGCTTAAGCCTGTTAACAGCGCGGTAACCCGTCTTAACAGGCCTTTAACTTAAAACTCTCGATAAATCCTACGCGAAAAAGTGGTGGTTCCGTAACCATGCGATTTGGCCTGGCGCGGCGGCGCGGGCATCGCACCCGGTGACGGCAGTTGCGTTGGAGTGTGTGATGAAGAGGCTCGTTGTGGGCGCAGCTGCGTTGGTTGCAGCCGGCTGGACGGCTTCGGCAGAGGCCGCCGATCTGAATTACGGGCAGCGTGCGCCCTATACCGTCAATCAGCCGCTCAATGCCTATAGCTGGGCCGGACCGTATCTCGGCGGCAATCTCGGCTACGAGTGGGGCTCGGTGAGCAACACGGGCGTGAAGCCGTCCGGCTTTGTCGGGGGCGTACAGGCCGGCTACAATTTCCAGAACGGTCCGTGGGTGTTCGGTGTCGAGGGCGATATCCAGGCCGCTGGCGCCGACGATACGTTCGCGCCGTGGAAGTTCTCCAACCCCTGGTTCGGCACGCTGCGCGGGCGAGCCGGCTATGCCTTCAGCAACATCCTGGTCTATGGCACCGCCGGCCTCGCCTTCGGCGAGCTGCGCGGACAGACATTCGGTTGGACGGAGTCGCATACCAGCGCGGGCTGGACCGCCGGTGTTGGCGCAGAAGTCGGTTTCGCGCCGAACTGGAGCGCCAAGCTCGAATATCTCTACGTCGATCTGTCGTCGAGCCAGTTCGCCATTACAGGCGTGTCAAACGGCTATAGCGCCAGCGTGGTGCGCGCAGGCGTGAACTATCACTTCTGATAGCCAAATAAGAAAATACCGGACAACAGCCTCCCGGCCGCTCGCGGCCGGGACTTTTTTTGCACCAGGTTTTCGGGTCGGGTCCGCTACGAAAGGATCACTAAATTGACCGCCTTCGGCCCCTTCCCCTTCTTGTCCGGTTCGACTTCGAATGTGATACGCTGTCCTTCGGCAAGATCCTTCAGTCCCGCCCGCTCAACAGCGGTGATGTGAACGAAGACATCGCGACCGCCGTCGTCCGGCTTGATAAAGCCGTAGCCGCGCTCGCCGTTGAAGAACTTAACCGTTCCCGTATTGGCCATCGGGAAACTCCCCCTCATTGCTCCTCCGTCGCAACGCAGACGCGCGTCGCGACATGACCGGGCGTTACGAAGCCCGGGAGAGCTGGCCATCCTTGGGCAGACCCAACGGTCCGTCCGGATCTTTCTAGGCCTTCACTCCGCCGCAACCATTCGCGGAAGCGGAACGTAAAGCCAGTCACGGAAACAGCATAATACGGTTCTTTGCAGATTGACTACCGCTACTGCATATTTTTCCCAAGAATGGCGGCGGCTTAGGGCTTCGGTACCTCCAAACGGAATCTGGCAGCGCCGCCTTGGCCGAGCGGCATTTCGAGCTCAGGCAGGATCGTCTTGAGCTCGCTCTGCAGCGTGTATGGCGGATTGACGATCAACAGCCCGGCCGAGGTGAGGGCTCCGCCGTCGGTCTGCGGCGCGACGCTGAATTCGAGACGCAGGCATTTTCCCTGGGGCTTTGCTGCGGCTGCGAGCCGGGCCACGAGTTGGGCCAGCGTCTCGGTGGCACGGCGGCTTTTGGCGGGATACCAGATTACATAGATACCGGTCGGCCATTTGGCGAAGGCGGTGGAGAAGGCCTCGCCCAGCCGTTCGAACTCGTCCTTCACCTCGAACGGCGGGTCGATCAGCACGAGGCCGCGCCGCTCCTTTGGCGGCACGAACGCGGGCAGCGCCATCCAGCCGTCGAGATCGACGACGCGCGCCTGTTCGTCGCGCCGCAGCACGTCGATCAGTGCCTTGCGCGCCTTCGGCTCGAGCTCGCAGGCGACCAGCCGGTCCTGCGGTCGCATCAGGCCACGCGCGATCAGTGGCGAGCCCGGGTAGACCTTGAGCTCACCCTTCGGGTTGAAGGCGCGGACGATGTCCATGTACGGCTTGGTCAGGGCAACGCTCTCGTTGGAGAGGCGCGCCTGCATCAGCCGCGCGATCCCCGTCAGCCACTCGCCGCCGCGGCGTGCTTCGTCGCTGTCGAGATCATAGAGGCCGGCACCCGCATGGGTGTCGATGACGCGGAAGGCGGCCGGCTTGTCCTGCAAGTAAGTGAGGATGCGAGCCAGCACGATGTGCTTGATGACATCGGCGAAGTTGCCGGCGTGAAAGGCGTGGCGGTAGTTCATGGCGGCAGAGTTACGACATCACGCGATGAAAGTAACTCCCGTCATTCCGGGCTCACGCTCCGCTTGTCCCGGAATGATGGTGTTGATCCGACTATCCACCCCTGATCGGCGGCATCGTCACCTGGTCGCGGCGGCAGGCGCGGCGTTCGATCTCCTCGCAGGCGCGGAATTGCAGGTCCTTGCTGAGGCAGATGCGAACCTCGGACAGCCGGGTCCGGTTGCAGGTGACCGAGACGGCTGCGTCGCTCAGGCCGGGATTGGCCTTGATGAAGGCTTCTTCCACCTCGCTAGGCGCCACGGTCTTGGCCTGCGACAGGTCGAGATATTCAGCCGGAATCTTGATCACGGCGCGCGCCTTGCGGATCGTCTCGAAATAGTTGCGGCCGTCGAGCCCGGAGCAGGTGCCGTGCTTGTCCCACTCGTTGAAGATCAGGCCCGGCGCCGGCATCAAATCGAGCATCGAGGAGACGATGTTGCGGTTCAGTCGCGGCGAAGGTCGCTGGCAATATTCCGGAAAGCCGTTCTCGTATTGCGGCCACAGCCCGTGCACCACGAAGGAATAAGGCCGTCCCTCGCACTGTATGTTTGGGCGTCCGCCGCCACGGCCGCGCTCGGCCGCCTCCTCGCAGAAGGATGGCGACCAGGACAGCGACAGCACATAGAAGTCGAATTCGCCGGGTGCGTTCTGCCGCTTGTCCTGGGCCCTCGCACCGCCCGCCAGCGAGACCAGTCCGGCGGCAAGAATCAGGGGGAGTGTCAGTGAGATCACGAGACGCGGGAACGATTGCAATCTAAAATGAAACATGGCGACACCCTCAACCAGACTGTGCAATCAGCCTAGCAGCCATCCGGAACATTTCAAGAACAAAATTCAAGTGATCGAGGGCCGGCCGCTTGGTTGGCCGATAGGGCCCGTCAGCTCAAGGCTTGGCGGCGCGGCAGGACGGATTGTAGGCCCAGTTGCGGTCGAGCCCGACCACGCACCATTCGACCCCTTGGCCGAAGCTGGCAAAGCCGCCATCCTCGATGATCGAGAAGTGCACCCGGCGCACCTTGCCGTCGGTGAGCATGGCCTCGCCGGTGCAGTAGCGGCGCGGAATGTTGTCGGACGCCCAGGGGCGGAAGGCGGTCTCGTGAACGTTCGAGAAGCCCGTGATCCGCAGCGGCGAATTCCAGAACGAGCTTTCCTTCTCCCAGAACTGGGTCGAGATCGTCGGCAGCGCCTTGTCGCATTCGGCGACATTGCCGTCGTAACGCGGGCCGCTCAGCCAGAAGTTCAGCTCCAGCGGATTGGCTGCCTTGGCCTCCGTGAGCGACAGCGCTCCGAACATGAGGCCGAGAACGGCGACGAATCGAAGCGATTTCAGGGAGGTCGAGGCGCGCATGGGCAATCCAGACAGCATGATCTGTGAAGGTCGGACGGTGCCGCGAAGGGCGGGGGAGGTCAAGTGCAGCGCGGCAACACTTGGCCAGGAGTTGATCAAAACGTCGCAGTGGACAGGCCTTCCGTTCTTTTCACCGCCGCGTCGGCACCGTAAACTGGTCCCAACCAATCGGAGTGACGGGAATGCGAATCATTGCGGCCGCTGGCCTTCTTGCCCTGGGTATGATGGCGAGCCAATCGGCGCGCGCCGACCTCCTTCCGGTGCCGCCCTTTAAGGGCAACGACACCGGCGGCATCATCGCCTATTCGATGGCGACGCAGACCGATGCGCGCCAGGTCGCGGTCGATCACTGCGCGCGCTACGGCAAGGTGGTGAAATTCCTCGCTGTGCAGGCCTACGAGGGCGGCTACATCTCGTTTTCCTGCCGCTGGGTGCCCTACGGCGCCGCCGACCGGCCGATCCGCACGCTCTACTGAGGCGTATCGGAGCGCCAACAAGATCACGCCACGACGTCTCAGCCGGGAGTCTCTCCTATGACGCGCAAGCTTGCTTTGCTCGGTTCGGCCGTTTGTCTTCTGTTGTCGGCGGGCAGCGCTTTCGCCGACGATTTGCCGGTGCGCAAGGCGGGGCTCTGGGAAATGAAGATGGTCAGGTCCGGCTCGGCGATGCCGGAGATGACCATGCAGCACTGCACCGACGAGAGCGTCGACAAGGAGATGAGCAACAACATCTCCCCGATGGCCAAGCGGGTCTGCTCCAGGCAGGACATCAAGAAGACGTCGACCGGCTACGTTAGCGATTCCGAGTGCAGCATCGCCGGCATCAACACCACCTCGCACGCCGAGATCACGGGCGATTTCAATTCGGCCTATACGGTGAAGACCTCCTCGCACGCGCAAGGCGGGGCCGCGGGTACCGCGGGGCGCGACACCACCATGACGCTGGAGGCGAAATGGCTCGGCGCCTGCAAGCCGGACCAGAAGCCCGGCGACATCGTGATGCCCGGCGGCTTCAAGATGAACGTGCGCGACGTCGACAAGCTGAAGGCACTGCTGCCGAAGTGAGGTGGTGAGATCGCAGCCCGGATTGCGCTTGGCCTCATCAGCTAAACCGGAATCCTCACGCTTGCCCTCAATCCGCCCATCGGGCTGTCGCCGAGCGTGATGTCGCCGCCATGCGAGCGGGCGATGTCGCGGGCGATCGCGAGGCCCAGGCCGGTGCCGCCCTCGTCCTGGTTGCGGGCATTGTCGAGCCGCAGGAACGGCTTGAACACTTCCTCGCGCAAATGCGCGGGAATGCCAGGGCCGTCGTCGTCGACCGTGACGGTCAGGTAGCGATGATCGCGCTGGCCTGAAATGGCGATGGCCTGGCCGTAGCGCGCCGCATTGGTGACGAGGTTGGCCAGGCACCGCTTGAACGAGGCCGGCTTTACCGTCACCACCGGCAGGCCGCTGAATGTCACGGTCGCGGTATGGCCGTGGCGCTCGGCGTCGCTGCGCAATTCCTCGAGCGCCTGCGCCATGTCGGTCGGCTGCGACTGCTCGCCGGAATCGCCGCGGGCGAAGGCGAGGTAATCCTCCAGCATCATCGACATCTCGTCGACGTCCTTGCGCATGCCTTCGAGCTCGGGATTGTCGCCGATCAGCGCCAGCTCGAGCTTGAAGCGGGTGAGGATGGTGCGCAGATCGTGGCTGACGCCGGCGAGCATCGCGGTGCGCTGCTCCATGGCGCGTTCGATGCGCGACTTCATCTCGATGAAGGCGCCCGCTGCGCGCCGCACCTCGCGCGCGCCACGTGGCCTGAAGTTCGGTGCCTCGCGGCCCTTGCCGAAACTTTCGGCGGCGTCCGCGAGCCGCAGGATCGGCTTGATCTGGTTGCGCAGGAACAGCACCGACACGATCAGCAGGATCGAGGACGTCCCGACCATCCAGAACAGGAAGATTTCCGAGTTCGAGGCATAGGCCGCGCTGCGCTGCGCGAACACGCGCATCACGGCATCATCGAGCTGGATGCGGATCTCGACGAGATTGGAACGGCCGACCGTATCGATCCAGAACGAGCGCCCGATCTGGCGGCCGAGCTGCACCGACAGCGTCTGGTCCAGCAGCGAGAAGAACGGCTTCGGTCCCGGCGGAGGCATGTCACCAGCGGGCAGGAAGTCGACGACGAGGCCGAGGCGCTGCTGGGCGATGCGACGGATCTGGTCGCGGTCCTTGTCCTGCGGATAGCCCTTGTAGACGTCGATCAGCGCCGCGATGTCCTGCACCACCGCGGCCGACAGGCGGCGCGTCACCGTGTTCCAGTGCCGCTCCATGAACACGAAGGCGACGACCGATTGCAGGATCACCATCGGCACGATCATGATGAGCAGCGCGCGGGCATAGAGGCCGGTCGGCATCCAGCCCTTGAACGCATTGCCCATCCAGCCATTGGCGGCCGAAACGCGGCCGGCCGCGCTCTTCAAAAGCGTCAGGCCGGTATCGATCGTGCTCATCGCTCGTGCTTCACTATGGTCTACGGCGAGGCAACCAGGCGATAGCCGATGCCGCGCACCGCCTGGAGGAAGAGCGGATTGGCGGGATCGGTCTCGATCTTGCGCCTGAGGCGATTGATCTGCACGTCGACGGCGCGCTCGTTGACGCTGCCGTTGCCGGTCAGCGCGCTGCGCGGCACGGTCTCGCCCGGCGTTTCCGAGAGAATGCGCAGCATCTCCCGCTCGCGATCGGTGAGGTGGATGACCTCCTCGCCCTGACGCAACTCGCCGCGATCCAGATGATAGACGTAGGGACCGAACGCGATCTTCTCGACTATCGCAGCCTGCACCGGCGGCGCGGCGCGCTTGAGGATGTTGTTGATGCGCAGCGCCAGCTCCCGCGGCTCGAACGGTTTTGCGACGTAGTCGTCCGCGCCGATCTGCAAGCCCTCGATGCGGGCCTCGGCCTCATGCCGCGCCGTCAGCATCACGATCGGCACCGAGGAGGATGTGCGGATGAAGCGGGCGAGATCGAAGCCGGTCTCGCCGGGCATCATCACGTCGAGGATCAGCAGGTCGAAATGCAGCCCGAGCAGTTTCGCGCGGGCATCGCCGGCGCTGGCGGCGGTGGTGACGCGATAGCCTTCGGCCGCGAGGAAGCGTGAGAGCAGATCGCGGATGCGGCGGTCGTCGTCGACCAGCAGAAGATGCGGGGCGTCGTCGGCCGGTTGGGCCGGCGGGCGGGCGAGCGTGGCAGCGAGCGGCACGGTCACTCCTTCGAGTCTGGATTGGTGGCGAAGATCGTCTCCAGCACCTTGTCCGGATCGTCGCGGTCGATCATCGCGCGCAGGAAGCGCTTGACGGTCTCGGCATCGTCAGGCGCCATCGCGGCGAGCGCCTTGGTGATGCGCGTGGTCTGGAGGCCGGCGAGCTTCTGCACCAGCGCCTCGCCCTTCGGCGTCGCATAAAGCAGGCGCTGGCGACGGTCGTTGTCGCCGGTCTTCTGCACGATATAGCCCTCGTCCAGGAGTTGCTTGAGCACCCGGCCGAGCGACTGTTTTGTGATGCGCAGGACGTCCAGCAGGTCGGCGACCTTCAGCCCGGGGTAGCGGTAGACGAAGTGCATGACCCGGTGATGGGCACGGCCGAAGCCGAAAGCCTCCAGCTCCTGGTCGGGGTCACCGACGAAATCGCGATAGGCGAAGAACAGCAGCTCGATGATATCCCAGCGCAAATTGCCTCCATCGCCTGCCGCCGGGCGTGGCTCGGCAGCGTCTTGAGGGGGAGTCGCGAAATTTATGTCAGGCATATTGACGTATCTTGGGTTCAATGTTACAAAACGATCAGCCCGCACGAAATTTTAGATCGTTTCGCGTCGGGTGGTATTTCTAAGAGCGGCCGGAGAGAGCCGGACAGGCGGCAACGGCCGGGTCAGATCTACCGTGCGATTGTCGAGCGGCATTTCGGCAAAACATACTGGACTTCCGCCTTCCGCAAAAGCATGTCCTCGGCGACATGCTGGTCACGGAAACCGGCCGTAACAAGGCTGGCGGTGGTTCAGCCAGCAATCTAATCAAGCCAGCCGGGCCCGAAACGGGCAGGCGGGCGCCAGAACAGCGCCGCCATCGGCAGCGGGAGGCAAGGACATGAGCATGAAATTCGACATCCAGCCCGCATCCAATCCGACGCCCGAGAAGGACCGGGTCGCCAAGCTGGTCGACCCCGGCTTCGGACGCGTCTTCACCGATCACATGGCTGTGGTCCGCTACAACCAGGCCAAGGGCGGCTGGTACGAGGCGAAGATCGAGGCGCGCGCCAACTTCCAGATGGATCCGGCCGGCGCCGTCCTGCACTACGCCCAGGAAATCTTCGAGGGCCTCAAGGCCTACAAGCGCGACGACGGCGGGGTGAACCTGTTTCGCCCCGACGCCAATGCACGCCGCTTCAAGGACTCCGCCGATCGCATGGCGATGGCGCAGATCCCGGAGGACGTCTTCATCGAGGCGGTCGAGCAGGTCGTGCGCATCGACCGCGCCTGGATGCCGGGCGGCGAGGGCAGCCTTTACCTGCGCCCCTTCATGATCGCGAGCGAGACCTTCCTCGGCGTGAAGCCGTCGTCGGAATACATCTTTGCGGTGATCGCTTCGCCTGTTGGTTCCTACTTCAAGGGCGGCCCCGCGCCGGTCTCGATCTGGGTCTCCGAGAATTACACGCGCGCAGCTGTCGGTGGCACCGGCGCGGTGAAGTGCGGCGGCAATTACGCGGCGAGCCTGCGTGCGCAGGCCGAGGCGATCCAGCACGGCTGCGATCAGGTCGTCTTCCTCGATGCGGTCGAGCGCCGCTACATCGAGGAGCTCGGCGGCATGAACGTGTTCTTCGTGTTCGACGACGGTTCGCTCTCGACCCCGCCGCTCGGCACTATCCTGCCCGGCATCACCCGCGACTCCATCATCACACTCGCGCGCGATGCCGGCAAGACGGTGCGCGAGGAGCCGTATTCGCTCGACCAGTGGCGCAAGGATGCGGCCTCGGGCAGGCTGAAGGAAGCGTTCGCCTGCGGTACTGCCGCGGTGATCTCGCCGATCGGCAAAGTGCGCTCGGTCAGCGGCGATTTCGAGATCAGCGGCGGCGCCGCGGGTCCCGTCGCCATGGGCCTGCGCAAGCAGCTCGTCGACATCCAGTACGGCCGCACCAACGATCCGCACAACTGGATCCGCAAGGTGTTTTGAGGTCATCTCCCTCTCCCGCTTGCTTGCGGGAGAGGGAGAACAGGCCGGTTGCCGCACCGCGCGTCGGCTGGTAAACGCCCGCATGGCCGAAAAACCCAAAAAACCCCAGAAACTGAAGGCGCGACTTCCGCGCGGGCTCGAGGATCGAGATCCCTCGGCGATCCGGGCGACGCGCGAGATGGTCGAGAAGATCCGCGCCGTCTACGAGCTCTACGGCTTCGAGCCGGTGGAGACGCCGGCGATGGAATACACCGACGCGCTCGGCAAGTTCCTGCCCGACCAGGACCGTCCGAACGAGGGTGTGTTCTCGTTCCTGGACGACGACGAGCAGTGGATCAGCTTGCGTTACGACCTGACCGCGCCGCTCGCGCGCTATGTCGGCGAGCGCTACGGCACCGACGGTCTGGTCCTGCCCTATCGCAGCTACCGTGTCGGCTACGTCTTCCGCAACGAAAAGCCCGGCCCCGGCCGCTTCCGCCAGTTTATGCAATTCGACGCCGACACGGTCGGCTCGGCAACGCCGGCGGCGGATGCCGAGATCTGCATGATGGCGGCGGACACGATGGAGGCGCTGGGCGTTGCACGCGGCCAGTACGTCGTGAAGGTCAACAATCGCAAGGTGCTCGACGGCGTAATGGAGAGCGTCGGGCTCGGTGGCGATGAACAAGCTGGGCATCGGCTCACAGTCCTTCGAGCGATCGATAAGTTAGATCGGCTGGGATCGGAAGGAGTGCGCGAGTTGCTGGGTGCAGGTCGCAAGGACGAGAGCGGCGACTTCACCAAAGGTGCCGGCCTCGACGATGACCAAATCAGCAAAATTCTCGTTTTTGCGTTGCTGCAGGAAGGCAATGTTACTGAACTGGAAGATGTCACCAATCTTTCGCCCTCAGCGCGCGCCGCGCGAGGCAATGTGATGACCTTTTCGGCGGGGGATGACGACAAGTCGTACTTCGTAGAAAGTAACAAAGGGGTCATCGAGGGAATGATGACCCACTTCGGAAATAATGAGACATCTCGAGCAGGCATCGAAGAGCTTAAATTGATCTCGGAGTTGGTCGAGGCTGCTGGCTACAATCGAGATAGGATTCGTATCGACCCCTCCGTCGTGCGCGGCCTCGAATATTACACCGGCCCCGTCTACGAGGTCGAACTGCTGCTCGACACCAAGGACGAGAAGGGCCGTCCCGTGCGCTTCGGCTCGGTCGGCGGCGGCGGTCGTTATGACGGCCTCGTCTCGCGCTTCCGCGGCGAGCCGGTGCCCGCGACCGGCTTCTCGATCGGCGTGTCGCGGCTGCAGGCTGCGCTGACGCTGCTCGGCAAGCTGGACACGCGGCCTGAAGTCGGCCCCGTCGTCGTCACCGTGTTCGACCGCGATCGCGTCGCCGACTACCAGAAGATGGTCGCGAGCCTTCGCACCGCCGGAATCCGCGCCGAGCTCTATCTCGGCAATCCCAAGAACATGGGCAACCAGCTCAAATATGCCGACCGCCGCAACTCGCCTTGCGTGATCATCCAGGGCTCGGATGAAAAGGCGCGCGGCGAGCTGCAGATCAAGGATCTGATCGAGGGCGCCAAGGCGGCCGCCGCAATCGCCTCCAACCAGGAATGGCGCGAGACGCGTCCGGCACAGTTCTCGTGCAGCGAGGCCGATCTCGTTTCAAAAGTGCGCGAGGTTCTCGCGCGCCATGACGTGAGCTGGGGCTAGCCATTCGCTAAGGCCGACATGCCCGGGCTTGTCCCGGGCATGTCAGTCCTGTTTGATGGAAGACAACGTGGATGGCCGGGACAAGCCCGGCCATGACGACAGCAGCAGGGCAGCAGGGAGAAGACAATGCCTGAGATCACCGTCAGCATGGCCGAAGGCCGCACCGACGAGCAGAAGGCCGGCATGATGCGCGACATCACGCAGGCGCTGGTGAAGAATCTCGGCGTCGACGCCGATGCTGTCGTCATCCAGATCAACGAAGCCCCGCTCCGCCACAAGATGAAGGGCGGCAAGACGTTCGTGGAGCGCGCGGCGGCTGCGAAGAAGTAAGAAACCGCTGTTGCAGCAAACACAACCGTCGTCCCGGATCAGCGCTCGCTTGTCCGGGACGACAGCGGAGTTTGAGGCACCATGGACGCACGCGATTTCATCAAGATCGGCATGAGCGCCGAGCGCACGCTGGTCGTCCCGGTCGAGCGCACGGTCGGGCATTTCGTGCCGGGCATGCCGATGGTCTATGCGACCCCGATGATGATCCTGGAAATGGAGATGACGTCGGGCGATGCGATCCGCGCCGCGCTTCAGCCGGGCTGGGTTACCGTCGGGACCGAGGTCGACATCCGCCATCTCGCAGCCGCTCTCGTCGGCGCGACGGTGCGGACCACCGCAAAAGTGATCGCGGTCGAGCGCCGCATCATCCGCTTCGAGGTCGAGGCCTTCGAGGGCACGCGCAAGCTCGGCGAAGGCCGCCACGCGCGCGGGCTTGTCAATGTCGAGATGTTCAACAAGCGGCTTGGGGCGTAGCCGCTACTTCGCCAATTCCTTCGATCGCTTCGTCGCGGCCGCGATCGCGCGGATCATCAGCTCGCGCAAGCCCGGTTCGCCCATCAGCACACCGAGCGCCGCAGCCGTCGTGCCGCCGGGCGAGGTGACATTCTGGCGCAGCGCGGCGGACGGAAGCTCCGACTGATGCAGCAATTCGCCGGAGCCAGCGACCGTCTCGCGCGCGAGCTTTGTCGCCAGCGCCTCGGGCAATCCGGCTTCCACGCCGGCGCGTGCGAGCTCTTCGGCGAGCAGGAACACATAGGCCGGCCCCGAGCCGGACACGGCCGTCACCGCATCCATCAGGCCTTCATCCTCGACCCATTCGACCGAGCCGGTGGCCCGCAGCAGCGCGTCGGCCACCGCGCGCTGCGCTGCGCTGACATTCGTCGCCGCGACCGCCACCGTGATGCCGCGGCCGATCGCCGCCGGCGTGTTCGGCATCGCGCGGACCACGGCGCCGCCGCAGACGTCCTCCAGGGAGGCGATCGTGGTTCCCGCCATGATCGAGACCACGGAGGTTTTTTCCGACACGAACGATTTCAGCTTGGCGCCGGCCTCGCGGAACATCTGCGGCTTCACTGCGACGACCATCGTCTCGACAAAGCCTGCCGCCTTCGCGTCGGGATTGAGCGCGACGCCCTTGGCGGCCAGCGCGGTGATCTCAGGCGAGATAAAAGGATCGACCACCGCGACGCGGCGCGGATCGAGCCCGCCCGCCAGCCACCCGGTCAGCATCGCGCCGCCCATCTTGCCGGCACCGGCGAGCAGGATGGTGCCGGTGATGTTCTGGAGAGTGTTGTTTGCCATCGCTGTCGCCAAATCCGTCGTCCTGGCGAAAGCCAGGACCCATTGCCCCAAGGGGTTCTAGTGGATGGAGGGCAGAGCAACAAGCGTCGCGCAACACGGAGAAATCACGCGGTATGGATCCTGGCTTTCGCCAGGACGACGATGAGGAAAGACTCGTCCGTCCCTCATCGTATTGTTGGGCGCCTTACGCCTCGCCAGCCGTATCGAACATCGCCGCATCCATCGCTTGTGCGGTGGTCTTGCCTGCCCACACCACGAACTGGAACGCCGGAAAGTAACGCTCGCAGGCGTGGATGGCGCCGGCGAGCATCGCTTCGCATTGCGCGGTCGAGGCGGTGAGGCCACCCGGCAGCACCAGCGCCTGACGGTGCATGATCATGCCGGTGTTGGTCCAGAGGTCGAAATGGCCAATCCACAATTGCTCGTTGACCGCGGCGACGAGCTTCTGCACCTCGCCCCGGCGCGTGAGCGGAATCTTCATGTCGAAAGCGCAGGCAAGGTGCAGCGCTTCGATTTCTCCCATCCAGGTGAAGGAGATCTGGTAGTCGGTCCACTGTCCCTTCGAGACAATGGTCAGCTCGTCCTCGCCGGAGCGTTCGAACGGCCAGTTGTTGCTGGCGGCGATATCCTCGACCACCGCGAGCGGGTGACTTCGGGAATCGATATTGCCTTCGAGCAGGGACATGCCGTCTCGACCTCTTGCCTTCTTGTTGTCTTTGATACGCACGCGGTTGGGTCCGGCGCGCGCTCCCTAAACATCGTCGATCCCGGGAGTCGCTTTCGCGATCTCCCGGGGATCGGCGCGGCCTGTCGCGGATCAACTGATGTGATTTGCGGAATCTGCGCAACTGGGTCCCGAGTCCGTCCACAAGCCAGGACTCGTTCGTCCACAGCTCATCTCTCGGCCACAATAGTTAACGCGGGGAGTCAGAACCGAATTGGATGAGAACAAACCGGAATCGGATTCCGGGAAGCCGCCAATCGCCAATTCCGCCGCGCGAGGGCCGCACCGCCCCAGCGGCATGGGACCATGCGGTTTTTGGCTACGGAACAGGCTTGCTTGCTGCCCCGGACCGGCGGCATATTTCCAGGCAGGTCGCTCAATCCCGAGCGGCCGATGTTCTCAGGGCGGGGTGAAAGTCCCCACCGGCGGTAAGGGCCGAAAGGCCTAAGCCCGCGAGCGCCTTCCCCCATGGTCTTTGCTGGGGGGGAAGGGTCAGCAGATTCGGTGCAACTCCGAGGCCGACGGTTAAAGTCCGGATGAAAGAGAACGGTCGGTGGCAGACGCATCGCAAGATGCGGCTGTTTGTCGTTCCGTGTGCCCTGATTCTGGTCCTTTGAAGGAAAGCCATGAATCAGATGTTGCAAGATCCCCAAACCAAGACGTCACAGACTCAGCCGCCGGTTCCCCACGACCCGGTGAAAGAGCATCCACGCTTTGCCAAGCCGCAGCGGGTGGCCTTCGTGCAGGCCTGCTGGCACCGCGATGTGGTCGAGGAAGCTCGCATCGCCTTCATCAAGGAGGCCGAGGCGCGCCACCTCACCCATGTCGACGTGTTCGAGGTACCGGGCTCGTTCGAGATCCCGCTGCACGCGCAGGTCCTCGCCAAGACGCGGCGCTATACCGCGATCGTCGCAGCGGGCCTTGTCGTTGACGGTGGCATCTATCGCCACGAATTCGTCGCCGACACCGTGATCAAGGCGTTGATGGACGTGCAGCTCCGCACCGAGGTGCCGGTGTTCTCCGCCGTGCTGACGCCGCAGCAATTCCACGAGACCGAAGTGCACTACGATTTCTTCCGCAGGCACTTTACGATCAAGGGCATCGAGGTCGCAGCAGCCTGTGCAGAGACGTTGCACGGCCTCGAGCGGCTGCGCGGCCAGGTCGCGGCGGGAATCGTGTAGCGCGCTCTTCACACGCCGCTGATTGTCAATCCCGCCGCCGTCCCTATAAAGTCGGCGGCGGGAGGAGGCCGTGCCGTGGAGACGGACGGCCGACAAGATCATGTTCGAAGGACACGATCCCTATCTCGTCGCGCTCTCCGTGGCGGTCGCGAGTCTGGGTGGCTATACCGGCTTTGCGCTTGCTGCTCGCATCCGCAACACGCCCGGCGTCAGTAACCGCGTTCTGCTCGCGGGGGCGGCTGCGTTTCTGGCCGTCGGCATCTGGACCATGCATTTCGTCGGCATGCTGGCCGCGCCGCTGCCGCCGGATACGGTCTATCTCGTTCTTCCCACCATCATATCGTTCCTGATCTGCGCGCTGGTGGTCGGAATTTCCCTTTTCTTTGTCTCGATCGGTGAGCCCACGTTGAGGCGCGTGGCGTCGTCGGCCGTCTTGCTCGGCGTCGGCATCGCCAGCATGCATTATGTCGGCATCCATGGGTTGGCCGGCTCCTTCGGCATCGTGCATGACCCCTCGATGGTGCTGCTGTCGATCCTGGTCGCCATCGTCACCGCCTATGGCGGACTGCGCGCCTTTCTGGCGCAGCAGGAGGGTGTGCGCCTGATCGTCAGCTCGATCGTGTTCGGCGTCGCGGTGTCCGGCATGCATTATACGGCGATGCTGGGCATGCATTTCGAGCCGCTCACCGGCGCGGCGCATCACCACGGCGGCGGTCTCGCCGCGTCGCAACAAATCCTGTCGATCGTCGTTGCGGTGCTGTGCTTCGTCATCGCGGCCGGCTTTCTGTTGTCGCTCGTTCCCGATCAACGCCGGCAGGCTTCACCCGCCACGGCCGCCGATTCCGTTGCTCCGCCGGTTGCGCCGCTCGCGGTCGAACCGGTTGCCGCACCTCCGCGCCCGGTGACGCCCCTTGGCGGCCTCGGGCAGCCGCCGAGGGCGCCGGTTCCCCGGCTGCCGGTTGAGAGCGCCGACGGCACGCACTTCATCGACACCGCCAATGTCCGCAGCGTCCGGGCCGACGCGCACTACACCCGCGTCCATGATGGTACCCGCGAGCGGATGTGCCCCTGGTCGATCTCGGAAGCCGAGGCGCAGCTCGATCCCTCGTTGTTCCTCAGGGTCCACCGCAGCCATATCGTCGCCATTCCTCATGTCGCGCTGGTCCGGAAAGAGGGCGACGGCGCCGTGCTCGAGCTGGACGGCCCGTCGCCGCACCGGGTCCCGGTGAGCCGGGCCAAGATCGCCGAAGTGAAGGCGCGGTTGGGATTGGCAAACCGGCGGCAGGCGTAGAGCCACGAAGCAGGCTCTCTGGCTCCCTCGCCCTGCAGGCGGGGAGAGGCGAAGAGCTCTGCTCCATAAGTCGCCTAAGCTGACGCAATTCGTGCGTTCCAACCGGCAATTCGTGCAAAAAGCTCGCCTTTGTGCCCGAATGATTGCGGGCCGCTCCGTCGGGAGTGACCGTCCCTTCCAACGTCCGCGCCGTCACGCGCAAAGGACGACGAGGAGGAGATGATGATCCCGGGCTCATTCAGCTATCACCGGCCGGCGAGTGTCGCCGATGCCGTCAAACTGCTATCCGACCTTGGTGAGGATGCGCGGCCACTGGCCGGCGGGCACAGTCTGGTGCCGATGATGAAGCTTCGGCTCGCCACTCCAGCCCATCTGGTCGATTTGCACGGCATCGCCGCTCTGAAGGGCATCAGCCGAAGCGGCAACAATCTCGTCATCGGCGCGATGACCACCCAGTATGAGCTGCTGGCCTCCGACGAAATCGCCAAGTCCATGCCGATCCTGCACGAGGCGGCGCTGCTGATCGCCGACCCCCAGGTGCGCTACCGCGGCACGATCGGCGGCAATGTCGCCAACGGCGATCCCGGCAACGACATGCCGGCGCTGATGATGACGCTGGGGGCCACCTATCGGCTCGAAGGTCCCGGCGGGGCTCGCGACGTCGCGGCGGCCGACTTCTATCAGGGCGCCTATTTCACCGCGCTCGAGCCCGGCGAGATCCTGACCTCGGTGTCGGTCCCCGTGCCGGCGGCCGGCCACGGCTACGCCTACGAAAAGCTCAAGCGCAAGGTCGGCGACTACGCAACCGCCGCTGCCGCTGTCGTCCTGACGATGTCCGGCGGCAAGGTCGCGACCTGCTCGATCGGTCTCACCAATGTCCACGAGACACCGCTGCTCGCCGATGATGCAGCGAAAGCGGTGATCGGGACCAGTCTCGATGCGGCGACACTCAAGAAGGCCGCCGCGGCAGCCGAAGCGATCATGGCGCCGGCCGCGGATGCGCGCGGCCCCGTCGAATATCGAAAACACGTTGGCGGCATCATGGTGACGCGGGCGCTCCAGCGCGCCGCTGCCAAGGCGAAGTAAGGGGAGGGACCGATGGCCAAAACACACGTCACCATGAAGGTGAACGGCGCCGAGGTTGAAGGCCTCGTCGAGCCGCGCACGCTGCTGGTGCATTTCATCCGCGAAAATCTGCAGATGACCGGCACCCATATCGGCTGCGAAACCACGCATTGCGGCGCCTGCACCGTCGATATCGACGGCATGTCCGTGAAGTCCTGCACGATGTTCGCGGTGCAGGCGCAAGGCAGCGACATCACGACGGTCGAGGGCATGGCCAATGCCGACGGCACGCTGTCCGCGCTGCAGGAGGGCTTCCGCATGATGCACGGCCTGCAATGTGGCTTCTGCACGCCTGGCATGATCATGCGCGCGCATCGGCTGTTGAAGGAAAACCCTTCGCCGAGCGAGCAGGAAATCCGGATGGGTATCTCCGGCAACATCTGCCGGTGCACCGGCTACCAGAACATCGTCAAAGCCATTCAATACGCCGCCGCGAAGATCAACGGCGTGGAATTCCGGGAGGCCGCAGAATGAACGACATGACTCCCACGCGGGAACAACGCGAAGCCGCACTCGAAGGCATGGGCTGCAAGCGCAAGCGCGTCGAGGACATCCGCTTCACGCAAGGCAAGGGCAATTACGTCGACGACGTCAAGCTGCCGGGCATGCTGCACGGCGACTTCGTCCGCTCGCCGCATCCGCATGCGCGCGTCAAGAAGATCGACGACAGCGAGGCACTGAAGGTGCCCGGCGTGCTCGCGGTCATCACCGCCGAGACGCTGAAGACCGTCAACCTCGCCTGGATGCCGACGCTTGCCGGCGACGTGCAGATGGTCCTGGCCGACGGCAAGGTGCTGTTTCAGAACCAGGAGGTGGCCTTCGTTGTCGCCACCGATCGCTACGCGGCCGATGACGGCATCAACAAGGTGATCGTCGAGTACGAGCCCCTCGCTCCACTGGTCGATCCCTTCAAGTCGATGGACAAGGATGCGCCGGTGCTGCGCGAGGATCTCGTCGGCAAGATGTCGGGTGCGCATGGTCCGCGCAAGCACGACAACCACATTTTCGAGTGGACCGTCGGCGACAAGGACCTCACCGATGCGGCCTTCAAGAAGGCGGAGGTGACGATCAAGGAGATGATCTCCTATCACCGCACCCATCCGTCGCCGCTGGAGACCTGCCAGTGCGTCTGTTCCTTCGACAAGATCAAGGGCGAGCTGACGATCTACGGCACCTTCCAGGCCCCGCACGTGATCCGCACCGTGGTGTCGCTGATCGCAAAGCTGCCGGAGCAGAAGATCCACGTCATCGCGCCCGACATCGGCGGCGGCTTCGGCAACAAGGTCGGTGCCTATCCCGGCTATATCTGCGCGGCGGTCGCCTCCATCGTCACCGGAAAACCGGTGAAATGGGTCGAGGATCGCATCGAGAACCTGACCGCGACGTCGTTCGCCCGCGACTACCACATGACCACCGAGATCGCTGCGACGAGGGACGGAAAGGTCACGGGGCTGCGCGTGCACGTGCTCGCCGATCACGGTGCGTTCGACGCCTGCGCCGACCCGTCGAAATGGCCGGCCGGCTTCTTCAATATCGTCACGGGGTCGTACGACTTCCCGACCGCGCACCTTTCCGTCGACGGCGTCTACACCAACAAGGCGCCGGGCGGCGTTGCCTACCGTTGCTCGTTCCGCGTCACCGAGGCGGCCTACTGCATCGAGCGCGCCATGGATATTCTGGCGCAGAAGCTCAACATGGACCCCGCTGAGCTGCGCTTGAAGAACTTCATCAAGCCGGAGCAATTCCCGTATCATTCGGCGCTGGGGTGGGAGTACGATTCCGGCGACTACCACACCGCCATGCGCAAGATGATGGAGACGACCGGCTACGCCGCGCTCCGGAAAGAACAAGCGGAGAAGCGTGCTGCGTTCGCGCGCGGCGAAACCCGCGAGATCATGGGGCTCGGCGTCTCCTTCTTCACCGAGATCGTCGGCGCAGGCCCGTCGAAGAATTGCGACATCCTGGGCATCGCGATGTTCGATTCCTGCGAGATCCGCATGCACCCGACCGGTGCCGGCATCGCACGCATGGGCACCAAGAGCCAGGGCCAGGGCCACGAGACCACCTGGGCCCAGATCATCGCGACCGAGATCGGCATTCCCGCCGACAACATCATGGTGGAAGAGGGCAACACCGACACCGCGCCCTACGGGCTCGGCACCTACGGTTCGCGCTCGACGCCGGTGGCGGGCGCCGCGATCGCCATGGCCGCGCGCAAGATCAAAGCCAAGGCGCAGATGATCGCGGCCTACAAGCTCGAGGTTCACGAGGACGATCTCGAATTCGACATCGACGGTTTCCGGGTGAAGGGCTTGCCGGAGAAGTTCATGTCGATGAAGGATATCTGCTGGGCGGCCTACAATTCGGTGCCTCCGGGCATGGAGCCGGGGCTGGAGGCGGTGAGCTATTACGATCCGCCCAACATGACCTATCCGTTCGGCGCCTATCTCTGCGTGATGGACATCGACGTCGATACCGGCGTGTACAAGGTCCGACGCTTCTACGCGCTCGATGATTGCGGCACCCGCATCAACCCGATGATCATCGAGGGGCAGGTGCATGGCGGCCTCACCGAGGCCTTCGCCATCGCGATGGGCCAGGAGATTCGTTACGACGAGGTCGGAAACGTCGTCACCGGCTCGTTCATGGACTTCTTCATGCCGACCGCGGTGGAGACGCCGCATTGGGAAACCGACTTCACCGTCACTCCGTCGCCGCATCACCCGATCGGCGCCAAGGGCGTCGGCGAAAGCCCGAATGTCGGCGGCGTGCCGGCCTTCTCCAACGCCGTCAACGATGCGTTCTCGTTCCTGGGCGCGACGCATATCCAGATGCCGCACGACTTCTGGCGCAACTGGAAGGCGGCGAAGGAATTGGGGGCGGTTGCGTAGTGGATCGGTTCGTCATTCCGGGGCGGTCCGTAGGACCGAACCCGGAATCTCGAGGTTCCTGGTTCGATGCCTTGCATCGCCCCGGAATGACGGAGGAAGCATGAAGGGCCGAGACGAGATTGCGCAAGCCTTGGCCGCATCGGGCTACATCGCCGATGCGGATCTCGCGACCGCGATTTCGCTGATGCAACTCTTGCGGCGTCCGCTGCTGCTCGAAGGCGAGGCGGGCGTCGGCAAGACCGAGGTGGCGAAGGCGTTGGCAAAGGTGCATGCGGCCGAGTTGATCCGGCTGCAATGCTACGAGGGGCTCGATCAGTCCTCCGCGCTCTACGAGTGGAACTACCAGCGCCAGTTGCTGGCGATCCAGGCCCACCGAGGTAGCGATAGTATCGAGGACCAGGTGTTCTCCGAAAAATATCTGCTGGAGCGACCCTTGCTCGCCGCGATCCGACGGCCGCAGGCACCAGTGCTGCTGATCGACGAGATCGACCGTGCCGACGATGAGTTCGAGGCGTTCCTGCTGGAGCTGCTATCGGACTTCCAGGTGTCGATCCCCGAACTGGGCACAATTCCCGCCGTCACCATCCCCCATGTCGTGCTGACCTCGAACGGCACGCGCGAGCTGTCCGACGCGCTGCGCCGGCGCTGTCTTTATCACTATGTCGATTATCCCGACGTCGATCGCGAGACCCGCATCATCCTGGCGCGCGTCACAGGCGCAAGCCCGTCTCTGTCGCTCCAGATCGCGCGCATGGTCGAAGGCGTGCGCAAGGAGGAGTTGCGAAAGGTGCCTGGTGTCGCCGAGACACTGGACTGGGCGGCGGCGCTGATCGGTCTGGACGTCCGCGATCTCCACGACGCCCCCGAGACGGTGCATGAGACGCTGATTTGCCTGTTGAAGACCCATGAAGACCGCGCCCGCGTCACGCCCGAGGTGATGCAGCGCCTGCTGGGGAAGGTCGCATGAGCTGCTGCGGCTCCAGTCCCGAATACGACGATCTCGACGAGGTCTCCAAGCTCGTGTCCGCGAAGCTCGCGGGGTTCCTGCGAACCTTGCGCGATGCAGGCTTCCGCGTCGGGCTTGCGGAGGGGCAGGATGCCGCAACGCTGATGTCGGCGGGGTACGTGGCGAAGCCGGGGCTCCTGCGCGCGGCGTTCAAGCATCTGTTCTCGGCGCGCAAATCCGACTGGGACAAGTTCGACGGTCTGTTCGACGCGTTCTGGCTGGGCAAGCGCGTGCGCTCGCGTTCCCGCACGACGGGCTCGACGCCGGGCGCCGGCAATCCGTCACTGAAAAGCCTGCAGGACAGATCGGCGGAGCAGGGCGGCAGCCATTCCGTCACCGACCAGCTTCCGTCCTCCGACGACGCGCCGGAAGGACGCTCCGGCGAAGGCCGCATGGAAGGCGCCTCGCGCGCGGATAATCTTGCCGACGTGGATTTCAGGAAGCTCGGCGATCCGGCCCAGGTCGCGCAGGCCCATGAGGCCGCCGCGCAGCTAGCGAAAGCCATGCGCACGAGGCTGACGCGCCGTGATCTCGCGCGCCGGCGCGGCTACCGGCTCGATCTCCGGCGCACCATTCATCGCAACATCAGCCATGGCGGCGTGCCGATCAGCCTCGTCAAGCGGAGGCGCAAGGACAAGCCGCTGCGGCTGGTCGTGCTGCTCGATGCGTCGGGCTCGATGAGCATGTACACATCAGTGTTCCTGCGCTTCATCCACGGCGTGCTCGACCAGTTCCGCGAGGCCGAGGCATTCCTGTTCCACACGCGTCTCGCTTATGTCTCCGATGCGATGAAGGAGAAGGACGCCGGCCGCGCGCTCGACCGACTCTCGATCATGGCGCAGGGCGCGGGTGGCGGTACGAAGATCGGCGAAAGCCTGCAGACCTTCAACCGCTGGCACGCCGCGCGCGTCATCCATTCGCGCAGCTGCGTCATGATCGTGTCCGACGGCTACGAGACCGGTGATGCCGCCTTGCTCGGCCGCGAGATGGCTGCGCTGCACCGGCGCTGCCGCCGCATCGTCTGGCTCAATCCGATGATGGCGTGGCAGGGTTATACGCCGGAGGCACGGGGCATCAAGGCGGCGCTGCCGCATGTCGATCTCTATGCGCCCGCGAATTCGCTGCAAAGCCTGCGCGCGCTCGAACCCTATCTGGCTAGGCTCTGAGGGATGTTGCGATGACCGCTCATGTCGAAGTGCTGGAACTCGTGGCGCAGATGAAGGCCGCCGAGCGCGCCTTCGTGCTCGCGACGGTGGTGCGGACGGTGTCGGTGACCGCGGCGAAAGCCGGCGCCAAGGCGATCATCGCGGCTGACGGCACCATCGTTGCCGGCTGGATCGGCGGCGGCTGCGCCAAAGGCGCGGTGTTGAAGGCGGCGCGCGAGGCGCTCGCCGACGGCGAACCGCGCATGGTGTCGGTGCAGCCGGAAAACCTGCTCGCTGAGCTCGGGGTGAGCGCCGGAGAAAGCCGCGACGGCATCCGCTTCGCCAGCAACATGTGTCCGAGCAAGGGCACGATGGATATTTTCGTCGAGCCGGTGCTGCCGCATCCCTCGCTCGTCGTTCTTGGTGCGAGCCCGGTGGCCCTGTCGCTTGCGGTGCAGGCGCGCGTGCTCGGTTATCACGTCACGCTCGCGGCGCCCGCCGCCGAACTCACCGGGCAGCCGGATGCCGATATGGTCATCGATGGCTACCAGCTCGGCGAGCTCAACGACGCCAGACGTTTCGTCGTGGTCTCGACACAGGGCAAGGGCGACGAAGCCGCCTTGCGTGCCGCGCTCGCGACCAAGGCCTGCTATCACGCGTTCGTCGGTAGCCGCCGCAAGATGGCCTCGCTGCGCGTCAAGCTGCTTGCGGAGGGCGCGAACGCCGCTGCGATCGATGATTTCAAGGCCCCGGCCGGGCTCGATCTCGGCGCCATCACGCCGGAGGAGATCGCGATGTCGATCCTCGCCGAGATCACCAGGGAACGCCGGCGCGGCCAACGCGCCGCCTATCAATCAGCCAACCGAGAATGAGACACCCACCATGCAGATGAACGACAGCCAGCGCATTCCGGCGTCACGCGAGCAGGTGTGGGCGGCGCTGAACGATCCCGCTGTGCTGAAGCAGTGCATCCCCGGCTGCCAGTCGCTCGACGTGATCGCGCCGAACGAGATGACCGCAACTGTCGTCTTCAAGGTTGGTCCGGTGAAGGCGACCTTCAGCGGCAAGGTGACGCTATCCAATCTCGATCCGCCCAACTCCTATCGTATCTCCGGCGAAGGCTCTGGCGGTGTCGCGGGCTTCGCCAAGGGCGGCGCGGTCGTGCGACTGGACTCCGAGAGCGCTGACGTGACGGTGCTGTACTACGAGGTCGACGCGCAGATCGGCGGCAAGCTCGCCCAGCTCGGTGCCCGGCTGATCAACTCGACCGCGACGAAGCTTGCCGCGGAGTTCTTCAAGTCGTTTGCAGGCGTGGTGAGCGCGAAGGCCGAAGCGCGCTGACTTCACCTTACGCTCAGCCCAACGACACGCCCGCCTTGGCCCGGCTGATCCCGAGCGTCAGGATGCGATGGAGCAGATCCTTGTACTTCAGCCCGTCGTGTTGCGCCGCGGTGGCGAACTCCTGGCTCTTGGCGATTTCCGGGTTGGGGTTGGCCTCGATGAAATACGGTGTGCCGTCGGCGGCGAGGCGGAAATCGATGCGCGCGTAGCCGTCGAGGCCCAGCGCCCGGTAGATGCGTTTCGCGGCGCGCTGGATGCGTGCGGTGACTTCGGGCGCGAGGTCTTTCGCCGGCCCGTCGACGATGCCGAGCTTCTCCTGATAGTCGGTGTCGTGCTTGGCTTTTTCGGTCGCGATGTGGCGTGAACTGCGCCCGCCCATGCTGCCGAACTTCAATTCCCACACCGGCAGGACGTGCAGCCGGTTGTTGCCGAGCACGCCGACATAGAGCTCGCGCCCCTCGATGAACTGCTCGGCGATGGCGGCGGTCTCTACCCGCTCGTGGATGAACGCAACGCGTTCGGCCAGCTTCTCGTCGGTGTCGACGATGGACGCCTGCGAGATGCCGAAGGAGCCATCCATGTTGAGCGCCTTGACGATCAGCGGCAGCGCAAGATGTTTCGGCCGTTTCACCTTGCGGCGCATCGGGAAGACCGCAAAAGCCGGTGCCGCGATGCGCCGATGATGCACCAGCGTCTTGGACAGGTCCTTGCCGCGCGCCAGGATCAGGCCGCGCGGGTTGCAGCCGGTATAGGGGACCTTCATCAGCTCGAGATAGCTGGCGATGTGCTGGTCGTAGGCGACGTTGTAGTGGAATTCCTCCAGCAGCGTGAACACCACGTGCGGCTTGAACTCCTCGATCGCCTCGCGGATCGGCCTGATCTCCTCCTGCGCGCCGAGCGGGCGGACCTCATGGCCGGCCGCGCGCAGGGTGCTGACGACGTCGTATTCCGTTTTCCAGGTGTTGATTTCCTGTGGCGTGTATCCGTCGGTCGAGTCCGGCGGCAGGAAGTCCGGATGCATCAGCACGAGAATACGGAGTCGTCTCATAGCGCGATCCATTTGCGCCGAGACGGGCCAAACAGCGCGTGCATCGTCTTGGCGGTCACGAGGACGGTGAAATCGAGAACGAGCTTCTGTTCGGAACCCACCGCGCGCAGATCGAGCTCGCGGCAGCGGGAGATCATGTCGTCGAGCACGGCATCGAGCGTGAGCTGGTTCTCGCCCGTCCACCGCGCGACCAGTTGCCTGATCTGGGCGCGGTGTCGCCTGATCAGGCTGGAGGCGGGCTGTGAGCGATGATGCCGTGGATCGGCTGAAAACAGCCGCGAGAGGTCGCGGTCGTAGGTCTTCGGTGGCGTGAAGGCGTAGAAAGCCTGCTTCTTCTTGTAGTGGTCTTCGAGCGTCTGGCTCAGCCTGCTCAGTGGATCGACACGCTCGCGCGTCGTGATCAGCGGGCGCTTTCCCGCGATCTCGCCCATCAGCTCGTCGACATATTCGAGCTTCTTCAGCGCCGGCCAGCCCTCATATCGCGTCCGCCAGTTCGAGCGCGGCCGCAGCCACACCGCAAACGTCTCGGCGAAGTCTTCGTCGGGGTGGCTCTGTGCGTACCAGAGCCGAAGGTGCTGGACGTAACGCCGGCTCGCCGGGTTGGGTCGGTAGTAGCGCGGGTAGTGTTTCGACGACGGGCCGAACAGCTGTTGCCAGCGGCGACGGCGCTGCAACTGATAGCCGTGCTGCACGGCATGGCCCGCCTCGTGACGGAGGATGGCCATGCACTCGCGCCAGGTTCCGCCCTCGACGTCGAACATCATCTTCTTCTCGAGCTTCATCAGCCGAGGATGGGCGAGATAGAAGGGGATGGCGATGCCGGGCACGTCTCCCGGGCTGAACCATTCGCTCGAAATCCACGTGTGCGGCCGCAGCCGGATGCCGCGCTCTTCCATCTCCTCGTGGAGCGTGGCGACGCAGTCCTCGAGCCATGTACCTTCGACCGTCACCCTCAGGCTGGAGAGGCGCTGCTCGAGCAACTCGTCGTCCGACAGCTTTTCCCAAGGGAATTTCCGGCGCGGCATCAGCTATCCAGGCAGAGATGACTCGGTGTCATGATGATGTCATGGGCTGCAGCCGGCAACAACCCGAGGAGCAGGGAGGCGTGCTGCGGCGCGTCGTGAGGGAAAGAGTAGGCACGGCGCCTCTCGCCTTTGCCCACACCCCACGATTCAATTTGAAAACGTCATTCCGGGGCTCGCGAAGCGAGAGCCCGGAATCCCGAGATTCCCGGTTTGGCGCGTGCGCGCCGCCCCGGAAAGACAGCGTGCAAGCTAGTCGAACAGGCTCGACACCGACTCCTCGGCCGCGGTGCGCGCGATTGCGTCCGAGATCAGGCTGGCGATCGGCAGCGTGCGGATGTTCGGCGCCTTGGTCACCGCTTCCGTCGGCAGGATCGAGTCGGTGATGACGAGTTCCTTCAGCTTCGAGCCGGCGATGCGGGCCGCCGCGCCGCCGGAGAGCACGCCGTGGGTGATGTAGGCGTAGACATCCTTGGCGCCCTTGGCGATCAGCGCATCGGCTGCGTTCACCAGCGTGCCGCCGGAATCGACGATGTCGTCGACCAGGATGCAGCTGTAGCCGGAGACGTCGCCGATCACGTTCATGACTTCGGATTCACCCGGACGCTCGCGGCGCTTGTCGACGATCGCGAGGGGGGTGTTGATGCGCTTGGCAAGGCCGCGGGCACGGGCCACGCCGCCGACGTCGGGCGAGACCACCATCACCTTGCCGAGGTCGAAACGTTCGCGGATGTCGCGCACCATCAACGGCGCAGCGAAGAGGTTGTCGGTCGGGATATCGAAGAAGCCTTGGATCTGGCCGGCATGCAGGTCGAGCGTCATGACGCGGTCGACGCCGGCATGGGTGATCAGGTTGGCGACGAGCTTGGCCGAGATCGGCGTGCGCGAGCCGGAACGGCGGTCCTGCCGGGCGTAGCCGAAATAGGGGATCACGGCGGTGATGCGGCGCGCCGAGGAGCGGCGCAGCGCGTCGGTGATGATCAGCAGCTCCATCAGATTGTCGTTCGCTGGAAACGAGGTCGACTGGATGATGAAGGCATCCGAGCCGCGGATGTTTTCCTGGACCTCGACGAAGATCTCCATGTCGGCGAAGCGCCGCACCACCGCCTTGGTCAGCGGCATGTCGAGGCCCTGCGCGATGGCCTGGGCGAGAGCCGGATTGGAGTTGCCGGCGACGAGCTTGATGGAGCCGTTCTTGGCCGACATGGACGCTTCCTCCCGCGCTTTGCTGGATACGACGTTCAACATCTGAGAATACCCACTGGCAGCACGGTTATGACGGGCGAGGAAATATCAGGCGAGAGGCCGCAATGGCAACCCGGGATGCTACGTTTTCCCTCCGAAAATCCTGAGTCGGGCCAACGGCTTGGCTGGTAACTGAGCCCGTGGTTTAGCGGTGGTTATTGCTGGGCATAGCCGAGCGCGGTAGCCGGCATCTCAGCCACTGGGGCCTCCGGTGCCGCGCTTGCCACTGCGGGTCCGCGCAGACCCGGAACCGAGCCCGGCGCATCAGGCGTTCCGTTGATCATATTGGAAAGTCCGCTGAATCCGGCCTGGGCGATCTTCCGCAGCACGAGGTCGTCGGCAGCCTGCCAGGGATCTCGGCCGCCCTTGGCCGCGGTCGGTTCCTCGCCCGAGAGGCGTAGCGCCCGCTGCTGGTTGGCGTCGTAGACGTCCCAGACCCAGGCGATCACGGTCTTGCCGCGCACGACCTGGGCGGAGAGATAGCTGCGCACGCGATAGGCAGCCGTCCCCTCGCGGGAGACGATCGAAAGGCTGCGCAGCTTGGATTCGCTGTCGAGCACGCCGACCATGCGGTCGAACACGTGCGGCGGCGGCCCGTCGATGGATTCGAACGCGACCGTTGCCCCGGAGCCGGCGCTCGGCGCCATCGCGTAGGAATTGGCGGCATTGCCGCCGCCTCCGGCGCAGCCGCCAAGCGCAGTCGCTGCCGCCAGCAAAACGACCGCCAGCACGCGCGAGCCCGCACGGCGCAAGATGGATGACGCTTCCCTCATTGAGGGCAGCGATATCGTTAAAATCGATTAAGGTCTAGGGCAGGGGGGACACAGCACACGGTCATTCCGGGGCGATGCGCAAGCATCGAACCCCGGAATCTTGAGATTCCGGGCTCTCGCTTCGCGAGCCCCGGAATGACGATCGTTAATGTTGCCTGTGTGTTCACCCCTCCAGCGCGATCGCGTGGACGTGGCGGCCGTAGTCCGGCTCCTTGCGATGCACCGAACGGCGATAGCTGAAGAAGCGTTCGTCGGCGTAAGTGTCGAGACCGAGATCGTCGATCATCAGAATGCCGGCGGCTTCCAGCCGCTTGCGGATGAAGCCCGCGAGATCGAACATCGCGTGGCCCTCGCGCACCGACGGGATGAAGAACACGGCGTTGTCTGCATCGGCTTCGATGAAGCGTGTGACGAACTCGTTGCCGACCTCGTAGCTGTCCTGGCGGATCAACGGGCCGATCGCGGCAATGATGCCGCTGCGTCTCGCACCGAGCTTTTCCATCGCCGCAACAGTGGATTCCAGCACGCCCGTCAGCGCGCCTTTCCAGCCGGCATGGGCGCCGCCGATCACGCGCGCGTCGGGATCGACGAACAGCACCGGGCCGCAATCGGCGGTGGATACGCCGAGCGCGATGCCGGGCGTCTTGGTCACCAGCGCATCGCCCTTCGGCCGTGGACCGCTCGGCCAGGGGGCGTCGGTGACGAGCACGTCGGGCGAGTGGACCTGATGCAGGCTGAGGAAACGGTCGGCCGCGACGCCGACATGTTCGGCCATGCGGCGGCGGTTCTCCGCAACAAGGGCCTGATCGTCGTGGGACCCGAGCCCGCCATTCAGCGCGGAATAGATGCCGCTGGAGACACCGCCTTCGCGCGTGAAGAAGGAATGGCGCAGGCCCGGTACCGCCGCCAGCAACGATGAAGCGAGAGTCATCAATCGTCCTCGGTCTGTTCGAGATCGCTGAGGCCGGCAATGCCCGTCAGCCGTGGCTCGGAGATGCCGAGCACCTTGAACATCGAACCCATGCCGCTGCGCCCGGTGTCGGTCAGCCGCTTCAGGGCCACGGAAATGTCGGTGGCCACCTCCGGCGTCGCCTTCTGCATCAGCGCAGCCGCGCGGGTGTCGATGCCCACGCGCTTGAGGAAATCGCCTTGCGTCACCGGCCCGTGGACGCGGGCGCCGACATCCTCGGCCGCGCGCGCGAGCGCCTGGAAATCGACATGGGCGGTCACGTCGGCCTGGCCCGGCGCCTTCAGGGGATCGGTGAAGGTGTGGCGTGCGATGGCCTGAAAGGTGTCGCCGGCATCGCTGCGCAGATGGCCGTAGTCGATGATCAGAGCCGCACCGTCCTGGTCGCGCACGCGGGTGGCGAGCTTCATGATCTCGGTATCGGGGCGCCATTCGAACACGGCACCGACAGGCGCCGCGCGCACCAAAGGCGGCAGCAGCACGTCGAAGCGCGGCATCGGCTCGGCCGCTGCGCCAAACTGGAGCTTGCCGTTGGGATCTATCTCGATCACGCGCTCGTGCCAGCCGCCCTCGCGCTTCACCATCTGGTGGATCGGCAACACGTCGAAATACTCGTTGGCGAGGATGACGCTGGGACCATCAGGCACGTCGTCGATGCTGTCGTGCCAGGCGATGTTGTTGCGCACGCCCGACAATGTCGCCTGCTGCCGTTCGCGCAGCACCGGGTTGACCTCGACCAGGTGAATGCTGAGCCCCTGATAGAGCGGCGGCAGCACGCGCAGTGCGCGCAGCGCGTCCGCCATCATGGTGCCGCGGCCGGGGCCGATCTCGATCAGCCGCAGGAATTGCGGCGAGCCCATCTGCTTCCACACCGAGGCGGTCCACAGGCCGAGCAGCTCGCCGAACATCTGGCTGACCTCGGGCGAGGTCGTGAAGTCGCCCTCGCGCCCGAGCGGATCGCGCGAGACGTAGTAGCCGTAGCGCGGATGCATCAGGCACGTCTCCATGTATCGCCAGACCGGCATGGGGCCCGAGGATTTGATCAGCGCCTTGATCTCGTTGAGCAGTGGTTGGTCGGTCACAATTGTCTTCTCGAAACGAATTAACTGACGGCCTCGGTGGGCTTCCGCGCACCGCGCCTGACAGCCCATACAATAAGCGCACCGCCGACGAGTAGCATCGGGATCGACAGCAGCATGCCCATGGTCAATCCCCCCCAGAGGAAGCCGAGCTGAACGTCCGGCTCGCGGAAATGCTCGCCGGCGATGCGGGTCAGGCCATACATCAGGATGAAGGCGCCGAGGATCATGCCGGGGCGCTTCAGGGCGCCGAGGCGGATCATGATCGCGAGCACCGTGAACAGCAGGATGCCCTCCATGCCGGCTTCATAGAGCTGGCTCGGATGACGCGGCAGGTGTGTCGGATCGTTGGGGAAGATCATGGCCCAGGGCAGGCTCGCATCGGTGGCGCGGCCCCATAATTCGCCGTTGATGAAATTGGCGATACGCCCCAGCAGCAGCCCGATTGGAGCGACCGCGGTCGTGATGTCGCCGAGCGACAGGATCGAGATGCCGTTGCGATTGGCAAACCACATCACCGCGACGACGCAGCCGAGGAAGCCGCCGTGGAACGACATGCCGCCTTCCCACAGCCGGAGGATCGCTGCGGGATGATCGATGAAGAAGGGGAGATTGTAGAACAGCACGTAGCCGGTGCGGCCGCCGAGAATGATGCCGAGCGTGACCCAGAGGATGAAGTCGTCGACCTGCACCAGCGACATCGGTGCGGGGCCGCCCCACAGGCGCTCGTTCTTCAGCAGCGAGCGCGCATAGAGCCAGCCGATGACGATGCCGCCGATATAGGCCAGCGCGTACCAGCGGACCGCGAACGGCCCGATCGCGACCGCGATCGGGTTGAAGGACGGGAAGTCGATGAGCAGAAGGGGCATCGCGCCTGCTATTGATGGAGATTGCGGCGATAGAGCGCCAGCAAGCGCTCCCAATGCCGCTCGGCGGCGTCGCGATCATAGACCGGGCGCTTGGGGAAGGCGAAGCCGTGATGGGTGCCGGGATAGATCTCGACCTCGGCTTTCGCGCCGTTCATGCCCTGCTTGACCTTTTCGATGATTTCGGTCGGCGCATAGATGTCGGTCTCGGCGCAGGCGAAATAGAGCTCGGCTTTGGTCTTGCTGGCTGCGAGATGCGGGCTGTCGGCCTGGTCGGTCGCGAGCTGCGTGCCGTAGACCGAGGCGGCGGCCTTGACGCTGTCGGGGAAATGCGTGGCGGCATTCACGGCGTAGCGGCCGCTCATGCAATAGCCGACGGTGCCGACGATTTTGGTGTTCGCGGCGGTCTGGCCCTCGGCATAGGTGAGCAGCGCGCTTGTGTCGTCCATGATCATGGGAATGGTGAGCGAGCCCATCAGCGCGAACATGCGCTTGCGCTCCGGTGCGTTTGGATCGGCCGGCAGCGCGCCGAGCTCCATGACGCCGGAGCGATAGTAAAGGTTCGGCAGCATCACGTAGTAGCCCGAGGTCGCGAGCCGGCGCGCCATGTCGCGCAGCTCTTCGCGGATCGCCGGCGCGTCCATGTAGAACAGGATGACCGGGAACGGTCCGCCGCGCTCGGGATGGACGATGAAGGTGGCGGTGTGGCCGTCCTTGGTGGGAATAGCGATCTGCTGCTCGATCATGTCTTGCGTTCCGCCTTGTGATTCTTGTTATGCAGGGACGTTGAATACGATTGCAAGGAAACCGGGGCATGACAAGGATACCGCCGCGCGGGCCTTGAACCCGCCTTCGCGGATTGCCATTGTCTTTTTGCGCGTTCGCGCAAAGTTTATCGGAGGCCGACATGACCCAGACCACCAACCGGTTTTTCGACGAGATCGGCCGCATGATGAACGACGCCGCCGGCGCGGCCCAGGGCGTCAAGCGCGAGTTCGACACGGTGATGCGGACGCAGGCCGAGAAGTTCCTGCGCGACATGGACCTGGTCAAGCGCGAGGAGTTCGAGGCGGTCAAGGACATGGCCCGCCTCGCCCGCGAGGAGAACGAGGCCCTCAAGGCGCGCATCGCGGCGCTGGAGGCCAAGCTCGGCGGGTAGTTGGTCCGCTCCATCCGGGATACCAGGGGGCCCCCCGGTAATCTGCCGGCCAGCCCATTCTCCTTGTCATTTCCGCATCTTCCGGGTAAAAGCCCGCCACGTCCGCGGCCCCCGCACCCCTGGAGGCTTGCTGCGGCGTACGCCATGGGCCGCCTTGCGGCCCATTAACTTTTGCAAAAACAAGGACTTAGACTATGGCGACGACCGTCAAGGAATTGAAGGCGACCGCACGTCCGCAGAGCGGCAAGGGGGCCGCCCGGGCTGAGCGTCGCGCCGGCAGAGTGCCCGGAGTGATCTATGGTAACAACCAGCCCCCGCTGACGATCTCGATTGCAGATCGTGAACTGCGCCAGCGCATCCTCGCCGGCCGGTTCCTGACCACGCTGGTCGACATCGACCTCGATGGCAAGAAGCACCGCGTGATTCCGCGCGACTATCACCTCGATCCGGTCAAGGATTTCCCGATCCACGTCGACTTCATGCGTCTCGGCGAAGGCGCCACCATCCGCATCAGCGTTCCGCTGCATGTCGTGAAGGCGGAAGGCTCGCCCGGCGTGAAGCGCGGCGGCACGGTCAACATCGTCGCCCACGCGATCGAGCTCGAATGCGGTGTCGAGAACATTCCGCAGTACATCGAGGCCGACGTCGGCTCGCTGGAAATCGGTCATTCGCTGCATCTGTCTGACGTCAAGCTGCCGAACGGCGTGAAGGCGCTGACCCGCGCCGACGCGACCCTCGTCACCATCGTGCCGCCGTCCGGCTACGCCGAAGAGCAGAAGGCCGCGGCTGCGGCTGCTGCCGGCGGCGCCGCTCCGGCTGCGGGCGCCGCTGCTCCGGCTGCGGGTGCTGCGGCTCCGGCTGCGGGCGCTGCTGCGCCTGCGGCGGCTGCCAAGGCTCCGGCCGGCGGCGACAAGAAGAAGTAATCTCTCGAGAAGCCGGCGCGCGGTCCCTGGATCGCGTGCCGGCTGAGGGGCGCGCCGCGTCATGCGACTCTTTGTTGGGCTCGGCAATCCCGGCGCGAAATACGCACGTAACCGGCACAATATCGGCTTCATGGCCGTGGACGAGATCGCACGGCGTCATGGTTTCGCACCATGGCGCCGTCGCTTTCAGGGCGAGACCTCGGAAGGCACGCTAGGCACCGAGCGCATAATCCTGCTCAAGCCCACGACCTACATGAACGACTCCGGCCGCAGCGTTCAGGAGGCGGCGGCCTTCTTCAAGATCGCGCCGGGCGATACCACGGTGTTTCACGACGAGCTCGAGCTGCCGCCGGGCAAGGTGCGGGTGAAGATCGGCGGCGGCATCGCCGGCCATAACGGTCTGCGCTCGATATCGGCGCATATCGGCAACGAGTATCGCCGTGTCAGGCTCGGCATCGGTCATCCCGGCGTCAAGGAGATGGTGCACGGCCATGTCCTGTCGGACTTCGCCAAGGCCGACAACGAGTGGGTGACGACGCTCTGCGACGCGGTGGCCGAGCACGCCGCACTGATCGCCAAGGGCACTGACGCGACCTTCGCCAACAGGGTGCATCTTGCGATGCAGGCGAAGGGATTTTTGACCAAGGACGAGAACGGCAAGGAATAGGCTCGTGGGATTCAAATGCGGAATCGTCGGATTGCCCAATGTCGGCAAGTCGACCTTGTTCAACGCGCTGACCGAGACGGCCGCGGCGCAGGCTGCGAACTATCCGTTCTGCACCATCGAGCCGAACGTCGGCGAAGTCGCCGTGCCCGATCCGCGGCTCGACAAGCTCGCGGCGATCGCCAAATCAGCGCAGATCATCCCGACCCGGCTGACCTTCGTCGACATCGCCGGCCTCGTGCGCGGCGCCTCCAAGGGTGAAGGTCTCGGCAACCAGTTCCTCGCCAACATCCGCGAGGTCGACGCCATCGCGCATGTCGTGCGCTGCTTCGAGGATTCCGACATTACCCATGTCGAGGGCAAGATCGCTCCGCTCGCCGACATCGAGACCATCGAGACCGAGCTGATGCTCGCCGATCTCGACAGCCTCGAAAAGCGCGTCGACAACCTCACCAAGAAGGCCAAGGGCAACGACAAGGACGCCAAGGAGCAGCTCGACCTCGTCAACCGCACGCTGGTGCTGCTGCGCGAGGGCAAGCCCGCGCGCCTCGTCGAGCGCAAGGCCGAAGAAGAGCGCGCCTTCGGCATGCTCGGCCTGCTGTCGTCCAAGCCCGTGCTCTACGTTTGCAACGTTGAGGAGGGCTCCGCCGCCACGGGCAATGCGTTCTCGAAGGCCGTGCAGCAACAGGCCGCCAAGGAAGGCGCGGTCGCCGTCGTGATCTCCGCCAAGATCGAATCCGAGATTGCGACGATCTCGCGCGAGGAGCGCGCCGACTTCCTGGAGACGCTGGGTTTGGAAGAGGCCGGCCTCGATCGCCTGATCCGCGCCGGCTACACGCTGCTCGACCTCATCACCTATTTCACGGTGGGCCCGAAGGAAGCGCGCGCCTGGACCATCCATCGCGGCACCAAGGCGCCGGGCGCGGCCGGTGTGATCCACACCGATTTCGAGAAGGGTTTCATCCGCGCCGAGACGATTGCCTATCAGGACTACGTCGCGTTCAACGGCGAAGCCGGCGCGCGTGATGCCGGCAAGCTGCGGCTCGAAGGCAAGGAATACGTCGTCGCCGACGGCGACGTCATGCATTTCCGCTTCAATACGTAAGGCCGCAACGACGGCGCCTGCCTATTCGTCGTCGCCGAATTGCTTGACGACAGCCGCCGGATTCCCGGCGACGACCACGCGCGGGGCGACGTCCTCACGCACGACCGCTCCGGCGCCCACGACCGAGTGGTCGCCGATCGTCACTCCCTTGAGCACGATCGAGCGTGCGCCCACCCACACGTTGTCCCCGATGTGCACCGGCGCGACGGCCCGAGCAACCGCAGGCTCGTGCCGAAGCCGCGGGGGAAGGTTGTGAAAGTCCGTGTCGACGATGTCGCAGTCGCTGATCAGGCAGAACGATCCGATGTCGACCTTCTGCTCGCAGCCGATCCAGCAGCCGTTGAGCAAGGTGTCATTGCCGACCGTCACCTGGCCACGCCCGGTGATCAGCACGCGCTTGCCGATCCGGCAGCTCTCACCGATCGACACCCGGACCCCGGGACCGAGCACCAGCCGACCCTTGAACACGATCCCGGGTCCGAGCTGGAGCCGGCGCCCGTACCGCAGCGTCAGCCAGGCGCGCCGACAGGCGAAGAACAGGAGCGCAACGGCCCGCAGCACCGGGTTCTCGATCTTGCGCACCACATTCGCTCCTGACCCTCGTGGCGCCCCGCGCCTCTGCTGCCGAGCCTCGCATCCGCGCGTAAATACGCGGTGAAGAACGACGTCGCGCCTGGTACGCCCGTCTCGGCGGCGGCCCGCCATGCCGGCAAGCTGCGCCTCGAAGGCAAGGAACATGGCGTCGCCGGCGGCGACGTGATGCATTCCGGTTTAATGTGGAAGAGGCGTCGACGGCACCTGTGCGTGCCGTCACTGCATCCCGCCACCCTGATCCCTGATGGCGCCGAGATGCTCGTTGATGCGGAACACGATCAGGATCAATTCGGCGGCGATGCGCGAGAACACCACGCCGACGACGACGCCCGCGATCGATTCCAGCACGACCAGGAAGCCGGCGAACGGGCTGATCGCCATCGCGGTGAGGCCGGCGAAAATTCCGGAGAGGCCGAACAGGCAGATCACGCCGATCACCAGCCAGTAGAAGGTCTTGATGATCGTCGGCGTGATGAAGCGGTCCCACTGAAACAGATCGCTGAATGAAAACATCTCTCTCCCCCGGGCAGATCGCGCCCCGGCCGCGCCATCAGAACAATGAGGCAGGTCCGGCCCGACTCGTCGAATGTAGCACGAGCCATGCGGACCGGCGGGTTGAGATTGCCGCAAAGTGCGGCCACAATCTGTCCTTCCCGCAAAGCTTTTCCTAAAGATGACCCTGACCTTCGAAGATTTCCCGACCGGCCGCTACGGAACGTTCGGCCCGCGCCATGTGACCCGCGACGAGATCCTGGCCTTCGCCGCCGAGTTCGATCCGCAGCCGATGCACCTGGACGAGGAGGCCGCCTCCAGGAGCATGCTGCGCGGCCTGTCCGGCTCAGGCTGGCACCTCTGCTCGCTGATGATGCGGATGATGGCCGACGGTTTCATTACCCGCGCCGCCTCGCTGGGATCGCCCGGGGTCGACGAGGTGCGCTGGCTGTCACCGCTACGGCCGGGCGACGATCTGATGCTCGATGTCGATGTGATCGAAGCGCGCACCTCGAAGAGCAGGCCGAACCTCGGCATCGTCAAGTTCAAATGCACCGTGCGCAACGCCAGCGGCGAAGCGCTCTGCGAGATGACCTCGCCGATCCTGATCGAGCGGCGGGCGGGAGCGGTCTGATGCGGTTCTTCGAGGAGATCGAGATCGGCCATCGCCGCGACATCGGCACCTATGCGTTCACCGCGGAGTCCATCAGGACTTTTGCGGCGAAGTTCGATCCGCAGCGTTTTCACCTCGACGAGGAGGAGGGCAAGAACTCCCTGTTCGGCGGGTTGGCTGCCTCCGGCTGGCATGTCGGCTCGGCCTGCATGAGCCTGCTTGTCGCCGATGGCCAGCGCCTGGCGCGTGAAGCCGCCGCGCGCGGCGAGGAGATCGCGGTGTGGGGGCCGTCACCGGGCTTTCGCGACCTGCGCTGGATCAAGCCGGTGCTCGCCGGCGACATCATCAGCTATTCCAACGTCGTCATCGACAAGCGCAGCTCCGCCTCGCGTCCGGGCTGGGGCATCCTGACCGCGCGCACCACCGGCACCAACCAGCGCGGCGAGGAGGTTTATTCCATCACCGCCAGCGCCTTCGTGCCGATGCGGAATAGCAGTTTGACCGGTTCCAAAATGAACGGCTGAAATGAGCGCGCAAGTGTTGCTCGCGCGCTATGGACGCGATTCGGGGTGGCTGCCATAAGCCTCCGCAAGATGGCTGGCGCCTCGCGAAGCAGGCTGCCGGAACCATCGAGTTGCTAACCAATTATGAACCTGTCGCTGTCTATTTGAACGAACTGGGCAGAGTACAGGGGACGAGCACTATGGCAGACCGCGGCGCACTGAAATTGGTCGGATTTATCTTCGCTACCGCGACGCTGGCCGTGATGCTGGTTGCCGGCATGGTGGTGAAGGGCTACGCCGACGGCGCCTACACCCTGGAAGCCTCGACGGTCGAGGCGAGCCGTTAAGGCTCGTTAACTCCGCGGGGCCACGAAGTGGCCTCCGCACGGGGCCGCGACGCGGCACCCACCCTCAGCGGCTATAGACGAGCGCCAGGATCGCGATCGCAACCGCCAGCAGCCCGACAAAACGCATCATGATGGTCCCGAACTGGTTCGGCGCGGGCCGCAGCGGTATCGGGTCCGTGTTGTCGGGCCGAATGCTTTCCATTTGAAACAGTCCCCAGGCCCAGCCGTCAGTGGCACGGGCGCCAGGCATTGGTCGCCGGGGATGGGCGGAGGGTTCAAGATTGGGCCCGATCTCCACCCCGGAATCAAAAACCGCCGCGCCCCTTTCGGAACGCGGCGGCTGGTGGTGATGCCTGGTTCGCTCGATCAGCTGTTGCGCAGGCCGTCGGCGGCGCGCTTCCACTGGGCGACGTTGTCGGCGATCATGCGGGTCGACTTCATCGCGGCCTGGCTGAGCTGGGCGTAGCCCGAGATCTCGCGCTGGACGCGCTGGCCTTCGGCATGGAGCAGGTCGCGCAGGCTCTCGAGCTCGGAGATCAGATTCTCGATCTCGGCGAGCGAGGTGCCGGCGACGCGCTGGATCAGCGAGTTGACGTTGGTGACGGTGGCTTCCGCGCTCGGATCGAGCGGCGGCGCGTCGGTGGCGGTCGTGGCGGCGGCCGGCCGGCGCAGATAGGCGATGTCGTTGCGGACGAAATCGCGGATGCCGGCTTCGACTTCCGTCACGGCGGCGAGATTGCTGTCGACGGTTTCGGTCTCGGTTGCTTCAACCTTTTCCGGACGGATGGCGTTCATCGTTATTCCCCTGTTCGCGTTGAGCGCGGCGCGAGTGTCCCCCGCACGACGATGTGTGTCAGGCCGGCGCATCTGGGCGTCCGATTTTGACCGCAACAGGGCCGAGATGCGGCAAGGGCGGACCATTCGGGGGCCTTGCCGTGGCGTATGGTTAGGGAAGTCTGAAGACGGCTCACCAGGTCTTCTTGAAGCCGGCCGTCACGCTCTTGTTGACCGCGCCTTGCGAGGTTTCGCCGACCGAGCCGGAGACGGTGACGTTGTCGAACAGCTTCTGCTCGGCGCCGACCTTGCGCAGCCACCTGTCGTCGCTGGTCGACATGGTCTGGCCGGCGGTGATGCTGGTGCCGGTATCGGTGATCGTGACCTTGGCGGACTGGTCGGTCTCGTAGTTGCGGGTGATGTGGCCGCCGACGCCGGGCAGCGCCGTGGTGCCTTGCTGGTTGACGCTGTAGCCGTTCTGGAGCGTCAGCGAATAATCGCTCGACAGCGGTACCGACTTGGTCAGCAACGCGCCGAGCTTGCTCTGCTCACTGCCGGGATCGACGCGGGCTTCCACCGCGGTCTTGTCCCAGATCGCGCCCGCGCCCGGCGCGGTGGCGGCGGCCCAGGCGCTGCCGGAGGATTGCGGCAGGCTGCCGCCATTCTCGGCCTTCAGCGCCAGCAGCTCCGACATCGTGGTCGGCTCCTTCGTCACCGTCATGTCGGCGCCGACGCGGGTGTCCCAGAACGATGACACCGACTGCTTCACCGTCACGGCCGAGGAGCCGTTGATGTTGGCGTTGGACGACCAGTTCATGCCGTTGTTGGCGGCGGCCTGCGCCCGCTTCTTGGCGGTGATGATGTCGTTGAGCGTGCCGGCGTCGATGGCGAGCTGGCTCCAGTCGAGCTTGTCGACGTCGATGCCTTTGAGCACGTCGGCGTCGTTGGCATCGGGGGTCGTCTCGGCGACCTCGGCTTCCTCGTCGTCGGGCGCGGTCGCGCCGGGAGGCGGGGAGAAGGGCGGAATGATCTGCGCCTGGGCCGTCAGCACCGAGCCGAAAATGAACGCGGCCGCCAACGGCAGCCTGCTCCAGCCGAAACCTGTCGTGAATTCCATTGCCTTGCCCGCAAGCCCAGATCGCGCGGAGGATGCGGCGCTATCGTTGCGAAATTGTGGCGCTGCCCACACCCGGAATGACGAACCAACGGGCCGCGCGCAGATCGCGCGCGCCCCGACGACGAGCATCTCCACGACAGTGTCCGGCGGGGCTGGAGGCCAGTACGCGTCGCGGGAGCATCAATCGTCGGTCCCGCATTGCGGAGCCCGTTGGTGTCCCCCTCAGCCGACGCTGGTCATCTTTGGCAGATGAATGGCGCGGCCGAGTGCCTGCTCGACCAGATCGAACGTGTCGACCAGCACGCGCATGCTGATCAGCCTGTCAGCCCTGAACTGGGCGAACTGCGCGACGCGCAGGCTGATCGGCTTGTCGGAATCCAGCGCCGTCAGCGAATAGCGCAGCATCGAGGAGGCGGAATCGACGCCCAGCATGATGCTCTCGCGGTCGAAGCGGCGGACGCGGAAATTGTCGGCGAGCTGGCGGATGACCTGGAGCACGGCCGCCTTGCCCTGGCGCGCGCCCAGGAACGGAAACATGTCGATCGGGCCGTAGATCGCCCACTCGACGTCCTCGTCGATCAGGGCCTCGATGTCCTCGAAATGCCGGTCGTTGATCGCGCGGTGCAACGCGCGCGAGAAACGCCAGAGGCTGTGCTCTGTCATTTGGGCCGTCCTGACGCTGGCTTGCAGAAAAACGGAAAACAACCCCATGCACCGTAGGGTGCCCCGGGGCCGGTCAACTCATTTGTGTACGAACAAATACGGCATTTCGGCCAAAACGCAATTCACGTTTTTGCAATGCACAAGTGAGCGCAAAGTGTGAGATTTGCAATAGAACCCCGTAATTTACCGGTCCCGGCCGGGGGCCGGTTCCACGTGGGGGCGCCCCGCGGATCGGTGTGGGGACAGGCGAGACAAGCCGGGGGCGCGCCTAGTTCTCGATGTCGTCCCGGCTTTCGCCGGCTTTCGCCAGGACGACAGGGTCTATCCTTCGTCGATGCCCGCCCCCGCGATCAGCGGCCCGATCTCCCGCTCCAGCACCTGCTGCACCAGATCGTAGGAATCGATGATCTCGCGGATCTGCGCGACCTGTCCGTTCCGGAAGGTGTAGAACACGGCCATGTCGAACTGCACGATGCGGCCGCTGCTGCGCTTGGTGAAATAGCCGTGCAGATAGGTCGCGACGTCGTCACCGTCAGCGACGATTTGCGGCGCCTTGTAGCGGATGTCCTGATAGCGCGACCACACCGTCTGCCAGAGCTCGCGCAACTCGGCCTTGCCGTGACGCGGGCCCATATGCGGCAGCACGTCGATCGGGGCGTGGGTGAGGAAGTCGACGTCGTCCGTGCAGCACGACAGCGCCGCCTCGATGTCGCCGCGCGCGAACGCGTCGAGCAGGTGCATTACGCGTTGCTTGTTCAACGATTCAACCGTCATGCCGCTCCCGCCCGCGTTGGCCGTGGATTGCAAACGCTATCGCGCGGCGCGCGGGTGCATCAATCCGCAAAAACACAGGGGACTTCAGCGCTTGGTCGCACTTCGACGGACGGCGGTTCACACGAGCGGGGAACCCGGCCCGCTCCTCGCTCGTTGAAACGCCGACACCGCAGGAGACATCAACCCATGAAATCCCCGCTTCTCGCCGTCGCCGCCGCGCTGCTCATGCTGGGCGCGACCTCCGCCGCCAACGCCAAGGGCTGCATCAAGGGCGCCATCGTCGGCGGCGTCGCCGGCCATTACGCCGGCCACCACGGCATGCTCGGCGCCGCCGCCGGCTGCCTCTACGGCCGCCATCACGCCAAAGAGCAGGAAAAGCAGCAGCAACAGAGCCAGGTGAACGGGCAGGGCAAGCTGTAGGCTGCGGAAAACCGCGCTTCCGCCGTCTTTGATCCGGCGTGCCTCGATGGTAACTTCCAGTTTCGAACGCTGGGGTTGAGCCGGGCGAGGGAACGATGGACGTCGGGAAGTTCCTGTGGGCTGTCGTCCTCGCAATCCTGTTCATGCGTTCGCGGCGCGTTCGATGATATATTCCGGTTTGACGGGGGCCGTTATCTGCGAGTGGATCAGTTCCGAGCTAAATGCGCCTCTCATAAGAAGCGAGTCCACATCGGAGGCGTTGTGATGGCCAACTGTACTTGCAAAAGAGACCTCCGTTAGTGACTCTGGGGGTCCCGAAGGGATAACGATTTTGATCGGGGAATTTGGTAAATGGGACGAGACGCCCTCCGCCCCGTCCCTAAAAACCGTTCCAAAAGAAGATAAGCGTTCCACTGTCGAGAGGGCGGCTTTGGAATGCGTTATGATCGCGGTCTTGGATCGTATGCTTTCGTCGGTGAGGAATATGTTTCCCAGATGGGTGTCTTGATTTGAATAGCCAAAGCCGATGGCAAATATCGCGCTTGCTCTTCGAGCATCGATTCTGAATTGATTCAGCCACGCGCTATCGTGCAGTCGTTTGTCTGCGTACGATTCCAAACTTAGCACAAATCGTGCAGGATCCACCGTTGGGTTCGTTTCCTGAACGTATCCATGCAGGTGTACAATTTGCTTCCGTCCTGCTGTGGGAGGTTGGACTGATCCGTCTCGCGAATAGCTGTCGACAAATATTGATCGCTCGAACAGCGCGCGTTCGTGTACGTCATCGAAATTCGTGGTGTAGATGCGCAGCCAGGGCTGAATTGAAATCTTCTGCTGAACGTCAGTAGTGCGTTTGCATGTTAGTCTCGAAGACACCAAGGATGCGAGCCTCGCCGCATCGTCGGTGTCTCGCATGAACTTCGACGTCGCTGTAGCTAAGTCGAACCCCTCTTGATCGGTGGCTGGGACTCTGAGCTCGTCTAGGATTATCGACGTGAGCTCACTGCCATCTGGCAGATCATTGTTATGAAAGTCGACGGCCTTTCGCGAAAATCCTGCGCCAGTTAACAAGACGCATTGCCCCGTCGAAAGGCGGTTTATGAATGCTGAGAGATCCAACGTCCCGCCCCCTCACAATTCGCGTCCTTCTACTCTATTATTTCAGTATATTTGGGGTTGATGCAACTGTTGAGATATCACCTCTTCTTCCACCCCCCGCGCCGCCCCGGCATCCCACCCGTCGACTTCGGCGCGGGCCCGAACTCCGGGCCTGACTGCCTTGAATCCGTCGGCTGGATGATCCGGCTCGTGCTGCCGAACGGTTTTGACGGCAGGCTCGGGCTCTCGCGATAGGGCAGGGATTCCGGGCCGTGCATCTCGTCGAGATGCGGCTTGTGCACCTTCGAGCCGCCGCCGCCGCCGCTGGCCTTCAGCGCGGAGCTCACGGTTTTCTTCTTCATGGCGCTGACGGGCAGGTTGGCGGCGTCGCCGTATTTCCTGGTGCCGGCATAGGCGCCGGCCTTGCCCGCGACGGTGCGCTGCTTGGCGGTGGGGTCGTCGACCACGGCAAGCTCGGTGGCGCGCAGGCGCTTGACCTCGTCGCGCAGGCGCGCGGCTTCCTCGAAGTTCAGGTCCGCTGCGGCCTCGCGCATCCGCGTTTCGAGATCGGCGAGCACGGCTTCGAAATTGTGGCCGATCGAGATGACGTCATCGGTCATGTCGTGACCGCCGACCTCGACCAGCACGTGGTCGCGCTCGTAGACGGAGTTGAGGATGTCGCCGATGTTCTTCTTCACGCTCGCCGGCGTGATGCCGTTGGCGGTGTTGTACTCGACCTGCTTCTCGCGGCGCCGATTGGTTTCGGCGATGGCGCGCTCCATCGAGCCGGTCATCTGGTCGGCATAGAGGATCACCTTGCCGTCGACGTTGCGCGCGGCGCGGCCGATGGTCTGGATCAGCGAGGTCTCGCTGCGCAGGAAGCCTTCCTTGTCGGCGTCCAGAATTGCGACGAGAGCGCATTCGGGAATGTCGAGCCCCTCGCGCAACAGGTTGATGCCGACCAGTGCGTCGAAGGCGCCGAGGCGCAAGTCGCGGATGATCTCGATGCGCTCGATGGTGTCGATGTCGGAGTGCATGTAGCGGACGCGGATGCCCTGCTCATGCAAATATTCGGTGAGGTCCTCGGCCATGCGCTTGGTCAGAACAGTGATCAACGAGCGATAGCCGGCTTGCGCGGTGGCGCGGACCTCGCCGACGAGATCGTCGACCTGGGTGCGGGCCGGCCTGATATCGACGGGCGGATCGATCAGCCCTGTCGGCCTGATGACCTGCTCGACGAACACGCCGCCGCTCTCGTTCAGCTCCCAGCCGCTCGGCGTCGCCGACACCGCAACGGTCTGCGGCCGCATCATGTCCCATTCCTCGAACCGCAGCGGGCGGTTGTCCATGCAGGACGGCAGGCGGAAGCCGTATTCCGCGAGGGTGGCCTTGCGGCGGAAGTCGCCGCGGAACATGGCCCCGATCTGCGGGATGGTGACGTGGCTCTCGTCGGCGAAGATCAGCGCGTTGTCGGGGACGTATTCGAACAGCGTCGGCGGCGGCTCGCCGGGGCGGCGGCCGGTGAGGTAGCGCGAATAGTTCTCGATGCCGGCGCAGCTTCCCGTCGCCTCCATCATCTCGAGGTCGAAGGTGGTGCGCTGCTCCAGCCGCTGCGCTTCGAGCAGGCGGCCCTGGTTGTTGAGCTGGTCGAGCCGCTGCTTCAATTCCGATTTGATCGACTTGATCGCCTGCACCAGCGTCGGGCGCGGCGTTACATAGTGCGAATTGGCGTACATCTTGATGAATTCGAGCTCGTCCTGCTTGTGGCCGGTGAGCGGATCGAACTCCTCGATGTTCTCGATGGTGTCGCCGAACAGGTTCACGCGCCAGGCGCGATCCTCATAGTGCGCCGGGAAGATGTCGATGACGTCGCCGCGCACGCGAAAAGTGCCGCGGGTGAAATCGGCCTGCGTCCGCTTGTACTGGAGCGCGACGAGGTCCGCGATCAGCTGGCGCTGGTCGATGCGCTCGCCCTTCTTCAGGGCAAAGGTCATCGCGGTGTAGGTCTCGACCGAGCCGATACCGTAGATGCAGGACACCGAGGCGACGATGATGACGTCGTCGCGTTCGAGCAGCGCGCGCGTCGCCGAGTGGCGCATGCGGTCGATCTGCTCGTTGATCGAGGAATCCTTTTCGATGTAGGTGTCGGTGCGCGGGACGTAGGCTTCCGGCTGGTAGTAGTCGTAGTACGAGACGAAGTACTCGACGGCATTGTCCGGGAAGAAGTTCTTGAACTCGCCATAGAGCTGGGCGGCCAGCGTCTTGTTCGGCGCCAGGATCAGCGCGGGGCGCTGCGTCGCCTCGATCACCTTGGCCATGGTGTAGGTCTTGCCGGAGCCGGTGACGCCGAGCAGCACCTGCGAACGGTCGTTGCGGTCGATGCCCTCGACCAACTCCTTGATCGCGGTCGGCTGGTCGCCGCGCGGCTGATATTCCGACTTGATCTCGAAGCGCACGCCGCCTTCGGACTTTTCCGGGCGGGGCGGGCGGTGCGGCGTCCATACCTTCATGGAGCCGTCGTCCTTGCGGAACTCGGGCCGCCCCTCGCGGATCAGCGATTCCAGCGCGTCGGCCGTGGCCTTGACGCCGAGCGCCTCCATCTTGGAGCGCGGCGGACGCGCCAGCGCCTCGGCGTCGTCCTCCTCGGTCGGCAAGCCGAGCTGCCGCGCCAGTTCCGGATCGAGCGTCGGGATCGTGGCCGCGGTGCCGTAGTTGGCCTGCGGCGCCTCGTCGAAACCTTCGGCCGAGCTGCGCGCCCCTACCGGCTGTGGATTGGGCCGCAGCGGCATCGGCCGCGTCGTATCCTGCGGAAACTGCTTTTGAAGGTCTTTGGGCGTCGATGCGCGCGCTCGATGCGCGGCGGCCTCGCCGCCGGCGCGGCGGTCGCGCGAATTGTCCGGCGGCGGCTGCAACCCGGTGCCCGATCCCAGCCCGGCATCGCCGCGATTGATCGCGGGATTCAGCAATTCGGCCAGCGCCGGTCCGATCGGCTGCACGTCAGGCCGATGTGCCTTCGAATTCGGTGTCCTGGTTTTGGGGGATTTTGGGGGAGCAGGTTTCTTCGCCATGGGGCGAATATGGGACGAGTCCGCCCCTTAGAAAAGGGCGAAAGCCCGTCCCTCCGCAGGCTGCTGACAGCAGGTTGGCAGCAGGCTCGAAACTACGCCGCCGGCAGCGGCCCGTCGCCGTCCACGACCGTCAGGCGCGGTTCGAGGATGTCGAGATGGATCCCGCCGCAATCCGTGCAGCGCATGGTCCAGTACTCGCACCCGGCGCGTCCGCCGATCACTCGGAGCACCGCGAGATCGCCGTCGCATTCCGGGCAGATTGTGATCACCTTGCGCGAATAGATTCTCGGCCGCGGATCGTCGTCGTATTCGATCACTGACATGAACCGGTGTTCCCCCTGCTATGCCGCGCTGTCGCTCGGTCCTGCTGTCGTCTCGCCAAGCCTATTTGTCATGTCTATTCGTCGTCGCTGTCGTCGGTGTGCCGGCGGAAGCGGTCGATGTGATGCTTGGCGTCGGCGATCGCAGCGTCGGGATCGGGCCAGGCGAAGCCGACTTCCATGGTCGGAAACAGCACGCCGTCGATGGCAACCGGGCTGAAATCGGCACGCCGGATGCGGGCGTGCCACAGTCCCTTGCCAGCTTCGAAGGATTCGATGTCAAAGCCGTCGTAAAGGGTCGTCATTGGTAGTCCCCAAATGCTCGGATGTCGGAGGGTTAGAGGACCACGTTTGCGGATTTCGATATGTGAAGCCGTTCACAAGGGGCCGGCTTTTTCAGCCGGTTCCGAGCTCAGGCCCGCCCGGCAGTCCGCCGTCGCGGCCGCGTTGCGGGTTCCGCCGCTGCCCGCATGATCCAGCGGCGGAACGCGGCGAAATCGCGCTGTTCGGTCTGAAAGCTGCGGTACAGCAGGTACCAGCGCATGCCCTTGGGCACCGAGAGGTCGAACGGCGCGACCAGCCGACCGGCGGCGAGGTCGTCGTCGATATAGGGCCGGATGCCCATGGCGATACCGAGCCCGTCGGCGGCGGCCTGCAGCGCCTGGCCGTAGAACTGGAACTCCGGCCCGCGCGGAGTGATGCGGGGCAGATTCGCGGCCTTCAGCCAGAGCGGCCAGTCCTCGGGCGAATGTTCGACGCGGATCAGGCTCGGCCCCTTGAGGTCGGCCGGCCGTTTCAGGCTGGCGGCGAGGCGGGGCACGCAGACCGGCGTCAGGTCGCCGGCGAACAAGGGTTCGGCGACGAGCCCCGGCCAGTCGCCGGTGCCGAGCTTGATGCCGCAACTCCAGTCCTCGCCGAACGGCACCGACGCGCCGCCGGTGGTGAAGCGCACCTCGATGTCGGGCTCCTCGCTGCGAAACTCGGACAGCCGCGGGATCAGCCAGCGCATCGCAAAGGTGTGGCCGACGCCGATGGTGAGCACGCGTACGCTTGATGGCGCCGTCACCTGCGCGGTGAGGCTGGCGAGTGCGTCGAAGATCGGCGTCAGCCCGCCCTGATAGGCGCGGCCCGCCTGCGTCAGCACCAGCTTGTTGGCCTTGCGCTCGAACAGCGCGACGCCGAGCCGCTCTTCGAGCAGATGCACCATGCGGCTGACGGCGGCCGCCGACACGCTCAGCTCGATTCCGGCCGCAGCAAAGCTGCCGGTTCGCGCCGCCGCCTCGAATGCCTTGATGCCGTTGAGAAAGAGCAGCCGCCGCAAATCGATGACCCTCAGGAAAGCTGATGTCAGGCCAAGATAACTCAGTTTGCGCCGACACGGCAAGCGAGGCACAAACATCAGCGTAATTCATGCTGATTTGTCGAAGCGAAGGCGGTCCCCTTCGCTTCGCCCCGCTTGCGGGCAGAGGGAGTGAAGCAGCCTGCGTCCCTTACTCGCCTACAGGAGAATCCCCACGTGACGCCCATCATGATCGCTGCCCTCGGATTGCTGATGGTCGCCACCGCGTTCCTGTCGGGGCTGTTCGGCATGGCGGGCGGGCTGATCCTGATCGGCGTGCTGCTCGCCTTGATGCCGCTGCCGACGGCGATGGTGCTGCATGCGATCACGCAGATGGCCTCGAACGGCTGGCGCGCCCTGCTGTGGCGCAAGCACATCCGCTGGCGTCCCGTCGCGAACTACCTGGTCGGCGCGGCCATCGCGCTGGCGGCCTGGTCGCTCACGCGCTACGTGCCCGACAAGCCGATGGCGCTCTTGATGCTGGGCGCCACGCCGTTCATGGCGCGGCTGCTGCCGACCAACATCAAGCCCAATCCTGACAGCCTCTGGCAGGGCACCGTCTATGGCACGATCTGCATGGGCTTGATGCTGATGACAGGCGTCTCCGGCCCGCTGCTCGACACTTTCTTTCTCGGTGGCGATTTCGGCCGGCGCGACAAGGTGGCGACCAAGGCGATGTGCCAGCTGGTCAGCCATTTCACCAAGCTGATCTATTTCGGCGGCATCATCGACCAGGCCGCCACGCTCGATCCCGTGCTCGCCGGTATCGCCATCGCAGCCTCGATGCTCGGCACCTCGCTGGCGCGGCGCATTCTCGAAGCCATGACCGACCAGCAATTCGTGACCTGGTCGAACAAGCTGATCACCACCATCGCCTGCTACTATATTGCCTATGGCGGCTGGCTCCTGCTGCGTGTGCCGGTGCTGGCCGCCTTCGACAAGGGAGTCTTGCAATGAGCTGTAAAGCCGACCCGCTGGTGCTGGACTTCGTCGAATGGATCGCGCGCGAGCCGCGCGCCTATGCCGAGGTGATCTCGACCTGGAAGACCTCGTGTCCCCGCCTCACCATCTGGGAGGACGCCGCCGATCGCGGCTTCGTCGCGCGCGAGACGCTGCCCGGCCTCGGCCTGGTCATCGCGGTGACGGACGACGGCGAGAGGTTGCTGCGAACCAACGGGCGGTAGACGCGCACGTCTGCCTCAACAACGTCATTGCGAGCGCAAGCGAAGCAATCCAGAATGTCTCCGCGGAAGCAGACTGGATTGCTTCGCTGCGCTCGCAATGACGGAGCCCCACGATGTCGCTCAAACTCTACGAACTCGTCGGCACCGACACCTCGCGCCCGTTCAGTCCGTTCTGCTGGCGCACGCGGATGGCGCTGGCGCACAAGGGGCTGACGGCGGAATCGCTGCCCTGGCGCTTCACCGAGAAGAGCACGATCGCGCCGCACGGCTCGGAGAAGGTCCCGGTGCTGCTGCATCACGACAAGCCGGTTGTCGATTCCTGGGCGATCGCGAATTATCTCGAAGACAATTTTCCGGATCGTCCGTCGCTGTTCGGCGGCGAGGGCGGTCGCGCCATGGCGCGCATGATCAACGCATGGGGCGACATCGCCATCGTCGGTGGCATCTTTCCGCTCATCATCGCCGACATCCCGAAAAACCTCGCCGAAATCGACGCCGCCTATTTCCGCTCATCGCGCGAGGCGCGCTTCGGCGGCAAGAAGCTGGAGGAGATCATGGCGAGTCGCGACAGCACGGTCGTCGCGTTTCGCAAATCGCTGGAGATCATGCGGCAGACGTTCAAGACGCAGGCCTATCTCGGCGGCGCTGCGCCGAACTATGCCGATTACATCGTGTTCGGCGGCTTTCAATGGGCGCGCGTGGTGAGCCCGTTCAAGCTGCTCGAGGCGGATGATCCCGTCTATGCCTGGCGCGAAAGGCTGCTCGATGCGTTCGACGGCATGGCGCGGACATCGCCGGGGTTCGCGGTCTAGGCTTGCGCGGCCTCCGCCGCCGCCCTGCGCAAACATTCCCGGCACAAGCAATCCTCGCCCTTGACCGGCATCGGCAGCTTGGCGCTTTCCTCCGCGCACCAGCAATTGCCCGACAAGTCGCAGCCGAACTCGGTGCCGCATCGGGAACAAACGAGGCGCCGCGGGGCCGGTGACGTGAGCGCGATTTCTTTCGGATTTGTCATGATTTACGCAAAAGCTTTGGCGTCATTTTCATGTCGGGTTCATCCGTCGCTACGGTATATTAGGCGCCGCGCACGGACCAGGAAAGCGGTTGGCAACGCGCGGAGGACAAATCGATGGCCCGCGATTCGCAAGCCGCCCTCGTCGCGCTGAACCGCTTCGGCTTCGGTGCCCGCGGCGGCGCCTCGGGCGATCTCATCAATGCGGCCTCCGATCCCCGCGGTTTCGTGAAGGCGGAGCTGGCGCGCCCCTTTGGCGTGCTGCTGGAGGCGCCGGGCCTGCAATCGACGCCGCAACTCGGGCAGGCGGCGTTTGCCTATCAGGACCAGGTCAAGCAGGCGCGTGAGGCCGCGAAGGCCGCTGCGCCGACAGAAGCGCCGCAACCGCCTGCCGAACAGAAGCCCGACAACCAGTTGCGGCGCAATCTCTCGCTCAACACGGTCGTGACCGAGATCGCAGGCCAGATGGCCGAAGCGAAGCCGGCCGACAACGCGATGAAACCTGGCAGCATGCAGCCCGGCGCCGCCGCGCCGGCCGCTGCAAAGCCGGCACAGCCGCTCAACGTGATCCAGAAGACCTTTCGCACCGAGGCGCTGGCGCGGCTGCAGCGCGCGATGCTGGTCGATTGCGGCTTCACCGAGCGCCTGGTCGCGTTCTGGTCCAACCATTTCTGCATCTCCGCGAGCAAGGGCGAACTGGCGCGGATGTGGGCCGGCGCGTTCGAGCGCGAGGCGATCCGCCCGCATGTGCTCGGCCGCTTCGCCGACATGCTGAAGGCGGTCGAGCAGCATCCGGCGATGCTGTTCTTCCTCGACAACCAGCAATCGCTCGGACCGGACTCGCGCGCGGGCCAGAACCGCAAGCGTGGACTGAATGAAAACCTCGCGCGCGAGATCATGGAGCTGCATACGCTCGGCGTCGGTGGCGGCTATACGCAGCAGGACGTCACCTCGCTCGCGCGCATCATCACCGGCTGGACCTTTGCCGGCCGCAAGGGACAACTCGGCGTACCCGGCTCGTTCGCGTTCAACGCCAATGCGCACCAGCCCGGGCCGCAAATGCTGCTCGGCAAGACCTATGAGCCGACCGGGCTGGCACAGGGCGAAGCCGCGCTCGCCGACATCGCCCGTCATCGGTCGACCGCGAATTTCATCGCCACCAAGTTCGCCCGCCACTTCGTCGCCGACGATCCGCCACCGGCGCTGGTGGCGCGGTTGCGCGATGTCTTCGTCAGGACCGACGGCGATCTCAAGGCGCTTGCGACAGCTTTGGTCGATTCCGATGAGGCGTGGAAAGCGCCGCTGACCAAGATGCGCTCGCCTTACGATTTCCTGGTCGCGAGCGGCCGGCTGCTCGCGCGGGTGCCGGAGGATCCCGGTTTCTACCTCAACAGTCTGAACCTGCTGGGCCAGCCGCTGTGGACCCCGGCCGGTCCCAACGGTTTCCCCGACATCGCTGCGGCCTGGGCGGCGCCCGAAGGCATCAAGCTGCGGCTCGACATCGCCTCGCAGATGGGCGCGCGGCTCGGGCCCAACGTCGATCCGCTCGATCTCTTGGAATTCGCCGCCGCCGATGCGGCGTCGGCCGAAACGCGCAAAACCATCGAGCGCGCGGAATCGCGCCAGCAGGCACTGGCGCTGCTGCTGATGTCGCCGGAATTGCAGAGGAGATGAAGATGATCGACTGCGTCGAAAACCAGCTCCTCACCTCGCGCCGTTGTCTGCTGCTCGGCGGCGCTTCCTTCGCCGCCTGGGCTTATTTGCCGAAATTCGCGCGCGCGGCCGACGGGCACGATCCGCGTCTGGTCGTGGTGATCCTGCGCGGCGCGCTCGACGGGCTCGCGACCGTGGCCCCGATCGGCGACCCCGACTATGCCGGCCTGCACGGCTCGATCGCGCTCGCGTCCAATGGCGCACATCCCGCGCTGATGCTCGATTCCTTCTTCGGGCTGCATCCGGCCATGCCGGAATTCGCGCGGATGTATCGCGCGCAGCATGCGGCTGTGATCCACGCCGTCTCGACGCCCTATCGCGACCGCTCGCATTTCGACGGCCAGGACGTGCTCGAAAGCGGCTATGGCGGTCCGGGCCGCGTGCAGTCCGGCTGGCTCAACCGCGCGCTCGAGGCGCTGCCGCGCGGCGAGCGCGTGTCGAGCGGACTCGCGGTCGGTCCGACCACGCCCTTGGTGCTGCGCGGCAGTGCGCCGACGGTCGGCTGGGCGCCGGTCGCGCTGCCGCAGGCCGACGACGACACCGCGATGCGGCTGGTCGATCTCTACCGTCATCGCGATCCGGCGCTTGCGTCAGCGCTGTCGCAGGGCCTCCAGCTGGAGAAGGCCGCGAGTGGCGACGACATGAAGCCGAAGCCCGGCAACCAGGTCGCCCAGATGCGTCAGGTCGCGCGCGGCGCGGCCAAACTGATGGCCGCCGATGACGGCCCGCGCATCGCCGCACTCGCCTTCGACGGCTGGGATACGCATGCCAATGAGGGCGGTCCGGTCGGGCGGCTCGCCTTCCTGCTCGGCGGTCTCGACGGCGCGCTCGCCGAATTCGAAAGCGGCCTCGGCGATCGCTGGCGCGACACCGTCGTCGTCGTCGCCACCGAGTTCGGCCGTACCGCGCGCATCAACGGCACCGACGGCACCGACCACGGCACCGGCACCATCGCGCTGCTCGCCGGCGGCGCCGTGAAAGGCGGCCGCGTCATCTCGGACTGGCCGGGGCTCAAGCCCGCCAATCTCTATGAAGGCCGCGATCTCAAGCCGACCACCGATCTGCGCTCCGTGATCAAGGGCGTGCTGCAAGGCCAGTTCGGCCTGTCGGATCAGGTGCTGGCCCAGACGGTGTTCCCGGACAGCGCAAGCGCAAGGCCGATGAAGGGGTTGGTGGCTTAGCCACCGTCGCCGTCATTGCGCGCTCGCGGCTTGCGGCGCGTCGCGGAATAACGACATGATTGCGTGAGCATCAGGAGAGACAAGTCATGTACATCGCCATGAACCGCTTCCGAGTCACCAAAGGCTCAGAGGCTGCCTTCGAGCAGGTCTGGGCGTCGCGCGACACGCATCTGGACAAGGTGCCGGGCTTCGTCGAATTCCATCTGCTGAAGGGGCCGGAGCTCGAGGACCATACGCTGTACGCCTCGCACACCGTGTGGGCGAACCATGCCGCGTTCGAGGCCTGGACCAGGTCGGAGGCGTTCCGCGCAGCGCATGCCCGCGCCGGCGACAACAAGCCGCTCTATCAGGGCCATCCCCAGTTCGAAGGTTTCGAGGTCAAGCAGACCGTGGGACGCGGCGCCAAGTAGCGCCGCATCCTCAACGTTAGCCCAGCGTGATCCCGTCGATCTCCGCCATCTCCTCGGCGCTGAGCTGCCAGGCGATCGCCTTGACGTTCTGCTCGACCTGTTCGGCCCGGGTGGCGCCGGCGATCACGCTCGACACCTGCGGACGGGCGGCGAGCCAGGAGAAGGCGAGCTCGAGCATCGAGTGCCCGCGCGCCGTCGCAAAGGCCTGGAGCTTCTCGACGATGTCTTCGTTGCGCGGCGTGACGTAGCGGTCGCGCAGCCGCGGTGTCTGGCCGAAGCGGGTGTTGTCGGGCGCGGCCTCGCCCTTCTTGTATTTGCCGGTCAAAAGTCCGCTTGCGAGCGGGAAGAACGGCAACAGGCCGAGCTTGTATTCCTGCGCGACCGGCAGCAGATCCTTCTCGATGTCGCGCACGACGAGGGAGTATTCGTCCTGGCAGGAGACAAACCTGGAGACATTCATCGCGCGCGCGACGTATTCCGCCTCGGCGATCCGCCAGGCCGGAAAATTCGAATTGCCGATGTAGCGCACCTTGCCCTGCCGGACGAGATCGTCCAGCGCGCGCAGACTCTCCTCGATCGGCGTCAGCGGGTCATAGTCGTGCTGCTGATAGAGATCGATGTAGTCGGTCTTCAGCCGCTTCAGGCTCGCTTCGACCGCGTCCATGATGTAGCGGCGCGAGGCGCCCTGCTTGGTGCCGTCCTCGGTCATCGGCTTGGAGTATTTCGTCGCCAGCACGATGTCCTTGCGGCGGTCGCCGAGCACGGCGCCGAGCACGTTTTCCGAGCCGCCCCTGTTCGAATAAATGTCGGCGGTGTCGAACAGCGTGATGCCGAGATCGAGCGCGCGGTGGATCACCTTGCGCGAGGCTTCGAGGTCGATACGCTGGCCGAAATTGTTGCAGCCGAGCCCGACCGCGGACACGCGCAGGCCGGAGCCGCCGAGATTACGAATTTCCATGGGAGATCCTGTGAGAACGAAGCAGGCGCCCATTGTGACCGCGGTGCGCTGCACCGGCAAGCGGTCGCCTGCGTTGCTGCCATGCCGGCACGAGAGGCCGGGCAAAAAAATGCGGCCCCTGTCAGACGCGGCGACTGACGGGGACCGCTTGGGGCGCTTGATCGGTGACGGGGGGCCTGATCAGACGCGACTGCAAGGTAGTCCCGGTGTGTAACGCGCCGGTGACATCAGGAGTTATCCACAGGCTCGCCGCCCGGTGGCCGTCAGAAGATCTTGCGGTAGACGATGAAGCCTGAGCGTTCCGCGACCTTGTCGTACAGGCTCTGGGCCGTGGTGTTGGTCTCGTGGGTCTGCCAGTAGACCCGCGGCGAGCCCGCGATTTTGGCGCGCTCGTACACGCCATGGATCAGCGCCGAGCCGACGCCCTTGCCGCGCGCGGCCTCGTTCGTGAACAGGTCCTGCAGATAGCAGGATGGCTCGATCGCGGTGGTGCTGCGATGGAACAGGTAGTGCGTGAGCCCGAGCAGCTTGCCTTCGCTCTCGGCGACCAGCGCATGCACCGGCTCATAGGCATCGAAGAAGCGCTGCCAGGTCGTCTTGGTGATCTCGGGCGCGAGCGCGGTCGGACCGGAGCGGCCGTAGAAGGCGTTGTAGCCGTCCCACAGCGGCAGCCATTGATCGTAATCCTGACTTGCGACCGAGCGAATGGTGAGCGACATCTGGGAAATCCGTGATCGAAGGGCCGATGAGGCGTCCTTGATACGGATGATGGCGCTGCGGATCAATCGCGTTGTCGCGCGTCACTCCGCAACGCGCAGATATCGGATCAGCTTGCGGCTCGCGGGATCGCGCAGCGAACGATAATAATCCGCGCGCGCCGGCGCGTCGGTGTGGCGCACGAGGTCGGTCACCGGCGTGTAGCTCAGCATGCGGCCGCCGTCGGGAAGCGCGGTGCAGACGAAGCGCAGCACCTCGCCGTTGCGCAAGGCGATGTTGATCGGGGTGGCGTCGCCGATCCGCACCATCTCCATGCGCTGCGCGATGAAGACGCCGAGCTCGTCCTCCGGCAGCTCGAACGCGCCGGTGTCGCGGCCGTGATACATCAGCGCGATGAAGGGCGGCCTGTCGTCGGCCTTCTCGTCCGGCAGCGCGAAGTAATCGCGGAAGGCGCGGTTGATGAATTCGGCGCGGGTCTCGGCATCGAGCAGCACGATGCCGATATCGACCTGATCGAGCGCGGCCGACAGCCGCGCCGCGGTGGCGTGGTTGTGCCGCTCGGCGGCGAGAGCTGCGAGCAGGCGTTCGCGCATCAGGCCGGTGATGGCAGCGGTGCCGAAGGCCGTCACCGCGAGGAGCCCGACCAGATCGGCGGCGGCATGGAGGGGCATGGCACGATGGCCAAGGAAGAACAGCGCAGCGCCCGCTACGGCGAAGGCCGCGCTGGTCATGGCGGAGGCAAGGCCCGACAGCGCGCCGGCAAGCGCGACAACGCAGACGAACAGCGGCGCTGGCGAGGGAAGGGGAACGGCGCGATCGAGCACGATCGCCAGCAGAGCAATCGCTGCCGTCAGCACGGGACCTGAGATGGCGCGCCATCCGAACCGCATGGGGCCCTCGCTCGTTCCTCTCTGAACGAAATAAGGCCGCCAGACTGACGCATGGCTGCGCGAGCGCAATGCGATTTCACGCAGCGCGCTTAAGCGGAGCTTGCCTGCGCGCTCAAAGCTTTCGGATGATTTTAGACCAAATGCGCGTGCATGATGCGCTGCTGCCTGGGCGCATTCCATGTCGACGTCCCCGGCGCCTTGCGGGTGCCGACGAAGATCAACAGCGACGCCGCAACCAGGATGGCTGCTGTCAGGGTGATTGCAACGATGACCACAGGCGATTTCATCGGCGTCCCGTCGCGATGCCATCAGGCGCGGGGCCGCGCGGCACCTTGAAGGCTGTCGAGGATGAAACGGCGATCAGACCGGCAGACCCATCGCCATGGTCGCCTTGGTCGACAGCACCGTGAGGGTGACGATCAGGCACAGCGAGAGGGCGGCGACGGCGAGCGAGGCCGCGACCGCGCTGGCTAGCCGGGAAGACGAGACGGTATCGGTCTGGCCCTGAAAGCCGACCGTGCCGGACGCCCGAATCATGGTCTAAATCCTTCAACGTGCGAGCGAATCACCCGCGACGCCGAATAACTTCACAATTTCAACCGGCAATATTGGGGCGGCAATCGCGCCGAACATGGCCGGATTGGGGCAAAGGTTAACGCAACCCCCGCTATTTCTTAACGTTGCACCGGATTTCAGGCTCCGGCCGCGATGCTGGCGGGATCGTCGATGTCGGCGGGACGCCAGTCCATCGCCACGAAGCCCGGCGCCGCCTCGACGCGCTTGAGCCAGTCCCGGATCGCCGGGAACGGCTCCAGGTCGAAGTCGCAGCGGTCGGCGAGGTGGGTGTAGCCGTACAGCGCGATGTCGGCGACCGTGAGCTGACGCGCTGCGAAGTAGTCGTTGGTCTTGAGATGGTTCTCCATCACCTGGAGCGCGCCATAGCCGCGCTCCATCCAGTCCTCCAGCGCGTGGGTCTGCAGGTCGCGGCCACCCTTGACCAGCGACAGCCAGAAATAGGCGGCGCCGATATTTGGTTCGAGTGCATGCTGCTCGAAGAACATCCATTGCAGCGCCTCGGCGCGATCGATCCGGTTCTCCGGCGCCAGCGGCGTGCCGACGGCGACATACCAGAGGATGGCGTTGGACTCCGCGAGATAGCGGTTGTCGCCGACCTCGAGCAGCGGCACCTGGCCGGACGGGTTCTTGGTCAGGAAATCAGGCGTGCGGCTCTCGCCACGCAGAATGTCCACCTCGACCGCCTCGTAGGGTACGTTCAACAGCGCCAGCGCAAGGCGGACCTTGTAGCTGTTGCCCGAGCGTTGCATCGAATAGAGCTTGTACATTCTGGGAGTTCGATTCCAAGGACGGGAAGATGCGGTGCATGTTGCCCCGCACCGCGGCTAAACAATGATGCCGATGGGAATCAGCCGCAAGGGCCGGGTACTAGAAAAACTCGAAAACCCTGCCGCACTGCAATGCCAGGGAAGATCATGTTCGCACGACGCCGCAATTCAGATCACGCTTGCGTCAACATGCACGACTCATCGCGTCGCGCGATCGTGCGAGAGGCGATGACAGGGACGCGATCCCACCCGTGCTGGCGATCAGCGGCACCTCTCGCGCGTCAGGCCGCCGTCAGTTTTGTGGCGTCCGGACCCCGCAAAATTGCTCCGAGGACAAGCCTTGCCGGATATGAGGGGATTGCGGGGCAAAGTTGCGGAAAATTGCGGGAAATCGAGGCTCCGGCCGCGCGAAATCCGTAAACTTTTGCGAGATCGGGCCGAAGTTTCTTGCGGTGCAGCGGCACACGTTTTAGGGTGGCTTCATTCCCACAATTGGAGTCGTGAGGCCAGAGGGTTCACGACGCTTGTCAGGAGATGACGATGTCCTTCCTTGCCGCTGCGCTCGACCGTGTGAAGCCGTCCGCGACCATCGCGGTCACGGATAAAGCACGCGCGCTGAAAGCGGCGGGCCGCAACGTCATCGGCCTCGGCGCCGGTGAGCCCGACTTCGACACGCCCGCCAACATCAAGCTGGCGGCGATCCACGCCATCGAGTCCGGCAAGACCAAGTACACCGCGGTCGACGGCATCCCCGAGCTGAAGGACGCGATCATCGCGAAGTTTCAGCGCGAGAACGGCGTCGCCTACAAGCCGAACCAGATCATCGTCGGCACCGGCGGCAAGCAGGTGCTCTACAACGCCCTGATGGCGACCATCAATCCGGGCGACGAGGTGATCATCCCCGCGCCGTACTGGGTCAGCTATCCCGAGATGGTGGCGCTCGCCGGTGGCGAGCCGGTGCCGGTGGTCTGCACGGCCGCTCAGGGCTTCAAGCTTCAGGCCGAGGCGCTCGATCGCGCCATCACGCCGAAGACCAAATGGGTGATCCTGTGCTCGCCGTCGAACCCGACCGGCGCGGCCTATACCAGGGCCGAGCTGAAGGCGCTCACCGACGTGCTGGTCAAGCATCCGCACGTGTGGGTGATGACCGACGACATGTACGAGCACCTCGTCTATGACGACTTCCAGTTCACCACCGTCGCGCAGGTCGAGCCCAGCCTCTACGACCGCACGCTCACCGTGAACGGCGTGTCGAAAGCCTATTGCATGACCGGCTGGCGCATCGGCTACGCCGGTGGTCCCGCGCATCTCATCAAGGCGATGGCGACCATCCAGTCGCAGTCGACCTCGAACCCGTCCTCGATCTCGCAGTGGGCGTCGGTGGAAGCGCTGAACGGTCCGCAGGATTTCATCGCTGCCAACAACAAGGTGTTCAAGGAGCGTCGCGACCTCGTCGTCTCCATGCTCAACCAGGCGAACGGCATCGAGTGTCCGCGTCCCGAAGGCGCGTTCTACGTCTATCCGTCCTGCGCGGGCACGATCGGCAAGAAGGCGCCGTCGGGCAATCTGATCTCGAACGACGAGCAGTTCGTCACCGAGCTGCTGGAGACCGAAGGCGTCGCTGTCGTGCAGGGCTCGGCCTTTGGCCTCGGCCCGGCATTCCGCATCTCCTACGCGACCAAGACCTCGGACCTCGAAGACGCCTGCAAGCGCATCCAGCGCTTCTGCGGCAATCTGCGTTAAGCTTGCAGGTACGATCCGATACGAAAGGGGCCCGCTTCGCGCGGGCCCTTTTTCTTTCACGCCCGCGCGATCTGGCACGCTCATGCCACTTGTGGCATAGAACGCCCTGCGGCTTCCTGCCGCGCCTCTTTGCTCGCATCACATTCATTGCCGGAGACATTCATGCGCCGCTCACTCCTCCTCGCCGGACTCACTGCTGTGTGCCTCGTCGCTTCCATCGCGGGTGCCAGCGCGCAGTCGCGGCTGGTACGGGTCGGCGTGCTCGAATGCCGCGGCGGCGCCAGCATCGGCTTCGTGGTGGGATCGGTGACCAATCTCGGCTGCGTGCTGCGCGCCGACGGTCTGCCCGAGGACCGCTACATTGCAACGATCCGCAAGGTCGGCATCGACCTCGGCATCACCCAGGAGACGTCGCTCGCTTGGGGCGTGTTCGCACCGGTCAATCGCCTCGGCCCCGGTGATCTCTCCGGCAACTATGCCGGTGCGCAGGGCAGCGCCTCGGTCGGCGTCGGCCTCGGCGGCAACGTGCTGGTCGGCGGCTCCAACAATTCGATCGCGCTTCAGCCGCTCAGCGTGCAGGGCCAGGTCGGCCTCAACGTTGCCGCTGGACTCGAAAGCCTGGAACTCCGTCCAGGCCGTTAAGGCGTTCCGTCATTGCAGACGAGGCTCTCTTTCTCTTTACCTCTCCCCGACGGGGAGAGGTCGGATTGCGGTAGCAATCCGGGTGAGGGGCCGCCGCGTTTGGTGAGACTGTAACCCTCACCCGGCTCGCATCTTTCGATGCAATCCGACCTTCGGGAGAGGTGGAACATCGATCGATAGCGATACGACGAACTGACGACGCACCGCAGCGACGTTTGATGCTTGCCAAATCTCGGGGACGGGCAGAGCATCTGCATTTGCCGACCCAATCATGGGCCGAGCTCCACACCAAGGAGGCGGCGAATGGGACAAGACGTCAGAAGTCCCCGAGGTCCACGGTGCATTGCGCTGGTGGGCCCTTTCCAATCAGGTAAAACCACACTTCTCGAAGCGATCCTGGCGCGGACGGGCGCAATCCCGCGTGCCGGCAGCGTCGACGACGGAACGTCCGTCGGCGACGCCACGCCCGAGGCCCGTCACCACAAGATGACCGTCGGGCTGACTGCCGCCACCACGAGTTTCATGGGCGACAGCTATACCTTCCTGGATTGTCCCGGTTCCGTCGAGTTCGCCCACGACATGCGCGCCGCGCTTCCCGCGGTCGACGCCGCCATCGTGGTCTGCGAGGCCGACGAGAAGAAGCTGCCCCAGCTTCAGATCATCCTGCGCGAGCTGGAGGAGCTGAAGATCCCGCGTTTCCTGTTCCTCAACAAGATCGACCGCGCCAACAAGCGCATCCGAGAGACGCTCGCGATGCTCCAGCCCGCCTCGCGCGTGCCGCTGGTGCTGCGCCAGATTCCGATCTGGAAGGGCGAGCTGATCGAGGGCTTCGTCGATCTCGCACTGGAACGTGCGTTCATCTATCGTGAGCACAAGGCGTCCGAAGTGGTCGCGCTCGACGGCGGCAATCTCGATCGCGAGAAGGAGGCGCGCTTCTCGATGCTGGAGAAGCTGGCCGATCACGACGACGCACTGATGGAGCAATTGCTGGAGGATATCCAGCCGCCGCGCGATGCCGTGTTCGACGATCTCGCCCGCGAATTGCGCGAAGGACTGATCTGCCCCGTTCTGCTCGGCGCGGCCTCGCGCGAGAACGGCGTGCTGCGTCTGATGAAGGCGCTGCGCCACGAGGCGCCGGGGATAGCAGAGACGGCAAAACGTCTCGGCGCGCCCTCCGCGAAGGACGCGCTCGGCTTCGTCTTCAAGACGCTGCACTCGCAGCACGGCGGAAAGCTGTCGCTGACCCGGTTGCTCGCCGGCCATCTCGACGACGGCGCCACGTTGCAGTCCGCTTCCGGCGGAACGAGCCGCATCTCCGGCATTCTCGCCGTCAACGGTGCTTACGACACCAAGCGCGCCACGGCTGACGCCGGCGACACCGTGGCGCTCGCCAAGCTCGATCCGATCAAGACCGGCGACACCGTGTCGAGCGGCAAAACCGCGCCCGCTGCGCTTGCCGCCGCGGAGCCGACGCCGCCGGTGCTCGCCATTTCGGTTGCGGCCACCGACCGGAAGGACGACGTCAAGCTCGGCCAGGCCTTGATGCGGCTGCACGAAGAGGATCCGTCGCTCGTCGTCGTGCAGAACGCCCAGACCCATGACACCGTGCTGTGGGGGCAGGGCGAGATGCACTTGCGCGTCGCCAGCGAACGGCTGCGCGATCGCTTCGGTGTCAAGATCACATCGCATCCGCCCGCGATCGGCTACCAGGAGACCATCCGCAAGCCGATCGTCCAGCGTGGCCGCCACAAGAAGCAATCGGGCGGTCACGGCCAGTTCGGCGATGTCGTGCTCGACATCCAGCCGCTGCCGCGTGGCGAAGGCTTCAGGTTCGCGGAGAAGGTGGTCGGCGGCGCTGTGCCACGCAACTATATCGGCGCGGTGGAAGAAGGCGTCGTCGACGGGCTCGCCCGCGGCCCGCTCGGCTTCCCCGTCACCGATGTGCAGGTGACGCTGACCGATGGCTCGTATCACAGCGTCGATTCCTCCGACCTCGCCTTCCGCACGGCGGCGCGGATCGGGCTCAACGAAGGCCTGCCGCAATGCCAGTCGGTCTTGCTGGAGCCGATCCATGTGGTCGAGATCGTGTGTCCGACCGATGCCACCGCCAAGATCAACGCGATCCTGTCGGCGCGGCGCGGCCAGATCCTCGGCTTCGACACCCGCGACGGCTGGAGCGGCTGGGACTGCGTCCGTGCCATGATGCCCGAAGCCGAGATCGGCGAACTCATCGTCGAACTGCGTTCCGCCACCGCCGGCGCCGGCAGTTTCACGCGTCAGTTCGACCATATGGCCGAAGTCACGGGACGCGCCGCCGACCAGATCATCGCCGCGCATCAGCACGCGGCGTGATCCGACCAGCGCAGTAAGGGCGCATTTGCTCTTTCGTCCTCTCCCCGTTCTCGCGGGGAGAGGAGACTTGGGGCTTGGCTCTCTCCACGCGTCATTGCTTCGTCGCAAGAGCTCCTCGCGGTGACCGAGGAGACAGCGAGGCCCCCTTGCGCTAGCCTCGATATGATGTATTTTACATCATTGTACATGCACAAAATATCAATTATAAGAGCTAAAACGTGAGGCCAAGGTGATCACGTCATTCCAGATGCGGGCGGCTCGCGCGCTGCTCGGCATTGACCAGAAAACCCTGGCCGAGCTTGCCGGCGTGTCGCTGCCGACCATCCAGCGGATGGAGGCCTCGACCGGCAATGTGCGCGGTGTGGTCGAGACCTTGATCAAGGTGGTCGAGGCGTTCGACCGGGCCGGTGTCGAGCTGATCGGCGAACAGGCGCGCAGCGACAGCGGAGGACGCGGCGTTCGGCTGAAGGAGCCGGGGCCGCCGCGTCGGATGGGGGCGTGATCCCGCGACGATCATGCTTGGGAGCAGTCTGAACTAACGCACCGTCGCGCCGAAGCACGCGGCCGCACGATGCAGTGGAGCATTGTGGGCAATGAGCATCACCAGCGAAAGCGCAGGCGGACTGCGTCAGTTGCGTCAGCCGACCTTTGCCGAATTGTACCTGCCAAAACTCGTCACCGTCTGGCGCGAAGGCTATGGCCTCGCGGATTTTCGCGCTGACGTGTTCGCGGGTCTCACCGTCGCGATCGTCGCGCTGCCGCTGTCGATGGCGATCGCGATCGCCTCGGGCGTAACGCCGGATCGCGGGCTCTACACGGCCGTCGTCGGCGGCTTCATCGTGTCGCTGCTCGGCGGCAGCCGTTTCCAGATCGGCGGTCCCGCCGGCGCCTTCATCGTGCTGGTCGCGGTGACCGCCGAGCGGCACGGCGTCGACGGCGTGATCCTTGCCACCCTGATGGCGGGCATCATCCTGATCGCCGCGGGTCTGCTGCGCATCGGCACCTACATCAAGTTCATTCCCTATCCGGTCACGGTCGGCTTCACCGCCGGCATCGCCGTGATCATTTTTGCGAGCCAGCTTCGCGATCTCTCGGGTATCACGCTCGCGGGAAAAGAGCCGAGCGAGTTCGTGCCGAAACTCGTCGCGCTCGCGGGGGGGCTCAACACCATCAATCCCGCTACGGTCGTGGTCGCGCTGGTCAGCATCGCAATCATCGGCGCCTTGCGGATCTGGCGGCCGTCCTGGCCCGGCATCCTGATCGCGGTCGTGCTCGCGGCCATCGCGACCGCCGCACTGTCGCTCCCGATCGAGACGATCGGATCGCGTTTCGGCGGCATCCCGCGCGAGTTGCCCTCGCCGGCGCTGCCGGCGTTCTCGCTCGCCAAGGCGACGGCGGTGCTGCCCGATGCGATCTCGTTCGCCCTGCTCGCGGCCATCGAATCTCTGCTGTCGGCGGTGGTGGCCGACGGCATGACCGGGCGCCGCCATCGCTCCAATTGCGAGCTGGTCGCGCAAGGCGCGGCCAATATCGGCGCGGCGCTGTTCGGCGGCATCTGCGTCACCGGCCTGATCGCGCGCACCGCGACCAACATCCGTGCCGGCGCGCGCGGGCCGCTGGCGGGCATGCTGCACTCGGTGTTCCTGCTGCTGTTCATGCTGGTCGCGGCACCGCTCGCGAGCTACATCCCGCTCGCCGCACTCGCGGCCGTGCTCGTCGTGGTGTCCTGGACCATGGCGGAGAAGCACGAATTCGCGACGCTGCTACGCTCGTCATGGGGCGACGCCGTCGTGCTGCTCGCGACCTTCCTGCTCACGATCTTCCGCGACCTCACCGAAGGCATCTTGGTCGGCTTCGCGCTCGGCGCGGTGCTGTTCATCCATCGCATGGCGGAGATGACCGGCATCGAGGAGCGTTCGCCGCTGGTGGCGGCCGATCGTCCCGACGACGGCAATGGCGAGCGGGTGCCCTACGACGCCGCGCTCGCGGTTGATCGCGACGTTCTGGTCTACCGCATCACCGGTGCGTTCTTCTTCGGTGCGGCGTCCGCCATCGGGGGCGTGCTCGACGGTATCGCCGACAAGCGCAAGGCGCTGGTGGTGGATTTCGCGGCCGTGCCGTTCCTGGATTCCACCGCGGCGAACGTGCTCGGCCGCGTCGCCGCCAAGGCCAAGCGGCAAGGTATCCGGCTCTTCATCACGGGGGCCTCGCCCGCGGTGCGCCGTGCGTTGCTGACGCATGGCGTCGGCCCGCGACGTGCGCGTTATCGTCAGACCATCGAGCGTGCGGTCGCGGACATCAAGGCCGCCCCGGGAGCGGCCTTATCCGCGGATCAACCGCCTGCTTGACAGGACCGGCCGGACGCGAAATGGATCGCCCTCGAACACGACCCGAGGGAAGGATGACGACGCCCAAACCGCCCGCAGCCTGCTTGATCGGATGGCCGGCCGCGCATTCGCGCTCGCCGCTGATCCATCACTATTGGCTGCGCACGCTCGGCATCGCGGGGGGCTATGTCATCGAGGCCGTTCCGCCCGATGATCTCCGGGATTTCGTGCTGCGGCTGTCGCTGCGCGGCTTCGTCGGGGCCAACGTCACCATTCCGCACAAGGTCGGCGTGCTCGAACTGTCGACCCCCGATGCGCGCGCCAGGGCCGTGGGCGCCGCCAACACGCTGTGGTTCGAAGACGGCGAACTGCGCTCGACCAATACCGACGTCGAGGGCTTTCTCGGCAATCTCGACGCCAGCGCGCCCGGCTGGGACAAGGCCGATGAGGCGCTGGTGATGGGGGCGGGGGGCTCCTCGCGCGCGGTGGTGTTCGGCCTGCTCGAACGCGGCTTCGCGCGCATTCATCTTGCCAATCGCACGCTGGCCCGCGCCGAGGCGCTGGCCGCGCAGTTCGGGCCGAACGTGCATCCGCTGGCCTGGGACGGGATCAACGACGTCCTGCCGCGGGCCAAGCTGCTCGTGAACACGACCTCGCTCGGCATGCACGGCCAGCCCGAACTCGAGGTCGATGTGGCGCGCCTGCCCGAAGCCGCCGTTGTCGCCGATCTCGTCTACGTTCCCCTCGTGACGCCGCTGCTCGCGGCCGCCAGGGCCCGCGGACTGAAGACCGCCGACGGGCTCGGCATGCTGCTGCACCAGGCGGTGCGCGGCTTCGAGCTGTGGTTCGGCCAGCGGCCGCAGGTCACGGCCGAACTCCGCGCGCTGGTCGAGGCCGACCTCTCAAAGGCTTGAGAGAATAGTGTGCGGTCCCTCGCCCCGTTCTTACGGGGAGAGGGCAAACCGCGGCTCACACCGCAATGACATGATCGTCGATCTCGTCGATCCGGTTGACGCCGCACAGGCCCATCGTGGTCAGCAGCTCCTTCTGGATGATGTCGATCGCCTTGGCGACGCCGGCCTGGCCGCCGGCACCGAGGCCATAAGCGTAGGCGCGACCGATCATGCAGGATTTTGCGCCGAGCGCGAGCGCACGCATCACGTCCTGGCCGGAGCGGATGCCGCCGTCGAACATGATCTCCATCTTCTCGCCGACCGCATCGACGATCTCGGGCAGCACCTCGATCGAGGACGGCGCGCCGTCGAGCTGACGGCCGCCGTGGTTGGAGACCACCAGCGCCTGTGCGCCGGTCTTGGCGGCTTCCTCGGCGTCCTCGACGTCCAGAATGCCCTTGATGATGAGTTTGCCCGGCCAGATGCTCCGGATCCATTCGATGTCCTTCCAGTTCAGGGAAGTGTCGAACTGCGAGGCGGTCCATTCGGCGAGGCGGTTGAGATCCTCGGTGTTCTTCACGTGGCCTGCGATGTTGCCGAAGGTGCGGCGCTTGCCCCGCAGCACGCCGGAGACCCAGGCCGGCTTGGTCGCGAAGTCGATGAACTTCGACAGCGACCACTCGGGCGGAATCGTCATACCGTTCTTGATGTCGGCATGACGCTGGCCGATCACCTGCAAATCGACGGTCAGCACCAGTGCGCTGCACTTCGCCGCGATTGCGCGCTGGACCAGATCCTTGATGAAGCCGCGGTCCTTCATCACGTAGAGCTGGAACCAGAACGGCTTGTCGACGGCGGCTGCGATGTCCTCGATCGAGCAGATCGACATGGTCGACTGCGTGAACGGGATGCCGGCGGCCTGCGCCGCGCGGCAGGCGTGAATCTCGCCGTCGCCATGCTGCATGCCGAGCAGGCCGACCGGCGCCAGTATCAGCGGCATGGTCGAGGGCTCGCCCAAAATCGTGGTCGAGGTGTCGCGCTTGGAGACGTCGACCAGGATGCGCTGGCGGAACTTGATCTGCTGCATGTCCTCGCGGTTGGCGCGCAGCGTTTCCTCGGCATAGGAGCCGCGGTCGCAATAGTCGAAGAACGCCTTCGGCACGCGGCGCTTATGCAGCGCGCGAAGATCGTCGATACAGGTGATGTGCTTCATGAACGTTCCCCGCCCCGTCTTAAGAAGTCTTGCATCGGAAGATTGAGGGGTCATCTAGCATGGTTGGATGCACAGCCAAATCGTTTGCGAGAAGGGCGCCATGACCAAGCCGCACAAGGGACCCTCGTCGAAGGAGATCAAGGAAAAGCAGGAGCTGGACGAGGCGCTGGAAGAGGGCCTCGAGGAGACATTTCCGGGCTCCGATCCCGTCAACGTCATCCAGCCGGCGCCGAGCCGCGAGGACGGTCACGTCAAGCGCAAGCCCTGAGGGGCAGTTCCGCCTCGTTCCGGCGCTCAAACCGGAAGTATAGTGTTAACAACAGGTTACCATGGTACCGGTTTCCCGGTTCCGTAATGATTCATCATATTTTTTGAAGCCAATTTAGCGGTGTAAGGCTTATAAGAGCCTAGCAAATCAGGGATGCGGGGCCCGCCAGGGCACCCGGAGGTTGTCTTGGGGATTCCTGGTTGTTGCGTGGGGGACGATATGAGCCGCAAATATTTCGGGACGGACGGGATCCGGGGCCGCGCCAACGGACTGATCACGCCGGAACTCGCGCTCAAGGTCGGCCAGGCCGCCGGCCTTGCATTTCAGCGCGGTGACCACCGCCACCGGGTCGTGATCGGCAAGGATACCCGCCTGTCGGGCTACATGATCGAATACGCGATGGTCGCGGGCTTCACCTCGGTCGGCATGGACGTGCTGCTGGTCGGCCCGATGCCGACGCCGGCGGTCGCGATGCTGACAAAGTCGATGCGCGCCGATCTCGGCGTCATGATCTCGGCCTCGCACAATCTGTTCGAGGACAACGGCATCAAGCTGTTCGGCCCGCAGGGCTTCAAGCTCTCCGACGACGTCGAGAAGCAGATCGAGCAGCTGCTCGACGAGCCGATCGAGAAGCGGCTTGCACAAAGCGCGAGCCTCGGGCGCGCCCGCCGTATCGACGGCGTGCACGACCGCTACATCGAATTCGCCAAGCGCACGCTGCCGCGCGATCTCTCGCTCGACGGCCTGCGCGTCGTGGTCGATTGCGCCAACGGCGCCGCCTACAAGGTGGTGCCGGAAGCGCTGTGGGAATTGGGCGCGGACGTCGTGCCGATCGGCGTCGAGCCCGACGGCTTCAACATCAACAAGGATTGCGGCTCGACCTCGCCGGAAGCGCTGTCGAGGAAGGTGCGCGAGATGCGCGCCGACATCGGCATTGCGCTGGACGGCGACGCCGACCGCGTCATCCTGGTCGACGAGCGCGGCCATGTCGTCGACGGCGACCAGCTGCTGGCGGTGATCGCGCAGAGCTGGAAGGAGGACGGCCGTCTGTCGCGTCCGGGCATCGTCGCCACCGTGATGTCCAATCTCGGCCTCGAGCGCTTCCTGAAAGGGCAGGGGCTCGATCTCGTGCGCACCCCGGTCGGCGACCGCTACGTGCTCGAGCAGATGCTGAGCGGCGGCTACAATCTCGGCGGCGAGCAGTCCGGCCACATCATCCTGTCCGACTACGCCACGACGGGCGACGGTTTCGTCGCCGCGCTGCAAGTGCTGGCCGTGGTGCAGAGGCTGCGCCGTCCGGTCTCGGAGGTGTGCCACCGCTTCGATCCGCTGCCGCAGATCCTCAAGAACGTCCGCCACAAGGGCGGCAAGCCCCTTGACGATTCCGACGTCAAGTCTGCCATCTCGGACGGCGAGAAGCGCCTCAACGGCCACGGTCGCCTGCTGATCCGCTCCTCCGGCACCGAGCCCGTGATCCGCGTCATGGGCGAGGGCGAGGACCGCATCCTGGTCGAGGACGTCGTCGACACGATCGTCTCGGCGCTGGGGCAGGCGGCGGCCTGAGCTTCTTCTTTCTTCTCCACTTGTAAGGGGAGAGGGGAAGAAGAGACTTATCACGCATCCCAGCCATTTGCGATTGGCGGTGGTTCCACCGCGCGTTGCATCGTACCTGTGAGGTCGCGGCAATCTGCCGCGCCGGGATGCTCCAGTGAACAAGCCTGTCGTCGTGCCTGCGGAAACGCCGACCGAGCCCGTCGTCGTCAACGACGTCGCGCCCGCCGCCAAGGCCGCCGCGGGGCCGGCCTATATCGTGCTCGCCGGCATCAGCTTCTCGCACTTCCTCAACGACACCATGCAGTCGCTGATCGCTTCGGTGTATCCGATCCTGAAGGACACCTACGCGCTCGACTTCGCGCAGATCGGCATGATCACGCTGGCCTTCCAGTTCACGGCCTCGCTGCTCCAGCCGGTGGTCGGCCACTACACCGACAAGAAGGCGCAGCCTTACTCGCTGTCGATCGGCATGGCCTCGACATTCTTCGGCCTCCTGCTGCTCAGCGCCGCGCACCAATATCTCGTCATTCTGATTGCGGCCGCGCTGGTCGGTCTCGGCTCGGCGGTGTTTCACCCGGAATCGGCACGCATCGCGCGGCTCGCCTCGGGCGGCCGTTACGGTTTTGCGCAATCGGTGTTCCAGCTCGGCGGCAGCTTCGGCACCTCGATGGGGCCGGTGCTCGCTGCGCTCATCGTCGTGCCGTTCGGGCAGGGCAGTATCGCGTGGTTCTCCTCGATCGCATTCCTCGCGATCGTCATCCTCTGGCGCATCGGTCGCTGGTACGCGCCGCAGATCACCACGAGGAAGGCTGCGCCGGTTCAGGCCCATCCCGATGCGCCGAGCTCGCGCCGCGTCGTCGTTGCACTCCTCGTGCTGGTGGCGCTGCTGTTCTCGAAGCAGCTCTACGTCTCGAGCCTGTCGAGCTACTACATCTTCTATCTGATCGACCGTTTCGGCGTGTCGACGCAGACGGCGCAGATCTTTCTCTTCATCTTCCTGGCGGCGAATGCGGTCGGTGCGTTCTTCGGCGGTCCGCTCGGCGATCGCTTCGGCCGCAAGATCGTGATCTGGATCTCGATTCTCGGCGCGCTGCCGTTCACGCTGGCGCTGCCCTATGCCGGCCTCGTCGCAAGCGCGGTGCTGTCGGTGATCATCGGCCTGATCATCTCCTCGACGACGTCGTCGATCATCGTGTTCGCGCAGGAGCTGGTGCCGCATCGCTTCGGCATGATCTCAGGCGTGTTCTTCGGCGTCGCCTTCGGCATCGGTGGCCTGGGCGCAGCCGTGCTCGGCAGGCTCGCCGACCACACCTCGATCGAGTTCGTCTATCAGGTCTGCGCCTATCTGCCGGCGATCGGCCTGCTTGCGGTGTTCCTGCCGAAGCTGCCGCAACACAGGCGTTAATAAACCTTCTTTCGCTGCATTGCGGGTTTACCAATCGTTAGCAATTGCGGCGCGCCACCGCAGCATTTTTGCAACGCTCGCGCTGCATCCGCGTGTGCAGTCAGAAAAAATCAACCTTAAAAATTAGGGTTAAGTGGCGCTTAAGCATTTGCTGCCATCGTCCGGCTCGTGAGTTTCCAGAACGTGAGGCGCTCGTTTTCAGCCTCACCGGCCATAAGGACGAAGCCAATGCGTAGCGTTAAGTCTCTCCTTGCCGCGGGTGCGGCATCCTTGATCTCGTCGATGGCGTTTGCCGCCGATATGCCGATCGCGGCTCCGCCCCCCATGTACGCGCCGCCCGCTCCGCCCGCCGATTTCGGCGGCTGGTATCTGCGCGGCGATATCGGCATGACCAACCAGAGCGCAAAGAGCATCGACAGCGCGACGTCGGCGGCGTTCCCGACCACGACGGCCGGGCTCGGCTTCGACTCCTCGCCGCTGTTCGACGTCGGTGTCGGCTATCGCTTCAACAACTGGTTCCGTGCCGACGTGACCGGCCAGTACCGCGGCAAGGCCAACCTGCACGGTTCGCAGAGCGTCGCTCTCGGCGCGGCCGATGTCGAAGCCAACACCTATACCGGCAGCAAGTCCGAGTGGGTCGTCATGGCCAACGCCTATGTCGATCTCGGTACCTGGTGGTGCATCACGCCGTTCATCGGCGCCGGCCTCGGCGGTTCCTACAACCAGCTCTCGAGCTTCCAGGATAACGGCGTCCGCTACACCGCCGGCGCGCTGTCCAACAGCGTCACCTATTTCGACAACAACGGTAAGTGGAACTTCGCATGGGCCGCCCATGCCGGTCTCGCCTACAAGGTCAATCCCGGGTTCACCGTCGAACTGGCCTACAGCTACATGAATCTCGGCGACGCTGCGCCCGGCAACTTCCGTGCGTTCGATGGCAGCGCCGCCGGCCCCTCGACCATCAAGGTCAGGAACATCACCTCGAACGACGTGAAGCTCGGCGTGCGCTGGGAGCTCAACAGCCCGCCGGCCTACGTGCCGCCGCCGCTCGTCACCAAGGGCTGATCGCGAGCCTCATCGCTTTAACGTCTCTTAACGGCGCGGGATCATCCCGCGCCGTTTTGCTTTGCATTTTTTTCATGGCGAGCGGCGATGAAAACGCCGGACGCAACCATTGGTTAAGGTTAACGAGCCATGATCACGCTCGAGAGTTCGAGTTCGATGGAGCGTTGCAATGCGTAGGCTTTGGTTGGTGGCAGCGGTGTTCGGATCTGTGTCCGCCGCACACGCGGCCGATCTCTCCGATCTGCCCGTCCTGCGCGGCGGCTTCACCGACGGACTGTCGAAGACATCCCAGAATTGGGAAGGCTTTTATGTCGGCGGCCAGTTCGGCTTCGCCACGACCGACATCGATTTCAGCCACGCTCCGAAGTCGATGACCGACTTCATGCTTCGCAACAGCATCCTCCAGGCGCCGGTCGGCGGATGGTCGCTGCTGCCGAAGAACCACGTGCAGTCGACAGGGTTCGGCGCCTATGTTGGCAAGAACTGGCAGCTCTACGATGCCGTGATGGGCGTCGAGGCCAATTACAGCTACATGAACAACATAGCGAGCTCGGCCAGCGACTCCATGACGCGCATCCTTGACGGCGAGACAGCGCCAACTGGCCACACCTATACTTACGTCACCACGCTCGGCGGCGGGGCTTCGCTGAAGCTCAAGGATTACGCCACTTTCCGCGGCCGGGTTGGTTGGGACGGCGGCGACTTCATGCCCTATGCTTTCGCAGGCCTGGCGATCGGGCGCGCCGAAGTCTCGCGGTTCGCGACCGTGTCCTACATCAAGCATGACGACTACGATACGTCGGTCACGGTCGGCGGTGTCACCACGACGACTCATCATCAGGACACGATCGACACAGGCGCGTGGGCGAGCACCGAGCAGCGCGCGAACGCGTTCATGTACGGTTGGACGGCCGGTATCGGTATTGAATACGCGATCTGCGGCAACTTCCTCATTCGCGGTGAATGGGAGCATGTCGGCTTTTCCAACGTCAAGGACATCACCGTTGGCTTGAACAATTTCCGCGTCGGCGGCGGTTACAAGTTCTGAGGCAACCTCGCGCCGCCGCGGTTGACACCTCGGCTGTGTCCTGATGCTCTGTCGCCCGACAAGAGGCGACAGCGATGCAAATCTACGGCGACAGCAATTCGGGCAATTGTCTGAAGGTGAGGTGGGTCTGCGATCATCTCGCATTGCCCTATCGCTGGATCGAGATCGATACGCGTAAGGGCGAGACGCGCACGCCGCAATTCCTGAAGATGAACGGCGCCGGCCAGGTTCCGACCGTCGCGTTCGACGACGGCCGCACGCTGGCGCAGTCCAACGCCATCATCCGCTATCTCGCCCGCGACAGCGCACTCGTTCCGCGCGACGCCTTTGCCGCCGCCAAGATGGACGAATGGCTGTTCTGGGAGCAGTACAGCCACGAGCCCTATGTCGCGGTGTGCCGTTTCCAGATGGTCTATCTCGGCAAGGCCGCCTCCGAGCTCGATCCTGACAAGGTCAAGCGCGGCTATGCGGCGCTCGACCGCATGGAGCAGCATCTGGCGGCGAGCCGTGTCTTCGCGGGCGATGCAGTCTCGCTCGCGGACGTCTCGCTTCTCGCGTATACGCGCCTCGCGCATGAAGGCGGCTTCGATCTCGGCCGCTATGCCGCCATCCGCCGCTGGATCACCGAAGCCGAGGCCTGTCTCGGTCTGCCACCGGTGCGCTGAGCCCTTCGCGCCGAGTTCTGGAGCTACCCGCATGAACGAAAAGTCCGTCTCCATCCGCCCCGCGCGCCGCGAAGATGTGTCCGCGATCGTGGCGATGCTCGCCGACGATCATCTCGGCCGCGGCCGCGAGCGCGTCGAGGATCCGCTTCCCGTCGTCTACTATCAGGCGTTCGAGCGCGTCGAGCGCGACGAAAATCTCACGTTGGTCGTTGCCGAGAGCGAGGGCAGGGTGGTCGGCTGCCTGCAGCTCGCGGTGCTTCCGGGCATCAGTTCCCAAGGCGGCATTCGTGGTCTGCTCGAGGATGTCCGCGTTGCCTCCGACTGCCGCAGCCGCGGCATCGGCGAGCAATTGGTGCAATGGGCAATCGCGGAAGCCAAAGCGCGCGGCTGCAACCTGGTCGAATTGCTGACGCATTCGAGCCGCGTCGACGCGCAGCGCTTCTACAAGCGTCTCGGATTTGCATTGAGCCACGCCGGCATGACTGTCCGCTTTTGACGCAGCGCGCGGTGAGCTTTGCGCGATCAACGAAATCGGATCGCGCCTTCGTTCATCTTAACAGCTGATAAACTACCCGTTCGTCGTTCATGTTGATCGCGGAACGAAGGGTGCTACGGAGCGTCTGAAACCGGGCTCGGTTGGTTCGGGGATTTCGATGACAAGCTATTCGATGATCAAGGTCGGCAACGATTACGTTGTGCAGGCCAACGACAAATGCATTTTGAAGGTCGGCAGCCGCCGCCGTGCCGCGCAATTGATCAGCGAGGCCACCGACTTGCTGAACGCGCTCGCGCCCGTCGCATCCCCTGGTATCGCTCCGGAGGAGCCATCACTCCAGCGTGAGGCGCCTGAACTTCCTTGACTGGCCTTCCCGATTCTCGTATCAGCCGCAGCGGGACACCTCCCCCCAACGGGAGGCTTACTATCTGGAAGGGTAGATCATGACTGTAGCGAAGCCCGCTTCGCGGCCGACCGTGCCGCATTTCTCCTCCGGCCCCTGCGCCAAACGCCCCGGCTGGAACGCCCAAAATCTCAAGGACGCAGCGCTCGGCCGTTCGCATCGCGCGAAGGTCGGCAAGACCAAGCTCAAGCTCGCGATCGATCTGACGCGCGAAGTGCTTGAAGTCCCCGCTGATTATCGCATCGGCATCGTGCCGGCGTCGGATACCGGCGCGGTCGAGATGGCGCTGTGGTCGCTGCTCGGTGCACGGCCCGTCACCACGCTCGCGTGGGAATCCTTCGGCGAGGGCTGGGTCAGCGACATCGTCAAGGAATTGAAGCTCAAGGACGTCACCAAGCTCAACGCAGCCTATGGTGAGATCCCCGACCTCTCCAAGGTCGACGCCAAGAGCGATGTGATCTTCACCTGGAACGGCACCACTTCGGGCGTGCGCGTTCCGAACGCCGACTGGATCAGTGCGACCCGCGAAGGTCTCACGATCTGCGACGCGACGTCTGCCGCTTTCGCCCAGCCGCTCGATTTTGCAAAGCTCGATGTCGTCACCTTCTCCTGGCAGAAGGCGCTCGGCGGCGAAGCCGCGCACGGCATGCTGATCCTGTCGCCCCGTGCGGTGGAGCGGCTCGAGACCTACAAGCCGGCCTGGCCGCTGCCGAAGATTTTCCGCATGACCAAGGGCGGCAAAATCAACGAAGGCATCTTCGTCGGCGAGACCATCAACACGCCGTCGATGCTCTGCGTCGAGGATTATCTCGACGCGTTGAACTGGGCCAAGTCGATCGGCGGCCTCAAGGCGCTGATCGCGCGTGCCGACGCCAACACCAAGGTGCTGGCCGACTGGAAGGCGAAGACGCCCTGGATCGACTTCCTGGCCAAGGACGCCTCGATCCGCTCCAACACCTCGGTGTGTCTGAAGTTCACCGATCCCGCGATCACCTCGCTCTCGGACGACGCGCAGGCGGAGTTCTCCAAGAAGCTGGTCGCGCTGATCGAGAAGGAAGGCGCCGGCTACGACTTCGCGTACTATCGCGATGCGCCTGCGGGCCTCCGCATCTGGTGCGGCGCCACCGTCGAGGCCAAGGACGTCGAGCTGCTGACGCAGTGGATCGATTGGGCTTTTGCCGAGACCAAGGCCACGCTGGCCAAGGCGGCTTAACGCGTTTCACCCCATCCTCGTCATGGCCGGGCTTGACCCGGCCATCCGTCGCTCAAGAGATGGATCCGCGGGTCAGGCCCGCGGATGACGTTCCGTAAATGCAGCTCGCACCACGGATCATTCCCATGACCAAACCCAAAGTTCTCATTTCCGACGCGCTCTCTCCCGCCGCCGTGCAGATCTTCAAGGATCGCGGTGTCGAGGTCGACTTCCAGCCCAACCTGGGCAAGGACAAGGACAAGCTCGCCGAGATCATCGGCAACTACGACGGCCTCGCGATCCGCTCCGCGACGAAAGCGACCGCGAAGATCCTGGAGAAGGCGACCAACCTCAAGGTGATCGGCCGCGCCGGGATCGGCGTCGACAATGTCGAGATCCCCGCCGCCACGGCCAAGGGCATCATCGTGATGAACACGCCGTTCGGCAATTCGATCACGACTGCCGAGCACGCGATTACGCTCATGCTGGCGCTGGCCCGCGAGATCCCGCAGGCCGACGCCTCGACCCAGGCCGGCAAGTGGGAGAAGAACCGCTTCATGGGCGTCGAGATCACCGGCAAGGTGCTCGGCGTGGTCGGCTGCGGCAACATCGGCTCGATCGTCGCCGACCGCGCGCTCGGCCTGCGCATGAAGGTGGTCGCGTTCGATCCGTTCCTGTCGCCGGAGCGTGCCAAGGACATCGGCGTCGAGAAGGTGGAGCTCGATGATCTGCTCAAGCGCGCCGACTTCATCACGCTGCATACGCCGCTGACCGAGAAGACCAGGAACATCATCGACGCGGTCGCGATCGCCAAGATGAAGAAGGGCGTACGCCTGATCAACTGCGCCCGCGGCGGCCTCGTCGACGAGCAAGCCGTGGTCGATGCGCTCAATTCCAAGCACATTGCCGGCGCCGCCTTCGACGTGTTCGTCGAGGAGCCCGCGACCGCCAACGTGCTGTTCGGCCATCCCAACGTGATCTGCACGCCGCATCTCGGTGCGTCCACCACCGAAGCGCAGGAGAACGTCGCGCTCCAGGTCGCCGAGCAGATGTCGGACTACCTCATCTCCGGCGCGATCTCCAACGCCATCAATTTCCCGTCGATCACCGCGGAAGAAGCGCCGAAGCTCAAGCCGTTCATCACGCTCGCCGAGAAGCTGGGCTCGTTCGCCGGCCAGCTCACCGAGACCGGCATCTCGAAGGTCACGATCACCTATGAGGGCCACGTCGCCGAGATGAAGATCAAGGCGCTGACCTCCGCGGTGCTGTCGGGCCTGCTGCGCCCGATGCTGGGCGAGGTCAACGTCGTCTCCGCCCCCGTCGTCGCCAAGGAGCGCGGCATGGTGGTCGACGAGGTGACCCGCGCCGCGCAGAGCGACTATGAGAGCCTGATCACCGTCACGGTCGCGACCGAACGGCAGGAGCGCTCTGTCTCCGGCACCGTCTATCACGACGGCAAGCCGCGCCTCGTCGACATCAAGGGCATTCGCGTCGATGCCGAGTTCGGCAAGTCGATGATCTACGTCACCAACGAGGACAAGCCGGGCTTCATCGGCAAGTTCGCGGGCCTCCTCGGCGATGCCAAGATCAACATCGCGACCTTCCATCTCGGCCGTGTCTCGCAGGGCGGCGATGCCATCGCGCTGGTCGAGGTCGACGGCGCGGTGCCGGCCGATTTGCTCGCCAAGGTGCAGGCCCTGCCGCAGGTCAAGCAGGTCAAGGCGCTGACGTTCTGATGCTTCACCTCTCCCGCAGGGGAGAGGTGACACAGCACGCCGACAGAGTCGGATTTCACTGCGCCTGGTGCCGATATATTCCGACCCGCGGAACAGCGCCGCCTCTGTCACCGGAGGCGGCGTTTTTGTTGTCGCGCCGGCCAATCTTTGTGTACCAATGGCGGCCAGAGAACGCTTCTGACCAGCGCCTCCGTACCATCGTTCGAAAGGGAGAAAACAATGCGTGAAGCCGTCATCGTTTCCTACGCGCGCACGGGCCTCGCCAAATCCGGCCGCGGCGGATTCAACATCACGCCGCCGATGTCGCTCGCGGCGCACGCCATTCACCACGCGGTCGACCGCGCCGGCGTCGACAAGGATTATGTCGAGGATTGCTATCTCGGCAATTGCGCCCATGGTGCGCCCAACATCGGCCGCCAGGCCGCGCTGCTCGCCGGCCTGCCGAAGTCGACCGGCGGCGTCTCGGTGAACCGCTTCTGCTCCTCGGGGCTCCAGACCATCGCGATGGCCGCGAACTCGATCCGCTCCGACGGCGCCGACTGCATCGTCGCCGGCGGCGTCGAGAGCATCTCGATCCCCGGCGGCGGCACGCCGAAGGAATCGATCGATCCCGAGCTGCTGAAGACCGCGCCCGACATCTTCATGGCGATGATCGACACCGCCGACATCGTCGCCGAGCGCTACAAGCTCAGCCGCGAATACCAGGACGAGTATTCGCTGGAGTCGCAGCGCCGCATGGCTGCCGCCCAGCAGGCCAACAAGTTCAAGGACGAGATCGTCCCGATGAAGACCAGGATGAAGGTGGTCGACAAGGCCACCAAGGCCGAGAGCATCGTCGACTACGTCGTCGACCGCGACGAGTGCAATCGTCCGGAGACCACGCTGGAGGGGCTCGCCAAGCTCGAGCCGGTGAAGGGTCCCGGCAAGTACGTCACTGCCGGCAATGCCAGCCAGCTCTCCGACGGCGCCGCCGCCGTGGTGCTGATGGAAGCCAAGGACGCCGAGAAGCGCGGCCTCAAGCCGCTCGGCCGTTTCGTCGCCTGGGCGGCCGCAGGCTGCGAGCCCGACGAGATGGGGATCGGCCCGATCTTCGCCGTGCCGAAGCTGCTCAAGCGTCACGGCCTGAAGATCGACGACATCGATCTCTGGGAGCTCAACGAAGCTTTCGCCAGCCAGTGCCTCTATTCGCGCGACAAGCTCGGCATCGATCCCGAGAAGTACAATGTCAACGGCGGCTCGATCGCGATCGGCCATCCCTTCGGCATGACCGGCGCCCGTCTCACCGGCCATCTGCTGCAGGAAGGCGCCCGCCGCAAGGCCAAGTGGGGCGTCGTGACCATGTGCATCGGCGGCGGCCAGGGGGGCGCCGGCCTGTTCGAGATCTACAGCTGAGGCCATCGCCTCACTGACGACGTCGCAAGCAGCACGGCGCGATGAGCGCCGTGCTTTTTTGTTGAGCTCTGCTTGTGCACTCTGACGTGCATTCTGTCACAATACGCGTAATCTTACGTGCCCGCAAATTAACGGAGTTTTTGACGCGTTAGCGCCTCATGAACCGCATCAGTCACAACCGGCCTGGTGAACATGATGCGGCTCCTCTCCCTCCGGCTCACCCACAAGATCACTGCGATCGGCGTCATCGGCGTCGCCGGCGTCGTCCTCATCGGCGGCATTCATCTCTACGGCGAGCGCGCGATGGGCGTCTATCGCGACGCTGCCGATAACGCGCGCACGATGTTCGAGCTGAACAACAGGATCGCGGTCGAGCTGCTGGAAGGCCGCCGCGCCGAGAAGGATTTCCTGCTGCGCGGCGATGCGGCCAAGGCCCAGCGCCAGGTCGAGATCGGCAAGGAAGTCGCCGCCGACATCGAAAAGCTCCGCGGCCGGATCGCGGCGCTCGGCAAGCCTAAGCTCGCACAGAAGATCGACGCGATGAACGCGTCGCTGAAGAGCTATCAGGCGCGTTTCGCTGCGGTGGTCGAGGAGCGGCTGCGGCTCGGGCTAAACGAGAATTCAGGCCTCGAAGGCCGCCTGCGCGGCTCCGTCCACGAGATCGAAAGCAGGGTCGATCAGCTCCACGATGCCCCGCTCAAGGTGATCATGCTGATGATGCGCCGGCACGAGAAGGATTTCATGCTGCGTCGCGACGCCAAATACGGCGGCGAGATGAAGAAGCGCGCGTCGGAATTTTCGGCCGGCATCGACGCCGCCGCCATTCCCGAGACGGCGAAGGCCGAGCTGCGGCAGAAGCTCGCCGATTATCAGCGCGACTTCGCCGCCTGGATGGAGACCGCCTTGAAGCTCGCGACGGAATTGAAGGCGATGTCGGAGGCGTTCGCGGCGGTCGAGCCCGTGATCGCGCAGGTCTCGAACGCGGTCGACGGCATCCGCGCCGAAGCCGACCGGCTCAACGATGCCGAGCGCGACGGTATCCAGTTCTGGATCGCCGTCGCGATCGCGCTGATCGCGTCCGGCGTGCTCGGCCTCGGGGTCTTCATCGGCCGTTCGGTGTCGAAACCGCTCGCGGCGATGCGGGCGGCGATGATCGAACTCGCCAAGGGCAATTTCGCCATCGTGCTGCCGGGCCTCGGCCGTCCCGACGAGATCGGCGAGATCGCGCAGGCCGTCGAGACCTTCAAGCTCAATGCCGAGCAGAAGGCCCGCGACGAAGCCGAAGAGAAGATCAGGCAGGACAAGCTCGCCGCCGAGCGCCGCCGCGCCGACATGATCCGCATGGCCGACGATTTCGAAGGCGCGATCGGCGAGATCGTGGAGACCGTATCGTCGGCGGCGACCGAGCTCGAGGCGTCGGCGACGTCGCTGACGACGACTGCTGGCCGCTCGAGCGAATTGGCGACGCTGGTCGAGGCCGCCTCGGAAGAAGCCGCCACCAACGTGCAGTCGGTCGCCTCCGCCGCGGAGGAACTGACCGCCTCGGTCAACGAGATCAGCCGCCAAGTGCAGGCCTCGGCGCGCATCGCCGGCGAGGCCGTCAGCCAGGCCGGCCAGACCAACGATCGCGTCAGCGAATTGTCCAGGGCTGCCGCCCGCATCGGCGACGTGGTCGAGCTCATCAACGCCATCGCCGGCCAGACCAATCTGCTGGCGCTGAACGCCACCATCGAGGCGGCGCGCGCGGGCGAGGCCGGGCGCGGCTTTGCGGTGGTCGCTTCGGAGGTGAAGGCGCTGGCCGAGCAGACCGCGAAGGCGACCGGCGAGATCGGTCAGCAGATCGCCAGCATCCAGGGCGCCACCAACGAGTCCGTCGGCGCGATCAGGACCATCGGCGGCACCATCGAGCGCCTGTCGGAGATCTCGTCGACCATCGCGGCCGCCGTCGAAGAGCAGGGCGCCGCGACCAGCGAGATCTCGCGCAACGTCCAGAGCGCGGCTGCCGGCACCACGCAGGTCAGCGCCAACATCAGCAACGTGCGCCACGGTGCGGTCGAGACCGGCTCGGCATCGGCGCAGGTGCTTTCGGCGGCGAGGTCTCTGTCGGGCGACAGCAACCGCCTCAAGTTCGAGGTCGGCAAGTTCCTGGATACGGTGCGCGCGGCGTAGGTGCTGCACGCACCTCGTTCGCGGCCGTCTTCACGCCCGCGCCGCCACAGGTGCGAAGGTCACTTCGATCAGCGTGCCCGAACTGCCCGCGCTCTTGATGTTGAACTGGGCGCGGTTGGCTTCGACCAGGGCCTTGGTCAGCGACAGGCTGAGCGCCGCACCGTCCGCGGCGTCGCCGGGCGGCGGGGTGCGGAACGGCTCCATGGCGGCGGCGACTTCCTGTTCGCTGAGGCCGTGGCCGGTGTCGCGGATGCGAAGCGCGATCTCGCCGCGGTCGGAGAGCGCGGTCGAGACGATCACCTGGCCGCCGGCGCTGGCGAGCCGGATCGAGTTCGAGATCAGGTTCATCGTCACCTGCCGCAGCGCACGCGCGTCCGCCGTCACCTGCGGCAGCGCATGGGCGAGCGAGGTGCGGATGATGATGCGCTCGCGATTGGCCTGCGGCTGCATCACGGTGACACAGGCCTCGACGAGGTCGTTGAGGTTCAAACTCGAAAAATTCAGGTCGAGCTTGCCGGTCTCGATCCGCGACAGCTCCAGCAGATCGTCGATGATGGTGATCACGCGCTCGCCGGAGGCGCGGATGTCCTTCATGTATTCGCCGTAGCGCTCGTTGCCGAGCGCGCCGAAGCGTTCGGAGATCATCACCTCGGCAAAACCGATGATGGCGTTGAGCGGCGTGCGGATCTCGTGGCTGATCCGCGCCAGCATGTCGGCCTTGGCATTGGCGGCGCCGTCGACGAGGCGTCGCGCCTGCGTCAGCTCGCTCTCGCCCTTCTTCGCGTGCGACAGATCGCGGAACACGGCGAAGAAGTTCGGACCGTCCGGCCGCGTACGGCCCATGATCATGGCGAGCGGCAGCACGCCGCCCTTCTTCTCGCGGCCCAGCACCTCGCGGCCGTGATCGAGCAGGCTCGCGATGTCCTGGCTCTTGAGGCTTTCGAGATAGTCGACGACGATCTGCTGGCTCTCGGGCGCGAACAGCGTCAGCAGGGTCTGCTGCAGCAGCGTCTCGCCGTCGTAGCCGAACAGAGCCTCGGCGCTGCGGTTGCAGGCGTGGATGTTGCCTTCGGCATCGAACATCACGATGCCCTCGGCCGTGGTGTCGAGGATCGCGGCGAGATCTTCCGCATCGGCTTCGCCGGCCTCGGGCTCGGGGTCGGACGTGTAGGGGAAGGTTTCCGCGACGACGGTCTCGGTGACGACGGTCGGCGCGACCATGACGGGGATGGCTTGCGGCAGCGCGCAGATCAGCGCATGCGCGCTCTCGCCGTTCCAGTCGATCGTGTGCAGATGCGCTTCCGTGGTCGCCAGCTCCTGCTCGCCGTTCGCGATGGCCGCGCTGATCGTCACCGGCGTGCCCGATTGCGACGTGCTCGATGCGGCGGAGACGCCCGGCTCGACATAGAGCGCATCGAGCCCGCCGGCGTCTTCCAGCGCATTGATGCTGGCGTAGCCCATGCGCGCCAGGAACGCCGGGTTGGCGTAGAGCAGGCGGTCGAGCCGGTAGATCAGCATGCCCGAGGGCACGAGATCCAGCAGCGTGCGGTCGCGCAGGCTGTCGCCCCGCGGCGGCGGCGCCGGCTCGGTCAGCCATTCGGCCGCGGCCGGCGGCGCCTCGAGCTCCGAGATCAAGGGCTCCGATATCAGGGGCTCCGATAGAGCGGGCTCGGGCGGCATCTGCGCTTCGGACGCGATCTCCTCCGCCGGCAGCTCGGCCGCAGTTGAGGAAATCTGTTCGCGATCGCGTTCGAGCCGCTCGGACAATTGCCGCGCGAGCTCGTTGAACGCGCTGTTCTCGACCGGCGTCAGCGTCGGCGATCTCTGGTCGCCTTGTGATCTCTGGTCGCCGGGGGCGCGGAACGGGACGACATTCGGAGGCGTTTCCACTGGCGTTTCCGGATCGGTTGGTTGTGAATTCGCTTCGATGAAAAGTGCGGGCGGTTCGGCTTCGATTGCAGTGGGCGGTTCAGGCTCGGGCGGCGGCGGCGCCGCGAGCGGAGGCTCTGCCTCCGGTTCGGGATCGGGCTCGACCACGTCGGCCGACAGGCTCTGCGGCGGATGCGGCTCGGAGACCAATTCGTAACGGCGCAGCGCATCGAGCCGGTTGAGGCCGTCGAGATCGCGGCAGACGCCAAAGCCCTTGAAGCCGGCAAAGTTGCGCTCGCGGTCGTAGACCGGCAGGCCTGCGAGTTCGACCGGCAGATGCACGCCGCCATCGGCGGGCCAGTTCACGGTGATGCCGGCCCAGGTGTCGTGGCTGGCGAGCGCCTGCGCGACGCGGCCATCGGGATCGAGCGCAAATTCGTCGGCGATCTCGCGCCAGGGCCGGCCGAAGCCGGCCGCGGTGTGCGCGCCGATCAGGCGGATGAACTCGCTCGACGCCAGCACGAAGCGCCCCAGCGCATCCATCTGCCACAGGAATCGCAGCGGATGCTGGCGTGGTGTCTCAGCATGTGCGGACTGCGGCTCCGCATGTCCGGGCGGCTCGACCATGGCTGATGTGATCGGCGCAGCTTGCGGCGGCACAATGGCTGCCGGCGGGTTTTCCTCAGCTGTTTCCGGCGCGGTCTCCGCGGTCTCGGCGATCGTGTCCCGGACAGGCGCCTCGGCTGCTTCCTTCACGGCATCCTGGATCGCGGCGATCTCCGTCGCCTCGTGTGCACCAGGCTCGGGCGCAGCTGCGATCGTCTCGGTCGTCGCGGGCGTCTCGTCCGGCTCGGCAAACGGATCGAACAACGCGATGCCGGCGTCGAGTTCGTCCGCCGGCGGCGTCTCGACGACCTGCTGCGCGGGTTCATCGGACATCTCGGGGGCAGCCGGCTGCACCGCTCGATGCACCACCTCATGCAACATTTCAGCCGCAGGCTCCGGCGCGCTCTCGGCCGCGGGCGCGGCCTGCGTCACCTCGGGCTCGATCAGCGCGACGAGGCCGACATCGGCCCCGGCGCCGACCCGTTGCAGCACCATCTTGCCGATGCCGACAGGGATCTCGACGCGGCCGCTGCCGAGCGCATCGCTGCGCGCCTGTTCGAGGCCGGCCTCGCCGAGATCGCGAAAGCCGAGCAGCGGGCGTGCGGCTTCGCTGGCGCCGGCGAACATGCCGTCGGGCGCGAACGCCGCCATCGGCGTTGTCGCGCCGTCGACGAGGCGATGCAGCCGCTCGACCAGCGGCATGCTGCGCGCGGTGGCATCCATCGCGGTGACGAGCACGGCTTCGCTGCCGTCGGAGAAATCGAGCCGCGCGCAGCCGCAGGTCATCAGCGTGCCGAGCCGCGCGCCGAAGCCGCGCATCCGCTCGAGCCTCACCGCGCCGCTTGCAGGCAGCTGGCGGGCGAGCCGGACGATCTGGCGGCGATGGGTGTCGGACGGTCCGAATGTCTTTTGCGCGAGCTCGGCCGCATTGGCCGCGCCGAAAAATATTGCGCCGACCGCATTGGCCCACAGCACGCGGCTGCCGTCGGGCGACCAGAGCCAGGCCGGCAAGGGCGAGGTCGCATGCACGGACAGCCTGGGATCGCCGACGCCTCGCAACTGGAAATCCGAATTCGTCATCCGACCGGCTTGTATCTCGTCACGTCGACAGGCCTGCCGGGAATGGCAGCCTTAAGAAAGAGTTAGTATCGCCCGCGGGCGCGGTCAGGTCCACGGCCCCACCCTGACAGGGGCGGCCTAAAGCCGCGATAACCTTAATGTGGCTGAACCCGCAAGGCGCATGGTCGTTGCATCCGCAGGAATCCGCCGAGAACGATCCGCGGGGGGCGGCGTCATACCGGCAATACCGTCGTCGGCTAGCCTTCGAAGGCCGCCGAAACGGCCGGCAAAGCAGAAAGCAGCACAGGAGCAGCAAGTCATGACCGATCAGGCAAATGGCCATTTCGAGCTTCCGCCGGAGATGCGGAACATGGCGGAATCGAGCTTCAGGCAGGCCCGCGACGCCTTCGAAAAACTGCTCGCCAACGCGGAAGCCGCCGCCGGCTCGATCGAAGAGCGCGGCGCCTCCATGCGCGCCGGCGCCAAGGACATCGGCGCCCGCGCCATCGCCTTCGCCGAGACCAATGTGCAGGCCTCGCTGAACTACGCCCAGTCCCTGGTCCACGCCAGGGACCTCACCGAGGTGATGCGGCTGCATGGCGACTACGTCCAGGCCCAGATGAAGGCCCTGGCCGAGCAGGCCGGCGAAATGAGCCAGGCCGTCAGCCGCGCCGCCATGGACGCGACCAAGGCGAAGCACTGAAGCCCGCGCGGGAGCAACCCGCGCGTCCGTTCCTCGGTTTGCGCCGACCCGGCCGCGGCCTCGGTCCAACCTCTCCCGCTTGCGCAAGCGGGAGAGGGAGCCGACCGTCTCCGTCATTCGCACCGAAATACCGCAACCCCCGGTTCCCGGCCCCGGGAACCTCGCCCTGAGGATTAAATTATCGCATCGCACCCCACAGCCGCATTGCGCTGCACAATGTTGACATGTTAGGCAGCGACAATGCTGGACGCTGGACGAGCCATTTCGTTGTTCTGCGTGTCCAGTCTTCGTACCCGCCACCTCGTAACAAGAAGAAATGGCCCCGGTTGGCCGGCGGGCGCGCCAGAAGGCTCACTCCATTTTCATTAGCGTTGAGGGACCAAACATGACAGGTGCGACTGATCCGTTTTCTGCCTCGATCATTCCGTTCGAGGTTCCCGAGCAGATGCGTGCGTTCGCCGAGAAGGGCGTTTCGCAGGCCCGTGAGACCTACGCAAAGTTCAAGGACGCCGCCGAAACCCACAACGGCACCGTCGAGGCCGTGTTCGCTTCGGCGTCCAAGGGCGCGAGCGAGTACACCGCCAAGCTGATGGAGTTCGCCAAGGCCAACACCACGGCCTCGCTGGACTTCGCCCAGGAGCTGTTCGGCACCAGATCGCCGACCGACGCCTTCCAGCTCTGGACCGGCCACGCCCGCACCCAGCTCGAGACCTTCCAGGCCCAGGCCAAGGAGCTCGTCGAGCTCACCCAGCGCGTCGCCGCCGAGACCGCCGAGCCGATCAAGGCCAGCGCCTCGAAGTTCTACAAGCCCGCCGCCTGATCAAAACGGCGGATCGACCCAATCAGGAAACCCGGGCCCCAGCGGCCCGGGTTTTTTTTCTTCACCTGTCCCCGAAAGGAGAGGCCGGATCGCACCCGGCGATGCGAAGCATCGTCCGGCGCGATCCGGGCGAGGAGCTCAGGTCCCACGAGGTGGATTGCGGACGAATCCAGGGATTTATCGCGCTGAAGAGGGGCAAATAACGCCTTTTGCGGCCTTGCCAAAAACGCCCGTTGCACCTAGTTTCCGCCCCGTCCAGCCCCCTCGGTTGTCGGCCCGTCAAGGGTGCCCCAAAGGGCGGCTCGCAAGGATGCAGTTGTAGCTCAGTTGGTTAGAGCGCCTGTCTGTGGAACAGGAGGTCGGTGGTTCGAGCCCACCCAACTGTACCAATGCAATCAATTTTTCAGCGCGATACCTGATCGGTTCGCGCTCTGGAATCCAGTTTATATCCCTCCCGCTTGACGGCCGCTCGTTTGTGTCCACATCCCTATCGAATGGAGGACTGCGAACATGCGTTATGTAGTTGAGCTTTATACGCTCACAGGGAATGAAGGTCGTTCAATCGACACCGCCGAATTCTTCGCCGATAGCGACCCCAAGGCTCGACTAGCTGCCGAGGCGTGGGTTGTACCTCTAGTTGGTGAAATGATCGGAGAGACGACGTATCTCCAGATGACTGCTCCAGAAGAAAGCGGCAGGGTGGTCCTCTCAAAGAGATACGGCGAATTTTAACGGCGGCATGCCCCAGGGACGCGAAGTGTTATGCCAATGGCGGCCGGCTGGTTGCGTCCTCGCTAGAAATAAGCGGGATCGTTACGCTGATTGATCAGCGTGACGGCACTCTGCAGAAGCACTGGCGTTACAAGAATCGGCACCAACGGCCGTGAGCCGAGACAACTCGTAGGATGGGTTGAGTACTCGCGAAACCCATCTCTCTTGGTCTCCGCTTTTCGTAAGCGCGATACGATGCGTCAGCAACGGCTTCCGCTCCTCCAGATTGACGGTGAGGAAGCATCTACCCAGAACGAAGTTACGACAGTCGCTGTCATGATGTGACGCCACGACAAAACACGTTAGATGGGTTTCGAAGAACTCAACTCATCCACGGGCTGAGAGGCCGCCTTCGAACTCTGCTTCACGCGCCGCATCCAATTGCATGAGTCCGGCGCCATTCAAATCGCGCTTTGATGTTGCTGTGGCTTAGCCTCATATTTGGCAGGCCGCCGCGAGCGGCCCAACAAGGGAGTTTTGGAATGAGGAAGTTTGCGTTCGCGTTGCTGTCGACCATCGTGCTCAGCCCGAATTCGGTATGGGCTGCCGATCTGGGGTCGGTACGAATGCCAACGAAGACTCAGGCAATCGCGCAGCAGATAGGCAATTGGACGGGCTTCTATATTGGCGGCAACGTTGGTTATGGCTGGGGCAGCTATGGCGCATCGAACGCCACCGGGACACTTGTGAACGTGAATGGCGGTGCGGCCCCCTATAGCTTCAACCCTGTGGCCGGCAACGGCAATGGGGTCACCGCTGGTATCCAAGCCGGCTACAACTGGCAGATCGAGCAGGCGGTGCTCGGAATAGAGGCTGATTGGCAGTATCTCAATTCAAAGGCCACCGCCGGCAACTCGGCTATTGCCCTTCCCGCTGCAATAGGAGGCAATTTTAGCGGCAGCACTTCCGTTAGCACCGATTGGTACGCGACCTTCCGTGGCCGAGTGGGTTATGCGTATGGGTCGACTTTGCTCTACGCGACTGGCGGTATTGCATTGGCTGAAACCAAGGTCGGCGCGAATGCTACGGGCAGCATCCCCACCAGCCTCTTCCCGCTAACCTATGGACCGCTAGGCTCGATGAACGCTTCTGACCGCGCGGTACTCGTTGGCTACGTGGTTGGCGGCGGTCTTGAGTATGCTCTGGGAGCCGGTTGGTCCGTAAAGGGCGAGTATCTGCACATGGGTTTCGGCACCAATGGCTACAACCTCACGGGCTCGCTCCAATCACCGACCGGGTTGACCGGCGTCATCACGACGCATGTCGATATCAAGCCGAGTTTCGACATAGCCAGAGTCGGTATGAATTATCGCTTCTGATAAGCAGACCCGAGAAATTGGAAAGGGAGGCATCAGTCCTCCCTTCTCATCGGATCTCGGCAATCCCGCAATCAATCGACCACCAGCGCGCCCGAAGAACTCTCGGTTGCTTGTCTTCAGTTGGTCAATCTAAACCAACACTTGTCTAGTTGCCGCAACGTCAGATGTGGGGACTTGCTCAATGGGGGATTACGGTCACAGTGCACTAAACTCCTGTCCCAACCTCACCAACCACCGGCAACGTCACCGCCGCCAACAGCGTGCTTAGCGCCACTGCGCCTGAGACCGGGTTCACCAGCCGCTGATACTGCGCGGCAAAGAAGTGGCCGTTGACGCCGGCCGGCATCGCCGCAACAGCACGACGCCGGCCGCCCGCGGCGGTTCGGGAGTCTCGCCAGCGCGAAGGCTTCACGCCTTCCCAACGCGCGATCCAATTCCCATCGCGCGTCAGGAGACGACGGCCTTGATCAGCGCGGTGTCCGCGTACTCGACCAGCTCGACGATCTTGCCATCCTGAAATTTGAAGAGGTCCAAGACTTCGGTGCTGAAAACCTTCCCGCTCGGACGGTATCGGATGTCGAGGCGCGAGCGTATCGCGGCACAATTCCCCTCGACTACCTCGGTCAGGATCTCGCGCTTTTCGAAAGTGAAATGCTCGATGAACTGGCCGAAGGCCGCAAGCAATGGCTGGTGCCCCTGCACATTTCCGGTCAGGTGCAGCGCGCCCTTGTCGCCGATCAGGTTGAACGAGCCCTCGGGATGAAAAGCCGCCACCAGGCCCTTCACGTCGCCATCGCCGCGCGCGGCGTAAGCGCGCCTGATGACGTCGAGCATGTCCTCGCGATGTCCCATGTCCGCCTCCCCGTGATGTGTGTCACCGCAGAATAGCTACCTTTGCGTGCGAAGGCAAAATCACGACGGAGCTCAGTGTGCGACGATGGATGCCGAGGATGTGAGCAATCGTGAAGGCGGGCGGACTGGTGCCGCCAGGGCCGAAGCCCATGTCAGCACCTCAACTCAACAGGAGCAATTGCGATGCGTGCGATCTTGGCCTTGGGCATCCTTGTCGCCCTGACTGCCTCCGCCAGTGCCGGGACGGCACATCATAGGCGACATGCCGCGCCGGCTACACAAACCTTCGCACCCCGCCTCACGCCGCGTGCGGCCGAGAGCTTTGGCTATATGCCATACGCAGCCCCGTACTCGGCCCCGTACTCGGGCGGATACACTGATATTTACCAAGCCATGCACTGGGGCGGCTAACCCCTCGGGGCGATGATGGGCAGGGGCTCAGCGCGCCACCACCATCACCACCACCGGCAGCGTCACCGCCGCCAGCAGCGTCCCCAGCGCCACCGCGCCCGACACCGGGTTCACCAGCCGCTGATATTGCGCCGCGAAGATGTAGGCGTTGGCGCCGGTCGGCATCGCCGCGAACAGCACGATCACGCCGGCGGCCGTCGGCGGCAGGTCCAGCAGCTTTGCCAGCACGAACGCGGCGGCCGGCATCGCCAGCAGTTTTAGCGCGCACATCGCGAGGACGCTTGGCGTCTCGCCCTTCACCTCGAAGCGAAACAGGTTGATGCCGAGCGCGATCAGCGCGGCCGGCGATCCCGCCTGCGCGAGCAGCTCGATGGTCTTGTCGACGACGGGGTTGAGGCCGAGGCCGGTGAAGCGCCAGAGGACGCCGAAGCCGATCCCCAGCATCAGCGGATTGCGCACGAGATCGGCGAGCACCGGACGGATGACCGAGAGCACCGAACCCTTTCGCTTGCGGCTGACCAGCTCCATCTGCAGGATGCCGCACAGCCACAGCAGCGGCGTGTTCACCGACAGGATCAGCGACATCGGCCCGGCCGCCTCGTTGCCGAGCGCCGAGAGCACCAGGGGAATGCCGAGCATCACGATGTTGCCGTAGACCGAGCCGATCGCGAACACGACGCCGTCCTCGCGGTCCTCGCGCCGTTCGCGCAGGAACCTCGAGATCGCCAGCGCCGCGATCCAGGTCAGCGCCAGCGCGCCGTAATAGGCGCCCCACATCCTGTAGGGGCTGACGTCGGGGAATTCCGACACGACGATGGTGCGAAACAAGAGCGCGGGGATCGCGATGCTGAAGGCGAATTCGGAGATGCCCTTGTGCGCGCCCTCTGAGACGAAGCGAAACTGCACCGAGGCATAGCCGGCCGCGATCAGCGCAAACACCGGCGCGACGATCAGGATGGTGGCCATGCGCTTCTCAAGACCCCATCTCGATGATCCGGCGTGCCATGCGCACATTGGCGTAATCGATCATCTTGCCGTCCAGCGTCACGGCCCCTTGGCCCTGTGCTTCGGCCTGCTCCATCGCCTCGAGGATGCGGCGTGCCTGCGCCAGCTCGTGGCCGGACGGAATGAACGCACGCAGCGTCGGTTCGATCTGGTCGGGATGAATGACCTGCTTGCCGTCGAAGCCCATCGCGGCGGCCTTCTGCGCGGTGCTTTCGGTCAGTCTGGCATCGCGGAACGCGCCGCACGGACCGTCGACGGCGCGCAGGCCGAACGCGCACGCCGCCACCAGCACGCGCATCATCGGATAGGCGAACAGATCGAGCGGTGCGGAAGCGTAGCCGCTCTGCGCCGTTCCGGTCTGGCGGTAGCCCTCCGGCGAGATGCCGATATCGGAGCAGCGGGCCCCGATCGAAGCCGCGAAATCGCCGACACCGAGATGCAGGGCGCTGACGCTGTCGTGCGATGCGGCCAGCGCGTCGACATTGACGAGCCCCAGCGCCGTCTCGATCAGCAATTCCAGCGCGACCGGCGCGGGACGTCCGGGGCCGGCGGCGCGCAGCCGATCGGCAATCGCGCCGATGTCGCTGGCGCGCTCCGCCTTCGGCACGATCACCGCATCTAGTCTGGCAAGCGGGGCGAGCGCACGGATTTCCCGGTCGATGAAGGGGCTGTCGATGGCATTGAGCCTGACGGCCACGGACTTCGTGCCCCAATCGCACGCGGACAGCGACCGCACCGCTTCCTCCAGTGCGGCGACCTTCTCGGAGGGCGGCACGGCGTCCTCGAGATCCATGAAGACCGCGTCCGCCATGGAGGCGGCCGCCTTCTCGACGAGGCGGGAGCGATGCGCGGGAACGGCCAGGTAAGCCCGCGTCGGTCGACCACGGACCATGGCTAGCTCTCCTTCGTCAGGCCGAGTTCGGCGAGGATGGCGTCATTGTGCTGCCCGACATCGGGAACGGGATCCATCCTCGGGGTGAGGCCGGGAATGGTGAGGGCCGGCAGGAAGCTCATCACCGGCCCGCTGGGAGAGCCGACCGTCTGCACGCGGGAGCGGGCGTGGAGTTGCTCGTGCGCGAGGAACGCCTCGACCGAATTCAGATGCGCGTTGGCGATCGACGCCGCATCGAGCAGCCGCAGCGCCTCCTCGCCGGTCAGGGAAGCAAAGCGCTGCTCGATATGGGCCTGGAGCGCGTCGCGGTTCTGCATGCGCAGCGGATTGGTGCGGAAGCTCGGATGGTCGGCGAGGGCGTCATCGCCGAGCACGATCCGGCACAGCGCGCGCCATTCCCGGTCGTTCTGGATGCCGAAGAAGATCGTGCTGCCGTCGCCGACGCGGAACGGGCCATAGGGCGCGATGGTGGCGTGCCTCGCGCCGGTTCGCGGCAGCGGCCGTCCCGTGCTGCGCGTGTAGAAGGCGGGATAGCTCATCCAGTCGGTGATGGAGTCGAACAGCGATGCCTGGAACGCGGTGCCCTTGCCGGTCCGCTCGCGGCGATAAAGCGCCATCAGCACGCCATTGAGGATGTACATGCCGGTGGCGATGTCGACCACGGACAGCCCGATCTTGGCGGGCTCCGCCTCGGTGCCGTTCACGGCGAGGACGCCGGCCTCGCACTGCACCAGCAGGTCGTAGGCCTTCTTGTCGCTGTAGGGGCCGCCGCTGCCATAGCCCGAGACGTCGCAGGCGATGATTTTTGGATATTTGCGCAGCAGGGCGGTGGCATCGAGGCCGAGCCGCTCCGCCGCGCCGGGCGCCAGGTTCTGGATGAACACGTCGGCCCGCGGCAGCAGCGCGTCGAGCGCCTTGCGGCCCGCCTCGCTCTTGATGTCGATGGCCAGGCTCTCCTTCGACCGGTTGGTCCAGACGAACTGGCTCGACATGCCGTTCATGACGTGGTCGTAGTCGCGGCAGAAATCGCCGGGGCCCGGCCGCTCGATCTTGATGACCCGGGCTCCCCAGTCCGCCAGATGCCGGCTGGCGAGAGGCGCCGCGATCGCCTGCTCGAGCGAGACCACCGTCACGCCCGACAGCGGCAGCTCCGCTCCATTCCCGTCCATGCGATCGCCTCCACTTGCGCCGACGCTTCCCGACCCGGCGCAGCAGACCAGCCGACCACCCCACGCGTCCTCGATGCTGACATGATGCCCCTGTTTTGCCCGACGAGTCAAACTTGATTTCGAAATTTCCTAATATTTGGCGGCCCGGGCGATGGCCGCGGCCTGGTCGTGACCTTGCTGGCTACTGTGCATGGGGTTGTTTTCGAGGGTTTTGGGTCCCCGTCCACAGCTGTCGTCCCCTGCGCCGGCGGCGGGGGACCCAGTACGCCGCGGCCTCTCGGCTCAGCACTGCCATCTCGGTCAAGCCGGGCGGCGACAGCGGAGAAAGCGGCTGCTCTCCCTGTTGCCGAGACCGCACACGTCGGACCTTTCGCCTCGGCCTCGTTGCCAACGAACGCCCGTTCACCCACACTCCCATCCTGTTCGACACTTGGGGGGATCGATGCCGGTATCTCGCGTCACGACATCCTTGGCGACCGCAAGCCTCTCGCTCGCGCTCGCCGTTCTGGTCCAGCCGGGCACGGGCTTCGCCTACACGCCCGAGCAGCAGCAGGCCTGCACGCCGGATGCGATGCGGCTGTGCGGCGACTTCGTTCCGAACGTCGATGCCATCACCGCCTGCATGATCCAGAAGAAGGCGCAGCTCTCGCCGCAATGCGCGGTGTTCTTCCGCCGCGGACCGGAGCCGGGCGTCGGCGCGCCGACCAACATCGCGCCGAAGCCGGCGAAGAAGACCACCAAGGCGAAGGCGAGCAAGAAGAAGTCCTCGGACGGCTAGGCCGCCACTTCGCGCGTTCCCTGCTTGCAACCTCCTCATGCCCGTCGCGCCGAAATCACCAGGGCGGCACCAGCCACGCGACAGCCACCGGACTCGTTTTGTTCGCGTCAGGCCCGCGCAGACCTGCAGCCATCGCGCTTCTGCGCGACGGAGAAGACCGGCGCGAGGATTTGCGCGGCAAGGTTGCAGTCCTGATTTCTCCGGCAATTGCCTGGAAAATGCGCGATTGCCCGCGTGAACAGCGATCCATGACGGTTGACGTCCGCCGTCGCGCGCCCGCAGTGTGACTCAAAAGCCAACACGCCTTGTTATTTCGTGGCGGCGACGCAACCCCTGACAAATTTTTCTTTCCCGAATCAGCGCGCTGATTCATTTTCGCGGCCTGGGGTCAATCTGGAGGCCAAGGGTATGAACGTTATTGTTTTTGCATCGCGTAAAGGCGGCTCGGGCAAGAGTACCCTGGCTGCACATCTCGCTGCGCAGATCAAGGCGAGCAAGCAGGTGATGCTCGTGGACGCGGATCCGCAGGGCTCGCTCACGCTGTGGCACAAGCTGCGTGGCACCAACGAGCCGCCGATCAAGGCGGCGGTGAACTCGGTCAGCGGCATCGTCTCCGCTGCCAAGCGCGACGGTTACGAGTGGGTGCTGATCGACACGCCGCCGAACCTGTCGGCCGTCGTCGACGATGCGATCAAGAATGCCACCATGGTGGTCATTCCCGCGCGTCCCGGCGTGTTCGACGTCAACGCGGTGCAGGAAACCATCCAGATGTGCCGCGCGGCGCGCAAGCCCTACGCGGTCGTGCTCAACGGTGCACCGGCCAAGCGCGACGAGGCCGAAAGCCCGATCGTTACCATCGCCCGCGAGGCGCTGGCCAAGTTCCGCGCTCCGGTATGGGGCGGTCAGATCACCAATCGTTCGGATTTGTTGATGGCACTCAGCCACGGCGAAGGCGCGCGTGAGTATCAGGCCGAGAGCCGTGCGGCCCAGGAAATTGCAAGACTGTGGGCGGCGATCGAGCGTTCAGTGAAGGCTATTCGCGGCACGGCGTCGGCTTCCGGCGCAATGCACAGGCAGGCGGCATAATTTTCATCAATCATTTCCCCGGACGACAAACGCGCGGCGTCCCGCGCGTTTTGCGTTTCCGGAATCTCCTTGTCGTTCCGGGGGCGCGCAACGCGACCCGGAATCCCGAGATTCCTGATTCGCCCTTCGGTCGCTCCGGAATGACAGGTGATGGAAGCTACGCGATCATCAGCATGTAGAACACGATGACCGGCGACAGCGTCAGGATCACCGACCAGATGCCGACGGCCCAGATGATGTCTTCGGTGGAAAAGCCCTGTTGCTCGGTGTCGTCAAGATTCTGCGTGGCGTCGTAATGCGACGCCATATCGTTCTGATTGTTCAAGATCGCCCCCGCGATTTCTTCGCTTATGGGAACGAACGATACGCAGGATGTTTTAAGATTCCGGCTTGGGTTCCCGCTCGCATTTAAACGCAAGTGCGAGTCCGGGATTAACCATGCGAGCGGGTGTCCTCAGCCCGCGAGCCAGACCCGAAACAGCAGCACCGGCATCAGGCCGAGCATCACGGCCCAGAAGCCGAACGACGACACCATCAGGATTCCCTGCAAGAGATCGGCAGGCGCGAACATTTCCGCCGCGGTCGGGCGAACGCGTTGCCCCATGGTCATTCCCCCTTCTGAAAGACGTTGAGGCGAAACGATAGGCGCCATTGCGTAAACGAGACGTGGATGCGCCATGCGGCAGCTGCGAAGGCCGTTCGCGCCCGGTTAACCAAGGCGATGCGCGCTCGCTGCCTCTCCCCGTCCTTGCGGGGAGAGGCGAAGGAAAGCAGCTACGCCGCGACCTGCATCCGCCGTTCGATCTCGCGATCGAGCGTGGCGGCGAGCTCGCTGCTCACTTCCACCATCGGCAGGCGCACTTCGGGGCTGTCGATCAGGCCCGTCCGCCACAGCCAGTACTTCGCCGGCGCCGGGCTTGGCTCCGTGAACAACAGCCGCGTCAGCTCCGCGACATCCTGCCAGCGCGCTTCTGCCGCACCCGGGTTGCCGCGCTTCAACTCACTGTAGACCGCCGCGAAAGTTTCGGTCTCGAGATGTGCCGACAGCAGGATGCCGCCATCGGCGCCGTCGCCGAGCGCCTCGAAATAATTTGCGTCCTCTCCGGTGAGCACGCGAAAGCTCTTCGGCCGGTCGCGTAGCAGCGCGATCGACTGCTCGCGGCTCGCGCCGCAATCCTTCAGGCCGATGATGTTGGGATGTTCGGCGAGCCGCAGCAGGGTCTGGTTGGTGATGCCGACGGCGCAGCGATAGGGAATGTTGTAGAGCGCGAGCGGCCAGGCGGCGTGATCGGCCAGCGCCTCGAAATGCGCTGATATCCCGCGCTGCGACGGCCGCACGTAATAGGGGCTCGCGAGCAGATAAAAGTCGATCGGCCAGTCCGCGGTCTCATCGAGCCGGTCCTTCAGCCGCGATGTGTCGGCGCCCGACAGCCCGAGCCCGATCGGAACGTTGCGGCGGCCGGCCGCCATCTCGTCGCGCACGATGGCGACGAGGCGTTCGAGCTCGCTCTCGCGCAGCGTCATGCCTTCGCCCGAGGTCGCTCCCAGGATGAAGCCGTCGATGCTTTGCGCGGCGTAGTGTCTGGTCAGCCGTCGCAGCGAGGTTTCGTCGAGACCGCCGTCGCGGAACGGTGTCACCAGCGGCAGCCAGAGCCCGTGCATGTGAGTTTGCAAGTCAGTCATGTTGTTCTCCTTCTCGAGGTGAAACCTGAGACGGAGGGCACATGAAAAAACCCCGTCCAGGTGGCGGGGTTTTCGGGATTTGGCAGCGATGACGAAGTCAGCCTAGCGCGCGCAAAAATCCGAGGTCCCCGGATGGGGGCCTTTTTTCGAGGCTGATGCCTTCGACGAGATTGCGCACGACTTCGTGATCATTTGGAAATGATGCGGGGTATGCCGAAAACTGTCAATACACGCGGAAGGTGAAAGCCTGACTGGGCAGAAAAAAAGCCGGACCCGAAGGGCCCGGCTTAGGTATTGGCCACGTGAGGCCGACACAATCACCTTCCAAGAGGGATTACTGAACTCCCGCGCCACTGGAGGAGGGGGACAAATGCGCAACGCGAAGGCTCAGCGTTTAAGCAGTATGGGCTTGACGAGCGGCCTGCAGCAACAGCCGAGGTCGCATGTCAGTCATGCGGAAATCAGGACGGCCAGCGCTGCGCCTTGCTCACCACGAAATCGCGGAACACCTGCACGCGCGCGACCGTCTTCAACTCTTCCGGATAGACGAAATACGTGTCGAGCTGGATCGAATCCGACTCGCCGAACAGTTGTACGAGGCGGCTCTGTTCTTCGATCAGATAATCCGGCAGCGCGGCGATGCCGAGGCCCTGCTGACAGGCACGCACCAGGCCGAGGATGTTGTTGACCTTGAAATAGGCTTCGCGCGGACCCGAGCCGTTGCGCCCGGCCTCGATCAGCCAGTTGCGGTTCTGCAAGTGAGGCGCGAAGTTGCCGTCGGACAGCGTGATGATGCGGTGGGAGTCAAGTTCCTCCAGCGTCCGCGGCGTGCCGAAGCGCTTGATGTAGTCGGGCGAGCAATAGGCATGGAAGCCCATCGCGAAAAGCTTGCGCTGGATGAGATCTGGCTGCGTCGGCTTGCGGGTGCGGATGGCAACGTCGGCCTCGCGCATCGACAGATCCAGCTCCTCGTCGGTGACGATCAGCGAGATCCGGATCTCCGGGTAGAGCGCGGTGAATTCGCCGAGCCGCGGGATCAGCCAGTTGATGCCGACGCCGGGCGTCGTGGTGATCTTGAGATCGCCGCTCGGCCGCTCGCGGCTGTCGGTCAGTTTCGCGCGCGCCGCCTGGAGCTGCATGAACACGTCATGCGCGGTGCGGAACAACAGGTCGCCCTGCTCGGTGAGGATCAGGCCGCGGGCGTGGCGGTGGAACAGCGAGACCGAGAGCTCCTGCTCCAGCGCCGAGACCTGGCGCGACACCGCCGATTGCGACAGGCCGAGCTGCTCGCCCGCATGCGTGAAGCTGCCCGCTTCCGCCGCCGCGTGAAACACCTTCAGCTTGTCCCAGTCCATATCCGTAAATCCGTCGCGTGTTCGAGGCATGATCGTTATTCCGCTGCCGCGCGCTCGCTGGCGCGCAGGGCCAAGAAACGTTCGGCCTCGAGTGCTGCCATGCAGCCGAGGCCTGCGGCCGTCACGGCCTGGCGGTAGGTTTCGTCGGCGACGTCGCCGGCGGCGAACAGGCCGGGCACGGACGTCGCGGTCGAGTTCGGGGCGACCTCGACATAGCCCGACGGTTTCAGCTTGATCTGGTCTTTCACGAGCTCGATCGCCGGCGCGTGGCCGATGGCGATGAAGACGCCGTCAGTCTTCACGTCCGTCAGCGCGCCGGTCTTGACGTTCTTCAGCCTGACATGGGTGACCTTGTTCGGGTTTTCGGTACCGCAGATCTCGTCGACGGCCGAATCCCAGACCACCTTGATCTTGGGATGCTTGAACAGGCGCTCCTGCAGGATGCGCTCGGCGCGGAAGTGATCGCGACGATGCACGATGGTGACCTGCGAGGCGTGGTTGGTGAGGTAAAGGGCTTCCTCGACCGCGGTATTGCCGCCTCCGACCACCACGACCTCCTTGTTGCGGTAGAAGAAGCCGTCGCAGGTGGCGCAGGCCGACACGCCGCCGCCCTGGAATTTCGCCTCGGAGGGCAGCCCGAGCCAGCGCGCCTGCGCGCCGGTTGCCAGAATCACGGTGTCGGCGAGATAGACGTCGCCCGAGTCGCAGGTGAGGCGGAACGGCCGCTGCGAGGTGTCGAGCTTGATCACGAGGTCAGTGACGATCCTGGTGCCGACATGGACCGCCTGCTTCTCCATCTGTTCCATGAGCCAGGGGCCCTGGATCACGTCGGCGAAGCCCGGATAGTTCTCGACGTCGGTGGTGATGGTGAGCTGGCCGCCCGCCTGCATGCCCTGGATCAGGATCGGCTCGAGCATCGCACGCGCGGCGTAGATCGCGGCGGTGTAGCCGGCGGGGCCGGAGCCAATAATGACGACCTTTGCATGAACAGGAGCGGACATATTTGCGGACGCCTTTCACGGGGGATCTGCAGCGCGGGCGCGGAACGTGCCGGGAGGCCTCGCGGAGGCGCTGAAATATCAGAGCTAATCTAAGCCTTCTGGTGAGCTATGCAAGAATTGCATTCCCTGTCGGCGGATTTTTCCAACAAGGAACAAAAGTCGATTGCGCTGCACGCGCAATAAAATTGCTCAGACGGCACAGACTGGGCTATGAGGATTGCGACAGACCCACCCGATACCGCCGATAAGGCCAGGAGTTCCAATCACGTGTCGCGGAACCTAGACGAGATCGACCTCAAAATTCTCGCCGAGATCCAGGCCGACGGTCGAATCACCAATGTCGAGCTCGCCAAACGGGTCGGCATTTCGCCCCCACCGTGCCTGCGCCGGGTCCGGGCGCTGGAGGAGGAGGGCTACATCCACGGCTACCGCGGCCTGCTGGATGCGCGAAAGCTCGGTTTCGACGTCACGGTGTTCGCCGCCGTGCATCTCTCCAGCCAGGCGGAAGCGGATTTGCGCGCCTTCGAGGAGTTCGTCCGCGCCGAGCCCTTGGTGCGCGAATGCTGGATGCTGTCGGGCGAGGTCGACTTCATCCTGAAATGCGTCGCCCCCGACATGGCGACTTTCCAGGATTTTGTGACGCACCTGACCGCCGCGCCCCATGTCCGCAACGTGCGCACGTCGCTGGTGCTGCATAACTCCAAGTACGAGGCGGCCGTGCCGCTGGACGTGAAGGGACGGCGGTAGAAACGAAGGGTCACCGCCGCATCGCATCGACGCTGATCGGGCCGCCGCCGGCGGCTGCGAGGAAGAGGCACGCAAAGCACAGTACGATCGCCAGCGCGCCGTCGTTGACGACGGGAAAGAAGCTGTGCGGCAGGTGCTCGATGAAATAGGCGAAGGCCATCTCGCCCGACAGGATGAAGGCCGCCGGTCGCGTGAAGAGGCCGACCATCAAGAGACCGCCGAGCACGAGTTCGAACATGCCGGCAACGCCCCAGAGCGACAACGGCGTGACGTCGGAAAACATCTCCACCGGCGGAAACTTGAACAACTTGGCCACGCCGTAGTGAAACAGCAGCAGCCCGGTGACGAAGCGGAAGAGGCTGAGCAGATAGGGCTGGCTCTGCGCGGCGATGCGATCGATATCCATCGTATCCTCCCATGCTCGGATGGCGGGGCAGAGCATGACGGAGGACGGTGTGGTTCACAATCGCGCGTTGGAAACATCGCGAAACAGAAAAGCCGCGCGGAGCGCGGCTTTTGAGGCAACCTTCGCGGAGCGGCTTACCGCCACTCGACCTTGGTGATCTCATAGGCCTTGGCGCCGCCGGGCGCGTTGACCTCGACGGTCGAGCCCTTTTTCTTGCCGATCAGCGCGCGCGCGAGCGGCGAAGTAATGGAGATGCGTCCTTTCTTGGCGTCGGCCTCGACCTCGCCGACGATCTGCCACACCGTCTTTTTCTCCGTGTCCTCGTCGACCAGCGTCACGGTGGCGCCGAACTTGATGGTGTCGCCGGAGAGCTTGGAAATGTCGATGATGTCGGCGCGCGCGAGCTTGTCCTCCAGCTCGGCGATGCGGCCCTCATTGTGGGACTGCTCTTCCTTCGCGGCATGATATTCCGCATTCTCGGACAGGTCGCCGTGAGAACGCGCTTCCGCGATATGCTCGATGATGCGCGGACGGTCCTCGGACTGGCGCTTCTTCAATTCTTCCCCGAGCGCGGCAAAGCCGCTCGCAGTCATCGGAACCTTTTCCATCTCTTCTCTCGTCCTTCGGCCGCGCGCCCGCCAGAATCGAAGGGCGCGGCAACCTTGATTCGTCAGTGCTTTCCGGACCTGAACACATGGCCACCGGAACGTTAAGTGGGCTGGCGCCGGAACAGAACAATCACATGGCCGGACAGTTCCTCCGGCCATTGTGGCTTGATTGCCAATCACTTAGCGCAAGGCTTAACCCTCAGGGGCCGGCCTTCCGCGCGTGATCAGGTTTCCGAAAAGTAGCTCTGCAGGGTACGAACCTCAAGGTCCCCACCCAGATAGGCGCGGATGCCCTGCGCGGCCGCCACGGCCCCGGAAAGAGTGGTGTAATATGGTACTTTATGCAAGAGGGCCGCGCGCCGCAGCGACCGGCTGTCGGCGAGCGCTTGCGGACCTTCGGTGGTGTTGAAGACCAGTTGGACGTCGCCATTGGTGATGGCGTCGACGATATGAGGCCGGCCCTCCAGCACCTTGTTCACCTTCTCGGTCGGGATGCCCTCATCGGTCAGGAAGCGCGCCGTGCCCGAGGTCGCCAGCACCTTGAAGCCGAGCGAATGCAATTGGCGCACGGCTTCCGCGATGCGCGTCTTGTCGCTCTCGCGCACCGAGACGAACACCGTGCCCTTGCGCGGTACTCGCGTGCCGCCGCCGAGCTGGCTCTTGGCGAATGCGACCGCAAAGGAGCGGTCGATGCCCATGACCTCGCCGGTCGAGCGCATCTCCGGACCGAGCACCGTGTCGACACCGGGGAAGCGGGCGAACGGAAACACCGATTCCTTCACGCCGACGTGCTTGAAGTCGCCCTTCTTCAATTTGAAATCGGCGAGCTTCTCGCCGGCCATGATACGTGCGGCGATCTTCGCGACCGGCGTGCCGATCACCTTGGCGACGAAGGGCACCGTGCGCGAGGCGCGCGGATTGACTTCGAGCACGTAGATCTCGCCGTCCTTGATCGCGTATTGCACGTTCATCAGGCCGACGACGTCGAGGCCGAGGGCGAGCTCGCGCGTCTGACGCTCCAGCTCCTCGATCATCTCGGGCTCGAGCGAGTGCGGCGGCAGCGAGCAGGCGCTATCGCCGGAGTGAATGCCGGCTTCCTCGATGTGTTCCATGATGCCGACGATGAACGTGTCCTTGCCGTCGCAGAGGCAGTCGACGTCGATTTCGGTGGCGTCCGACAGGTAGCGGTCGAACAGCAGCGGGTTCTTGCCGAGCACGGTGTTGATCTGCCCGGTCTTGTCGTTCGGATAGCGCGCCTTGACGTCCGCCGGCACCAGCTCCGGCAGCGTGCCGAGCAGGTAGTCGTTGAGCTGGTTCTCCTCGCGAATGATCTGCATCGCGCGGCCACCGAGCACGTAGGACGGGCGCACCACCAGCGGCAGGCCGAGATCGGCGGAGACGAGGCGGGCCTGCTCGACCGAATAGGCGATGCCGTTCTTGGGCTGCTTCAGCCTCAGCTTGTCGAGCACGCGCTTGAAACGATCGCGGTCTTCGGCGAGGTCGATGGCGTCAGGCGAGGTGCCGAGGATCGGCACTTCGGCGGCTTCGAGCGCACGCGCGAGCTTCAGCGGGGTCTGGCCGCCGAACTGCACGATCACGCCGTGCAGCGTGCCGTTGCTGCGCTCCTTGGCGATGATTTCCAGCACGTCCTCGGCGGTGAGCGGCTCGAAATAGAGCCGGTCCGCCGTGTCGTAGTCGGTCGACACCGTTTCCGGGTTGCAGTTGACCATGATGGATTCGTAGCCGGCGTCGTGCAGCGCAAAGCAGGCGTGACAGCAGCAATAGTCGAACTCGATACCCTGGCCGATGCGGTTCGGGCCGCCACCGAGGATGATGACCTTCTTCTTGTCCGACGGCGTGCTCTCGTCGGCGGTGCTGCCTGCAAACGGCGACTCGTAGGTCGAGTACATGTAGGCCGTGGGCGAGGCAAACTCGGCCGCGCAGGTGTCGATGCGCTTGTAGACCGGACGGACGCCGAGCGCGTGACGCTTCGCCGTCACCTCGGCTTCGGTTGTCTCGGCAAGCACCGCAAGACGCGCGTCCGAAAAACCCATCGCCTTGAGCGTGCGCATGCCGAAGGCATTGCCGGGCAGGCCGTGCTTCCTGACCTTCTCTTCCATGTCGACGATGCCGCGCATCTCGCCGAGGAACCACGGATCGATCTTGCAGGACTTGAAGATGTCCTCGTTCGACCAGCCGAGCCGCATGGCTTGCGCGACCTGGAGGATGCGGTTCGGCGTCGGCGTGCCGAGCGCGGCGCGGATCGCGTTCTTGTCGTCGTCGCGACCGAGGCCCTCGATCTCGATCTCGTCGAGGCCGGTCAGCCCGGTCTCGAGCCCGCGCAGCGCCTTCTGCAGGCTCTCCTGGAAGGTGCGACCGATCGCCATGACCTCCCCGACCGACTTCATCGAGGTCGTCAGCGTGGAGGAGGCGCCGGGAAATTTCTCGAAGGCGAAACGCGGGATCTTGGTCACCACGTAATCGATGGTCGGCTCGAAAGAGGCCGGCGTCGCGCCGCCGGTGATGTCGTTGGCGATTTCATCGAGCGTATAGCCGATCGCAAGCTTTGCTGCGACCTTGGCGATCGGAAAGCCCGTCGCCTTCGACGCCAGCGCCGAAGAACGGGAGACTCGCGGGTTCATCTCGATGACAACCATGCGGCCGTCCTCGGGATTGACGCCGAACTGCACGTTGGAGCCGCCGGTCTCGACGCCGATCTCGCGCAGCACCGCCAGCGAGGCGTCGCGCATGATCTGGTATTCCTTGTCGGTCAGCGTCAACGCCGGGGCAACGGTGATGGAGTCGCCGGTGTGCACGCCCATCGGATCGAGGTTCTCGATCGAGCAGACGATGATGCAATTGTCTTTCTTGTCGCGCACCACCTCCATCTCGTACTCCTTCCAGCCGAGCACCGATTCTTCGATCAGCACTTCGTTGGTCGGAGACGCGTCAAGGCCGCGCTCGATGATGTCGAGGAATTCTTCCTTGTTGTAGGCGATGCCGCCGCCGGTGCCGCCCATCGTGAAGGAGGGACGGATGATCGCGGGCAGGCCGATTTCGGACAGCGCCATCATGGCCTGGCCGAAGGCGTATTCCTGGTAGCGCTTGCGGCGATCGCTCTCGCCCAGGGTCCACTGCCGATCGAGCTCTTCGAGCGCCGCACCCGACAGCTTCTCGCGTTCGGCGTGGTATTTGTCGCGGAAAGACTTCTTCAGCTCGGAGGCGTTGGCGAGACGCGACTTCGGCGTCTCGAGCCCGATCTTCGTCATGGCCTCGCGGAACAGCTGGCGATCCTCGGCCTTGTCGATGGCGTCGGCGGTCGCGCCGATCATCTCGACGTCGAACTTCTCCAGCGTGCCCTGCCGGCGCAGCGACAGCGCGCAGTTCAGCGCGGTCTGGCCGCCCATCGTCGGCAGCAGCGCAAAGCCGCCGGGAACGACGTGACGTTCCTTCTCGATGATCTTGGCGACGATCTCCGGCGTGATCGGCTCGATATAGGTCGCATCGGCCAATTCCGGGTCGGTCATGATCGTGGCCGGATTGGAATTGACGAGGACGATACGGTAGCCCTCTTCCTTCAGCGTCTTCACCGCTTGCGTGCCCGAATAGTCGAACTCGCAGGCCTGTCCGATCACGATGGGACCGGCGCCGATGATCAGGATGGTGGTGATGTCTGTACGTTTGGGCATCAACTCTCGCCGAAGTCGGATTTGGGCACAAAAAAAGGGCGCGCTACTGCGCGTCCCCTGAGCCGAGAGCGCGGGGTCTTCCCTCGCGCGCGGGTGGGTCTTAGACCAGTTTTCGGGGCGGCGAAACCCCGAAAAACGCCCATCAACCAGCAATTTTGACGGGTTTTGGCCGTGCCTGCCAACCGCGGGCGAGATGCACCAGAAGCGAGGCCGCAACGCTCGTTCCGCCGATCCAGCCAAGGTCGTTCGGCGAGAGGGTGGCCAGTACGGCCCCGCCGAGCGCACCGCCGATGGCGAAGCCGAGATACATCGCGGACGCATTGAGCGAGAGCGCGATCATCGAGGCCTGCGGTTCGATCCGGACGATGCTGGCGATCTGGGCCGGATAGAACGCCCAGCCGGAGAGGCCCCAGAGGAAGATTGCGCCCAGCACCGCATAGTGTGCCTGTCCGGGCATCAGTTTCAGGACCAGCGAATGCAGGATCAGGGCGCTCGCCATGCCGGCGAGGCCGAGGGCTGCGGTCGCGAGCGTGCCGAGCCGGTCGGCCAGGATGCCGCCGAAGATGTTGCCGATCGCGGCCGCGCCGCCAAACACCAGTAGCGCAAGGCTGATTTGCGAGGCGTCGAAGCCGAGGCCTCGCAGCGGGACCGCGAAATAAGTGAACACGGTGAAGCCGCCGAGGGCCCATAGAATCGTGATCACGAGCGCGATCACGACATTGCCGTGGCGAGCCACGGCAAGGCGTTCGTTAAGCGAGGCCGTATTGCGTGGCAGACCGCGGGGCAGGCCGAGCAGCAGGCCCAGCAGTGCAACGGTGCCGATCATGGCGACCATGGCGAAGGTTGCGCGCCAGCCGAGCAGGCTGCCGACGAGATTGCCGAGAGGGACGCCGATGACGGTTGCGACCGTGAGGCCCGCGGTGACCAGCGCCACCGCGCGGCCGCGGCGTTCAGGCGATGCGATTGCCACGGACACTGCCAGGGCGGTCGGCATGCAAAGCCCGGAACCCAGCGCCATCAGCATGCGCGAGGCCAGCAGCAAGGCGTAGTTGGAGGCCTCCATCGCCGCGAGGTTTCCAGCGATGAAGGTCAAAAGCGCGAGCGCCAGTACGGTGCGGCGGTCGACGTTGTTCAGCGCCACCGCCAGGATCGGCGAGCCCACGGCATAGGTAAAGGCATAGGCGGTGACCAATTGGCCCGCGGCCGAGACCGAAATCGACAGGTCATTGGCGATCGAAGGCAAAAGCCCAGCAATGACAAAGCCTTCGGTGCCGATCGCGAAGGCCCCCAGGGCCAGCCAGAACACACTCATCAGAGGTCATTCCCATGTTCAAAGTTTATTGAACTATCGAAGAAGCCGATTTCGGAGTCAATTGGTTCAAGAACTATTGAACATTGGGTCCGCATCGCTATGATTCCCGGATCATGAGCCGCACGCCTTCCCACCCCACCCGCGAGCAGATCGAGCTGCCCCTGGTTCTGGATTGTCTGAGCGATCCGATCCGGCTCGCGATCGTGTATCAGCTCGCCCGGCAGGAACGTGTCAGCAGCGAGCTGTGTTGCGGCGACTTCAACGGCCTCGCCGGCAAGTCGAACCTCACCTATCACTTCGCCAAGCTGCGCGATTGCGGGCTGATGCAGACGCGCGTCGCAGGCACGAACCGCTTCATGCGGTTGCGCCGCGAGGATTTGGAGGCGCGCTTTCCGGGCTTGCTCGATGCGGTGCTCAAGTCAGCGGCGAAGGATGCTGGCCGGCTTCAGCTCGTCGCGGAGTGTGACGTGGTTGAGGCGGATTGAGGCAGTACGGATACACTCCGTCTTCGCTTGCGCTTCGCTCCAGCTACGCCGGACACGCTTCGCCCCTTCGGGTCTTGCGTGGCTGCGCCACGCGTAGCCCCGAAGGGGCGAAGCGTGGAGACCCGGCCTGGATTTGAACCAGGATGTAGAGCAATGCACTGCTCTCGCGTAGACGCTTCCGCCACCGGGCCACGGCGATCATTGCCGATCGAGCTGCGACAAGCCACCTCGGGTGGTTGTTATGCTTAACGCACGAGCGGCGGACGGGCGATGAGGGTCATGCGCCAGCGGTTGTGGCCGATATTGGTGTTGGCGCGCTGGCTGGCGAAGCCTGCCGCCTTCAGCTTGGCTGTGATTTCGTCCTCGCTGTAGCGCTGCAGCCCGATGCGCGAGCGCAATTGACGGTAGTCCGACAGCGCGGTGCTGACGAGCCCGATCAGTGCGTCCTTCAGGAAACCGTGACGCAGGCCGAAGGAGAGCAGCGCCGTCACGTCCCTGACCATGCCGACATGCGGCTGGAGGATATCGCCGAGCACCAGCTTGCCTGACGGCTTCAGGATCCGCCTGACGTTGATGAGTGCGGCATCGAGCTCCTCCGCCGTCATGTATTGTGCGACCGAGTTCATGACGACGAGGTCGATCGACTGGTCCTGCATCTTGCGGACATCGTCGAGCGATCGGACGCGAACCTTGGTGTTGGGCGCAAACCGCGCGATCAGCCGGCCGCGCACGCCGGGAGCGGGCTCGGCCAGGATCAGCTGGCCGCAGGCGGCCGCCACCTGGCTCGCCGACAGCGCCTCGCCGCAGGCATAGTCGAGCACCGTCGCCTCGGGCGAGGTGATGTAGCCGATGATGTCCCGCGCGATGATCTGGAAGTGCAAATCGCGATGCAGCTTGCTGACATAGATCGTATGCGTCGAGTCGTAATAATCGATCCAATCGTCCATGGTATCCCGCCCTGCGGTTCCTCTCCAGGAACCGCGCTGCCCGCCTTGCGTTAGGGGTGCGACGGCGCGCCGTCAATGTCCGCGTCCTAACAGGAAGGTTTCCCGTGAGCAAAGCCCCCAGCAAAGTCTCCCCCGACCTCGACACCCCCACTGATTTGCAGCCCCAGGCAGCCAACAAGGTCTCGGAGGCGCTGAACGTGCTTCTGGCCGACGCGTTCGCGCTGTACCTCAAGACCAAGAATTTCCACTGGCACATCAGCGGCCGGCATTTCCGCGACTATCACCTGCTGCTCGACGAGCAGTCCGACCAGATCTTCGCCACAACAGATCAACTCGCCGAGCGCGTCCGCAAGATCGGCGGCACCACGCTGAAGTCGATCGGCCAGGTCGCCAAGCTCCAGACCATCAAGGACAACAACGAGGACTACGTCCCGCCGCGCGAGATGCTGCGCGAGCTGATGCAGGACAACAAGCACGTCGCGGCGGCGATGCGCAAAGCGCATGAGGTCTGCGACGATGCCGGCGACGTCGCCAGCGCCAGCGTCCTCGAGGTCTTCATCGACGAGACCGAGCGCCGGACGTGGTTTCTGTTCGAGGCGACCCGCCAGGAAGGCGGCAACGAGGCGTAGTTGATCGGCGATATCCATCCAAACCGTCGTCCCGGCGCAGGCCAGGCGAAGGCCGGGACGACAGCGAAAATTGTTGTGTGACCGCGGCTAACTCCGCCACAACCGCATCAATGCGCCATGCTTGCCGGTCACCGGATCAGCCGGCGGCCGAGCAACGTTTGGAATCGTCTTCAGCGCCCTGGCGTGGTTCCCCGGCGTTGCCCGCGTGATCTCCATTCTCGCGCCCGGCGGGTAGGCGCCGATCACGCAGAAATCATCGCTGGCTGTGATGCACTGATGTCCCGTACCGGCCGGCAGGATGGCGACATCGCCGGCCTTGATCTCAAGCTCCTGACCGTGATCGCCGCCGAAGCGAACGCGGGCACGACCGCGCGCGACGCCAAGCACCTCATGCACGGTCGCGTGGTAATGCAGATAGTCGTAAACGCCGTTGCGCCACGTCCCGCCCCAATTGTTCGTCTCGAACAGGTTTTCGATCGTCTCTTCCGGCTGCTTCGGATCGAGCGTCACCGCGCCCTGGTAGACCAGAAACGGCAGAACGTTGTTCGGCACGAGCCCGTCGTCCTCGAACACGATGGCGAGTGGCTCGGCATAGTCGCGGACGACGGACATGGTCGGGCTCCCGGGAGCGTTGGACAAGGAGTCAAGACGGCGCAACCGCGCTTGTTCCCGAGACAGCACGCTGCCTTGAGGGAGATCAAGGCGCGGGCGGCCATTCAGGGGCACGCAACCCGAAGGGAAAAGGGATGGAACGCCATGTACGCATCCGATGTTGCGCAACGCCATTTTTCAGCGGCGATCGACGAGGCCGAGATTTCAGGTCTCGGGCACGAGGCCGTCTGCCGTGCCCTGCTCAATCTCGTGGTCGCGAAATATCTGGAGACGAGGTCGGTCGCCGACATCCAGGCCGAGCTGCGCTTCATCGCCGAGAATTGCGATCCCGATACGGACTTCATGTTCATGCGTCCGTGACGTCGCCGGCGGGATTGTCCGCCGGCGGTTTCGTTGCCTTACGCGCTCTTCTTCTGCCGCATCAGATCGGCAAAGCGCTGGAACAGGTAGTGCGAGTCGCGCGGGCCCGGCGAGGCCTCGGGGTGATACTGCACCGAGAACACCGGCTTGCCGTCGAGCTGGATGCCGCAATTGGATCCGTCGAACAGCGAGATGTGGGTCTGCGTCGCGCCATCAGGCAGCGTGGTCTCGTCCACCGCAAAGCCGTGGTTCATCGAGGTGATCTCGACCTTGCCGGTGGTCTCGTCCTTGACGGGGTGATTGGCGCCGTGATGGCCCTGATGCATCTTCTTGGTCTTGGCGCCGACCGCGAGGCCGAGCATCTGGTGACCCAGGCAAATTCCGAAGGTCGGCGTGCCTGATTTGATGACGTCCTGGATCACAGGCACGGCATATTTGCCGGTGGCGGCCGGATCACCCGGGCCGTTCGACAGGAACACGCCGTCCGGCTTCATGGCCAGAATGTCTTGGGACGAGGTCGTCGCCGGCACCACCGTCACCTTGCAGCCGACGCCGGCGAGCAGGCGCAGGATGTTGCGCTTGATGCCGTAGTCGATGGCGACCACGTTGAACTCAGGCTTGTCCTGCCGGCCAAAACCCTTGTCCCACAGCCAGGGCGTCTCGTCCCAGGTGAAGCGCTGCCCGGAGGTGACCATCGGCACGAGGTCCATGCCCTCGAGGCCGGGCCATTCGCGCGCCTCTTCCTTCAGGCCATGCAGGTCGAACTCGCCGGTCTTGGAATGCGCGATCACGGCGTTGGGCATGCCCTTGCTGCGGATCAGCGCGGTCAGCGCGCGGGTGTCGATGCCGGAGAGGCCGATGATGCCGCGCGCCTTCAGCCAGGCGTCGAGATGCTTGGTGGCGCGGTAATTCGAGGGATCGGTGATCGCGGTGCGCAGGATCACGCCGCGCGCGCCCGGCGTCGCCGCCATGTTCACCGTCTCGATGTCTTCCTCGTTGGTACCGACATTGCCGATATGCGGGAAGGTGAAGGTGATGAGCTGGCCGGCATAGGAGGGATCGGTGAGGATCTCCTCGTAGCCGGTCATCGCGGTGTTGAAGCAGACTTCTCCGACGGCGTGGCCCTCGGCGCCGAGACCGAAGCCTTCGAGCACCGTGCCATCGGCAAGCACGAGGAGCGCGGTCGGTTTATGGTCCGGCCAGGCGGTATCGTTTTCATGTTGTGTCATGAGCCCGCTTCATAAGCCCCCCGCACGCGCCCGTCAAAGCGGGAAACGGCGGATTCACATGCGTTTTTGCATATTTGACAGGTCTCTTCCGGCACTTAAGCTTGGCAGAACAATTTCCGGCAAATTCCTGGGCTTGCGAGGCAATAATGGACCAGACCATCCCCGTTGTGCTGATTCCGGGGCTGGCCTCTTCGGCCCGCATCTACGCCCCTGTAATTCCGGCGCTCTGGCGCTTCGGCCCGGTGATGGTTGCCAACCATATCCGCGACGACAGCATGAGCGCGATCACGGCCCGCGTCCTTTGCGAGGCGCCGCCGCGTTTCGCGCTCGCGGGTCATTCCATGGGCGGGTACATCGCGCTGGAGATCATGCGCCAGGCCCCCGAGCGGGTGATGAAGCTTGCTTTGATCAACACCCAGGCCCGGCCCGATACGCCCGAAGCCACCGCCCGCCGCCGCGCGCTGATGGAGCGCGCCAAGCGCGGCGAGCTGCGCGCGGCACGCGAGGAGATGTTTCCCGAACTGGTGCATCCGTCGCGCCGGGATGATGCCGCCATTCGCCAACTCGTTCACGCGCAGGGCGATGACGTCGGCGTGGACGCGTATATCCGCCAGCAGACCGCGATCATCGCGCGGGTGGATTCACGGCCGACATTGGCGACGATCAGATGCCCGACGCTGGTGCTGACGGGCGATCAGGACAACACCATTCCCAACGCCTTCTCGAAGGAGATGGCGGAGGGGATCGCAGGCGCGAAGCTGGTCGTGCTGGCCAATTGCGGGCACCTGCCGCAGCCGGAGCAACCCGAGGCGACAACACGGGCGCTGGTCGAATGGCTGGGAACTCCGGTTGTATCAGGGGCTCGAACGGCCTAGATCAGGCGTCGGATATTCGAAGGGATCACGATCATGCTGCGCGACGACATCAACAATGCGGTCAAGGAGGCCATGAAGGCCAAGGAGGAGCGCAAGCTCTCCACGCTGCGCATGGTGAATTCGACCATCAAGAATGCCGACATCGACGCGCGCGGCCAGGGCAAGCCGCCGCTGACGGACGCCGACCTTCTCGCCGTGTTGCAGAAGATGATCAAGCAGCGCCAGGAGTCGGTCGAGCTCTACGACAAGGGCGGCCGCGCCGAGCTCGCAGCCCAAGAGCGCGAGGAGATCGCGGTGATTTCGGCCTACTTGCCGAAGCAGATGTCCGACGACGAGGTGAAGACGGCGATCGCGGGCGCCATCACCGAGACCGGTGCCGCAGGCATGAAGGACATGGGCAAGGTGATCGCGGCGTTGCGTGCGAAGTACGCGGGACAGATGGACTTCGGCAAGGCGTCCGGTCTCGTGAAGGCCGCGCTGTCGGGCTAGCCGTCGTTCCGGGGCGAGGTGGGGAGCGCCGAGCTTTGATGCGCGACTGCGCATCAGAGAAGCCATCGCGCCGCTGGGTCCGTTGCTTAATGGATTCCGGGCTCGCGCTTCGCGCGCCCGGAATGACGACAAGAATGGGGAGGCAACCGATGACCGGCGCCATCAAACCGTTCCGCATCGCCATCGGCGACGACATCCTCGCCGATCTCAAATCACGCCTCGCACGTACGCGCTGGCCGGAGGCGGAGCTGGTCGACGACTGGAGCCAGGGCGTGCCGCTGAAATGGATCCAGGAAATCTGCACCTATTGGGCCGACGGTTACGACTGGCGCGTGCGTGAGGCAAAGCTCAATCGCTTCGATCAGTTCACTACCGAGATCGACGGGCTCGACATCCACTTCCTGCATGTCCGTTCGGAAGAAGCAAACGCGCTGCCGCTGATCATCACCCATGGCTGGCCCGGCTCGATCGTCGAATTCCAGAAGGTGATTGCGCCGCTCACCGATCCTGCCGCGCACGGCGGCAATCCCGCGGATGCCTTCCACGTCATCTGTCCCTCGTTGCCGGGCTTCGGCTTTTCGGCGAAGCCCAAGACCATCGGCTGGGGCGTCGACCGCATCGCTGCGACCTGGGCAAAGCTGATGGATCGGCTGGGCTACGCGCGTTACGGCGCACAAGGCGGCGACTGGGGCTCGGCGGTGACGACTTCGCTCGGCGCGCAGGACCCCGCACATTGCGCCGGCATTCACACCACCCTCGCCTTCAACGCCGCGCCGAAGGTCGAGGGCGAGCCGACGCCGGAAGAGAAGCGTGCGCTCGCCGGCCTCAAGCACTATGTCGATCTCGACTCCGGCTATTCAAAACAGCAATCGACGCGGCCGCAGACGCTCGGCTATGGGCTCACGGACTCGCCGAGCGGGCAGGCCGCCTGGATCCTGGAAAAGTTCTGGGCCTGGACCGATTGCAACGGCCACCCCGAAAACATCTTTAGCAAGGACGAACTGCTCGATAACGTCATGCTCTACTGGACGACGGAGACCGCGACATCTTCCGCGCGGCTCTATTGGGAAAGTTTTGGCAAGCGGCGGGCGACACCCAAGGTGACGGTGCCCACCGGCGTCGCGGTGTTTCCCAAGGAGATCATCACGCCAGTGCGGCGCTGGATGGAGCCGAATTTCCTGGACATCACCCATTGGAGCGAGATGGAGAAGGGCGGACACTTCGCTGCCTTCGAGCAGCCCGAGCTGTTCGTACGCGATGTCAGGAAATTCTTCGCGACGGTGCGTTGAGCCATGCTGACAGAAGCCAGGACCTACGACGAGCTCTATCGTAGCTTCCGCTGGGACATTCCGGCGCGCTTCAACATCGCGGAGGCGTGCTGCGACCGGCATGCCGACGGCACCGGCCGGCTTGCGCTCGTTTATGTCGACGAGAACGGCACGACCACCCGCACCTCCTTCGACGAGGTCGCCGAGGCGTCGCGCCGCTTCGCCAATGTGCTGAAGGCTGACGGGCTCACGCGCGGCGACCGCGTCGCGGTGTTCCTGTCGCAGTCGCTGGAATTGCCGATTGCGCACATGGCGGCGTTCCGTTCGGCGATGATCTCGATCCCGCTGTTCGCACTGTTCGGCGAGGACGCGCTGGAATTCCGCCTGTCGAATTCGCAGGCCAAGGCTGTCGTGACCGACGAGGGCGGCTGGGAGAAGCTCGCGAAGATTCGCGATCGGTTGCCGGATCTGAAGAACATCTATGTCGTCGGCGAGCGCGCGCCGGCTGGTACAAAATCATTCTGGGCTGCTGTGAAGAGCGTTTCGCCCGACTTCGAGCGGGTCGACACCTCCGCCGACGATCCCGCTGTCATCATCTACACCTCGGGCACCACGGGCAATCCCAAGGGTGCGCTGCATGCGCACCGCGTCGTGCTCGGTCATATGCCGAACGTCGAGATGTGCCACAACTTCCTGCCGCGACCCGGTGATCTGATGTGGACGCCGGCGGACTGGGCCTGGATCGGCGGGCTCGTCAACGGCCTGTTCGCGTTCTGGTATCACGGCATTCCGCTGGTCGGTCACCGCGCGCGAAAATTCGACCCGCAGGCGGCGATGCAGATGATCGCCGACCTCGGCGTCCGCAACGTCTTCCTGCCGCCGACCGCGCTGAAGCTGATGCGACAGGCGGGCGTGAAGCACACCAGCGTCAAGCTGCGCAGCATCTTTACCGGCGGTGAATCGCTCGGCGGCGAATTGCTCGGCTGGGTTCGCGAGACGTTTGGCGTCGATGCCCATGAAGTGTTCGGTCAGACCGAGTGCAATCTCGTGATCGGCAGCAACTCCAACCTGTTTCCGATCCGACCCGGCTCGATGGGCAAGGCGACGCCGGGCTTCGACGTCCGCATCGTCAACGACAAGGGTGAGGAACAGCCGCGCGGCCAGCGCGGCATCATCGGTGTGCGCCAGCCATGCCCCGTCACCATGATCGAATACTGGCGCAATCCGGAGGCGACGGCGAAGAAATATGCCGGCGAATTCCTGCTGACCGGTGATCTCGGCGTGCAGGACGAGGACGGCTATTTCTGGTATGTCAGCCGCGAGGACGACGTCATCACGACCGCCGGTTATCGCGTCGGCCCGTCCGAGATCGAGCATACGCTGATGAAGCATCCGTCGGTGGCGATGGCCGCCGTAGTCGGCATTCCCGACCCGATCCGCACGGAATCGATCAAGGCCTGGATCGTGCTGCGCCCGGGTTTTGTTGCGGGAGATACGCTGGCGCGCGAAATCCAGGAGTTCGTGAAAGTGCAGCTCGCCGCCCACGAATATCCGCGCTTCGTGGCGTTCGCCGAGACCTTGCCGATGACGGCGACGGGAAAGGTGCTGCGCCGCGAGCTGCGGGCGAGGGGTTAGCTGCTGACAATGTCGAAGACGTCTCAAGCCGCGGGGCTTCACCGCACCTCGTTAACGAAGCTGCACGATCTCGATGCGGCGCTGGAACTCATGTACTACGGCTGGCGCGGAATGACGCTCGAGGCCGACGACTATCTCGCCAGGCAGGGCCTGTCGCGCTCGCACCATCGCATCCTCTACGTGGTGGCGCGCCAGCCCGATATCGCGATCGGATCGTTGATCGAGGTTCTCGGCATTTCCAAGCAAGCGCTGAACCGGCCGCTCAACCAGTTGCTGGAGCGCAAGCTCGTGACGTCGCAGCGCTCGCCCGAGCAGCATCGCTCCAAGCTGTTGCGCCTGACGGCTGCAGGGCAGCGGATCGAGCAAACGGCATCGGGGCACGAGCGCAAGGTCATGCGCGAGGCGTTCGATCGCGTCGGGGCGCACGGCGCGGCGGCATGGATGGCCGTCATGGAGACGATCGCCGACAACAACTGACCGGCTCTCAAGTCAATAGTATTGACATGAGGTGCGTGTTTTGCCACTTTCCCGGCAACGAGCCGGGGGAGGGCTGCATCATGGGCGCGGGCAAAATGGATCGGGCAGCTGCCGAGCGCTTCGTCGCGGCGTGGCATGCGAACTGGTGCAAGGTCGACATCGACGCGGTCGTCGCGCATTTTGCCGGGGATGCGCAGATGCGCAGTCCTTTGGCGTCGTCGCTGACCGGCTCGCCAGTCGTCATGGGCGCCGAGAACATCCGCGCCTACTGGCGCGAAGCCTATGGTCATGTCGAAAGCGCCGACCTGAAGATCGTGGGCTGGAGCTGGGACGAGGAAATCACGCGTCTGACGGTGTGGTGGCAACTCGGCGATGTCAGGGCCAGCGAGTTCATGGATTTCGACGATGCGGGCCGGGTGGTGCGCAGCGAAGCCTTCTACGGAAAATGATCATGCACCTTTCGGATTTCGTCCTGCTCCTCAACGCGCTCTGGTTCGGCGGCGCCTTCATCCAGTTCAGCATCGCGCAAGCCAACACGCTGAAGATCCTGCTGCCGCGGGAAGAGCGCAGCAATCCGATCGCGCCGACCCTGGCGGCGAGCGTCGCCTTCCTGGGTGGGATGAACCTGCCGATCGGCCTGCTCTCGTTCTATCTGCTGGCTGCGCGTCCGTCGTTCTTCCAGCCGATCGAGGCGCAGCTTGCGCTGTTCCTGTTCTTCGCCGCGTGCCATTTCAGCCAGTTTGCCTATAACCTTCCGGTCTTGATGCGCGGTGGGCGCGTCGGTGTCGCTTACTGGCCCGTGCTGAAAGGTCCGATGCTCCGGATCTTCGTCATCGACGCGGCCTTGTTCGCGGCCAATCTCGGTGTGGCGCTGCTGCTCGTGTCTCGCTAGCGCAATGGTGCCGACAGTGCCGACCGCAGCATCGCGGCAAGGTCCTGTCGCTTGAACGGCTTTGTCAGAATGCGGGCGTCGACACCGTCGGGCGTCTTGACCGGATTTTGGCTGTAGCCGGAGGTGAGGAGCACCTTGAGATCGGGCCGCAGGGCGGTTGCTTGCCGCGCAAGTTCCGGTCCGAACATGCCGCCGGGCATCACGACGTCGGTGAACAGGAGCTGGATCTCCCCGGACTTGCGCAGGACGTCCAGCGCCGCGGGCCCGTTCGACGTCGCGATGACGCGGTAGCCGAGAGCCCGCAGCTCGCTCTCGACATAGGCGCGCACCATGTCGTCGTCCTCGACGACGAGAATGGTCCCGCTTCCGTCTGGAGCGACCACGGGCTCCGCGGGAGCGGGGTCCTCGGTCGGCACTGCCGCGATGCGCGGGAAGAACAGCTTGAACACGCTGCCTTTCCCCGCTTCGGATTGCAGCTGCACCAGACCGCCGGATTGCTGCGCGAAACCGTAGACCATGCTCAGCCCGAGGCCCGTACCCTTGCCGACCTCCTTGGTGGTGAAAAACGGCTCGAATGCGCGGCTGGCGACGTCCGCTGCCATGCCGCAGCCGGTATCGGTCACGGCCACCATGACGTAGTCACCGGGCTGCGGCTCGCCATTGACGTCGAGGTCGGATTGGCTCAGCGAAATATTGCGCACCTCGACCGTCAATTTGCCGCCGTCAGGCATCGCGTCGCGCGCGTTGAGCACGAGGTTGAGCAGGGCGGTTGCAAGCTGGCCGGGATCAACGCTGGTCAGCCACAGATCCGCTCCGAAGGCGAAGCTGCACTCGATGTGCTCACCGAGCGACCGGCGCAACAATTGCTCCATGCCGACGACCTTTTCGGCAATGTCGATCTCGCGCGGCCTCAAGGGTTGTTTGCGCGCGAAGGCGAGCAGGCTGCGCGTCAGGTCGGAGCCGCGCTCAGCGGCGGTCGCGATGTCGCCGGCGATTCCCTGCAATTCCTTGTTGCCCGCCAGCCTGTCGGCGAGATGCTCGGAGTTACCGAGAATGACGGTCAGCAGGTTGTTGAAGTCGTGCGCCACGCCGCCGGTGAGCTGGCCCATGGCTTCCATTTTCTGCGACTGGCTGAGCTTGTGGCTGAGGTCGGCGATGGCCTCGCGCTGTTGCTCCAGCGATTCAGCGGTGCCGTTGAGCAGCACCATCAATCCGCCGAGCTCGCCGCGCGGATGCGGCGGCGGAATGCGTGCGCTGAGATCGCCGAGCCCGAGCCGCTTCGCCATCGCGGCGAGCCGTCCGACCTGGCGCCCGACGCTCACGGTCGCCAGGATCCAGACGCCGGCGAGCAGCAGCAACGAGGCCACCGCGAGGATTGCCATGTCCTCGTAGAGCCGGCGGTTCGCGGCCGCCACCAGTCCGTCCTTGGACCGTCCGACCATGATATAGAGGCCGGCCTTGCGGATCGACGGCGAGCGGGCGACGGCCCAGACCTGGGTGCGGCCCTCGCGATCCGTCACCTCGCGCGACGATTCGCCATTGGGCGATGCTGCGAAGCGGAACAGTTCGGATCCCGCGATCGACGCGCCGACCGGATCGCTCCAGCCACCCGTCTTGGGGGCGACGAGGATGGTTCCCTTGCCGTCGAGCAGCAGGATCTCCTTCTGAGCGAGCAAACGCTTGTCGTGAAATTCGGCGAATTTGTTCAGGTTGAACGAGGCGAGCAGGATGAACTTGAGCGCGCCGGCATCCGAGCGCACGGGATAGGCGATCTGGAGCACTGATGTTCCGGTCAGGCGGCCGAACACCGGCTCGACCGCGACGATACCTTGCGAGACTTTCGCCTGCTTGAAATAGGCGCGATCGTTCAGATCGAGCGTTCGGTTGGTCCGCAGCGAGTCGCAGAACAGGCTGCCATCGGGATCGATGGTCAGGATGCCCGTGAACTGCGGATACTCCTCGCGCACGTCCGAGAGAAACGCCGAACATGCCGCCTTGTCGCGCGTGTCGAGGTCGCGGGCGCGGGCGAGGCCGTAGTGAAGCTGCGCGGTGCCTTGAATCTTCTCGTCGAGATCGGCGGCAATGTCGTCGGCCGATGCAGCCAGGTTGGCCAGGGCCGCGTTGATCTCGCTGGTGCGGTTTTGCATGAACCGCAAGCCGACGAGGCTCGCCGGCACCAGCATGGCCGCGATCACGAGGATCAGTAACCGGGTACGCAGGCTCATCGGTCGGGCGGGTCCGCTCTTCGCGCGTGTTTGTTCGGAGGTACAATTTGCGGCACGATCCTCTGCCCAGTCCATAGACATCGGAGCGAAATCGCACGGAAGGCCAAAGATTATGTCACGCGCGCATTGCGGCATCGCTACAATCATGCCGCCGACCGGCGTCAAGTTGCGCGTACGCGCGGCGGCGCTAGTATTGCGGTCCGCGTGCGACGAAAGATCGCGCCGATGTACGGAGGGAGTTGATGTCCATCTCGGGCAAGGTCGATCCTGTGGTGCGTCCCGTTGCGACGACCGACATCGCCGAAGCGTTGGTCGAGGGCCTGCGCGATTTCCAGGCGCTTCCGCTTTACGGGCTCTGCTTCGGTGCGCTCTACGCCGCCGGCGGCATCACCATCATGCTCTGTCTCACCGCCTTTGGCGTGATCTATCTCGTCTATCCCTTGGCCGCAGGCTTCGCCCTGATCGGACCGTTCGTGGCGATCGGCCTCTATGAGGTGAGCCGTCGCCGCGAGCGCGGCGAGCCGGTGTCCTTTGGCGCAATCTGGTCGGCGATACGCTCTCGCAGCGAGATCGGCTGGATGGCGTTCGTCACGTTGTTCGTATTCGTGATCTGGATGTACCAGGTGCGGCTCTTGATCGCGCTGTTGCTCGGCCTGCACGCCTCGTTCTCGAGCCTGCAGGAATTCATGACGGTGGTGTTGACGACGAACGAGGGCCTGCTGTTCCTCGCGATCGGCAACGCGGTCGGTGCGGCGCTGTCGCTGATCCTGTTTTCGCTGACGGTGGTGTCGTTTCCGCTGCTGCTCGACCGCGAGGTCGATTTCGTCACGGCCATGGTGACGAGCGTGCGCGCAGTGGTGACGAGCCCGCTGCCGATGATCGGCTGGGCCGCCGTCATCGTGATGCTGCTGATCGTGTCGGCGCTGCCGTATTTCCTCGGTCTGGTGGTGACGCTGCCGGTGCTCGGGCACGCGACCTGGCATCTTTATCGGCGGCTGGTGGTGCCGGTGCCGTAGTGTCGTCCCGGCGAAGGCCCTGGTTTCGGCTGGCCTACGGCGTCTTGATCCCCATCGCCTTCAATGCATCCAGCATCCGCCGTGGCGGGCCCATCTTGACGATCAGTGGCTTGCCGATTTCGAGCAGGCTCTTGAGGCTCGACAGGATCGCGGGCCAGCCGGAGCGACCGCCGGACAGGATGTCGTCACTGAGCGGGCGGTCGTGGCCTTCGCTCATGGTGAGCCGGACTGCGTCGCCGGCCTGCTCGATCTCGTAGGTGACGAGGGTCGGCCCCAGCTTCTCGATCAACTCGGGCCAGTTGACGTTGAACGTCACCGCAAGCTTGCGCGGCGGATCGTAGGCGAGCACCTCGCCGCTGATATGCAGCGCGCCGTCAGGCGTGCGCACGATGAAGGCGCCACCGAGCCGCGGTTCGACCTCGACGGCGTTGCCGAAGAAGTATTGCTTGCTGAACTCGGCCGAGGTCAGCGCCTGCCACACCATCTCCGGCGTGGAGGCAATGTAGATGGTGTAGACCGTCAGCGGCTTGAACTGGTCGAGATTCATTTTGCCTCGAACCCCTTGTTGAGCGCGGCGCGCGGGATGCCGAGCAGCTTACCGGTCTCCAGCAGGCTCTTGAGCTGGGACAGGATGGCCGGCCAGCCGTTCGAGACGGCGCCGAGATATTTGCCGCCTTCGACGAAGCCGTCATGCAATACGGTCAAACGCACGAGCGAGCCGAATGGTTCGATGGTGAAGACGACGCGCGAGACCGGCTCGCCGCGCAGTTCCTCGTATTTCAGGTGCTTGAAGCTGTAGGACAGGCGCCGCGGCGGATCGGCCTCCAGAATTTCGCCGGAGTCGGTGATCTCGCCGTCGAGTGTGAGTGCGAAGGGCGAGCCGATCGTCCAGTCGGAACGGACCTCGGCGCCGAACCAGTATTGCCTGGTGAAGTCGCTCGACGTCAGCGCCTGCCACAGCTTTTCCGGCGTGGTCTCGATATAGGTGACATAGACGAATTGCGGCTTACTCATCACGCTTCTCCAACTGGCGTTTCAATTCGCCGAGTGCGGCGAGCTTGCCGCGCTCGAATTTCCTGATCCAGCGCTCGCCGATCTGATGGATCGGCACCGGGTTGAGATAGTGCAGCTTCTCGCGACCATGCTTGATGGTCGTGACCAGATTGGCCTCTTCCAGGATGACCAGATGCTTCGTCACCGCCTGGCGCGTCATCGCGAGGCCCTCGCAAAGCTCGTTCAGCGTCTGGCCGTTCCTGGCGTGAAGCCGGTCCAGCAGCGACCGTCGCGAGGCATCGGCGAGCGCTTTGAAGACCTCATCCATGGCGACGATAATAGGCAACTAAATGGTTGCATGTCAAGCGTGACGTCATTTCTGGGCACGAGAAGCGCGAAGGATTTCGTGATTCCGGATGACGGCTGCGCGGTTTCCGGAATGACGTGCAAGCGAAGGTGTCTTTGGCGCGTGCAAATGGCTGTGCTAGCTTCGAACATCAGCCAACGCAGATTGGTTCCGGGAGGCCTTGATGTTCCGTTGCGTCCTGACTGCTGCCGCCCTCGTCCTTTTCGCCGGCAGCACCGTCGTCCACGCCCAGAAGCAGACCATCGGCGCGCCGCCCGAGGCGTCGAACATGAAGCTGGTCGGCTTCAACGATCTCCAGGCGCGCAGCGCTTACCAACCGACCATCCATCACCAGGGCGACCGCTGGATCGCCTATATCGGCCACCACGGCGGCACCGACGACGTACCCGATCCCGTCAATCCGATGACGGGCCAGGCGGAGCCGAACGGGACCTCGATCGTCGACGTCACCGACCCCGCGCATCCCAGATATCTCAGCCATTTGCCGGGGCAGGAAGGCAAGTACGAATCCGGCGGCGCGCAGATGGTGCGTGTCTGCGACGGCAAGAGCTTGCCGAAGGGCGATCCCAACGCGGTCTACATGCTGCGCACCTTCGGCAGCCAGGCGCACGAGATCTGGAATGTCGCCGATCCGGCAAACCCCACGTTGATCACGCGCATCGGTGGCTTGAAGGACACGCACAAGAGCTGGTGGGAATGCGACACCGGCATCGCCTATCTCGTTTCCGGCGCGCCGGACTGGCGCACGCGGCGCATGACGCAGATCTACGATCTCTCCGATCCCGCGCATCCGCAGAAAATCCGCGACTTCGGCCTTCCCGGCCAGGAGCCCGGCTCGACCGGCGCGGTGCCGACCGAACTGCATGGGCCGATCTCGACCGGACCGAATGGCAACCGCGTCTATTTCGGCTACGGCACCAACAAGGGCGGCATCCTGCAGATCGTCGATCGCGAGAAGCTGCTGACAGGTCCGAAGGAGCCGACGCCGGACAATCTGCGCTTTCCCGAGATCTCGCGGATGCCGATGTCCGCGTTCAACGGCGCCCACACGACGTTTCCGATGCTCGACATGCCCATCGCCGAATTCGCCCAGGACAAGGACGGCAAGACCCGTGACATCGTCATGATCGTCGACGAGGCGATCTTGAACGAATGCGGCGAGGCGCGGCAGATGGTGTGGTTTGCCGACGTCACCACCGAGACGCGGCCGATGATGATCTCGAGCTACACGGTGCCGGAGGCGAGCGGGCAGTTCTGCCAACGCGGCGGCCGCTTCGGCTCGCATTCCTCGAACGAGAGCATGGCGCCGGTCTACTACAAGAAGATGGCCTTCATCGCCTTCTTCAATGCCGGCGTGCGCGCGCTCGACATCCGCGACCCCTATCACCCCAGGGAAGTCGGCTATTTCATTCCGGCGATCACGCCGGCGACCGACAAGCGCTGCATTCCGGTCGAAGGCGGCGAGCGCTGCAAGGTCGCGATCCAGACCAACAATGTCGAGACCGACGAGCGGGGCTACATCTACATCGTCGACCGCGCCAACACAGGCCTGCACATTCTCGAACTGACCGGGCCGGCCCGCGCGGTCGCCGGCCTGCCGAAGAACTGACGATGCGGCGGGTGGCGGCGATCGCGGGCGTGCTGGCCGCGCTCGGCGCGTCCGGCGTCAGCGCGTATCAGCTCGCGCCGTCGCCGGCGCCGACATCGGCACATTGGCGCGAACTTGCCTGGCCGTTCCCGCGCGACGGCTGGCCTGCAGGTCGCGCGTTCCGCTGCGAGGGCGGCGGCTGCGACGGCGCCGAGCTCTATGTCCGCGCCAAGCGCGGCTTCTGCAATTGCGACAGCGGCGTCGCCGATGACGACGAGGTCGATCGCGTCGCCGATATCGATCTGATCACCCCGCGCTTTGCGGCGACCGCGCCGGGCGAGGCGGTGCATGTCGGCCAGATGCACGGCCGCGCGCGGCATTATGATCTCGACATGCCGGACGGATCACGCAAGGCCGCAATAGGCGTCGCGGTGTCTCGTCGATGCGATTTGTTCGTTGCTGCGGCGCAGGGGCAGGCTGAGGCAAGCGCGGTCCAGCGCGCAGCGCTCGTGTTCCTCGAGACGCCGGAAATGGAGACATGGGTGACCGCAGCGCTGGACGGACGCTGAGTGCCATGCATTAATATCCGCAAACATCTTCAGCGCGAGTCCCCCCCATGATCTCCATGCAAGCCTATCTTGCCTTCGTCGCCGCCTGCATTGCGCTCGCACTGCTGCCGGGGCCGATCGTCACCCTCGTGATCGCCAACGGCCTGCGCCACGGCACGCGCGCGGCGCTGACCAACATTCTCGGCGTGCAGATGGGGCTGCTGATCGTGATCGGCATTCTTGCCGTCGGCCTCACCACGCTGATGGCGACGATGGGCTATTGGTTCAACTGGGTGCGCTTTGCGGGCGCGGCCTATCTGGTCTGGCTGGGCATCAAGCTGATCCGCTCTCCGGTCGAGGGCGTCTCCGCCGATGCGCCACCGCCTCCCCCGCGTGGTGGCTTTCTCCTGCAGGGCTTCGTGGTGGCGTTGTCGAACCCGAAGCTGCTGGTCTTCTTCGGCGCGTTCATTCCGCAATTCATGGACATGAGCAAGGATCATTTGTCGCAGGTCCTGGTGCTCGGGATAACCTTCATGGTGCTTGCCGGCCTGACCGACGGAATCTACGCGCTGCTCGCCGGTCAGGTCCGCGGCTTTTTCTCGGCGCGCCGCACCCGCCTGGTGTCGCGCGTCTCCGGCGGCTTCATGATCGGTGGCGGCATCTGGCTGGCCCTGATCCGAGCCAAATGAGCAAGATCCAGGCGAGGCGGCCGCAGGCGCCGGGCAAGGTCGTCACCTCGCTCGCCGCCCTCGCGCTGTTCGTCGCGAGCCGGGGCTAACCCACCAGCAGCTGCGGCTTCAGCTCGACTTCGATCTCCGCAAAGATCCGCGCCAGTCGCTCCGCCCATTGCTGCTGGCCGGATTGATCCGCGATCAGATCCTGGCGGATCTCGATGCCGGTGTTGACGAGACCTTTCGCCTCGCCGTGCACGGGAATGGTGTAGTCGCTGAGATCGCTCACCGCATAGGGCTCGTTGTCGCCGACGACGAGATCGCCTTCGGCGCGCAGATGCCTGAGAAGGAGCTTCGGCAGCACGGTGTCGCGATTGTACAGCGCGCCGATGTGCCAGGGCCGCGAGACGCCGGCGTAGACGGGCGTGAAGCTGTGCAGCGACACCAGCACCGTCGGCCGCTTGTCGTGCAGCCGGCCGTCGATCACCGCGTCGATGCGATGATGATACGGCTCGAAGATCTCGCGCCGCCGCGCCGCGCGCTCGCCTTCCGTGAGTCCTTCGTTGCGCGGAATCGCGGTCGCCTCCGACATCACGGGGATCGAGCTCGCGACACCGGGCGGGCGGTTGCAGTCGATCACGAGCCGCGAATATCGTTGTGCGATGAGATGGGCGTCCAGCATCTGCGCCATTCGCTCGGCGACGCCGGCGATGCCGATGTCCCAGCCGATGTGCCTGGCAAGCTCGCTCTCGGGAATACCGAGATCGCCGAGCGCGCGCGGCAGAATGCGGCCGTAATGGTCCGATGTGAGCAGGAAGGGCGATGCCCCGTCCGCATTCACCTCATGCACTGGCGGAATATCGCCTTCGCCGAGGAGTTGATCCGTCGCCTCGGCTGTGTTGAAAGCCATCCTGATTGCCTATGGAAAAAGCAGTCGCCCCGGAAATTGGGCAAACAAATCGCCGTCTATCGGTCTGCCCAACATCACCATGATCTCCCGACGATGCCGCTGCTGACGATTCATCACAAGACCGAATATCGCTACATCAGACCCGTGGCCTTCGGCGAACACAGGTTCATGCTGCGCCCCAGCGACGGGCATGATCTGCGCGTGCTCGATTACAGGCTCGGGATTTCGCCCGAGCCGAAGTCGCTGCGCTGGATCCACGACGTAACAGGCAATTCGGTCGCGATCGCCGATTTCGATGCGCGCGCGGACAGGCTCGTGTTCGACTGGCATGTCACGGTCGAGCACAATCCGGTCGACGACTTCGCGCTGACGCCCGACGATCCCGCCTATTTCTATCCCTTCGCCTATGACGATGCGGAATTGCCCGATCTCGTCCAGTACATCACGCCGCAATACCCTGACGCCGAGGGCAGGATCGCCGCATGGGTGCGCGGCTTCGTTGACGAAAATGCGCCGCTGCCAACGTTCGCAATCCTCAGCCGCATCACGCACGCGATCCGCCAGCAGTTCAGATACCGCAGGCGCCACGAGCCGGGCACGCAGAGCCCGTGCGATACCTTGCGATGGGGCACCGGCACCTGCCGCGACTACGCGCTGTTCATGATCGAGGCGCTGCGCCGTCTCGGCATCGCCGCGCGCTTCGTCTCCGGCTACATCTTCGTGCCCGAGGACATCGCCCGGCACCATGTCGGCGGCGGCTCGACCCATGCCTGGGTGCAGGTGTACTTGCCGAGCGCGGGCTGGATCGAGTTCGATCCGACCAACGGCATCGTCGGCACTCGCGATCTCATCCGCGTCGCGGTCGCCCGCGACCCGCGCCAGGCGATCCCGCTGCACGGCATCTATATCGGCACCCAGGACGCGTTCGACGTCATGGACGTGAGTGTCAAGGTGGTCTCGGCCGCGGAGCGCGGCAGCTCTGTCACTCCGCATCATTGCCGGCTATAGAGCCCCCATGACCTCCGATCGTCTCTTCGTCTACGGCACCCTGATGCGCGGCTTCGACCATCCGATGGCGCGGCTATTGGCGCAGCATGCGGATTTTATGGGCGAGGCGAGCTGCCGTGGCCGGCTCGTGCTGGTGAAGCATTATCCGGGCTTGCTGTTGTCCGAGGTGTCATCGGACGTCGTGCACGGCGAGCTCTTCCGCTTGCGCGCAGGCGACGAACTGCTCCGCGAGCTCGACATGTACGAAGCCTGCGGCGAGGGCTTTCCGGAGCCGACCGAATACCTGCGCCAGTTGATCGATGTGACGAGTTCAGATGGCGCAACCGCGCCGGCGTGGACCTATGTCTACAACTGGCCAGTCATCGATCTGCCGCACATCGCCTCCGGCCGCTTCCTGGAGCACTGACAGCGGGCGAGGGAGCGCACCGTCGTTGCGGCTCAGGCCGACAGCACTTCCTTCACCACGCGCACGTCCACCTCGCGCTCGACATAGCTCCATTCCTCCGTTTGCCTGAGCATGTCGACGAGCTCCTCGAACAGCGAGGCGTGCGCGGGCGCGAACTCGAACCAGGTCAGGAAATCGAAGGGCTCGCCGAGGTCGCGGCAGTGATAGAGCTGGCGCGCGATGGCAGGCAGGAAACGAAGGCTGCCCGCGATGTGGTGCGACTTGTCTTCAAAGATCTTGCGCCGCTCCTCCTGGGTCAGGTCCCACCAGGCCTGCGATTTGCGGATCGGGATCAGCGCCGCGCTGGTCGCCTCCGGCCGGCCGAGGCCGGCCTGCACCGCGACGAGCTGCTGCTTCTCGGGCCGCTCGGTGTAGCGCAGGCTGCTCGGCACGCCGACGAGACGCCACGCATTGCGCGAGGGCACCAGCGGCAGCGCGACGGCGTCGCCGTCGGTCACCGACAGCGCCGGCATGAAGGGCAGGGGCTCGCCCGTCACTGATGATATCGAGGTCACGCGCCAGCCCCCGCTCTGGCCGCCCCGAAAGGTCCTGAACATGGCCTATCGAAGCGTGGAACCCGGCCGGGTTCAAGCTTTTCCCGCCGTTCCGGGCTTGCCCTGCGGACGCCCCGGAATGACGGAGGGGGCTGTGAACAGCGCGCATAATCCCGACAAACCTGACTTCTGGGCCCGCCGCACCTATATCCCTGTTCCTTCGCCCGACTCACTCTGGTTCGCGCTACACAGAGCCCATGCGCTTCACGCCCCAATTCCTCGACGAGCTGCGTGCCCGGCTTTCGGTCTCCGAAGTCGTTGGCAAGCGCGTCAAGCTGAAGAAGGCGGGGCGGGAGTGGAAGGGGCTGTCGCCGTTCCAGCAGGAGAAGACGCCGTCCTTCTACGTCAACGACCAGAAGGGTTTTTACCACGACTTCTCCTCCGGCAAGCACGGCGACATCATCACCTTCGTGATGGAGACCGACGGCCTGCCGTTTGCAGAAGCGGTCGAGCGGCTCGCCGGCATGGCGGGCCTGCCGCTGCCGGCGGTGACGCCGGATGCGGCGCGGCACGAGCAGCGCCGCCGCACGCTGCACGACGTGATGGAGCTCGCGGCCAACTTTTTCGCCGAGACGCTGGCCTCGCGCATTGGCGCCAAGGCGCGCGGCTATCTTGCCGACCGCGCGATCTCGCCGGCGACGCAAGTGCAGTTCCGCCTCGGCTATGCGCCGCCGCCGCCCGAGCGCTTCGCGCTGAAGGAGCATCTCGGCAAGCTCGGCATCTCCGTCGAGGACATGATCGAGACCGGCCTCCTGATCGGCGGCGACGACATCCCCGTGCCCTACGATCGTTTCCGCGATCGCGTGATGTTTCCGATCACCGATTTGCGCGGCCGAGTCATCGCCTTCGGCGGACGCGCGCTGGAGAAGGACGTTCCGGCAAAGTACCTGAACTCGCCGGAGACGCCGCTCTTCCACAAGGGCGACAATCTCTACAACCACCAGACCGCGCGCAAGGCCACCCATGACGGCAGCGCGCTGATCGTGGTCGAAGGCTATGTCGACGTCATCGCGATGGTCACCGCCGGATTCCCCGGCGCCGTCGCGCCGCTCGGCACCGCGCTCACGGAAAACCAGCTTGCGCTGCTGTGGAAGATGGCGGACGAGCCGATCCTCTGCTTCGACGGCGACCGCGCCGGGCAGAAGGCAGCGTATCGCGCCGCCGATCTCGCGTTGCCGTTCCTTAGCCCCGGCAAGAGCCTGCGCTTTGCGCTGCTGCCGGAGGGACAGGACCCCGACGATCTCGCGCGCTCCGGCGGTCGCGGCGCGATCGAGGAGGTGATCGCGGCGGCGCGCCCGCTCGCCGACATGATCTGGTCGCGCGAGCTCGAAGGCGGCAATTTCGCCACGCCCGAGCGCCGCGCCGCGCTGGAAGCGCGCATCAAGGAGTTGTCGAACGGCATCCGCGACGAGGTGGTGCGGCGCTATTATCGCGACGATTTCGTCGAGCGGCTGCAGCGCACCTTCTCCCCCGACGGCGGCCGCGGCGGCAGGGGCAATTTCCGCCAAGGTCAAGGAGGCGGCGGCCGTCCGTTCCAGCCGCGCGGCGGGCAGCCGAATCGATTCGGTGGCCAGGGATTCGGGCAAGGGTTCGGGGGAGGCCGTCGCGGCGGTCTGCCGGGTCCGACCCTGCTGCCCTCAGGCCCCTACCAGGCGGCGAGCCCCCAGCTGGCGGCGAGCCCGATCATGCGCGGACAGCGGAGCGCGATCTCCCGCCGCGAGGCCCTGATCCTGCAGTGCCTGATCAACCACCCCTGGCTGCTGCACGACCACCTCGAGGAAGTCGCCGCCCTGGAGCTCGCCCATCCCGAGGCCCACAAGCTCCGGGCCGCCATCATTGCCGCTTTCGCCAACGACCATCATCACTCCCCGGACCCCGAGGAGCAGGCGGAGAAGATGCGCAGCGATCTCGAGAAGAGCGGATTTTCTCAAGTCCTTCAAAGGGTTGAAGGCGGCATCACCACGGCGGCGGTGTGGGGCGCCCGCGAGGGCGCGGCGCGCGACGACGTTCTTGCCACATGGCATCAGCTCGTTGCCTTGCATCGGCAATGGCATTCACTACTTAGAGAGCTGAAAGACGCCGAGCTGGCCTTGGGGGAGGACTCCAGCGAGGCCAATTTGGCGTGGCTGCGTGACGTCAAGGCTCGGATAGGAGAAGTCGACGGTACCGAGGCCCTGATTGAGGGTTTCGGCGAGCTGTCGGGCCGGTTCCAGAAGAGCGTGTGATGAAAGAATCATGCGGACGGCCGTGCCAGGCAACGCTAAAAGACTCGCCAAATCCAAGGTTTGGCGGCAAAAACAGGGTTAATCGAGGCTTAACGGTCTTGTAGCACTTTGGCCCCGCGGCCGCAGGCAGAACAGACGCGTCAGGAATGAATCCGCGCAACAGCTGTTGGCACTTCACCTGCATCCGCCGCGACAAAGAGGCTCACGAAGCGTTATGCAAATCCGGCGAGAGAAAGGTCGGGGTGGCGAGATGTGTGCGCGCCGCCCTTTCCGTGTCGAGATCTGACGAAGCGAGAGCGTCGAGCAACAGGTTCAGGTGATTTCACGCGAGGAGGCGGGTCGGCCTTCCGCATGAAACGCGTTTAGGAGCAATGGATGGCCACCAAGGCAAAGACGCTGCAGGCGAAGGACAAGGAAAAAGACGACAAGGCTGCGGACGCTCCGGAGAAGGATTCCCAGGACGCGCCGTCTCCCTTGCTCGACCTGTCCGATGCGGCAGTGAAGAAGATGATCAAGCAGGCCAAGAAGCGCGGCTTCGTGACCTTCGATCAGCTCAATGAAGTCTTGCCGTCCGACCAGACCTCCCCGGAGCAGATCGAGGACATCATGTCCATGCTCTCGGACATGGGCATCAACGTCACCGAAGCCGAAGACAGCGAAGGCGAGGAAGACAAGGACGAGGGCGGCGAGGACGAGACCGACAATGAGCTCGTCGAGGTCACGCAGAAGGCCGTCACCGAGGTCAAGAAGAGCGAGCCGGGCGAGCGCACCGACGATCCCGTGCGCATGTATCTGCGCGAGATGGGCACGGTCGAGCTGCTCTCCCGCGAAGGCGAAATCGCGATTGCCAAGCGCATCGAGGCCGGCCGCGAGGCGATGATCGCGGGCCTCTGCGAAAGCCCGCTGACCTTCCAGGCCATCATCATCTGGCGCGACGAGCTCAACGAAGGAAAGATCTTCCTTCGCGACATCATCGATCTCGAAGCGACCTATGCGGGTCCCGACGCCAAGGCCGGCATGAACAACGCGATGATCGCAGGTCCGGGCGGCGAGAACGGTGAAGCGCCGGCCGAGGGCCAGGCCGCTGCCGGTGCGCCCGCGCATGTTGCGCCGCCCGCCGCTCCCCCGTCGCCGACCCCGTTCCGCGCCGCGCAGCCCGCCCCCGGCGGCCAGGCCGGCGAGGACAAGGATCCGGGCGAGGTTGCTGCCGAAGCCGACATGGACGAGGACGACGAGTTCGAGAACCAGATGTCGCTCGCGGCCATCGAGGCCGAGCTCAAGCCGAAGGTCGTCGAGATCTTCGACAAGATCGCCGAAAGCTACAAGAAGCTGCGCAAGCTTCAGGAGCAGGACATCCAGAACCAGCTCGAGAGCACCTCGCACGGTCCCTCGCTGTCGCCGCACCAGGAGCGCAAGTACCGCAAGCTCAAGGACGAGATCATCGTCGAGGTGAAGTCGCTGCGCCTCAACCAGGCGCGTATCGACAGCCTCGTCGAGCAACTCTACGACATCAACAAGCGCCTCGTCTCGCACGAGGGCCGCCTGATGCGCCTCGCCGACAGCCACGGCGTCGCCCGCGAAGACTTTTTGCGCAACTACACCGGTTCTGAACTGGACCCGCGCTGGCTCAACCGCGTCTCGAAACTTTCGGCCAAGGGCTGGAAGAACTTCGTCCATCACGAGAAGGACCGCATCAAGGACCTCCGTCACGAGGTGCATCAGCTCGCTGCGCTGACCGGCCTCGAGATCGTCGAGTTCCGCAAGATCGTGCATTCCGTGCAGAAGGGCGAGCGCGAGGCACGCCAGGCCAAGAAGGAGATGGTGGAAGCCAACCTCCGTCTCGTGATCTCGATCGCCAAGAAATACACCAACCGCGGCCTGCAATTCCTCGACCTGATCCAGGAAGGCAATATCGGCCTGATGAAGGCGGTCGATAAGTTCGAATACCGCCGCGGCTACAAGTTCTCGACCTACGCGACGTGGTGGATCCGGCAGGCGATCACCCGCTCGATCGCCGACCAGGCCCGCACCATCCGCATCCCCGTGCACATGATCGAGACGATCAACAAGATCGTGCGCACGAGCCGCCAGATGCTCAACGAGATCGGCCGCGAGCCGACCCCGGAAGAGCTCGCCGAAAAGCTCGGCATGCCCCTGGAGAAGGTCCGCAAGGTCCTGAAGATTGCGAAAGAGCCGCTCTCGCTGGAGACCCCCGTCGGTGACGAAGAGGATTCGCACCTCGGCGATTTCATCGAGGACAAGAACGCGATCCTCCCGATCGACGCCGCGATCCAGTCGAACCTGCGCGAAACCACCACGCGCGTGCTCGCCTCGCTCACCCCGCGCGAAGAGCGAGTCCTGCGCATGCGCTTCGGCATCGGCATGAACACCGACCACACGCTGGAAGAAGTCGGCCAGCAGTTCAGCGTGACCCGCGAACGTATTCGTCAGATCGAAGCCAAGGCGCTGCGCAAGCTGAAGCATCCGTCACGGTCGCGGAAGCTGCGGAGCTTCTTGGATAACTAGATCAGGATCGTCATGCCCGGGCTCGACCCGGGCATCCATCCAAACGAGAACGGCGGGCGGAAAGCCCGCCGTTTTTGTTTTGACCGCTGCTCTCGCCCCGTCATTGCGAGAAGCTTGCGACAAAATTGCGAAGCAATTTTGCGCTGAAGCGACGAAGCAATCCAGGCTGCGGCTTGTACTCACCAGGCGATTTCCCGGCCCGTGTCCGCTTCTATTCCAACAGCAACAAAAGAGCGGACGGTGCCCGACTTCCGAGATGGGCTATCAGGCGACATCACAGTCTATCTTTTCAAGTGCGAAAAGCTGGTGCAAACAACCTCGTAACAAGGGCCGTCATCGAAGCAAATCATTAAGTGCCGAATATTCTCTTTCTGCGATCTGTCGGCAATTTGAGACCACAATTCAGTACGCCCTAAATCCAGGAGCTTGCCGTAAGCTGACCGGATCATCTCTGCAGTTAGAGAGGTGAGATAGGTGCACTTGAATAGCTCGGTCCCCTCAAAAGAAAGATCATGATATTCGACCACATCAACATCATCTCTCAGCACCACTAAGGAAATGGCCAAGCGCGTGATACGCTTCGGCAACTGCTCAATCCTTGCAGATTCAACCTGAGTGGGAGGGACCGGGACCTCCCAAAGCGTTGCTGTCATGAAGCTAGCCTCTGCGAATTGCCTCGTCCGATCCCTGTTCAGCTTGCATGCAGTCCTCGATGACTGCAATGGGCCAACAGCGCCGTTTTGATCAGCGGTGGGGAGCTTCCGCTCTACCCCCGACCCCGGACATCTCGCCGCAACGTCCTAACGGAAGCGAAGGGCCAGAATCGGAAGTCAGCTCTTGAGAGCCTGCCAACTGAAGCGGCCCTACTCGTCCCATATCAGCTTGTGGCACTCTTGGCACCGATAGACGTAAGTCACGGTACCTTTGGCCGTGTTAGGGAGCGTTAGGTAAAGACGTGGAACCCCATCGCAGAGGGGACAATGGCTGGGTGGTTCTCGCAATTGCTGCTGTATCGGAGCCATGGCCCACTCCCTTTTGAAGGCGGGAGCGCGCGTCTCTCCCAGCCACCGACGCCTTGGCAACCTCGGCCAGTGATGCGGATGTAACCGGGATAATGCTGGTTGGTTCGAATGTAAAAACGCCGCCCGCTTAAGTGAAACGCAGGCGGCGGCTTACCAGCCCCGGGAGGGAGAGAGTAAAATCCCGATACAGTTTAGTCTTCGTGTGGCGTGCTGAAGTTCATCAGAGGGCAAGAACTCCGCCCGAACTCAAGAAGGCGGCTGCAGTCCCGGCGAGCTCAACCAGCTGTTGATCTCTGCGGCAATATCGATCTGCCTGGCTTTTCGCAAAAGCTCCGTTCGCCGAACGCCAAACGGCATTCCCTTGGCCTGTAAGCGCAAACTGTTCGCCTCTTGCGCTAGGCGATATTCGAATGTCGATGAGTTTGCCGGGGATCGTTGAACTGCCATGCTTATGCTCCGCTGCGAGGTTGAGCGGGAGCGCAACTTGCGTTCACACCACCGATAGATGCTAAGGGCCGCTCGGTGGTGGCGGGACAGTGCGCCTTCGTCCGCAGTTTAGCCAGCGCTTTATTTCGGTTCCTGACATAAACCATTCGCGACGTGCTGAGCTCTTGTCGCTGCCACTTGATCTCTGAGCATTTGGCTGATCGCACGTTGAACTGCGCTGATGGCCTCCGCCCGATCGAACGCGATTCCTGTTCTGGGAGACCGACCATTTCGCTCAAACGACCATTTCCAGCCTGATGGATTGATCGTCTGGACGACCGTGTATTCAATACCCTGGTGTTCCATGCGCCCTCACAGCTCTGTTTCAAACCAACCCGTGAAGGGCGACCTCTGAATTGAAGCGCAGGTGGACCCGACGCGCTTATGCGGCGGGCGAAAGCTCAGCAACCACGACAAATATTCTTGAGCTTTGCGGCGCTCCGCGCTTCTTCCGCAACGAATGGGTCCTTGTATCTGGACGACGAGTCGATCCCGGTTTCGCCAGGTTTTCTGACCTTTGGCGGAAACGCCGCATCGTAGCAGGAGAGGCGAGCGCTGATACTCTCGATCGCGCGACAATTGGGGTCTGCGGGAGCGGCTGATGGCGTAGATGCGCCGAGTGCCGATGCCAGTAAAAGCGCCGCCGTCCATGTACCTGCTTGAGCTATTTTCACTGAATATCCTGTCTCGGTTTACTTTTGCTGGCCCAGGACGGCTTCTCGCCAGTCCAGGCTGGCAGGGCATCCCATTCGGACCAACGCATCCGGCGCTCTTCGCCTCCGACCCTCACGAAAACAAAGGGCGCATCATCCCGGCCCGTTTTCGAACCAACGAAAATTGCTGGAACCCCGTAGGCATCCCTGATGATAGCTGTGTTCGCCATTTCCGGCTCCTCCCGCCTGGCCTGAAGGCCTTCAAACGCGCCTGTCTGCGTTTCGACGCATCGTGATTGGACGAACTTGCCGCTACAAAACGGCCGCCATCGCAATCAGAAGTGCAAGGAAGACGGGAACGAGCAACGGTGGCACGAGCCACTCACGAATATTGAATTTGTCGGCATCCGGCATCTGACCGCCTTTTTCAGGTTAAGGCGGGAGCGCTTAGCTCTCAGTCACCGATAACAGCCACGTAGCGCGCGGTGATGCGCAACGGTGTAGCAGTGTTCTCGCCAACAAGCGAGATCAATCTTAGCGATCGGCATCCGATTGCCTGCTGCGAACGCATTACGCGAGTTTGTCAGTCCAGACCTTGAAGCTGACGAGTGTGTTGGGTCCGAACGTGGTCGTCTCTGGCCGGTCGCTGTTAGGCCGGTGTCATGCGAGAGCGACCCAAGGTCTACTTCAGACTGGCGGCTTCTTTGATGATGGCCGAGATTGAGCTGCCCGACTCGCGGACGACGCTTCTAAGCTGCTCATCCGATAGCTTGAGGCGCCGGCGCAGGATCTTGACCTGCGCTCTATTGGCGAGATTCAGCGACCGGCTTTTGCCTGTTCATATGTTTCTCTTGCGATTGAGCAAGGACTGGCGCGACCAGGCGGGCGTTACACCGCTCCGGCCGCGAGCGGGACTGTCCCGCTGCTCACGAAGATTCTGTCTCCGTCAAACCAACATTCGCTTCGAAGCGACGTTCCGCCCCTTTTAGTTATATCGAACGAGAAAGAGCATCTGGCGTAACCATTACGCTCTTCCGGATCGTCGCCCATTTTCTACCGAACAGCTATGTCTACGCGCAGCCTCGGTGCGCATTGCGGGTACGCTCGTCAACTCTTTGTCGCTGGGCTTGCGAGTTCAGTTTCGATCCCGGTGGCACAAGCCTTTGCGATCGAGTAATCCATGCTTGTGGATGCCACATTCTTCACGAATTCGCTGACGACGTTCTCTTTGGAGTAAGCGCTTGCCGCCTTGAATTTGGCGAGGGCGCCGTCCGCGGCTGTGAACTGAGCGACGCAAAGCGGCACCAGAACGGACATCCGGCCGCTGGTCTCCGCCGTGATGCGGATGATCCTGGCGTTCTCCCCCGTGACCCAACCGCCCCACATAAATCCAATCGCCATGGTCGTCACCGCGCCGAACGCGATTCCTTGAAGAAAGCGGGTCCGTGCCTCGCCTTGCAAGATTGCAGGAAATTTCATGAAGGTCGCCATTCTTGAGCGCGCGCGGAGACGCACCTTCGACGCTGACGCGCGAGATCAACACAATGTTATGATTGCGCCTTCCGATGGCACGTGAGCTGCTGCTACGACGATGGCGGCGACTTCGGAAGTCGCAACTTAATGGGCAGCTTCGAGGTGAGCATTTTTGCTGACCTGTACACGAACGCTATATGGGTAGCTCGAGGGTGTAAAGGGCGCTCTGTTCTGCGCCATCCTGACGAACCTTTCTCCGCAGCGTGCAATTCGCGAAGAATAGTCATGGCCGCTTGTCGCTCATTCGCGGGAGCAATATCACGGTATTGGCACCTGACATTTCGAGCACTGAAAGCTGCAGGTCTCCGGATTGATGCAGGCAAAGCCGAACGGCACATGATCGGCGCGCGTAGCGGTGTTCCCCCTTACATAGGCGTAGCCATCTGCCTGTGAGAGCTGCGCCACGTCCAGCCTCCCACAACATGGACACTCAAGATCTACAGTCCATTTGTCGCGCAGGGTCTCGCGCGTGGTCATTCGCGGCCTTTTGGCACGGAACCCCGCGCCCCCAGCTCATCGGCCTGGCCAGAGTCTATGAAATTCTGGGCCTGCGCCTTGGTGGCGAATGTGATGAGTCCATTGCCGACTACTCCACCCTCGAGGAGTTCGGCCACTGCATATTTACCTCCAATGGAGGGGCAAGTCGTCCAGCCGATGCGGTTTTTCATTCGTGGAGTATGCGCCGCGGTCGGTCAACATACCAGCCCGAACCTTCCCGCGAACAAGCTACTCATCGTCCAAGGTTGAGGAATACTTGGAAGTCGGGTAGCTTGGCATCATCACCGATCCGATCTGGGCATTTCCGGTGACAAGAGAGACGCTATAGCGCTCCCGCCTTATCCGGGAGCAATTGCATGCGTAGGTACTTTTTCGATCAGCGCGAAGGTGACGAGATGATCCCCGACGAACAGGGGATGGATCTCGTTTCGATTGAGGCTATGCAGCACGAAGCAACTTTGGCGCTGGCACACTTGGCCAAAGATGAAGTTCGCCTCTGTACAATCGATGCTCCTGCACGCCGTCTTGCAATCAACGTGCGCGACGAAGATGGACCGGTCTCACGGGCGACGTTCACCTTTGAGATCAGACGTTTTCAATGAGGCCAGATACGCGTCTCGCTCGAGGCGGAACGTCGTTGAGAGCAGCAGAACAGTGTGGTGACCACCGCGGGCAGATGAGCGATTGGCGTAAGAATCATCAATCTGTCTAAGGCTCGCCAGCTGACCGCCCGCCAAGCTTCCATGGTGACTTGTGCCGTCTCGCACGCTGGCGCGAAATAGGACATGGGACGTTCAAGTCCGCTTCGGGTCTTGGTCGCGTGAAAACGCTTCAGTGCGGGGTGACACGGCCGTGAACGGTCCCTGTGAGGGCCAACTGGCGCCAAAGTGGCATATTTTCCGCCAAGGTGCCGGAAGCCGGCCCATTGGCTTCGCCTTGGTCACTGTGATTGATCGATAAAGGTTGGCGGCACGCGCACGACAGCGCTCCTGCCTCATGCCTGCATCGCCGCGATCAGCGCACCGACACCCATGATGTTCATTGCGCGCGTGAGATTGTAGGCGAGCACGTGCAGCGCCATCTCAGTGGCGACCTTCGGCAAGCGCTTCGTCAGGAAGTGCGTCGCGCCCATGCGCATCTTCAGTGTGCCGAACGGATGCTCGACCGTCTCGCGACGGCGACGCATCGCCTGAGGATCGGCGTCGAGCCGCCTCTGGGCATCCTCCATGACGTGTTCATGTTCCCAACGGGAGATGACACGGTTCTTGGCCGTGGTGCAGCGCGCCTTAAGCGGGCAGCTTCCACAAGCTTTCGTGGCGTAGCGCCGAATGGTGCGTTCGCCATCCACTGTTGTAAGCCAATACGCCAGCAACTGGCCCGCCGGGCAGCGATATACATCCTGCTTGGCCAGGTATGCGAAGTCGTGCTTGCCGAACTTGCCCTTCGCCTCCATGCCCGTCGTGTTCGGTTTCGGCAGCGTCACAGCGATATCGGCATCGGCGCAGGCTTTGATCTCCTCGCCTGTGTAGTAGCCGCGATCGGCCACGGCCTCGAGCTTGTCGACGCCGAGCACGGCCTTGGCCTGTTTACC